>NZ_BSDC01000001.1:600000-1200000 GCF_030268045.1 Geothrix edaphica
GGAAGCCCTACCAGCCCGAGGCCATCCTGCCCTTCAGCGCGAAGGGCGTGGCCATGGGCGAGCTGACCTTCATCTCCGGGCATCCCTTCAGCACATTCCGCCAGCAGACGCATGCCCAGATGGCCTACGCCCGGGACTTCGGCATCCCCTTCCAGCTCCGCACCCTGGAGCGCCAGAAGCAGGCGCTGCAGGCGCTCTCGGCCACCTCGCCCGAATCGCGCCGCCTGGCGGCCGAGGCCATCTACGGCATCGAGAACGGCCACAAGCGGCTCAGCGGCCAGCTGCTGGGCCTGGCCAAGGCGGAGAACCTGAAGAAGGTGGAGACCGCCGAGGCCGCCTTGAAGGCCGCCGTGGCGAAGGATCCCGCCCTGCAGGCCCGCGTGGGCGAGAGCTGGAATCGCGTGGCCGAGGCCGTGGAACGCCAGAAGGCCCTGCTGAAGGAAGCCACCTACATCGACTCCGGGCGTGGAACCCTGGTCGGGCGCGTGGCCTCCCTCCGCCACGCCCTCACCCTGGTGCGGCTCGCGGACGAGACGGCCAGGCCCTCGGCCGAGCGGCTCACTGAGTTCAGCGAAGGCAACCTCAAGGCCACCCGGGCGCAGCTCCTGTCCCCGCGGCCCGTGCAGAAGCCCATCGACACCGCCCTGCTGGCGGCGGGCCTGCAGGAGGCCAAGGACGAGCTGGGCGCGGACCATCCCTTTGTGAAGGCCCTGCTGGGGGACCAGTCGCCGGAAGCCGTGGCCAAGGCCGCGGTGGAAGGCACGAAGCTGGACGATCCCGCCGTGCGGAAGCAGCTGGCGGAGGGAGGCAAGGCCGCCCTCGAGGCCAGCACGGACCCGATGATCCTCCTGGCGAAGAAGATCGATCCCTTCGGCCGCGCCGTCCACAAGCGGGTGGAGGCCGAGGTCACCGGCGTCTTCAATGAGCACGGCGGCCGCATCGCCGAGGCCCGCTTCAAGGCCTTCGGCCGGGCCGTCTATCCGGACGCCACCTTCACGCTGCGGCTGGGCTACGGCCCGGTGGCCACCTACGCCAACGGCACGGGCACCCTGGCCCAGCCCTTCACCACCTTCATGGGCATGTACGACCGGCACCTGGGCTGGGGTGGCAACGCCGCCGCCGCGGAGCATGGGGCCTGGACCCTGCCCGAGCGCTGGCTCAAGCGGCAGGCGAAGCTGGACCTGGCCACCCCCTTCAACTTCATCTACGCCTGCGACACCGTGGGCGGGAACAGCGGCAGTCCCGTGGTGAACGTGCAGGGCGAGTTCGTGGGCATCAACTTCGACAGCGTGTTCGAAGGGCAGGGCGGCTACTACGTCTACGACGCGGACACCAAGCGCGCCGTGGCCACCGATGCCCGCGCCATCCTCGAGGCCCTGCGCAAGGTCATGGACGCCAGGCACCTCGTGGCCGAGCTGACCGGGAAGTAGGCATGGACCTCTACTTCTCCTGCTCCCTCACAGGCGGACGCGGGGACCAGCCCGTGGTCGCCGCGCTGATCTCCCGCCTCCAGGCCCTCGGCCACTGCGTGCTGACGGCGCACTTGGCCGATGCCTCCGCCATGGCGGCGGACGGCGGCCTGTCGCCGGAGGCGGTGTACGAGCGGGACACGGCCTGGCTCCGCGCCAGCGACGCGGTCATCGCGGAGGTGAGCACCCCCTCCCACGGCGTGGGCTTCGAGCTCGCCTACGCCCTGGAGCGCGGCAAGCCCGTGCTGTGCCTGGCGCGGGAGGGCGTCCGCGTCAGCAAGATGCTCACGGGCATCCGCCAGCCCGGCTTCCAGGTGCGGACCTACCGCACGGTGGAGGAAGCGCTCGCGCACCAGGAGGCCTTCCTGGGGCGATAATGATGACGAGATCCTGAATCCCACGGAGGACGCCATGTCCGAGCAGGGAACCACCCGACGCGACCTCTTCAAGCTCGGCGCCGCCGCCACGGCGGGACTGATCGCCACGCGGCTGGGGGCTGTGGACACGGAGCCCGCCGCGCTGCACCCCGCCCCGAAGGCGCCCTTCAACCCGGCCACCGCCGCGGCCATGCCCACCCGCAACCTGGGGCGCGCGGGGCATCACGTGGGGATCTTCAGCCTGGGGGGCCAGGCCGCCATCGAGAAGGCGAACAACGAGAAGGTGGCCATCCCGCTCATCGAGCGGGCCCTCGATCTCGGCGTGAACTACCTGGACACCTCGGCACGGTACGGCGGCGACGCCCGCTGGAGCGAGCAGTACTTCGGCCAGGTGATGAAGCGCCGCCGCCGCGAGGCCTTCCTGGCCACCAAGACCCACGACCGCACGGCGGACGGCTCCCTGCGCATTCTCGAGACCTCGCTGAAGCTGCTCCAGACCGACCACGTGGACCTCTGGCAGCTGCACGCCATGAGCACCATGGACGATGTGGAGCGCGTCTGCGCCAAGGGCGGCGCCCTGGAGGCCTTCCAGAGGGCGCGCGACCAGAAGCTGGTGCGCTTCCTGGGCCTCAGCGGCCACACGGATCCCGACGTGCTGGCCGAGGCCATCCGCCGCTTCCCCTTCGACACGGTGCTCATGGCCTTCAACGCCGCCGACACCTGGCACCTGCCCTTCAAGAAGACCCTGCTGCCCCTGGCCGTGGAGAAGGAGATGGGCATCATCGGCATGAAGATCCCCGCCCGGGGCCGCATCCTCGAAGGCGTCCCGCCGCCGCCCCCCGACAAGCAGCGCGGCACCGCGAAGCACGACCGCCCCGGCACCCTCACCATGAAGGAGGCCATGCGCTACACCCTGAGCCACCCCGTGAGCACCGTCATCATCGGCGTGGACAACGTGGCCCAGCTCGAAGAGAACATCCGCATCGCGGGAGAGTTCCTGCCCCTGAACGCGGCCCAGCTGGAGGCGCTGGAACAGAAGGTGAAGCCCGTGTATGGGCAGGCGTCGTGGTACAAGCGGGATGCGCCGGCGAATCCGTCGAAGTGAAGGCAATTAGCCACGGATAAACACGGATGCACACGGATGCACACGGATGAAGCGGGCGGGTGCGAAGGTGGTAGCCTGGGTTAAATCTCGCTACCTCGTCTAATAGAAAGTTAGGCCTCTCGAATGGCGAAGATACTCCTCCTGTTGATCGTCTCCGTTCTCTGCCTCGGATATTGGTACCTGTGCGTTTTCAAGAAGGACAAGGTTCTCTGGGTTGTTAGCAATCCAGTAAACGGGAACACCTACTCTGACCTGCTTCCAATCCATTCATGGATTTCTGGCTTGATTGGTATCGCGGCTTTGGTTGCCCTTATTGCGAAACTCTTACCGCGATCGCCCTAACCTTCCGCTCAACTCGGACCCCGCCTGCATTGCCTTCAGCTCTCTCATCATTTCGCTATCTCGGCTCCGCTCGGCGCTTTGGTGTAGGTGCGGCCGGTTAGCTTCATTCGTAGTCCCCAAATTGGCGTTTATCAGCCTTTATCCGTGTTCATCTGTGGCTGATTTTGCTTTTTAGTGCTGAATAAATCTCTGGCCTCCGGTCCTTGAGCGCCGGGAACCGCTCGCGCCAGGCCCTCAGCGCTGTCAGGTCGATGTCCCCGATCACCAGCCCCTCGGTGGCATCTCCCTTCACGATCACTTCTCCGAAGGCGTCGTGCAGAGCCGAAGCGCCGGGGTAGTCGAGGCCGGCGCCGTCGCGGCCCACGCGGTTGACCCCGCAGACGGCCATCTGGTTCTCGATGGCGCGGGCGGCGAGGAGGGTGGACCAGGCGGCGATGCGGCGCAGGGGCCAGTTGGCGGGGATGAAGACCACCTCGGCGCCCTTCGCAGCAAGGGCGCGGAAGGGCTCGGGGAAGCGCAGGTCGTAGCAGATCTGCAGGCCGCAGGGGATCCCGTCCAACGCGAACAGGGGGCAGTCCTCGCCGCCGCTGTAGTGTTCGTGTTCCTCGCCGTAGGAGAAGGGATGGATCTTCCGGTAGGCGGCAATCAGCGAGCCGTCGGGCGCCGTGACGAAGGCCGCGTTGCGCGGATGAGGCACGTGGGCCTCCACGACCGAGCCCACCAGGTAGAGCCCGAACTCGCGGGAGAGCGCAGCCACGGCCTCCGTGGTGGGGCCGGGCAGGGGCTCGGCGAAGGGCTCGGGGGCCATGGTGAAGCCCAGGGTGAACAGCTCCGGGAACACCGCCACCCGCGCGCCCGCCCGGGCCGCCGCCTCCACGAACCCGCGGGCCCGGGCCAGGTTCGCCGCCGGGTCCTGCCAGACCGTGTCCTGCTGGATGAGGGCGACGCGCAGCGTGGTCATGGATCGATCCCTGGAGATGAGGAGTCGAGAAAGAAAAAGCAAACCACCAAGGCACCAAGACACCAAGAGCTGCAAAAGAAACTGGTCTTTGTCTTTCTTGGTGCCTTGGTGTCTTGGTGATGATCCTTGTTCTTGTTCGTCAGTCCTTGAACCTGGCGGGATCCAGCGGCCCGGCGGTGGTCTTCCGCAGGTAGCAGCCGGCGGCGAGCGCTCCCACGGCGAGGCCGCTGGTCATGCCGTGGCCGCCGAGGCCCGCGGACCAGAAGAGGCGGGGGTTCCAGGGATCCCAGCCGAGGACGAAGCGGCGGTCCGGGGCGAAGGTGCGCAGGCCGGTCCAGTAGCGGGTGATGGGGCGCTCTGCCAGGTCCGGCGCCAGCTCGCGCAGGCTGGCGAAGAGGCCCTCGAGCACCGCGGGATCGGTGTCCGGCTGCCGCCCGCGCGGGGGCAGGGGCACGGCCACCTCCTCGCAGGGGCACATGAGCAGGCCGCCGCTCTCCGGGCGCAGGTAGAAGGGGCGGTCCACCCACCAGGCCCAGGGCTCCTGCTGGGGATGGGCGGCGCCGCTCCACACCAGGGAGCGCCGCAGGGGGGTGAAGGGGATCTGCGATCCGGCCAGGCGGCCCAGCTCGCCCGCCCAGGCCCCCGCGGCGATGGCCAGCGTCTTCGCACGCAGCGGCCCGCGGTCCGTGTCCAGGTCGAAGCCTGCCTCCGTGGCCCGCAGGCCCGTGACCGCGCACCCGAAGCGCAGGTCCGCGCCTCCGGCCCGGGCGCCCTCGGCGCAGGCGCGCAGCAGGCCCGCGATGTCGATGACGCCGTCCCCGGGAATGGCGAGGTGCTCCGCCGCCTTCAGTCCGGGGAGGGGGATGCCTTCGCCGCGCTGGACGGCCACGCCATGGCGGGCCGCTTCGGCCTCGAAGGCGTCCAGGGGACCGCGTTCCATGCTCACCAGGAGCCCCCCGCCCGCGGTCAGCAGGCCTGCCTCCGCCAGGCGCCGGCAGCCTTCCACCGTGAGGGCCGTGTGTTCGTCGCGGCCCGTGAGGGAGCGGGCCACGGCGGCGTTGTGGCCGCTGGCGTAGGTGCCGGGCTGATCCTCCCGCTCCAGGACGACGATGCCGCCCTGGCCGGCCTGGGCGAGGTGGAAGGCCAGGCTCAGTCCGGCGATGCCGCCGCCGATGATCACCACCTCTGCCGTCTCAACCGTGCCCATATCCCATCGTAGCGCCGATGCCCACCAGACCTGCGTCCGCCCTGGCGCGGGGCCCCTGCCGCTGTGACCGGCGTCAAGCTTTCCGTGTTGCCACATGGGTGGAAGGCCTATGATGGGAAGCATCCGGAGGTTTCTCCGTGCGGACGATCCTGCGCGCCATCCTGGCCGTCGCGCTGCTCCTGGGCGGCTGGGGCGGGGACTGGGTGCTGGCCGGCAGCCGGGCGGCCCAGTCCCACGACTGCTGCTGCGGGACCATGCCCAGCGGCATGGAGGATCCCTGCCCCTGCCCGAAGCCCGAAGGGAACCGCACACCGCTGCGGGGCGCCTGCACCGAGCGCCAGGCGGTGGCCGCCCAGGCCGTGCGCCGGAGCGAACAGGGCGAGCGCCGGACCGAGCCCCGGCCCGAGCCCAGCGGCTGGGCCCGCTCGACTTCGGACGTTGCCGAAAACCTGCCCATCCCCACCCAAGGTGGCCGTGACCCGGATCTGGGACGGCACCTCGCACGACTGAATACCCTCCGGATCTGATCGGAAATGGTGCGAAGCTCTGCCTGCTTTCGAGCGGGTCAATGCCTCTTTCCCTTTCTCGGAGATCCCCATGCGCACGCTGCTGCGCCTGGCCCCGGCCCTGGTGCTCGCCGCACCGGCCCTGGCCCAGGCCCCCCATCACGACCACCCAGCCACTCCCCCTCAAGAGGCCGATCCGGTCCTGGCCTCCCTGCTGGCCGAAGCCCTCGGGAAGCATCCTGATGTCCAGAAGGCCGACGCGGCGGTGCGCATGGACCAGGAGCGCATCCCCCAGGCGGGCGTGCTGCCGGATCCCTCGCTGTCGCTGGGCATCCAGAACGATGGCTTCAAGGAGCTCCAGATCGGCAAGATGGAGACCAGCTACTACAGCGTCGCCTTCACCCAGCCGTTCCCCTGGCCCGGTAAGCGGGGCCTGCGGAGAGAGGTGGCGGCGGCGGGAGTGGATCTGTCCGAGGCCACCCGCTCCCGGGTGCTTCTGGGCCTGGAGGCCGACGTGCGGCGCGGCTATGCGGCCCTGCTGCTGATCCGCGGCCAGAAGGAGCTGCTGGCGCAGCAGGCCGTGTTCCTGGAGCAGTCCGAACGTTTGGCCCGCACCCGCTACGAAGTGGGGCAGGGCAGCCAGGGCGATCTGCTGCGGGCCCAGCTGGAACTCACGCGCCTGAAGCAGGCGGCCTGGTCCCTGGAGGCCGAGGAACGGTCGACCCTCGCGGGCCTGAACCGCCTCCGCCAGCACGATCCGGCGGATCCCATCGCCACCACGGCGGCCCTGGCGGACCTTCCGGAGCCCGGCCTCCTCACTGCGGACCAGGTGGAGGCCCGCAGTCCCGAATTGGCTGGCGCGCGGGCGAGCGTGCGCCAGACCGAGAAGCTGCTGGACCTGGCGAAGCTGGACCGGCGCCCGGACTTCGCCGTCACCGCGGGCATCATGCCCCGGGGCAGCCTGGATCCCATGTGGCAGGTGGGCGTGAGCATCTCCCTGCCCATCTACGGCCGGCACAAGCAGCAGCGCGCCGTGGCCGAGCATGAGCACCACCGCCGCGGCCAGGGCGCCGAGGTGGAATCCGTCCGCACCCTGCTCCGCCAGCGCACGGAGGAGCGCACCATCCAGATCGAGACGCTGCGCCGCACCCGGGACCTCTACCGCGAGGGCCTCCTGGTGCAGAGCGAGGCGAACTTCAAGGCTTCCCTGGCCCAGTACGAGGCGGGCCGCGCACCCTTCCTCGGCGCCCTCGAAGCCCTCAACGGCTGGGTGGGCGACCAGGGCGCCTACCTGCAGACCCTGGCCCAGCTCCAGGCCCAGCACATCGCCCTGAGCGAAGCGGCCCTCGGGGCCACACCCCCCGTCAACGGCGGGTCCCTGGCCTCGGCGAGCCTGGCCTCCGGTGCCGCCGCCCCCGCAAAGTCCGCCTCCTCCGCCAAAGCCCCGGGCCAAGCCCAGGACAGCGGCCCCGCCATGTCCAAGATGTAGGAGATCCCCCATGAGCCACGAACAACCCACCTTCGATCACCCGGCCCCCGCCCGCGCCTCCCGCTTCCGCACCCTCGGCCTGGTGGCCCTGGGGCTGGCCGCCGGGGCCGGCGGCACGCTGCTGCTGCGCCCCGCCCCCAAGGATGATCACGACCACGGGGCCGCCAGCGCGACGGCGCCGAAGAAGCAGATGTACCAGTGCCCCATGCACCCGCAGATCATCCAGGACCACGCGGGCACCTGCCCCATCTGCGGCATGGACCTCGTGCCCATGGACGGCCAGGGGACCGCGGCCACGAGCCTGGAGAGCCATGCGGCCGTCACCATCGACCACGAGCGCCAGCAGCTCATCGGCCTCCGCACCGAGCCGGTGGCCGAGGAGACCGTCAGCGGCGAGCTGCGCGCCCTGGGCCGCGTGGCCGTGGACGAGACCCGCGTCCGCAAGGTGAACGTGAAGGTGGAGGGCTTCGTGGAGAAGCTCTTCGTGGACTTCGTGGGCAAGCCCGTGGCCAAGGGCCAGCCCCTGTTCAGCCTCTACAGTCCGGAATTCGTCAGCGCCCAGCGGGAGTACCTGCTGGCACTCAAGACCCAGAAGGCCCTGTCGGGCGGCTCGCTGCAGAGCAGCGGCGGGGACCTGCTGGAGTCGGCGCGGCGCCGGCTCATGCTGTGGGACGTGCCGGCAGCGGCCATCGACAACCTGGAGAAGACCGGCGAGGTCCTGAAGTCGCTCACGCTGCGCAGCCCCATCTCGGGCGTCGTGACGGCGAAGAACGTGGTGGAGGGCGCCCGCATCACGCCGGCGGACATCCCCTTCGAAATCACCGATCTCAGCCGCGTGTGGGTGCTGGTGGACATCTACGAGGCGGAGCTGGGCCGCGCGAAGGTGGGCATGCCCGCCGAACTGACAGTCCAGGCCTCGCCCGGGAAGACCCTGAAGGGGCGGATCGCCTTCGTGGATGCCGTGATGGATCCCAAGACCCGCACCGCCAAGGCCCGCCTGGAGTTCCCGAACCCGGGAGGGCTCCTGAAGCCCGAGATGTTCGGGGACGTGGTGCTCCGGGGGCAGGGGCGCAAGGGCCTCGTCGTCCCGCTGGATGCAGTGCTGGACGCCGGCACCACCAAGGTCGCCTTCGTGGCGCTGGGGGACGGCAAGTTCGAGCCGAGGGAGGTCACCACGGGCATCACCATCGGCGAGAAGGTGGAGATCCGCTCCGGGCTGGCGGTGGGCGAGGCGGTCGTCGTCCGTGCCAACTTCCTCGTGGATTCCGAGTCCCGGCTGAAGGCGGCCCTGGCCCACATGAGCCAGAAGGCCGCCGGTGCCGAGGGCCAGAAAACCCCTGTTCCGCCGGCGCCGTCCGGCCACCAGCACTGAGGGGGCCGGGATGAGCGCACATGTGGGTTACGACCCCGAACACCCGACCTTCCTCCAGCGGATCATCCGCTTCTCGGCGGAGAACCGCTGGCTGGTGATCGCCGCCTCGGCGGTCCTGCTGGCCATGTCCTTCTGGACCATGCGGAACATCCCGCTGGACGCCCTGCCGGACCTCAGCGACACGCAGGTCATCGTCTACAGCAAGTGGGACCGGAGCCCCGACATCGTCGAGGACCAGGTGACCTATCCCATCGTCACGGCGCTGCTCGGCGCCCCGAAGGTGAAGGCCGTGCGGGCCCTGTCGGATTTCGGCTTCTCCTATGTCTACGTGATCTACGAGGACGGCACGGACATCTACTGGGCCCGGTCGCGGACCTTGGAGTACCTGAGCAAGATCACCTCCAGCCTGCCGCCGGGGGTGACGCCCGTCATCGGGCCCGACGCCACCTCCGTGGGCTGGATCTACCAGTACGCCCTGGTGGACCGGAGCGGCAAGCACAGCTCGGACGAGCTGCGCTCCATGCAGGACTGGTTCCTGCGCTACGGCATCCAGAGCACGCCCGGCGTGGCCGAGGTGGCCACCGTGGGCGGCCAGGCCCGGCAGTTCCAGGTGCAGGTCGACCCCAACAAGCTGGCGGCCTACCGCATCCCCATCGAGTCCGTCATCGGTGCCGTCAAGTCGGCCAATTCGGAAGTCGGCGGGCGCCTGGTGGAGTACAGCGGCCGGGAGTACATGGTCCGGGGCCGGGGCTACGTGAAGACCACCAAGGATCTGGAGCAGGCGGTGCTCAAGGCCGAGAACGGCACGCCCGTGCGCCTGGGCGATGTGGCCACCGTGACCCTCGGACCCGAGATGCGCCGCGGCCTCGCGGACCTGGACGGCCAGGGCGATGTGGTGGGCGGCATCGTGGTCATGCGCCAGGGTGAGAACGCCCTCAACGTCATCGAGCGCGTGAAGACGAAGATCAGCGAGCTGAAGCAGGGGCTGCCCGAAGGCGTGGACGTGATCACGGTCTACGACCGCTCGGAGCTGATCCACAACGCCATCCGGACCGTGAAGCACAAGCTCATCGAGGAGATGATCGTCGTCTCGATCATCATCCTCATCTTCCTGTGGCACGTGCCCTCGGCCCTGGTGCCCATCATCACCATCCCCGTGAGCGTGGCCCTGGCCTTCATCCCGATGTACGGCATCGGCCAGAACGCCAACCTCATGAGCCTGGCCGGCATCGCCATCTCCATCGGCGTGCTGGTGGATGGCGCCATCGTCGAGGTGGAGAACGCCTACAAGAAGATCGAGAAGTGGATCGAGGCCGGGAAACCGGGAAGCTTCTACCAGGTGCGCCTTGAGGCCCTGATGGAGGTCGGCCCCAGCGTCTTCTTCTCCCTGCTGGTGGTGGCGGTGAGCTTCATGCCCATCTTCACCCTGGTGGACCAGGAAGGGCGGCTGTTCAAGCCCCTGGCCTACTCCAAGAACCTGGCCATGGCCATCGCCGCCATCCTGGCGCTGACCCTGGACCCGGCCATGCGCATGCTCTTCGCGCGGGTGGAACCCTTCCAGTTCAAGCCGAAGTGGCTGGCCTGGACCTTCACACAGCTCGCCGTGGGCAAGTACTACGCGGAGGAGAAGCATCCCATCAGCGTCTTCCTCCACCGGATCTACGAGCCGCCCTGCCGCTTCGTGCTGAAGCACGCCAAGGCCACCATCGCCGTGGCGGTGCTGATGGTGGTGGCAACCATCCCGGCCTTCATGAGCCTGGGCAGCGAGTTCATGCCACCGCTGAACGAAGGCACGCTGCTCTACATGCCCTCCACCTTGCCGGGCCTCAGCCAGACCGAGGCCCAGCGCATCCTCCAGGTGCAGGACCGCCTCATCCGAACCGTGCCCGAGGTCGAGCGCGTGTTTGGCAAGGCGGGGCGGGCCGATACGGCGACCGACCCGGCGCCCTATTCCATGATGGAGACGGTGATCATCCTCAAGTCCGAGGACCAGTGGCGCGAAAAGCCCCGCTGGTTCAGCGCCTGGGCGCCGGACTTCCTGAAGGCCGTCCTCCGCCCCGTCTGGCGCGACCGGATCACCCAGGAGGAGATCGTCGCCGACCTGGACCGCGTGGTGCGGCTCCCGGCCATCCCCAACGCCTGGACCATGCCCATCAAGGCGCGGCAGGACATGCTGTCCACCGGCATCCGCACCCCCGTGGGCCTCAAGATCAACGGTGCGGATCTGGCGACCATCGAGAAGGTGGCCGTGGAGGCCGAGCGCATCCTGTCCGGCGTGCCGGGCACCCGCAGCGCCTTCGCCGAGCGCACGGCCCAGGGCTACTTCCTGGACTTTGTGCTGAAGCGGGAGCAGCTGGCCCGCTACGGCCTCAGCGTCGAGCAGGCCAACATGCTGGTGATGACCGCCGTCGGCGGCGACAACCAGAGCACGGTCTTCGACGGCCGGGCGCGCTACCCCGTGAACGTCCGCTACGCCAGGGACTACCGCGAGAGCCCCGACGCCCTGAAGCGCGTGCTCATCCCCACGCCGACGGGCGCCCTGGTGCCCATGGAGGAGATCGCCGACCTGAAGTGGACCAACGGCCCCGCCATGATCCGCGACGAGAACGGCCAGATGAACGGGTACGTGCTGGTGGACTTCGACACCTCGAAGCTGGACGTGGGCACCTATGTCCAGCACGCCAAGGCCGCGGTGGAGAAGGAGCTCAAGCTGCCGGCCGGCTACAGCCTCACCTGGTCAGGCCAGTACGAGAACATGATCCGGGTGAAGGAGCGGCTGAAGATCATCCTGCCCATCACCCTGGTGCTCATCTTCGGCCTGCTCTACGCCAACACCAAGAGCGCCTTCAAGGCCTCCGTGGTGATGCTGGCCGTGCCCTTCAGCGCCATCGGCGCCTTCTGGCTCCTCTGGCTGCTCGGCTACAACATGAGCATCGCCGTGTGGGTGGGCCTCATCGCCCTCATGGGACTCGACGCGGAGACCGGCGTCTTCATGCTGCTCTTCCTGGACCTCAGCCATGACGAGGCCCGGCGGGAAGGCCGCCTGAAGACCGACGGCGACCTCATCGAGGCCGTCATCCACGGCGCCGTGAAGCGCGTGCGGCCCAAGGCCATGACCGTCTTCGCGGCCTTCATGGGCCTGCTCCCCATCATGTGGAGCACCGGCACCGGCGCCGACGTCATGAAGCGCATCGCGGCGCCCATGGTGGGCGGCCTGGCCACCAGCTTCCTGCTGGAGCTGCTGGTCTACCCCGCCATCTACTACCTCTGGAAGCGCAAGGAGGTGGTGGCGGGTCCGGTCACACCCGAGCCCGTGCCGCAGGCGGTCTGAACCCATGGAGCAAGTTCCCGTCCTCATTCCGACTCCCCTTCCTGCCCGGGATCCCGGCGCCGAGCTCCCGGCGCCAGCCCCGGGCCGGAGGGGATGGCGTCCCCCGGGACGCCATCGGCGCCGGCGATGCCCCGTTCTGGAGGGTTCAGGGCTCCGCCGGCGCCGGCCTTGGGGAGGCAGCTCCTCCATCTCCTCTCATCCACTCCATCCCCTCCAGCTCCTCCCCCGGCGGCCCCGCGTACGGCCCAGGCTCCGCCGGTCATGAACGGGCCGTCATCCGAACAAGGACAACCCCATGCTCAACCTCCTGCTGACCCTGGCCATGACCGCCACTCCCCAGGCCAAGCCCGCCACCAACGCCAAGTGCCCCGTCCTGGGCGGCAAGGTCACCGAGAAATCCAAGACCGTGGCCGTCCGGGGCCAGGAGTACCGCCTCTGCTGCGCCGGCTGCGACACCACGCTGCTGAAGAACCCGGACAAGTACCTGGAGAAGGACGGCACGCCGAAGAACGCGAAGAAGTAGCGAGTAGACTGGAACGGCTCCCGGAGGACCCATGCTCCACACCGCCCTGCTCACCCTCGCCGTCCTGGCCGCGCCCGCGGCCGAGAAGGCCAAGCCCGCCACCAACACCAAGGATCCTGTCTGCAAGATGACGGTGGATGCCAAGTCCGCCTCCGTCGCAGTGCGGGGCCGGGAATACCGCGTGTGCAGCAAGCACTGCGGCGAGGCCCTCCAGAAGGATCCCGACAAGTACCTGGAGAAGGACGGCTCCGTGAAGGCTGAGAAGAAGAAGGGCTGATCCACCGCCTTTCCAAGGCCCCGGCGCGGCGGAAGCAGGTCTCCGCCGCACCGGGGCCTCGCCATGCCGATTCGCCCGGATCACAACCTTCATGGCTGGAGGATTTATTCAAAAATATGAACATTGGTCGAAAAATTAATATCTCTTAACAGCCGGTAGTAGGATCGTGACCCCAGGACCGGGATGGACACCCCGATCCCATCTCTCTGGAGGTCCCGTGCGCCATCTGGTCCCCTTCCTCCTTCCCGCCTTCCTGCTGGCCGCTCCCCCGGACCAGGCCAGGACCGATGCCCTCGCCCGGGACGCCAAGGCCCATCTGGCCGCCCGCGCCTTCCAGATGGGTCTCGACCAGCACCTGGGCCTCACCTTCAAGAACCTCGTCGCCGACGCCTCCGGCGAGGACCATGTGCGGCTCGACCAGACCTACAAGGGCGTTCCCGTGCTGGAGGGCGAGGCCATCGTCCACTTCCGGAACGGCCGGGTGCGGGCCGTCACCGACGACCTGGTGCGCGGCGTGGCCCTGAACGTGGAACCCAGCCTCGGGCGGGGTGAGGCCCTGGGCGCCGCCCACGCGGCCCTGGCCCCCCGCGGGAGCTACGCCTACGAGCCGACGGCGACCCTGGTCGTGGCCAGCCTCGACTCCGACAGCCCCGGCCGCGCCAACCGGTACGTGCTGGCCTACCACGTCCACACCGAGCTGGAGAATGGCGCCCAGGAGACGAAGCACACGGATTTCCTGGTGGATGCCCACACGGGCAAGGTCCTGGAGTCCTGGGACACCCTCCATACCACCGGCGCGAGCGGAACAGGCGCCTCCCAGTGGTACGGGACGGTGGCCCTCAGCACCAACAGCACGGCCACGGGCTATGAGCTGCGGGACACCACCCGGGGCAGCGGCGGCACCTTCGGCAACAACGTCACCACGAACCTCCTGAACGGCACCTCGGGCACCGGCACGATCTTCACCGATGCCGACAATGCCTGGGGCAACGGGCAGCAATACAGCGGTACCGCGGGCATGAGCGCCAATGCCCAGACTGCCGGCGTGGACGGCCATCGGGGCATGCAGGCCACCTGGGACTTCTACCAGAACGTGTTCGGCCGGAACGGCATCGACAACGCCGGCAAGGCCACCTTCAGCCGCATGCACTACAGCAGCCAGTACGACAACGCCTTCTGGTCCGACAGCTGCTTCTGCATGACCTACGGGGATGGCCAGGTGGGCGGCTCCGTGGGCGAGGCGGACCTCGACACCGCGGGCCATGAGATGACCCACGGTGTCTGCGCGGCCACGGCGAAGCTGGTCTACCGGAAGGAGCCGGGCGGCCTCAACGAAGCCAACTCCGACATCTTCGGGACCCTGGTGGAGTTCTACACCCTGAACGGCGGTACCGGCAGCTTCATCCCCAGCACGGCCGGCCCGGGCCCCATCACCGCCAACTACAAGCTGTTCGAGAACAGCTGGGGCCACGCCTATCCGAACGAGGCCCTGCGCTGGATGTACAAGCCCAGCCGCGACGGCCGCAGCCCCGACTTCTACAGCAGCAGCCTCGGCCGGCTGGACGTGCACTACAGCTCCGGCGTGGCGAACCACTTCTTCTTCCTGCTGGCCCACGGCAGCACGGTGGACAGCTTCAGCGACAACCTGGGCTCGCCCATGACCAACGGCGTCACCAGCATCACGGGCATCGGCAACGACAAGGCCGGCCGCATCTGGTACCGGGCCCTTACCGCCTACATGACGAAGAGCACCAACTATGCAGGCGCTCGGGCGGCCACGCTGAACGCCGCGGCGGATCTCTATGGGGCCAATTCCACGGAGTACACCACCGTGAACACGGCCTGGCTGGCGGTGAACGTCAAGTAGGGTGGAGCCACGGGAACACGCCACGCGGCGGCCGTCGGGCCACCGCGTGGCGCGCGCCGCACCGACACAGGGCGGGGCAGGCCACCGCCGGCTCAGGGCGGGGGCAGACCGAGGGTCCGCAGCAGGGCGGTCAGAGCCTTGAAGGCAGGGTGGTCCGGATCGCCCTCGTCATCCACGGCCAGAAGGTTGCGGGCCTTGCCGGGTCCCTGGACGTCGATCTCATACCGGTAACCATCGGTGTCGGTGGGCTCGTGGCTGCTGGTCAGGTCGGTCAGGTCCTCCAGCTGGAGGGCGAGGATCCTGTGGGACTCCGCGTCCAGCCGGGTGGCATCCACGGTGCCAAGCAGCTCTTCGATGCCCGCGGGTCCGCCGGTCTTGACGATGGTGAGGATCATGGCTCCTCCTCGTCGCTCACGAGGGGTCCTGGCCGGGGCCGCGTGGGTGGGCCGGAAATGTAGGGTCGCCCGCGAAGGGTGTCAATCGACCCGGGTATCGGGTTCCACGCCCGGGTGCCACCCGCGCGTCATCTCGGGCCCAGGGTGGGGTCGGCGCAGTCCTTCAGCACGTCCAGCCACGCCTTCAGCACGAAGGCGGTCGCCCCCCAGAGCGGGGCCTGGGGCAGCTCAAGGCGCGGGACATCCAGGGCCAGGCCATGGCGCTCCAGCCGCTCGATGGTCCAGGGGGCTTCCATCAGCGGCGCCAGGGGCAGCATGAGGACCTGCTCCAGCTCATGGTCCAGGCGGAACCGGGGCTCGGGTTCCTCCCAGCGGAAGAAGACCGGGGTGAAGCGCACCCGGGCCTTGGCCACGCCATCGGGGAAGCAGCCCAGCTCCCAGAGGCCCTCGGACACCCCGATCTCCTCGCGCACCTCCCGGCGGGCCGTGGTGGGCAGGTCGCGATCCCTGGGCTCCACCATGCCCCCGGGGAAGGCGATCTCCCCGGCGTGGTGGGGCGCGCCATAGCCGCGCTGGGCCAGCACCAGCTTCCGGGCGCCCGCGGCATCGCCCCAGAGGATCACGCCCACGGCCGCCCGGCGGGGATCCTCGGGGATGCGGGCGCTGATCTTGTGCGGATGGGGTCCGAGCTGGGGCCGCCGCAGGCTCTCCCCGATGCAGGGCCAGGGGATCGGGGGCGCCTCGTCGGGGGGGCGCCAGGCGCTCATTTCACCTTCCCGAACACGGATCCCTTCACCCGCTCCACGGTGTAGACGCCCCGGATGCGGCGCAGACCGGCCATGAGTTCCACGAGGTGGGCGCGGTCGCGCACCCGCAGGGCGATGTGGAACAGCCCGGCGCCTTCCTCCGTGGCCGAGCCGTGGAAGCGCTGCACGTTGATGCCCACGCGCTGGATGCCCTCGGAGATGGCGGCCACCATGCCAGGCCGGTCCTCGGTGGTGAGGGCGATCTCCGTGTCGTAGAGCTCCGTCCCGTGCTTGCCCCAGGCCACGTTCACGCGGCGCTCGGGATGCAGGGTGGCGGTGTTGAGCTGGGGGCAGTCGGCCCGGTGGATGGCGGTGCCGCGGGTGCGGGTGATGTAGCCCACCACCTCATCGCCCCAGATGGGCTTGCAGCAGGCGGCCAGGGCGTAGAGGATGCCCGCGGTGTCGCCCACCACCACCGAGTCCATGAGGTTCGAGGTGTTCTCCTTGGGCCGGGCCCGCTCGGGTTCGGGCACCAGGGGCTCGATGAGCTTGTGGACGCTGAGCCGGCCGAAGCCCAGGGCCGCATGCGCCGCGTCCCAGTTCGCCAGCTTCAGCTCCACCAGCCGCGCGTCGAGCTTGGCCTGGGACTCGGCATCGTCCAGGCGCACGCCCATGGCGCGGGCCTCGCGCTCCAGCCGCTCGCGGCCCAGGGTGATGGCGTGGGCGCGCTCCTCCTCGCGGATGAAGGCCTGGATGCGGCTCTTGGCGCCGGCGGACTTGACGAAGCCCAGCCAGTCCCGGCTGGGCTTGTGGTCGGGCCGGGTGAGGATCTCCACGCGGTCGCCGTTCTGGAGGATGTGCTTGAGCGGCACCATGCGCCCGTTGACCTTGGCGCCCACGCAGCGGTGGCCCACCTGGGTGTGGATGGCGTAGGCGAAGTCCACGGGCGTGCTGCCTTCCACGAGGCTGCGGAGATCGCCCTTGGGTGTGAAGACCTGGATGCGGTTGAAGGTCAGCTCGCCGCGCAGGTTGGCCACCAGGTCGCGGCTGTCCTGGGCGTCCTGGTGCAGCTCCACCATGCGGCGCAGGAAGGCCACCTGGTTGATCTCCAGGCGGTTGGCGATGCGGCCGTCCTTGTAGGTCCAGTGGCTGGCGATGCCGGCCTCGGCATGGGTATGCATCTCCTCCGTGCGGATCTGCACCTCGAAGATGTCGCCGGAGCTCATCAGCACCGTGGTGTGGATGCTCTGGTAGCCGTTCTCCTTGGGCAGGCTGATGTAGTCCTTGAACTTGCCGGGCACGGGCCGGTAGAGGCCGTGCACGAGGCCCAGGGCCGTGTAGCAGCTCGCGCGGTCCGGGCAGATGATGCGGTAGGCCAGCCAGTCGTGGATGTCGTCGAAGCCCTTGGCCTGGGCGCCCATCTTCTTCCAGATGCCGTACAGGTGCTTGATGCGGCCGGTGACGTGGGCGTTGATGCCCTGCTGGCGGAGGATGGCCTGGAGGGAGCCGTGGATCTCCTGGATGGTGCCGGCGAGCTTGGCGCGCTTGGCCTCCACCGCATTCCGCAGCTCCGCGTACTGCTCCGGCTCCAGCTGGCGGAAGGCCAGGTCCTCCAGCTCCAGGCGGACGAGGCCCATGCCCAGGCGGTTGGCCAGGGGCGCGTAGAGCTCCAGGGTCTCGCGGGAGATGCGGCGGCGCTTCTCCTCCTCCATGACGCCCAGGGTCTTCATGTTGTGCAGGCGGTCCGCCAGCTTCACCAGCAGCACGCGCACGTCCTTGCCCATGGCCACCAGCAGCTTGCGGACGTTCTCCGCGTTGAGCAGGTGCTTGTCCGTGAAGGCCAGCTTGCTCATCTTCGTGAGGCCGTCCACGATCTCGCCGATCTCGTCCCCGAACTGCGCCTTCACCTGGGGCAGGGTCATCAGGGTGTCTTCCACCACGTCGTGCAGCAGGCCGCAGGCCACGCTCGCGGCGTCCAGGCGCCAGTCGGCCAGGCTCTGGGCCACGGCCAGGGGATGGAAGAAATACGGCTCGCCGCTCTTCCGCAGCTGGGTGGCATGCATGTCCCGGCCCACGGTGAAGGCCCGGCGCAGCAGGACCACGTCCCCCTTGGGGTGGTGCTGCAGGAAGGCCGCCTTCACCCGGTCGAAGGCCCCGTCCAGGGTGAGGCAGGCGTCCCCTTCGCAGGCCGAGCCTTCCCCCTCGCGGAGGATGGGCTCCAGGGCTTTCCCGGGCACGGCCATGTTTGAGTGTCGCGCAGGGGCTGTCCAGACGCCAGACCGGAAGTGCGGGAAACAGGGGGGAAGCCTCGATCTGCCACACTTGTCGGATGCCGCGCCGCTCTGCCTCCGACGATTCCCCCGCCTACAAGGGCTGGACGCGCCCGGGGCCGGTGCCGCCGGGCGGAGTGGAGCTGGAGCCGGGCGAGACCCTCGACGGCCTGTGCGGCCACTGGCGGATCTTCCAGCTGGAGAAGGGCAACCGCTTCAGCACGGACGACCTGGTGACCGCCTGGTACGGGACCACCTGGTGCCCCAGCCCCGGGCGCATCGCCGACCTGGGCTCGGGCATCGGCAGCGTGGCCCTCATGGCGGCGTGGCGCTGTCCCGGCGCCACGGTGCACACGGTGGAGGCCCAGGAGCAGAGCCTGCGCCTGGCCCGGAAGAGCATCCGTCACAACGGCCAGGAGGGGCGGATCTTCCCGCGCCTGGGCGACCTCCGCGACCCCGCCCTGTTCGCGGGCGAGGCCCCCTTCGACCTGGTGACGGGCACGCCGCCCTACTGGCCCGAGGGCCACCGGCTGCCCGCCGCCCATCCCCAGTCCGTGCCCGCCCGTCTGGAGGTGCGTGGCAGCATCGCGGACTACGCCCAGGCCGCCGCCCGGCTCCTGGCCCCTGGCGGGATCTTCGCCTGCGTCTTCCCCAACGACCAGCGGGACCGCGCCCTGGCCGCCCTGGGCGAGGCCGGGCTGCTCTGCCTCCATCGCCGCGAGATCGTCTTCAAGGCCGGCGAGCCCTACGGCCTGGACGTCTTCGCCGCCGGGCGCCGCCAGGACTATCCGGACGATTTCGAAGCCAGGGCGCAGTGCCCGGAGGTGGAGCCGCCCGTCCTCATCCGCCGCGCCGATGGCAGCGTGGACCCCGCCATCGCCCGAGTGAGGCTCGCCGTGGGGTTCCCGCCGGGGCTGTGACCCCACTCGGATCCCGTATCCTGGGTCATGCGCCTTCGCCGCCTGCTCTGCCTTCCCGCCGCCCTCCTGCTCCAGGGGGCGCCACCGGACATCGCCGTGCCGCCCGCGGAGGCCGTCCGCACCCCCAGCGGCCTGGCGTACCGCGTGATCCGCCCGGGGCAGGGCGGCCGGCGGCCCACCACCGGGGACTTCGCCCGGGTCCACTTCACGGGCTGGGGGCCGGATGGTGCCGTCTTCACGAACACGAGGGTCCAGGATGAGGCGCCCTTCGTCAGCCTGGAGCGGCTGATGCCGGGGATGCGGGAGAGCCTGCTGGCCATGACCGTGGGCGAGCAGCGGCGCGTCTGGATCCCCGAGGCCCTCGCCTTCGCGGGGGCCAAGGGCCGGCCCGCCGGGACCGTGGCGATGGACCTGGAGCTGCTGGACGTGGTGCCCGATCCCCACCAGGCGCCGGCGGATGTGGCCGCTCCGCCGCCGGACGCGGCGGTCCTCCGCTCGGGCCTGGCCTTCAGCGTGCTCAAGCCGGGCACGGGGAAGGTCCACCCGACCCGGTCCAGCTGGGTGATCGTCCACTACACGGGCTGGACCACCGACGGGAGGATGTTCGACAGCTCGCTCCCGAAAGGCAATGCGGTCCCGCTCCACCTGAAGGGCACCATCGCAGGCTGGATCGAGGGCCTCCAGCTCATGGTGGAGGGGGAGCGGCGGCGCTTCTGGGTGCCAGAAAAGCTGGCCTACCAGGGTGCCAGCGGGATGCCCAGGGGCATGCTGGTCTTTGATGTGGAGCTGGTGGGGATCGGCCAGTAGCTCCAGCTCCTAGTTGAAGCGAACCTCCGACTGGGCCAGGGCATAGGCGAAGCTGGCCAGCGCGGCGGCGTTGAAGGCGAGGTCCTCCTTCTCCACCTTGTCGAAGGTGTCGGCGTGGGTGTGGTGGATGTCGAAGTAGTGGGTGGCGGCGTGGCCCACGCCGATGCCGGGCACGCCCTCGGCCACCATGGGGCCCACGTCCGCGCCGGATCCGCCGAGGCGCAGGTCGATGGCCCCGAACGGGGCAAGGCTGGCTCCCAGGCCCTTCAAGGAGGCCAGAGCCGCGGCTTTGGCCTCCGGCGTGGCCTTGCGGAGATCGAGGCCGAAGGACTTGATGCGCTCACTGCCGGAATCGGATTCGAAGGCGGCCACGATGTCCCTGAACTCGGCGCGATGGGCGTCGCGATAGGCGAGGCCGCCGCGCAGGCCGTTCTCCTCGTTGGTCCAGAGCACCACGCGGACAGTGCGGCGGGGCTTGAGTCCCAGGGCCTGGATGAGCCGCGCGGCCTCCAGGGCGGTGACGGTGCCGGCGCCGTCGTCCTGGGCGCCCTGGCCCACATCCCAGCTGTCCAGATGGCCACTGAGGATGACGACTTCGCCGGGCCGCTCCGTGCCCCGGATCTCGCCCACCACGTTGGCGGAGGGGACATCCGGCAGCGTCTGGGCGCCCATCTCGAGGTGGACCCGGATCGGCTCGCCGCGCTGCTGCATGCGCCGCATCTGCGTGGCGGCCTCCAGGGTCACCGAGGCGGTGGGGATCTTGGGGAAGGCGGGATCGTAGTCCATGACGCCGGTGTGGGGGGTATCGAGGCTCACGGGCCCCACGGAGCGCACGAGGGCAGCCACCGCGCCGTGCTTCGCCGCCTTCGCGGCCCCGTCGTGCCGGTAGACCACCGTATGGCCGTAGCCCTTGTAGGGCACGTCGAAGAGGACGATCTTCCCCTTCACGGCCGCCGCGCCCAGCTGATCCAGCTCGTCGAAGGAGCCCACCACCACCACGTCGGCGGTGAGGCCGCCCGGAGGCGTGCCCACGCTGCCGCCCAGGCCCAGGATGTTCAGGCGGTGCGGGGCGGGCAGGAGCAGCTCGGCGGATTCCCGGCCGCGCACCCAGTGGGGCACCATGGCCGCTTCGGTGTGGACGTTGACGAGGCCCGCGGCCTTCATGCGCTCCTGGGCCCAGGCGATGGCCTGGTCCAGCTGGGGGGATCCGCTGAGACGGGGGCCGATGCGGTCGCAGAGCCAGGCCAGATCCGCATAGGCGCCGTGGGTGCGGAAGGCTTCGGCCCGCAGGCGCTCGGAGGGTGTCTTCGGCGTCTGCGCGCCGAGGAGCAGGGGGGCGAGGAGGAACGGGAGGCAGCGGGATGGGGTCATGCCTCATCTTAATTGGTAATTCCGGCGGTTCACGGCTTTTTTGCCAGGGCCTCGATCTGGGCCGTCACGGCCTTCGTCAGCGCGTTGGGGATCGGGATGCTCAGGCTGTACTGCTCGATCAGCCAGCGGTCCCCTTTCCGCGTCAGCACGCCGGTGCCCCGGGCGGGGCCCAGGTTCGGGGTGGCGAGGTCCTCATCGAACCAGGCGGTGCGGCCATCTCCCGACAGGGTGATCGCCCGGCGCGTGGCCCTGAAGTTCCAGGCCTTTCCACGCTGGAAGATGGGGTGGGCCCAGGCCTGGAAGGCGGCCCTCGTCCAGCGCTCGGCGGGATCGGTGCCCAGGAACACGGCGCCTTCGGCGAAGTGGCCGAAGTAGCGGCCCTCATCGGCCTGCGCCGCCGCCAGGTGCCAGTCGTCCAGCACGGCGGCGACGGCCTGCTCGGCCGGGGATTGGGCGGCGAGCGAGAGGGTGGCGCAGAGGATCAGGGCGGGGCGCATGGGGGCTCCTGGCGTAGGCCGGTGTCAGCGGCGAAGGCTCACCCGGACCCGCATGCGGCCGCTGGCGTCGGTCTCCAGCACCTGCCAGGACAGCGGTCCGGCCCTGCCCTTGGGGTTCTCGCCGGGGCCCAGGTTGAAGGCGGCGTCGTCCAGCTCCCAGCGCCGGCAGGGGAAGTGGGGCTTGGGGGGCTCGGGGCTGCCGGGATGCGCATCCACCACGCGCATGGGGCCCCTGGGATCGTCGGGGCTCAGCAGGGAGGGATCGATGCGGGCCACGATGAGCCCCTCGTGGCCGGGGCCGAAGCGGCCCCCCACGCGGCCGCGCTCGAAGCCCCAGGGCCGGCGCACCTCCAGGCTGAAGAAGCGGCCCTTCTTCCGCGGATCAGGCAGGGTCACCCACTGGGGATCGGCTCCCGGGGCGCGGGAGACGGGCGCGATCCAGCCCTCCCAGGCGCGCCCCTTCACGGCGAGGCGGCGGACCTGGTCCCGGAAATGCCCCCGGTACCAGAGCTCGGACCGCACCCAGGCGGAGGGATGGGAGGGGCTGTAGCCCGTGTCCTCCACCCAGGGGCCCTCGCCGGGGTGGGAGCGGTCCCAGCCGCGGTACTGGCCCGCGTCCATGAGGTCCCAGATGCCGGCGGTGAGGGGGTCCCCGCAATCCAGGTAGAGGTCGTCCACGCGGTGCTCGCCCATGGCGTGGAAGGCCTCGTGCACGATGTTCCCGAGCGGCACCTGCTCTGTCATGAAGATCAGGGGCCAGCGGTGCCCGCGATCCCAGGGCAGGGGGACCAGCAGGCTC
This sequence comes from Geothrix edaphica, assembly GCF_030268045.1. Classification (NCBI taxonomy): domain Bacteria; kingdom Pseudomonadati; phylum Acidobacteriota; class Holophagae; order Holophagales; family Holophagaceae; genus Geothrix; species Geothrix edaphica. The sequence goes on from NZ_BSDC01000001.1 coordinate 622,632, forward strand.
ACCGCCTTGAGGTCGGCCTCGTCGGCGGTGAGGGACTGGGGCTTGCCGGGCGTGATGATCCAGAGGTGGTCGGGCTTGCCGTCGGAACGCCGGGCGCCGGTGCGGTTGTCCAGGCGGTCGCAGGCGCCGAGGTCCTCGCCTTGCAGCCGCTCCAGCACCCACTCGGCCATGCCCAGCTTGTGGGCGTCGGTCCGCGGGGCCGGATGGTCGGCGCTGCGCAGCTTGAGGAAGCGGCCCTCGACGAGGGAGAGGGCCCCCTTGCTGACTTCGTACAGGTAGTTGGCCGCGCTGGCCACCCCGGGCCGGCGGGAGAAGATGAGCTCGCGCAGGGCGCCGTCAGGCAGCTTCGAAGGTTCATCCGTGAAGTCGAGGCGCACGACGAAGACCGCCTCCTGGCGGTGCCGGGGCTCGGGGCTGAGGGCGATGTCGCCACGCCACTCGGCGGCCGGCACCAGGTCGCGGCGCCAGCCATCCTTCTCGACGGCCAGCACGGTGTCGCCCGGTTCCAGGTCCAGGTGGAAGCGGCCCTCCCCGTCGGTGACGGCCAGGGGGGGATCCGCGGCGGGGGACACCCGCGGCTGCCGATCCGGATAGACCCGCACCCCGGCCAGCCCCCGGCGGCCGTCCGTGACGCGGCCCTCCAGGGTGGCGGCCGGGGAAGCGAGGGCGGCCAGGAGGCCGAGGGCGGCTCCGAAACCGCGGCTGGAACGGCGTGTCATGCCTGGCCGACGAGTTTCTGCAGGTGGGCCAGCCGGGCCAGGAGGGCCACGCGGCGGCGGGTTTCCGGCGCCAGCAGGGGTTTCTCGAGGGCGTCGTCCACCGGCTCCCGCAGGCGCGACCAGGTCTCCAGCTCGCCGGGATCGTGCAGGAGGAGGATCGGCAGGTTCCTCAGCTCCCCGGACTGGTGCAGGGTCACGGCCAGGTTCTGGGCGCCCCCCTCGGACAGGTCCGTGTCGAGCACCAGCACGTCGGGCCGGTGGGCGAGGATCTGGGCCCGGGCCCGGCTTTCGCTCTGGGCCTCGAGGTAGATCGCCTGGTCCTTGCCGAAGTGGTTCTGGACCTGGGTGAGCACCAGCGCGCTGGCGGAGGCCACCAGCACCTTGGGGCGGGCCGGGGGCAGCGGGCCGGTCTGGAGCGCCAGGGCCCGGATGCGGAGGTGGGTCTGTACGCGCACCTGGAGGAGCAGGGTGTTGGCAGGCTTGCGGATGAAGTCGTCCGCGCCGGCGGCGTAGCTGCGGTCCTTGGCATCCCGGCTCAGGGCCGTCAGCACGAGGATGGGGATGTCCGCCGTGGCGGGATCGGACTTGATGGACTCGCAGGCCTTGAACCCGTCCATGGAGGGCATGACCACGTCCATGATCAGCATGTCGGGGCTCGGGCCGCCGCTCTTGAGGCGCGCCAGGGCCTCTTCGCCGTTGGCAGCCACGATCAGGTGGTGCTCCAGCGGCTGCAGCTGCGCCTCCAACATGCGGCGCTGCAGAGCGTTGTCCTCTACCATCAGGATGGTCATGGGAGACGCGAAGTAGGACAAGCGAACTCCTTGCTCTCGTGACTTGAGGGTAAAGGTCCTGAGGGTTCCAGGCAACAGCAGGATGTCGTCGGGGTTGGTAAAACCCCGCAGACAGCATGGGTTTCCAACGATACAATGGCCAGTTCGAGGTTTCTCAGTGGCTCATCCCAGTCTCATCCGCAATTTCTCCATCGTCGCCCACATTGACCACGGCAAGTCCACTCTGGCGGACCGCCTGCTCGAGCTGACCAAGACCGTGGCCGGCCGGGACATGCAGGCGCAGATCCTCGACGACATGGACCTGGAGCGGGAGCGGGGCATCACCATCAAGGCCCACGCAGTGACGCTGAAATACCCCGCGCTCGATGGGAAGACCTACACCCTGAACCTCATCGACACCCCGGGCCACGTGGACTTCACGTACGAGGTCAGCCGCAGCCTGGCGGCCTGCGAGGGCGCCATCCTGGTGGTGGATTCCACCCAGGGCGTGGAGGCCCAGACCCTGGCCAACACCTACCTGGCCCTGGAGAACGGGCTGGAAGTGTTCCCGGTGCTGAACAAGACCGACCTGCCCAGCTCCGATCCCGAGCGGGTGCTGGAGCAGATCGACACGGTCATCGGCCTGGTGGACACCGCCCACGCCGTGAACGTGAGCGCCAAGACCGGGGCGAACTGCGACCAGGTGCTGGAGCAGATCGTGAAGTGCATCCCCGCGCCCCAGGGCGATCCGGACGCACCGCTGCAGGCGCTGGTCTTCGACTGCTACTACGACGCCTACCGCGGCGTGGTGAACCTCATCCGCGTGGTGAACGGCACCCTCAAGGCCGGCGACCAGATCCGCTTCATGTCCACGGGCAGCGAGCACCGGGTGGACGAGATCGGGATCTTCGATCCCAAGATGGACAAGCAGGAGTCGCTGTCCGTGGGCGAGGTGGGCTACCTGGTGGCCAACATCCGCCAGCTGGTGGACGTGAAGGTCGGCGACACGGTCACTCATGCGGTGACGCTCACGACGAAGCCCGCCACCGAGATGCTGAGGGGCTTCAAGGAGATCCAGCCCGTGGTCTTCGCGGGCATCTTCCCCACCTCCAGCGACGACTTCGAGAACCTGCGGAACGCCATGGACAAGCTGCGGCTCAACGACAGCAGCTTCACCTACGAGCCGGAGACCTCCACGGCGCTGGGCTTCGGTTTCCGCTGCGGGTTCCTGGGCCTGCTCCACATGGAGATCGTGCAGGAGCGCCTGGAGCGCGAGTTCGACCTGGATCTCATCACCACGGCCCCCAGCGTCCGCTACCACGTGCACCTGACCGATGGTACCGAGACCGCCGTGGATAACCCCTCGAAGCTGCCGCCCCTCCAGAAGATCGCGAAGATCGAAGAGCCCATCATCGAGGCCACCATCCTCACCCGCACAGACTTCGTGGGCGGGCTGATCAAGCTCTGCGAGGAGCGCCGCGGCCTCCAGCAGAAGCTCGAGTACGTGAGCCAGGACCGCGTGATGCTGGTCTACGAGCTGCCCCTGAACGAAGTGGTGATGGACTTCTACGACAAGCTCAAGTCCGTCTCCAAGGGCTACGCCAGCTTCGACTACCACATGAAGCACTACACGGAATCCGACCTGGTGAAGATGGACATCCTGGTGAATAGCGAGGCGGTAGATGCCCTATCCATCCTGGTGCACCGCAGCAAGAGCCAGACGCTGGGCCTCGCGCTCTGCCAGCGGATGAAGGAAGTCATCCCCCAGCAGATGTTCGACGTGGCCGTGCAGGCCGCCATCGGCAGCAAGATCATCGCCCGCACCAACGTGAAGGCCCGCCGCAAGGACGTGCTGGCCAAGTGCTACGGCGGCGACGTCAGCCGCAAGAAGAAGCTCCTCAACAAGCAGAAGGAAGGCAAGAAGCGGATGAAGGCCATCGGCAACGTGGAGATCCCGCAGGAGGCCTTCCTGGCGATCCTGAAGGTCGAGGGCTAGTCGCCTTTGCCGCCGTTCTTGATCTCGCCGGACTCGACGAGGTTGGCCAGCAGGCGCGGGAGCTCATCCTCGCCGAGGATGCCCCGGCGCTGGAACAGGCGGATCAGGCCCAGCACCATGGCCCGCGTCTGGTAGGACTCCAGCGGGGGGACCGTTTCGCGGAGGGTCCGGCTGTGGATGAGATCCGGTGAGGACGCCGGGCGCGGAGCCTCTGTCGGCTCGAAGAACTGGAAGGGATCCAGGTTCGTGGGTTCCTGGATGGCGACGCCGGTGCTGTCGAAGAAGGGGTCCCGGGAGAAGGCCACCTCGGCCGCGAGGCCCGACGCGGGAAGGGGCAGGGGATCGAGGCTGAAGTTGACCGGGAGGGCCTCGCCTTCGGCGTGGTCGGCGCCCACGTCCACGGTCAGGGGCGCGCCCGGGGTGGGTGTCTCCAGGCTGCGGTAGAGGTCTCCGATGGCCTTCCGCAGCGCGCTGTGGGAGGCCACCACGGGCTGGATGTGCAGGCCCGAGGCGAACCGGGCGCTGTCCACGGCGTTCAGGTCCGACGGATCGGACATGGCCAACACCAGCGATTTGGGTTCCTTGATCGAGATGGGCAGCACGGTGAACTGGTCCGCCAGACGGTAGGGCACCAGCTTCAGCACCTCGGGCGGCACCTCGAGATTCCGGACGTCCATCTGCGGTACGCCGGCCTGGTGGCTGAGGAAGTCCATGAGGACCTCCTCGGAGATGTAGCCGAGGGCCACCAGGTTGCTGCCCAGACGGCCCCGGGCGATTTTCTGGTGCGTGATGGCGCTTTGCAGCTGGGCCGGCGTGATGAGGCCGGATTCCACGAGCAGTTCGCCAAGTCGCTTGATCGGTTGCTGCATGAGGGATTCCCGGGGCTTAGGTCTTCCGATGATGCAGAGAGGGTGGCCCTCAAGGTAACGTCATTCAAGGCTTTTGTGGGGCGTGGGGCATGGACTCTGAAGATCTCTGGCGGGCGGCCCTGCATGATTTCAACAATCTGGTGACGGGGCTCCAGGGTGTGGCGGATCTCGGAGACCCCTCGCTTCCCTTCGACCCGCAGAACCACGCAAGGTTGCAGACGATCATCGAGGATGGCAAGACCCTCATCGCCATGGCGCGCGCCCTGGCCCTCGGGCGTGTGTCCGGCGGGGAGCCGGTCCCCTGGGCGGACTGGGCCGCGGAAGTGCGTGAGCGCCTGGACGACGCCGGCCAGCTCTTCCGCTGCCCGGTGGAGCTGGTGGATGCCGGTGCCGGGACGGCCACCTGGCCCGCGCCGCTGCTCCAGGACTGGACCGTCGCGTTCACCCGGCAGATCCTTCCGTGGGCCGCGCCGGGTCCCCTGCGCCTGGAGGCGGAGGCCCGGTCCGGGGCCCTGCTCCTGCGCTGGATCACCGATGCGCCCCTCCCGCTCGCCCTGGAGGCGGAGCCTCCCCCGGACCTGCCGCGCAGCCTGGCGGGCTTCTGGCTGCGCGCCATGGCCGGCCACCAGGGCCTGGTGCTGGAGACCTCCCCGGGTTTCCTCCAGGCGCGCCTTCCCCGCCCCCAGAGCGGAACCATCTCTGCCAAGGACTCCTGATGTTCCAGCCCCCCCCTCCTGTTCCACCCGCGGCCGTGGTGGAGGTCACCGCCACGCGCTTTCCCGAGGATCCGGCCAGGGTACCCGCCTCCATCACGGTCCTCACCGCCCGGGACCTGGCGGATCGCGGCGCCACTGACCTGGGCGGCGCCCTGGGCCTGCTGGCGGGCGTCTACATCGCCCCCGGTGGCGATGGCGGGCCCGCGGGATCGGTGCCCGAATTCTGGGGCCTGAAGGAGTTCGACGCCTTCCTGCTCGTCGTGGACGGGGTGCCCTGGGGCGGGGCCTTCAATCCCGCGCTCTCGACCCTGAGCCTCGAGGGCGTGGAGCGCATCGAGATCCAGAGGGGCGCGGCCCCGGTGATGTACGGCGCCACCTCCTTCGTCGGCGTCATCCATGTCATCCGCGGCCTCCCCTCCGAGGGGAAGGGCACGGTCCGCCTCTCCGCGGGCAGCCATGGGAGCTTCGGAGGTGCCGTCTCCTTCCGGCTTCCGGCCGGAGCCACCACGGACAGCACCCTCACCGTGGATCACGACACCCAGGGCTTCGAGGATTCCCGCACGGGCTTCAAGCGTACGCACCTCCTCTGGCGCAACCGGGTCCAGGCCCTGGACGGAGTCCTCCGCTTCGACCTGGAGGGCACGGTCACGGACCAGCAGCCCGCCAGCCCCTTCCCCCGCGTGGGCAGAGCACTGACGGACCGGGTGCCCCTTGATGCCAACCACAATCCGGCCGGGGCCTACCTCGATGACCGGCGGGCCACCTTCACCGCGGGCTACGAGCGGACCCTGGAGGCCGCCACGCTCTGGGCCACCACCCTGTCGATCGCGCGCGGGCGCCAGGACGCCTTCCGCGGCTTCCTCACGGACGTGGCCACCACGGCTCCCAATGCCCACGGGTTCCGCGAGCGCATCGACCTCACGGACGTCTACTTCGACACGCACCTCACCTGGGCCGGGAGGGGCCTCAAGGTGGTCGCGGGCCTGGATCACCTGCATGGCCAGGGCCGCGGCCGGGGTGGGGATTTCGACTACTTCGTGAACCTCGACGGGTCCGGCGCCCCTGGGGCGGAGGCCCTCCCCAGCGAGGCGGACATCCGCCTGGACGACCGCCGGGACTTCTCGGGCCTCTACGTCTTCGCGCAGTGGCAGGCGGCGCCGCGCCTGACGGTGGAGGCGGGCCTGCGCCTCACCCGGGCGGAGGAGAGCCGCCGCACGTCCACGCTGGATGTCGCCAGCGGAACCCTTGAGGGCGGATCCGACGCTCGGACCACGACCCGCCTGGGCGGCAGCGCCGGGGCCACCTGGACCGCCTGGCAGCGCGGGGAGGACCGGGTGAATGTCTTCGCCGGCGTGCGCAGCACCTTCAAGCCCGCCGCCATCGACTTCGGCCTGGACAGCGGGGCGTCGATCCTGAAGCCCGAGACCGCCACCAGCTACGACCTGGGCCTCAAGGCCGACCTCCTGGACCGCCGCCTCGCCCTGGAGGTCAGCACCTTCCTCATGGACTTCGAGAACCTGGTGGTCCCCCAGTCGGCGGCCGGCTCGCCGGTGCTCGTGAACGCGGGCACGGAGCGGTTCCAGGGCGTGGAGGCCAGCGCGGCTTGGCGCTTCACGCACGATCTGGCGGCCCGCCTCGCCTACAGCTACCACGACGCCCGGTTCCGGAACTACGCCAAGGATTTCGGCGATGGCACCCTGACCCAGCTCGCCGGCAAGCGCCTGGAGATGTCGCCCTACCACCTTGGTGGCCTGGGCCTCGCCTATGCGCCGGCCCGGGGCCTCACTGCCTCGGCGGAGCTGTCCTATGTGGGGGCCGTCTTCCTCAACCAGCGCAACACCGCCCCGGCCGGGGGCTATGCTACCTGGGCGGCCGGCCTGGGCTGGCGGGGGGAGGCCTGGGAGGTCCGTCTGGACGGAAGGAATCTCACGGACCAACACAAACCTGTGGCCGAAAGCGAGCTGGGCGACGCCCAGTACTACCTGCTACCCGGTCGACAGGTCGCCCTGAGCGCCCGCTGCCGGTTCTGAGGCAGAAGGCGTTCCGACAGCGTTACCGGTACAATCAAAGGTTTGGGCGGTGCGATGAAGTTCCACATCCTCGCGACCATGTGGGCCACGAAGCGGAGCCCGGTGGACTCCGCGCAGTGGGGACCCACAGGGAGCGGATCATGCTTGTCAGGGAAGTAACGCGATGAAGTTCCACATCCAGACCTGGGGCTGCCAGATGAATGACCACGACGGCGAGAAGCTGTCGGGGCTGCTGTCCGCGGAGGGTTTCGAGGCCGTGGATTCGGCGGAGGACGCTGAGCTGGTGCTGCTCAATACCTGCTCCATCCGCGAGAAGGCCGTGCACAAGGTCTATTCCGAGCTGGGCCGCCTGCGCGAGGAGAAGCAGCGGCGTCCCCTGCTGGTGGGCGTCACGGGCTGCCTGGCCCAGCAGGAGCAGGCCGCCCTGTTCAAGCGGGCGCCCCACATCGACTTCGTGCTGGGCACCATGGCCCTGAAGCAGCTGCCGCGGCTGGTGGCCGAGGCCCAGGCGGGCAAGGCCCGGGTGATGGACACCGGCGAGTACCCGGACAATCACCTGTTCCCGCCGGCCGTCACACGCCGCCGGGACACGGCCAAGGCCCTGGTGACCATCACCGAGGGCTGCAACCACGCCTGCACCTACTGCATCGTGCCCACCACCCGCGGGGCCGAGCGGCATCGGCCGTACGAGGACGTCCTGGCCGAGGTGCGCGGCCTGGTGTCGCGCGGCTATCGCGAGGTGGAGCTGCTGGGCCAGAACGTGAACAGCTATGCCGGCGGCTGCACCTTCGCGGAGCTGCTGGAGCGGGTGTCCGAGGTTGAAGGCCTCGAATGGATCCGCTTCACCACCAGCCACCCCATGAACTTCACGAAAGAGCTGGCCCGGGTGCTGGTGACGAATCCCAAGGTCGTACCCTTCCTCCATCTGCCCCTGCAGAGCGGCAGCGACCGGGTGCTGAAGCGCATGCTGCGCGAATACACCGTGGCCGAGTACCTGGAGCGCCTGGGCTACCTGGGCGAAGGCCGGGCGCGCATGGCCCTCAGCACGGACTTCATCGTGGGCTTCCCCGGGGAGACCGACGAGGACTTCGAGGACACCCTGCGCGTCCTCGACGAGGTCGCCTTCGACAGCTCCTTCAGCTTCATCTACTCGCCCCGGCCGGGCACGCCCTCGCTGCGCCTGAAGGACGACCTGCCCATGGCCGTGAAGTCCGAGCGCCTGACCCGCCTCCAGCAGCGCCAGGCCGAGCTCACCCGGGCCAGCAACGAGCGGTTCCTGGGCCGCGAGATCCCGGTCCGCATCGAGACCCACGGCCCCACCGAGCATGGCTGGTGGCTGGCCCGCAGCGGCGAGTGGAAGACCGTGCATCTGGCAGCGGGGCCCGGCCGGGACCTGCCCTTCGGTGAGTTGGTGCAGGCGCGGATCACCCAGGCCAGCCCGCACTTCCTGGGGGCGGAGCTGGTGTAGGGGCTGTCGGCTATCAGCTATCAGTTGTCAGCGTGAGGGACCAGCGGCGGGTGGCGCCGGGGGGAAGCAGGAAGCTCCCCGGCTTGTCGGCGAAGTCCCCATCCCAGCCTTCGGGATCGGCGTGGCCTTCCCAGGGTTCGATGCAGAGGAAGGCGGGGCCGGGATCGGGCTTGGCCCAGAGGCCCAGGTGGGGGAAGCCATCCCAGCGCAGGGTGAGGGCCGGTCCTCCTTCCGCTTCGAAGCGGAGGCCCCGGCTCCGGGGCTCCAGGAAGATCAGGGCGTCCTCCGCGAACAACGCTTCGCAGAGCGGCAGCTCCCGCCCCTGGATGGGGCTGGGATGAGGGGTCGGATCCAGCAGCCCCCCGGCCGTCAGGCGCTGGAGCGGGCCGGGCTCCTCGGTCTCGAAGACGAGCCGGTGCGCGGCCTTGGGAAGACCCGGCGCCAGGGGCCACCGGAAGGCCGGGTGCAGGCCCAGGCTGGCGGGCAGGGGCGCGGCGCCGGGGTTGCGCAGGGAGAGGTCCATGCGCAGGGAGGTCGCGTTCAGGGTGTAGGCCACCCGCAGCACGAAGGGAAAGGGGTAGGCCGCGCGGCTGGCCTCGTCGTCGCGCAGCTCCACCGTGCAGGTGGTGGCGGTTCCTTCCAGCAGGGCGAAGTCGCGGTCCCGGGCGAAGCCGTGTCGGGGCAGGGGGAAGGTCTCCCCGCCATGCCGGAGGAGGTCGCCCTTCAGGCGGCCCACGATGGGGAAGAGCAGGGGGGCGTGGCGGGGCCAGAGGGCGCCTGCCCCCCAGAGCAGGTCGCGGCCACCCAGGCGCAGGGACTGGAGCTCGGCGCCGGTGGCGGCGATGACGGCCTCGGCCGGGCCTGAGTGCAATCGGTGGATGTCCATGCCCGAGATTATCGCCGTCGTGGTAGATTGCCCGCCTAGCCTGCCGCTTTCCTCCGGGAGCCAGCCATGCCATTCAAGGCGGACGTCATCGCGACGACCCTCCACGCGCCCCTCGCGAACGTGGAGCAGAACTGGCCGCTGGTGGTGGACGCGCTGGCCGCCCTCAAGATCCAGGACCCGGCCACGGAGATGGCCGCCGTGGCGACCATCGGGGCTGAGAGTTACCTCTTCGCGCCGGAGCGGGAACAGGGCAGTGAGGCGTATTTCCGGCGCATGTACGAGTTCAAGCGCGCCTTGGGCAACACGGAACCCGGTGACGGCGCCAGATACTGCGGCCGGGGCTTCATCCCGGTACTCGGTCGGGCCGAGTACGCGCGCTTCGGCAAGCTGGTCGGTGTGGACCTGGTGGAGGATCCGGACCGGGCGCTGGAGCCGGCCCTGGCCGCCCGCATCCTGGCCTACGACTTTATGCTCAAGGAAGTGCCCAAGGCCGCGGCCGAGGGGGACTGGGTGAAGGTCCGCCGCCTGGTCCGCGGCGACCTCACCGGGTGGAAGCGGTTCAACGGGATCCTCATCCCCCTGCTGAGGCTGCAGTCCGAGCAGGGGTGAGCATCCACACTTTGGTGCGCCCGACCAGACTCGAACTGGTACTCCGTTGCCGGAAGCGGATTTTAAGTCCGCAGCGTCTGCCATTCCGCCACGGGCGCGCCGCTCCAGCCTAACGGGGCATGGCCGTCCGTGATAGCGTCGAGCCATGAGGACCTGTTCCGCCGCGCTGGTGCTGGTGATCCTGCCCGCCTCCCTGTCCGCGCAGGTCCGGGATCTGCGGGCGTTCTACCGGGAGCGCTGCGCGACCTGCCACGGGGCCGATGGCTCCGGCCGCGGACTCAACGGGGCGCGTCTGGGAGGGCGGAACCTCGCCGATGGCCGTTGGCTGGCCAGGCAGGAGGAGGATGCCCTGGTGGCCTCCATCCTGAAGGGCCGGGGGGCCATGCCCGGCTTCGCGCGGCAGCTCACCGAAGGGGAGGCCCGGCGCCTGGTGGTGGAGACCCTGGCTCCCCAGGCGGGGCGGAAAAAACCCTGAACCGCCCCTTGCACGGGGGCCCGCCGGGCCCATCCTAGGCGGGTGTTTCAACATCCATCGAGGTGGCCATGCGGATCGTCCCGACCCTTCCCCTCCTCCTGTTGGCCGCCAGCCTGGGGGCCCAGACACCCCTGAAGTCCGTGGACGAGCTGCGGGCCTTCTTCGCCCAGAACTGCGTGAAGTGCCACGGCCCCGACGGGTCGGCCCACGCCGCTGACGGGAAGAAGCTCGGCGGGTTCGACTTCACGGACGCGAAGAAGGCCGCCAAGGAGACGGATGCCGACATGGTGAAGACCATCCGCAAGGGCATCTTCTTCGGCATGGTCATGCCCTCCTTCAAGGACCGCCTGACCGAGGCCGATGCGGCGCTCCTGGTGAAGGAAGTGCTCCGGAAGGCCGAGAAGGGCAAAGCCATCGCGCCGTAGCAGGAGGTGGGCCGATAGGATGAAGGGATGCCCGGCGCCCCCCCCGATCCTTCCACCCACCCCCTGCTCCGCAACCTGAACGCCCCCCAGCGGGAGGCCGTCTGCCATGCCCATGGGCCGCTGCTCATCCTGGCGGGCGCAGGCTCCGGCAAGACCACGGTGATCACGCGGCGCATCGCCTGGCTCATCGAGGAGGAGGGCGTCCATCCGGGCTCCATCCTGGCCATGACCTTCACGAACAAGGCGGCCGAGGAGATGCGGGAGCGCGTCCAGCGGCTGGTGTCCGTGCCCGCCGCGCAGATGTGGGTGAGCACCTTCCACAGCTTCTGCACCCGGATCCTGCGCCGCGAGGGCGAGCGCACGCCCGTGGGCCGCGATTTCGTCATCTTCGATCCGGCGGACCAGAAGAGCCTGATGAAGCAGGTGCTGGCGGAGCTGAAGCTCCCCGAGAAGCAGTTCCATCCGAAGAAGGCCCTGGAGGTCATCAGCGACTTCAAGAACCGCTGTCTGCTGCCGGAGGAGGCGAGGGAAGAGGCCCTGGATCCCTGGACCCGCAAGGTGCTGGATGCCTATGACCTCTATCAGAAGGGCCTGAAGAACCACCGGGCCTGCGACTTCGACGACCTGCTGCTCTATACCGAGCGGCTCTTCCGCGACCCCGTGGTCCAGGCCCAGTACGGGGAGCGCTTCAAGTTCATCCTCGTGGACGAGTACCAGGACACCAACCGGGCCCAGTACCTCCTCGTGCAGCACCTGGCCCGGCGCCACCACAACCTGTGCGTCGTGGGTGATGAAGACCAGTCGATCTATGGGTGGAGAGGCGCGGACATCCGCAACATCCTCGACTTCCAGCAGGACTTCCCGGAGGCCGTGCGCATCGAGCTGCTGCAGAACTACCGCTCGACAAAGAAGATCCTGGACGCGGCCTCGGAGGTGATCGCCAACAACTCCCAGCGCGTGGAGGGCAAGGGCGCGCTGAAGACCGACCTGGGCGACGGCGAGACCATCACCTTCAAGCTGGCGGACGAGGGGCGCCTGGAGGCGGAGTGGGTGGTGCAGCGCATCCAGGAGCTGCGCTACCGTGAGCCCGAAGCCAAGGTGGCCGTGCTCTACCGCGCCAACTGGCAGTCCCGGCAGATGGAAGAGGCCCTGCGCGCCCAGAACCTGCCCTACCGGCTGGTGGGCGGCGTGAAGTTCTACGAGCGCCAGGAAGTGAAGGACCTGATCTCGTACCTGCGCCTCATCTCGAACCCCTTCGACCTGGTGAGCTTCCGCCGCTGCGTGAACGCGCCCACCCGGGGCGTGGGACCCACCACGCTGGGGAAGATCGAGGGGGCCATTCCCGAAGGCGGCACGCCCCTCGAAGGGCTGGCCATCCTGCTGCGAGCGGGCGAGCTGAAAGGCCGGGCCCAGCGGGAGATGGGCAAGTTCCTCGAGCTCTTCCACCGGGCCGCCGCCGAGCGGGAGGGCCAGGGGCTCTCGGGCCTGGTGAAGTGGGTGCTCCAGGAGAGCGGCTACCTCCAGAGCCTGGAGGACGAGGCCACGCTGGAGGCCGAGGGCCGCATCCGCAACCTGGAGGAGTTCCTCAGCGCCGCCGCGGAATCCGAGTCCCTGGGCCTGCGCCTGTCGGAGTTCCTGGACCGCATCACGCTCGCCGCGGACGCCGACCAGGTGGAGGAATCCGCCCACCTCAGCCTCATGACCATCCACTGCGCCAAGGGCCTGGAGTTCCCCTTCGTCTTCGTCATCGGCATGGAGGAGGATGTCTTCCCCAACCGCAACGCCCGCGAGACGCCGGAGGGCCTGGAGGAGGAGCGCCGCCTCTTCTACGTGGCCATCACCCGCGCCCAGCGCCGGCTCACGCTGAGCGCCGCCCGGCGCCGCCGCATCATGGGCACCGAGATGCTCTCCATGCCCAGCCGCTTCCTGAGGGAGCTGCCCGCCGAGGCCCTGACGGCGCCCATCCGCTGGGGCACCGAGCTCTACCAGTCCGGCGAGGGTGTGCGGCCCGGCAGCTCCTTCACCCGGGGCGCCGGCGGCGGCTCCGTGGCCACGGAGCTCCAGCGCATCCGCAGCTTCTTCGATCGGGTCAAGGAGGTGCCGGCGCCGTCCGGTGAGCCAGATGGCGGCAGGTTCTCCGAACCTGCCGAAGCAAAAGATCCGGCTGCGTTTGAGGCGGGAACGCGGGTGAAGAGCGCCCGGTTCGGCGCGGGCACGGTGCTGGCTTCCTCGGGCCGGGGCGAGGGCCTGACCTACACCATCCGCTTCGATCAGGGCGGCGACCGGCGCATCATGGCGCGGTTCGGAGGGCTGGAGCGCTTCTGAAAGCTGGCGGCCGGCAGCTAAATCAGGTCCTCAAGGGCCGATATGGCCGTGGGGAACTGGAAGCCGAAGCCCAGGGCCTGGGCCCGGGTCGGAAGCACGAAGGCGCCCTGGAGCAGGAGGGCCTCGGCCATCTCGCCCAGGAGCCCCTTCAAGGCGGCGGCAGTCATGGCACCGGGCACCGGCATCAGGGGGCGGTGAAGCCGCCGTGCCAGAAGGTCGGTGAAAGCCTCGTTGTCGACCGGTGCCGGCGCCGTGCCGTTGAAGGGCCCCTCCCAGGCGGGGTTGTGGGCCGCCTCCAGGAACATGGCGACCAGATCGTCCAGGTGGATCCAGCTGAGCCCCTGCCTCCCCGAGCCGAGCTTGCAGCCGAGCCAGAACCGGACCGGCAGCGCCATCTTCGGCAGGGCCCCACCGTCCCGGGCCAGCACCACGCCGATGCGGATGCGGACGACACGGACCCCGATCGCCGAGGCCGCGGCGGCTTCCGCCTCCCAGGCCCGGCAGACCTCGGGCAGGAACCCGGCCCCCGGCGGGTCCGCTTCATCCACGGGCGTCTGGTCCCGGGCTCCGTAGTAGCCGATGGCCGAGGCGTTCACGAGCGCCCGGGGCGGCAGGCGGCAGTCTTTCATGGCCTCCACCAGCCGGCGGGTCGCGAGGATCCGGCTGTCGCGGATCGCGGCCTTGCGGGCCAGGCTCCAGCGCTGGTCCGCGATCCCCTCGCCCGCCAAGTTGATGACCGCGTCCGCGCCGTCGAGCAGGGCCGCGAGGTTCTCCCAGCCATGGGCTCGGGCTCCCGGGGGCAGGCCCGCCCGGGCTGGATTCCGGGTCAGGACCGTCACCTGCGCCCCCTGATCCAGAAGAGACCGGACCAGGGGCTGCCCCACCAGCCCCGTGCCGCCCGCGACCACCACCCGCCTGGGATCTGAACCCGCCATGGGCATCTCCTCGCCTGAATATAGGTCAAGCCCGGAGCTCCGGCGCTATCCTTGAACCTGGCTTTGAGTCCCGGGGACTCCTTCCGCCGAGGCAACCGTGCGCTACCTGCTCTCCAACCTGCCGCTGAACCTGGGGGAGGAGGCGCTGGACCTCGCGAAGCCCCTGGCCCACGCCCTGGGCGGTGCCCCGAAGGACTACCACGCGGTCGCCCTGGAACGCCGCAGTCTGGACGCCCGCCACAAGGGCGCCATCCGCTTCCTGACGGCCCTCAGCTTCGATACGGAGCGCGCCCTGGAATTGGGCCCCCATCCAGGCGGACTCAAACTGGACCTGGCGCCGCCTGCCGCGCCCTATGCCGTGGCGCCGCCACCGCGCAGACCCCGAGTGGTGGTCGTGGGCAGCGGCCCCGCCGGCACCTTCTGCGCGCTGCGCCTGCTGGACTACGGCATCGAGCCCATCGTGCTGGAGCGCGGGCCCGCCATGGGCGAGCGGGTGCAGGCCATCGCGGGCCTGTGGAAGGAGGCGGTGCTGGATCCCGAGGCCAACGCCCAGTTCGGCGAGGGCGGCGCGGGCACCTTCAGCGACGGCAAGCTCACCACGCGCATCGGCCATCCGGCCACCCGCTACGTGCTGGAGGCCTTCGTGCGCTTCGGCGCGAACCCGCGGATCCTCTACCTGGCCAAGCCCCACGTGGGCACAGACGTCATCCGCCGCTGCACGGTGCTCATCCGCAAGGAGGCCGAGGCTCGCGGCGCCCGGTACCGCTTCAAGGCCAGGCTGGCGGAGGTCCGCTTCGATGACCAGGGCCGCGTCCGCGCCGCGGTGCTGGCCAGCGGCGAGGAGCTCCCCTGCGAGGCCCTGGTGCTGGCGCCGGGCCACAGCGCCCGGGATACCTTCGAGATGCTGCATGGCCACGGCGTGGCCATGCGCCAGAAGCCCTTCGCCATGGGCGTGCGCGTGGAGCACCCCCAGGACCTCATCGACCGGTCCCAGTACGGCCCCAGCGCAGGGCATCCCTCGCTGCCCGCCGCGGACTACAAGCTGGTCTGCAACTTCGGCCTGAACCGGGCCGCCTACAGCTTCTGCATGTGCCCCGGCGGCGAGGTCATCCAGTGCAGCAGCGAGGAGGGCGGCGTGGTGGTGAACGGCATGAGCAACGAGAAGCGCGACTCGGGCTTCGCCAACTCGGGGCTGGTGGCCAAGGTGAACACCGCGGACTTCGGCAGCGACCACCTCCTCGGTGGCATGTACTTCCAGCGGAAGTGGGAGCAGGCCGCCTTCCGCGCCGCAGGCGAGACCTACGGGGCCCCGGCCATGGCGGTGCAGGATTTCCTCAAGGGCCGCGCCACGGGCCGCCTGCCCCGCACCAGCTTCAGGCCCTTCGCCGTGGCGGCGGACCTGCGCACCTGCCTGCCGGACTTCGTGCGGGAGCAGCTGGCGGGAGCCCTGCCCACCTTCGACCAGAAGATCCACGGCTTTGCCAGCAGCCAGGCCATCCTGCTGGCCATCGAGAGCCGCACCAGCAGCCCCATCCAGCTCCTGCGGGGCGAGGACGGCCAGTCCGTGTCGCACCCGGGCCTCTACCCCTGCGGGGAGGGCGCAGGCTTCGCCGGCGGCATCACCTCCGCTGCCGTGGACGGCATCCGCGTGGCCGAGTGGATCGCCCAGGGAGCCGGCGCTCCGGTGTTCCAACCCTTCGAGAAGCAGGTCAGGGCAGGGGATCTGGCGAACGAGTACTGATCTGGGGCTGGGGGACCTCGATGATCCGCCAGTCCTCGCCGAACTGCTCCAGGAAGCCCAGGGAGTAGCAGCGGAAGAACACGAAGATGGGCAGGAAGGCCACGGAGCTGAGGTAGGGCAGGATGGCCACGCAGCAGGTGAGGCAGCAGCCGGCCAGGATCAGGATGAGCGCGGGGATCCACAGCAGGAAGGTCATCAGGTAGAACCCGACGAAGCGCCAGCGGTTCCCGGGCAGGAGCTCCCGGCGCAGCACGGCCCAGGCCTCAGTGGTGCCGAGGTTCCGGCGATACATGATGGGCACCACGAAATCGCGCAGCAGCAGGCCGATGATCGCGATGGCCAGGAATCCGAGGAACAGGAGGCCTCCGGCGCTGATCGTCCCGGTGAGGGCGGAGGCCCCGAAATGGCGGGCGTGGATGTCGGGCAGGGCGATGAGGACGCCGAGCCCGCCGCAGACGATGAGGAGGCCCAGCGAGGCGAGCAGCAGCATGAGCCGGAACCGGAAGAGGCGATTCCCCAGGTCCTGGAACCGGGTCCAGGGCTCCACGATCTCCGCCCGGTCCCGGGCGACGTTGTCCAGGAACATGAACTCGCCCCGGCTGCCCAGCCACTGGAACACCACCACGAGGCCGAGGATCAGGATGAAGAGCACCACGCCCAGGGCGATCACCAGCGGCAGGTGGGTGGAGACCCACTCCGTCACTGGACTGAAGTCAGGCGCGGTGGTGCGGGAGGAATGATCGAAGGGATTGCCGTTGACGTTGAAGGACCCGCCGTCCACCAGATTGGCGAGGAAGACGGAAAAGCCCAGCACGAACCACTTCCGGGCGCTGAAGGGCTCGAAGAGGATGCGCCTGACATGGGCCAGGGCGGGCTGGATGGGATCGGTGATGGAGATCATGGTGGCCTCATCATTCCATGGCCTCCCTCCAGGCGGAAATCGGCTATCGTGGCTCCGAAGCCGCAGGATCAGGCGCACCGCCCCGGAGGAACCATGTTCGAATCCGCGGAGCTCGGCCACAGGATCGACAAGGACGTGTGGGACCGGGAGGTCCCCCCCCTGCGGGAGGCGCTGCTGGACGCCCAGTACGACCTCGCGGCGGCGAAGTTCCCCGTGGTCATCCTGGTGGCGGGCGTGGACGGGGCCGGCAAGAGCGAGACCGTGAACACGCTCAACGAGTGGATGGATCCCAGGCACATCCAGACCCACGGCCTGGCCGAGCCTTCGGACGAGGAGCGCGAGCGCCCCTACATGTGGCGCTACTGGCGCCTGCTGCCCCCCAAGGGGAAGATCGGGATCTTCGATGGCTCCTGGTACACGTGGCCCATCCTCGAGCGGGCCTATGGCCGCATCAAGACCTCGGACCTGGACCAGGACATGGCCCGGGTGGCGCGCTTCGAGCAGATGCTCATCCACGAAGGGGCCCTGGTGCTGAAGTTCTGGATGCACCTTGGCAAGACCGTCCAGAAGAAGCGGCTCAAGAGCCTGGAGAAGGATCCGAAGACGAGCTGGCGGGTGACGCCCCGGGACTGGAAGCACTTCGAGATGTACGACACCTTCCGGCAGGTGGCCGAGCGGGCCCTGCGCGCCACCAGCACGGGGGACGCCCCCTGGATCGTGGTGGAGGCCACGGATCCCCGCTACCAGCGGCTCACGGTGGGCAGGATCCTGCTGGAGCGCCTGCGGGCCCGGCTGGATCATCCCGCGCCGGTGGTCCCCCCGCCGCCCTCCCAGCCGCCGGCACCCACCCTGGATGGCGTGAACATCCTCAAGGCCCTGGACCTGTCCAAACGCATGGACAAGAAAGACTACGAGGAGGAGCTGCTCATCCTCCAGGGGAAGCTGAACCTGCTCACCCGGCACCGGAACTTCCGGAAGCATGCCGTGGTGCTGGTGTTCGAGGGGGTGGACGCCGCAGGGAAGGGCGGAGGCATCCGGCGCATCACCCAGGCCCTGGACGCCCGCCGGTACCACATCCACCCCACGGCCGCGCCCACGGAGGAGGAGCGGGCCCAGCCGTACCTCTGGCGCTTCTGGCGGAACCTGCCGCGCCGGGGCGAGGTGGCCATCTACGACCGCAGCTGGTACGGCCGGGTGCTGGTGGAGCGCGTGGAGGGCTTCTGCTCCGAGGCCGACTGGCGGCGGGCCTACAGCGAGATCAACGACTTCGAGGACCAGGTGGTGCGGAACCGCAGCCTCCTGCTGAAGTTCTGGCTGTCCATCAGCCAGGAGGAGCAGCTGCGCCGCTTCGAGGAACGGGAGACCACCCCGTTCAAGCGGTTCAAGATCACCGAGGAGGACTGGCGCAACCGCGAGAAGTGGCCCGCCTACGAGGCCGCCACCTGCGATATGCTGGACCGCACTAGCACCGAGATCGCCCCCTGGACCCTCGTCGAGAGCGAGGACAAGCACTTCGGGCGGATCAAGATCCTCAGGACCCTCGTGCAGCGGCTGGAGGATGAGCTATAGGATTCAACGCCTGGGACGCCCCATCTCCCTACGACACGACTGATCTGGCGAGATCCTCCTCCATGCCGACCCATCCTCCCCTCCCACCGCCCCAGGCCGTGCAGCCCGCCGCGGAACTGCCGCTCCTCCCCGGCTCAGACCCCATCATCCTCGGGGCGTTCCAATGGGCGCTGGCGCATTCCCCCAGCCTGCAGCAGGTGGTCCAGCAGCTGCCCGGGGCCGATCGGAAGGCCCGCTACCGGTTGGTCCCAGGCATGGCTCCGAACTACGGGGAGCTCCGCATCCGGCCGCTGGAGGACATCTACGACATCGACATCGTGGTGCCCATCCTCGCCTGGAGCCGCTGTGGGGACGCGCTTGAGCCTTGGGTGGCCAGCGCGCTGTTCCTGGCCCTGGAGACCGCGAGCAAGGGGAGATACAAGGAGACGGGGGATCCGCAGCACTTTCACTTCATCGGCAAGACCAGGGAGGGAGCCTTCGCCTTCCAGGCCAAGGTCCGGGAGGAACTGGCCTTGGCGGATCCCGCACGGATGAAGGATCTCCCCGACGGGCAGCTCATCTACCGCTACGAGTTCAGGCCCGGGACCTACCCGCCTTCAACCTCCCGGGATGTTCCCCGGTTTTCCAAGCCCCCTGTGCGCCGGCCCCTTCCCCCGGGCGTGTCCTGAGGCACCAGGAGGGACTTTCAGCGTTCGACGGTTCAGACCGCCCGCTCCTTGCCGAACACCCGGTCCAGCACCAGGCCCGCGGTCTCTTCGATGCTGCGGCCGGTGACGTCGAGGACGGGCCAGCGGCGGTGCTGCTTGAAGACTTCGTCGGCATAGACGAGCTCATCGAGGATGCGGCCCAGGTCGCTGTAGCTGTCGGCGCTGCCGGTGGCGCCCAGGCGCTTCAGGCGGTAGGCGCGGATCTCCTGGAGCCGGTCCGGCTGGATGGTGAGGCCCACGATGCGGCCCTGGGGGATGGTGTCGAGCTCGGGAGGCGGAGGGACGCCGGGCACGAGGGGCACGTTCAGCACCTTGTAGCCTTCCATGGCGAGATACATGGAGAGGGGGGTCTTGCTGGTGCGGCTGATGCCCACCAGCACGATGTCCGCGTCGGGCAGGCCTCCCATGTCGATGCCGTCATCGAATTTCAGGGCGAACTCGATGGCCTCGATGCGGCGGAAGTACTTGTCGCCCACCGCATGGAAGCTGCCGGGGCGCTCCTCGGGGCGCTCCCGCAGGTAGAGGGCCAGGGTGTCCAGCAGGTTGCCGAAGAGGTCCACCTGGGTGAGCCGCAGCTCCGCGCAGCGGTCCGCCAGGTAGAAGCGCATCTCCCGGGAGACGGTGGTGTGGATGATGACGGCGCGCTTGTCCGCGGCCATCTGGAGCACCCGGTCCATGTCCTCCTTGGACCGGACGTTCTGGAACCGGCGCACCAGGGCGGAGCTCTCGCCCTTGGCAAACTGGGTCAGGGCCGCCTGGACCATGCGCTGGGCGGTCTCGCCGGAACCTCCCGACACCACGTAGATGGGCTGCCTGTCCATGGAAAGAGCATACCCTGGGGTGATGGAACCGCTGTCCCGTACCCTCGTGTGGCTGGCGATGGCCCTCCCGGCCGGCGTGGCGATCGGCGGCGTGGCCGTGGTCCTCGCGCGCTGGGCGCGGATCCACCGCCGCGCCAAGGCGGACCCCGAGGCGCTCCTGCTCTCGGCCGTGTCCGGCAGCCTCCGGGAGCGGGGCGAGCTGGCCAACTCCCTGGGCGAGCTGCGCACGGTCCATGAGCGGCTGCTGGATGCGCTGCCCACGGGCGTGCTCTGGGTGGACCAGCGGCAGCGCCTGGCGGCCCTGAACCGGCGCGGCTGCGAGCTGCTGGGCGTCCGGCCCGGCGTCGTGGGCCTGGAGGCGGCCTTCGTGCTGGAGCCCTTCCCCTGGTTGCGGGAGGCCCTGGGCCGGGAACCCGGGCCCGCCTGGCGCTGCGCCGCCGGGGGCCGCCGCTGGCGGCTCCAGCGCATCGAGGCTCCGGACCGCATCGGCGCGCTGGTGCAGTTCGAGGATGTCACCGAGGCCGAGGCCGAGGAGCATCGTCGCCAGCTGCGGGAACGCTTCGCGGACCTGGGCGAGATGACGGCGGGCGTGGCCCACCAGCTCAAGAACGGCCTGGCGGTGCTCAAGGGCCGGGGGCAGATGCTGAAGCGGGCTGGCCATGGGGAGGCCGCGGAGGACCTGCTGGAGGAGACCGAGGATCTGGAGCGGATGGTCCAGCGCTTTCTCCAGTGGGCGAAGCCGCTGGATCCGGTGGCGGAGCCGCTCCGCCTCGAGGAGGCCGCCGCCCAGGCCCTGGTGGAGCTGAAGCGCCGGCCCATGAGCCAGGGTCGCCAGCTGGCGGTGGAAGGGGAGGGCGGGGCCACGGGCGACCCGCTGCTGCTCCACCAGGCCCTGGTGAACCTGCTGGAGAACGCCTGCCAGGCCACGCCGCTCGGGGGCCGGATCCTGCTGCGGGTCGCCCCCGGGCGGATCGACATCCTCGACGATGGGCCCGGGCTGTCGGAGGACACGGCCATCCGCATGCTCCGGCCCTTCGAAAGCGGCCGGCCGGACGGCACGGGCCTGGGGCTTCCCCTGGCCCTGAAGTGGCTGAATGCCCAGGGGGCCGATCTGCGCCTGGTGCCCCGTCCCGAGGGCGGCACCTGTGCGGAGATCCGCTGGTAGGACGCTGGTAACTTGATGTCATGAAGATCGCGCTCCTTCAGCTCAACGCCCGCCTCGGCGACCCCGAGGGCAACGGCCGGGCCCTGGAGGCGGCCTACGCCGAGGCGGTGACCCGGGGCGCGGAGCTGGTCCTGGCGCCCGAGCTGGCCATTCCGGGCTACCTGGCGGAGGATCGCCTCTGGGAGACGGGCCTCCGGCGGCGCATCGAGCGGGAATCCCACCGGCTGGCGGCGCTGTCCGGGCCCGTGCCGCTGCTCTTCGGGACCGCCCGCCCGGCACCCTCCGGACGCCTCTGGAACGAGCTGTGGTGGTGCGAGGGCGGGGCCCTCCGCCACTGCGCGCACAAGCGCGTGCTGCCCAGCTACGACATCTTCGACGAACACCGCTATTTCGAGCCGGATCCCTCGCCCCAGCCGCTGGTGGCCTTCCGGGGGCACCGCATCGGCCTCTCCATCTGCGAAGACCTCTGGGCGGATCCCCAGCTGGGGAATGCCCCCGTGGGCTACGGGGTGGATCCCATCGCGGACCTGGCCGCGGCGGGGGCCACGCTGATCCTCAACGGCAGCGCCAGCCCCAGCGGGCTGGGGAGCTACCTGCCGCCGGGTCGCAGCGCCCCCTGGGCCATCCCCTCGAAGGATGCCCAGCGGCAGCGCCTGCTGCCGGGCCTGGCCCAGAAACACGGGGTCCCCATCGCCTACGCCAGCCGGGTGGGGGCCGAGAGCTGGCTGCTCTTCGACGGCGGCTCGGGCCTGGCGCTCCCGGACGGCCGCTGGCAGGGTTGCGAACCGTTCCACGAGGGGCCACACCTGGTGGATACCAGCCAGCCCGGCGAGGCCTGGCGCACCGTGGCGGAGGCTTCCTGGCTGCGGACCGCGCTGGTGATGGGGATCCGCGACAACCTGGCCAAGCAGGGGCTCGAGGCGCTGGTGCTGGGACTCTCCGGCGGCATCGACAGCGCCGTGGCCGCGGCCCTCGCCGTGGAGGCCCTCGGCCCCGGCCGGGTGCTGGGCGTGGCCCTCCCCACGCGGTTCAGCAGCGGGGAGAGTTCCGCCCTGGCGGAGCAGCAGGCCCGGCAGCTCGGCCTGGGCTTCCTGGACATCAACGTCGATGCGCCTTTCGCCGGGTTCACCGCGGCCCTGGAGCAGGCCCTGCCGGACCGCGCCTTCGGCCTCACGGACGAGAACCTGCAGAGCCGGTGCCGCGGCAGCCTGCTCATGGCGCTGACCTCGGAGCCGGAGATCCACCACCGCCTCGGCACCAGCCGCGTGGCCGTGCTGAACACGGGGAACAAGAGCGAAGCCGCCACCGGCTACTTCACGCTCTACGGCGATGGCATCGGCGCCTTCGCCCCCCTGGGGGACTGCCTCAAGGCCCGGGTCTATGCCGTGGCGCGGGAGCTGGGGGATGCCGTGCCCCGGGGCGTGGTGGAGCGCCCCCCCACGGCGGAGCTGCGACCGGGCCAGACAGATGAGGCCAGTCTCCTGCCCTACGCCCAGCTGGACGCCATCCTGGGCGCAGCCCTGGAGGCCCAGCGCCCCGAGGAGGGGCTCGGGGACGACCTGGCGCTGGTGCTGGAAGGGGCCGCCCTGGATCAGGCCCGGACCTCGCTCCCCCGCATCCTGGGTCTCCTGCGCCGCTCGGAATTCAAGCGGCGGCAGCTGCCCTTCGCGTTCAAGGTGAGCCCCAAGGCCTTCGGTGCAGGCCGGAGGATCCCCCTCACAAGCCTATGAAAACCCGCATGGCCGCGATATTCTGGCCCTCCTGGCCGGTGTGGCGAAATGGCAGACGCGACGGACTCAAAATCCGTTTCCCCCTAAAGGAGTGTCGGTTCGAGTCCGACCACCGGTACCAACTTCCACGATTAATTGACCACAATCTCCTTGAATGGATGTCCGCGGAAGTCTACATTCGGCTGTCAGTCCCCCCGTTTGAAGATCCGAGTCGAGCGCCTGTCGGCCCCTGACCGGATCCCACTGCTGTTCGCCACGAAAAGGACCCGGACCATGGAAGTCGTTTGGAACACCCGCTACAACACGGGCATCCAGATCATCGACGAACAGCACCAGGAACTTTTCGCCACCGTCGATCGCCTCAGGAGTTCCGTCCAGTCCGGGGCGGACCGGACGGAGATCGAGACCCTCCTGGCCACGCTGGTCAGCCATTCCGAGCGCCACTTCGCCACCGAGGAAGCCTTCATGGCGCGGTTCGGGTACCCGGACCTGACCCAGCACGTGGCCGAGCACGCCTCCATGCTCACCAGCCTCCATGAGCTGCACAACAAGTTTCGGGAGAGCCACCACACCCTGGCGCTGATGATCCCGACCTTCATGGAAGGCTGGTTGAAGCACCACATCAGCGATGGGGACTTCGGCTTCGTGACCTTCCTGAAATCCCGGAACTTGGCCTGACCTGGGCTCCGCCTGTGACGGCCGGGTGACGGCCGTCGGGAATTTCCGGGAATTTTCCGGGTGAAAAAGGCACTTGAGCCGTTTGGCCAGGATCGGAGATCCTTGGACTCTCCCCTGCCACGGATAACCGGAAGAACCGGGATCCTCCATCCACCGACGGCCAGACCCCTGGCCCAGGAGCGACGATGAACCGACGCTGGACCACCCTCACGCTGACTGCCCTCGCCTGTGCCACGATCGCCTCGGCCCAGACCTCCTCCACCGCGGGCGCGGTGCGCGGCGTGGTCAAGAACAAGGCCGGCCAGGCGGTGCCCGGCGCCAGTCTCTCCCTGCGGAACCGGGAGACGGGCCTGGTCCGCACCGCCACGACCAATTCCCTGGGCGAGTACCAGATCGGCCTGCTGCCCGTGGGGAACTATGAGCTCACGGTGGCCGCCTCCGGCATGCGCACCCTGAAGGACACCGGTGTCCAGGTGTCCCTGGGCCAGAACACCATCGCGAACTTCAGCCTGGATGTGGCCGAGGCCTCGGCCATGGTGGAGATCGTCGCCTCGTCCCAGACCCTGGACACCACCCAGGTGAACAGCGTCACCGCCGTGGACAGCAAGCTGGTGGAGGCGCTCCCCTTGGCGGGCGGCCGCGACTTCACGGCCCTGGTGCAGCTCACGCCCGGCTCGGTCTACGACTCCGACAACAACCGCGTGTCCATGGAGGGCGCCCGCGGCATCCAGAACAACCTGACCATTGACGGCGCTTCGTACCAGTCGAACTTCTTCGGCGAGCAGCGCGGCTCCACCCGCATCCCCTTCGCCTTCGGCGCCGACACCATCAAGGAACTCCAGATCATCACCAACGCCTTCGATGCCCAGTACGGGAACGCGGCGGGCGCGGTGATCAACGCCGTGTCCAAGACCGGCACCAATGAGTTCTCCGGATCCGCGCTCCTGCAGGTGCGGCCGAAGTCACTGGTGGCGAAGATCCGGCCCGTGCCCTACGATCCGCGCGGGACCACCAACACGAACAAGGCCCTGACGAAGAACTTCACCCAGACCCAGTTCAACGTGAACGTGGGCGGCCCGATCATCAAGGACAAGCTGCACTTCTTCGTGGGCGTCGAGACCTACAAGTACAAAGAGGACATGACGCCGGACTTCGCCATCGGCACCAGCGCCTCCACCAACCTGGCGGCCTTCAACACCTTCATCGGCACCTTCGGCGGCCTGGTGATGGGGAATGACGGGCGCACCCTGGCCCAGGAGGGCGGCCGCAGCTATACGAACGACCGCACCAACACCGTCTACTTCGGCCGCTTGGACTGGACCATCAACGAGAACCACCGGGCCACCCTGCGCGTGAACGCCCAGGACTGGAAGTCTGAGAACGGCACCACCTCCTTCACCAGCAGCTTCGCCCCCACCACGGGCCAGACCCAGCAGGGGTTGGAGAAGAACAGCGGCCTCTCCTGGGTGGCCGAGCTGAACAGCATTCTCGGCGCGAACCTGGTGAACGAGGCCCGCATCCAGCGCGCCATCGAGCGCCGCCCCCGCTACGCCAACACCACCGCCGCCCCGGAGTTCCAGGTGAACAGCGGCTTTACGGCGGGCCAGAACAACTTCCTCCCCAACGGCCTGGACGAGTACAGCTGGCAGGTCATCGACAACCTCACCTGGAGCCAGGGCGACTGGACGGTGAAGGGAGGCGTGGACCTTCAGTTCTTCGACTTCAAGAACACCTTCTTCCGCTACCAGAACGGCTCCTTCCAGTTCGGGAACTACGCCACGGCCAGCCGCTGGGCCACGGGCACTGTGGGCACCGGCGACACGCTGGTCTACCAGGGGGCCTTCAGCAACTACGGCGGGGCCATCTCCTACAAGTCCAAGCTCTACGCGGGCTATGTTCAGGGCCAGTACCAGGGCCTGCTGGACCGCAGGCTGCTCCTCAGCCTCGGCCTCCGGGCCACCCGCGAGGACCAGCCGGACAACCCGCGCCCCAACACCCAGTTCGCCGGCCTGGACCAGGCCAATGACGCGTCGGCCTACGATCCCCGCTTCGGGTTCACCTACGACCTGAAGGGCAATGGCAAGACCCTCATCCGAGGCGGCTACGGCTGGTTCTCCAGCCCCAACCCAAGCCTCACCGTGTCCAACACCATGAACAGCAACGGGAACACCACCTCGACCTACCGGATCTCCAACGGCGCGTCCACCAACGCCCAGTTCAACACCGGCCTCCTCTCCTACGCCAACCGCGTGTCCGGGACCACCCTCACTCGGCTGGATCCCACACTGCTGGCCACGGTGGGCAACACCAACTCCAAGCAGGGGCAGGTCTGGGACCCGCGGAACGACCTGTCCGTGGCCAAGCGCGCGGCTCTGGGCATCGAGCACGCCTACGACAACGGCTATACCGTGGGCTTCCAGGCGGTGTACGCGAAGTTCGAGAACCTCCAGTACTTCGTGAACATCAACCTGAACCAGATCGGGGCTCCCGCCGGTTCGTATTACAACGACGGCTATCCCCTCACCACCAACCTCTTCGGTGGCGCCCGCCCTGCCAAGGCCGTGGTGGCCGGCCGGCTCCTGGATTTCACCGGGTTCGGCGACGTGTTCCTCAGCCGGAATGATGGGGAAGGCAAATACCAGGCCCTGATCCTCACGCTGTCCAAGCGGGCCGAGTCGGGCTGGGGCTTCACCTCCAACCTGACCTGGTCCAAGGCCCGGGACAACAACTCCAACGAGCGCACCACCGCCAGCGCCAGCTCGGAATCGAACGTCAACAACCCGGCGGATCCCCTGGCCACCTATGCCTACAGCGACAATGACCGCCGCTGGCGGGTGGTCTTCGCGGGCTACTTCCCCGTCTACTTCGGCATCCAGGGTGCCGTGAACTTCAGCTACACCTCCGGTCGTCCCTACAGCTCCTTCAATACCGGCCGCACGATCACGGGCGTCTCCTACTCCGGCGACCTGAACGGGGATGGCGCCACCAACGACTACAGCCCGAACACGGAGCGCAACCAGTTCCGGCAGCCCTCGCTCCGCAGCCTGGACCTCCGCCTGAGCCGGGACTTCAAGATCGCCCGCCGCTTCGAGATCCAGGCCTTCCTGGACATCTTCAACCTGCCGAACTGGGCCAACCAGCGCACCACGCTGACCACCGGCACCCAGGGCAACGCCACCGTCGGGTTCGTCCCCGTGTCCGATTTCGGATTCATCAACCTGCCCGACCGCAGCACCCGCGAGGTCCAGCTCGGCGTCCGCGCCAAGTTCTGATCGCCGCAGCTGGCAAGAAGAAGGCCCCGCATCCGCGGGGCCTTCTTCTTGCGGCGGGCCGTCACTTCAGGGTGATGACGGTGGCCCCGGCGCCGCCCTGGTTCTGGGGGGCATCCTCCACCCGGGCGATGCCGGGGTGGCCGCGCAGGGCCTCGCGGACCGCCGCCTTCAGCCGGCCGGTGCCGTGGCCGTGGACGATGCGGATGATGCGCCGGCCCGCGGCGAGGGCTTCCTCCACGAAGCGGTAGATCTCACTGTCCACGTCGTCGCTGGCCCGGCCGATGAGGTTGATCTCGGAGTCGATCTCCTGGACTTCGGCCCGCACTCGCACCCTGCCAGTGGGTTTCGGCGCCGCCTCCCGGGCGCCGATGGGCTCCAGCTCACCCAGGCGGCACTCCAGGCGGCGGCCCTGAGGCGTCTCCAGCGTGGCCCGGTCACCCTTGAGGGAAACGACCTTGCCCTCGACGCCCAGACCTCGGTGGCGGGCGTAGCCCCCCTCCCGGACCTCCAGGGGCGTCGCCGGCTTGGGCTTGGCCCCACGGGGCGCCAGCTCTGCCTCCGCCAGGCGGGCGAGCTGCTTCACCCGCTCGTGGGCCTCGGTGCCCAGGCGGTCGGCGTTCACGTCGGCCGCCTTCTGGCGCTCCTTCAGTTCCTTCACCAGACGCTTGCCCTCGTGGTCGAGGAAGTCCAGCACCCGGGCCAGCTTCTCCTTCGATTCCTTCTGGAAGGCCTCCCGCTCGGACCGCAGCTTCTCCTCCCGTTGGCGGAGGATCTCCCGGTCCTTCTCGGCGGCCACCGTCTGGCGGCGCAGGGTCTCGGCCTCCTCCAGCAGGCGCGTGCGCTCGGCCTCCAGCTCCCGCAGGAAGTCGCGCCAGTCCTGCTCCCGCTGGCCCAGCACCTTGTCGGCGTGGTCGAGCACAGCCTTGGGCAGGCCCAGCTTGGCGGCGATGGTGAGGGCGCGGCTCTGGCCCGGCTGGCCCACCAGCAGGCGGTAGGTGGGGGCCAGGCGGTCCTCGTCGAACTGCACGGAGGCGTTCTGGAAGCGCGTGTGGCGCAGGGCCCACTGGCTGATCTCGCCCAGGTGCGTCGAACAGAGGATCCAGCAGCGGCGGCGGGACAGGGTCTGGAGCATGGCGATGCCCAGGGCCGCGCCCTCCTTGGGATCCGTGCCCGTGCCCAGCTCGTCCAGCAGCACCAGGCCGCCGTCATGGACGTTTTCCAGGATCTTCTTCAGATGCAGCACATGGCTGCTGAAGGTCGAGAGGCTTCCCGTGATGGTCTGGTGGTCGCCGATGTCCGCGTGGAGGCTGGGCAGGGCGGGGAAGCTGGAGCCCTCCTTCGCCGGCACGGCGCAGCCGCAGGCCGCCAGCACCGAGAGCAGGCCCACGGTCTTCAGCACCACAGTCTTGCCGCCGGTGTTCGAGCCGGAAATGACCAGGCCCGGCTTCTCCGCCTCCAGCACCAGGTTCAGGGGCACCACGGGGTGGGGCAGCGGATCCAGGCCCATGGCCTCCCGCACGGCGGGCAGCAGCATGGGATGGCGGGCCTCCAGGAGGCAGAGACGGCCCTGCTTGGGATCGGTTTCCACCTCCGGCAGACGGCCGTCGCAGAGGGCGGCCCAGCGCAGGAGGGCGAGCCCCTGGTCCGCCTGGGCCTGGAGGTCCCGCCAGCGGGCGAAGTCCTCGCGCCGGGCCCGCAGGTCCGCCAGCAGGTCCCGCAGGAAGGCCTGCACGGCCTGGGCGTAGTCGCGGTCGGCCTCCACGAAGGCGTTGTTGAGGGGCACGGCCTCCATGGGCTCGATGAAGACGGTGGCACCGCTGCCGCTGCGGTCCAGCACCAGGCCGGGCATGAGGCCGCGCCGCTCCTGGCGCACGGGCAGGCAGAAGCGCCCGTTGCGCTCCACGACCATGGCCTCGTTGAAGGCGTCCGGCGTGGCCCGCAGGAGCTTCTGGAGCTTGGCCTGCACGGCCTGGAAGGCGTCCTGGCGGTGCCGGTGGAGGCTGGCCAGGGCCGGAATGCGCAGGGGATCCAGCCGGCCGTCGGCGTCGAAGCTCTTCGCCAGGCGCTCCGCGATGGGCGCGGGGTCCGGCAGCAGGGCCGCCGTCACCTGAAGCCGGTCGATGCCCAGGTGCGTGCCCGCAGGCGCCGGGCGGGCCTCAGGCCAGGGCAGGGCGGCCAGGCTCTGCAGCAGGCGGGCCATGGCCTTCAGCCCATCCCGCAGCTGCCGCCAGTGCTCCGGCAGCAGCCAGCCCGCCGGGTTCAGCAGCTCGTCCAGGGCCTCGTCCATGGGCAGCACCGGCAGGAGATCCGGCGACTGGGCCCAGAGGTCCTGCAGCTCCAGCTGGTGCAGCCGCCGCAGTCCCGCCAATCCGTCCGAGGGCTGCATGGCGCCCAGGGCCACGCGCGCCGGCGCCGTGCGGGCCCCCGACTGGATCAGGCGCACCGCATCGGGGAATTCGAGAGCATGGAGTTCAGGGTTCATGGGGCGCAGTCTTCAATCCTCGTCTTCAGTAAAACAAAAAGGGCCCGCTTCTGCGGGCCCTTTGCGTGCAAAGCGCTGCTTTGCACGAAGGCAGGATCAACCGATCATGCGCCGTTCCTGAGCGAGGCGCTTCAGGGTCTTCTTACGGGCGGCGAGCATCTTGCGCTTGCGCTTGGTGCTGGGCTTCTCGTAGTGCTGGCGCTTCTTCAGCTCGCTGAGAATGCCGGACTTCTCGCACTTCCGCTTGAAGCGGCGAAGGGCGAACTCGAAAGTTTCGTCTTCTTTGACCTTGACCAAAGGCATATGGATGCACCTCCTTTCCCGTGGATTTCAGAGGGACCTGCGGGGCAGGACCGGACCGAACGAAAAGTCTACCTCAACACTGGGGTTATGGCGAGGAGGAAAGCCTCCAGCTACCCTGAACCCTCACTGCTTCTTCCGGATGCCCATGCCACGCCCCCTCCTGCTCATCGTGGACGGCGAGTCCCTACGGACTCCCGGCCTGGTGTCTGCCATGGAAGGCGACGGCTGGGAGATCCGGTGGCTGCGCCACGATGGGACCGAGGCCTTCCTGCGGGAGAGCCTGGATCCCGACCTGCTGCTCCTGGATTCGGCCGCCCCCGGCGGCGCGGACAGCGACCTGGTCCGGCAGCTCCGGCAGCGGAATCCCCGGTTGCCGGTGCTGGTGGTGACCGAAGGCCCCGACCGCGGGGAGGAGGCCGGAGCCGGCGTGCAGGAGTACCTGGAACGGACCCGGCCCGATGGGGAGATCGCCGCCATCCTCCGTCGCTACCGCCCCGGCCAGGCCAAGCTCAGCACCCAGGACATCTTCGGGGACCTCCTGGCGGACCTGGAGGGGGCCGGGGAGCCCGCGGCGGCCTCGGCCGGACCGGCGGCGGCCCAGCCTCCCCTGAGCGCCTCGGACATCTTCGGCCGCGTGATCGAAGAGGTGGAGGCACTTCCGGAGCCCGCTCCCATCAGGAACCTGGTGCGCGTGGTTCCGGCCCTGGCCTCGGCTTCCGCCCCGACCCCGTCCATCGCCTCGCTCCCGATCGAGTCCCTGGGACCCTCGGATTTCACCCTCAGCGGCATCTCGGGGGTCCACGACCCCTTCGCCTGGTCCGGCGGCCCGGCGGGCTCCCCCGCGGGCCCCCCGGCGCCGGAGGCGAAGCCCGCGACCCCCGGGGCGCCGGACATCCTCGAGGAGTACGGAAACTACTTCCTGCTGGAGAAGATCGCCATCGGCGGCATGGCCGAGCTGTTCAAGGCCCAGCAGCGCGGCGTGCAGGGCTTCCAGAAGATCGTGGCCATCAAGCGGATCCTGCCGCACTTCAGCGACAACGAGGACTTCGTCACCATGTTCATCGACGAGGCCAAGCTGGCGGCCCAGCTGACCCATCCGAACATCGTGCAGATCTTCGACCTGGGGAAGGCCGGCAACTCGTACTACATCGCCATGGAGTACGTGAACGGCCGGGATCTCCGCACGCTGCTGCGGAAGGTGCGGGAATACGGCCTGCCCTTCCCGGAGCAGGTGGCGGCCTTTGTGGTGATGAAGGTGGCCGCGGCCCTGGACTACGCCCATCGCAAGCGGGGCTTCGATGACCGGGAGCTCAAGCTGGTCCACCGTGACATCAGCCCCCAGAACGTGATCCTCTCCACCGAGGGCGCCGTCAAGCTCGTGGACTTCGGCATCGCCAAGGCCGCCAGCAAGGCCAGCCATACCGTGGCCGGCGCGCTCAAGGGGAAGCTGCTCTACATGAGCCCGGAACAGGCCACGGGCCAGCCCCTGGACAACCGCTCGGACCTGTACTCCCTCGGCCTGGTGCTGTTCGAGCTGCTCACGGGCGAGCGCTGCTTCCAGGCGGATTCGGAACTCGGCGTGCTCGAGAAGGTGCGCCTCGGCCGGGTGTCGGACCTGCTCACGCTGAACCCGAAGGTCTCGAAGGAGATGGCGGCCATCGTGAGCCGGGCGCTCCAGAAGGGCGTGGACCACCGCTACCCCTCGGCGCGCTTCATGGAACGCGACCTGCGCGACTACCTCCAGCGGCTGGGCCCGCCCATCACCGAGCACGATGTGGCCGAGTACATGCAGGCCCTGCTCAACGGGACCCCCGAGAACCTCGAGCACCTGATCGCCTCCCGGTTCCCGCCGCCCGCGGGCTTCACGAGCGGGACCCATCGCAACCTGGCGCTCCAGGCGGACACGGCCATCCGGAAGGTTCCCGTGCCCAGCGAGACCCCTGAACTCAGTCTGGCGCCGCTGGAGCCCATCGAGCCGATCGGGGACATCCCGCACCGGCCCCGCTGGCTGCTGCCCGTGATCCTCGGCCTCGCGGCGGCCCTCGTGGCCCTGCTGGCCATCGCCCGGTGGTCATGACCCGGTGGTCCTGAACCGGCGATCTGGATAAGATCACTCTTTACGAACAGTTTCGTCGCCCCAGGGAGCACCCATGGATCTGAGCCAGGATCAGAAGGCCTTCTACGAGACCACCCGCGAGCGCTGCCGCTCCGAGGTGTCCCAGATCAACAACACCATCGCCTCCGAAGTGCAGCGGGTGAAGGAGCTGCTCACCAGCCTGAGCAACCGCAAGACCGCGGTCCTCCAGATGTACGGCGCCGCCTGCGAGGTGCTGGGCGAAGAGAACGATCTCGCCGAAGAGTCCATCGACATCGAGTTTTAGCTGTCAGCCATCAGCTGTCAGCTCTCAGTCACTGATGGCTGACAGCTGATGGCTACTCATGGATCCGCATCAGCGGGGCGGCGCACTTCTGGCAGTTGCTCTGGTGCGGGGGATTCTTCTTTCCGCAGTGGCTGCACACCTGGATGTGGGCCCGCTTGCGGCGCCAGATGCGCAGGTAGAGGACGCCGAGGAGCGCGATCAGCAGGCAGCCCTTCTGCCAGGACTGGAGGAAGAAGCCCGTGGGGCTCTCGGCCTTGGGTTTCTCCGGCTGCCCCTGGAGGCTGAGGGTGGTGGGCTGGCTCATGCTTCGGCCCCTTCGTCGGGCAGGTCCTCGATCGTCTCCAGAGCGCCATCGCCGAAGAGCCCGTCCTCGGGCAGGGGCGGCTCGAGCGCGGCCAGGGCCTGGGCCTCCAGGCGGCCTTCGCCGAAGTCGTCCAGCCGCGGAAGGTCATGGAGGCTCTTCAGGCCGAAGTGCAGCAGGAAGGCCTGGGTGGTGGCGTAGGTCATGGGCCGGCCCACCACGGGCTTGCGGCCGGCGGGGATGATGAGCTGGCGCTCCAGGAGGCTCTTCACCTGGTTGGCGCTGCTGGTGACGCCGCGGATGGCGTTCAGCTCCGTGATGGTGACGGGCTGGCGGTAGGCGATGATGGCCAGGGCCTCGATCAGCGCCGGCGTGAGCTTGCCGCTGCGGGTGGTGGTCACCAGCCGGGCGACCATCTCCTTGTAGAGCGGGCTGGTGGCCATGCGCCAGCCGCCGCCGACCTCCAGGAGGCGCAGGCCGCTGGAGCCGCTCAGTCGCTCCTGCAATTTCTCGATGCCCTGCTGGAGGGCGCCGTCGCCCAGGCCCGTGAGCTCCCGCAGCCGCGCCAGGTCCAGCACCTCGCCGGCGGCCGTGAACAGGGCCTCCAGGGCGCCCGGGAGGTCGCCACCCTCGTCCCAGAGGGGGTCCTGGTTGAAGATCTCGATGTCGTTCACCGGTACGCTCCCAGCCGCTGGCCCACCTTCACGCCGCCTTCGGTCCGGAGTGGCAGCCAATCCTTGGCCCTCGGCCCGCCGATCAGCAGCACCACGGTGGAGCCGAACTCGAAGGTGCCGAGGTCGTCGCCGGGCCCACAGGGCAGGCGGTCCACCGTGAAGCCGCCGTCCCGCGGCAGGTCCCGCCCGCCGAGCCAGCGCCCGTCGATCACGACGCCGCCCACGTGCGTGGCGCCCACCAGCACCGCGGCCACCTCGAGGCCTTCGCAGGAGCCGGTGCCAAGGGCGGTCCACGCCGCGCGCCGGTTGCGCTCGTAGAGGCGGGGGATGGCGCCGGTGCTGGCATCGTTCACGGGCCAGAGCTCCCCTTCCACGCGGCTGACGGCAGTGACGCTGCCTTCCAGGGGCACGTGGATGCGGTGGTAGTCCTTGGGCGAGAGGTAGAGGGTGAGGTACTGGCCGCCCTCGAAACGCTCGGCGCCCCGCTCATGCTTCAGAAGCTCGGAGACGTGGTAGGTGAGGCCCTTGGCCTGGATGGCCGTATCGGCCTGGATGCGGCCGCTGGCGATGATGCGGGCGTCCACGGGGCTGTTCAGGCCGCCGGGCAGGGGCGCGTCCTGGGGACGCAGGCCCGGCTTGAGGCGCCGCGTGAACAGGGCCTGGAGGCTGGGATAGTCCTTCAGGGGGAATTCGGCCTCGGCCAGGTCGATGCCGTAGTGCCCCGCGAACCGGCCCAGCAGGGGCTCGCGCCAGGCTCTGGGCAGGGAGCGGGCGGCGGCCCAGCCCACCACCCGCGAGCCGAGCTTCTTCGGGTAGAGGCCGAGCAGTCTCAGGGAGAGGGGCCCCGGCGTCCAGAGCAGGACATAGGCCACCCAGAGCAGGGCGAACACAAGCGCCACGCGCGCCGGAGGGGGCCAGGACAGATGCATCCCATCAGGATAACCCGCCCTCCGCCCGCCTGGCCCGCTCACGTAGCATGGACCCATGGATTGGACCCACCTGAAGCCCTCCGGAGGCCGCCGCATGCCCTGGAAGAACGGCGGCGGCACCACGCTGGAACTGGCCGTGGACCCGCCGGGGGCCACCCTGGAGACCGGCTTCCGCTGGCGCCTCAGCTCGGCTGATGTGGCCGCATCGGGGCCCTTCTCGGCGTTTCCCGGCCTGGAGCGGTGGCTGCTCCTGCTGGCGGGCGCGGGCTTCCACATCGATTTCGGCCCCCACGGCCGCGCGGAGCTCACGGAACCGTTCCTGCCCATCCATTTCTCCGGCGACTGGCCCGCTGTCGCCACGCTGGCCGGCGGGCCCAGCCAGGACTTCAACCTGATGGTGGACCCCCGGCGGTGCCGGGCCCGGCTGGAGACCCTCCGGCTGGAGGCGTCCCTGGCGTTGCCCCTCCAGGCTGCGACCACCCTCCTGTTCGTGGCCCGGGGCACGGTGTCCGTCCCGGCCTGGAATCTCCACCTCGGCCACCGGCATCTGCTCCGCGTGGAGCGGGGCCGCGGCGCTCTGAGCGTTGCGCCGGGGCTGGCCGGGGCGGTCCTGGTCCGGATGGACCTGGATCCCGCCTGACCCCCCCCCATCCGCTCCGTGGTAGGGTGGCACCCACTCACCCCACCGCCCAGGAGGCACCCATGAACCGGAGGATTCTTTCCTCGCTGCTGGCATTCGGCTTCGCCCTGCACGCCCAGACGCCGGTGAAGATCGGTGTCATCAACTGCGCCACGGGCACCCAGGCGCCCATCGGCGAGTACATGAGCAACGGCTACAAGCTGGCGCTGGAGGATCTCCAGAAGAAGGGCATCAAGGTGGAGCTGGTCACGGAGGACGACACGGGCAAGCCCCAGGTGTCCATGTCGGCCATGGAGAAGCTGGTGACCCGCGACCGCGTGGCCGCCGTGGTGGGCCCCTACAGCTCCGCCTGCGCCAACGCCGTGTCGAAGCTGGCCGAGAAGTACAAGGTGCCCCTGCTGGTGCCCGTGGCCTCCAAGGAGGACATCACCCGGCAGAACCAGAAGTTCGTCTTCCGCCTCAGCGCCACCACCGAGGACTATGCCTCCATCCTCATCTCGATGGCCCAGAAGCTGGGCAAGCCCAAGACCATGGCGATCCTGAACGAGAACACCGACTTCGGCACCTCCGGCGCCAAGTCCGCCAAGGCCTACGCCGCCCAGGTGGGCATCCAGGTGGTCATGGAGGAGGCCTACGCGGCCGGCTCGCCCGACTACCGCTCGACCCTCGCCAAGGTGAAGGCCACCAAGCCCGACCTCGTCTTCATGGTGTCCTACGTGGCCGACGGCATCCTGCTCATGCGCCAGGCGCGCGAGGTGGGCCTCCAGCCCCAGGCCTTCCTGGGCGCGGGAGCGGGTTTCGCGTCCTCCGAGTTCGCCCGGGAGCAGGCCATCTCCAACAACGTGTTCTCCAGCACCCAGTGGACCACCGACGTGAACTGGCCCGGCGCCAAGGACTTCGGGGCCCGCTACAAGGCCAAGTTCGGCAAGGCCGAGGTCCCCTACCACGCCGCCAACGCCTACGCCTCGATGATGGTCATGGCCGAGGCCGCGGCCAAGGTGGGCGGGGACCGCGAGAAGCTCCGCGCGGAGCTGCGGGGCGGCCACTGGAACGGCATCATGGGCGACGTGCGGTTCGTGGACTACAGCGGCTACACGAACCAGAACAAGCACCAGATGCTGGTGGAGCAGATCCAGAACGGCAAGCACGAGACCGTCTGGCCGCCTGAGTACGGCTCGAAGAAGCCGGTCTACCCCTTCAAGTGGAAGTAGCCACCTTCTGATCAGACCGTGAGCCTGTCATCTTGGATGGCATGCACATCGGACACGCGCTCACGGTCATGGCCGCGGCCTTCCTCGCCGGGGCCATCAATTCCATCGCGGGGGGTGGCACGCTCGTGTCCTTCCCCGCGCTGCTTGGCATAGGCCTCACGGGGCAGCAGGCGAACGTCACCAGCACCTTGGCCCTGTGGCCGGGTTCCATCGGAGGGTTCTGGGGCCATCGGGAGGATCTCGCGGGCATCCGGGCCTTCGCCCTGCGCCTGATGCCGCCCTCGCTCCTTGGCGGGGCGCTGGGTGCCTGGCTCATGCTCGTCACGCCCCAGAAGGTTTTCGACCAGCTGGTGCCCTGGCTGATCCTGGTGGCGACGGTCCTCCTGGCGGCCAACGATCCCGTCAACAAGCTGCTGAAGCGGATGGGCAGCCACGACCGCACCCCGGGCTGGTGGGTCGGCGCCATGATCTTCCAGTTCATCGTGGGCATCTACGGCGGCTACTTCGGCGCCGGCATCGGCATCCTCATGCTGGCGGCCCTGAGCCTGCTGGGCCTCACGGACATCCACCAGATGAACGGCCTCAAGAACCTGCTGGCCCTCTGCATCAACGGCATCGCCATCTTCGCCTTCCTGGCCATGGAGTTCCTGCGGCACCCCGGCAACGTGCAGTGGAAATACATGGTCGTCATGGCTGCCGCGGCTGGCCTGGGGGGCCTCTTCGGCTCCCACATGGCGCACCGGGTGGGCCGCAAGACCGTGCGTGTCGGCGTTGTCAGCATCGGGTTCATCCTGTCGGCCTGGTACTTCTACAAGCATTACGCCGTCTGACAAAGGCGCCGCTTCCAGGCGGGGGCTGGAGGGCCGTCCGGGGCCTCCATTCAAGAAAAGAGAATTTTTCTGTGCTTGAACTGGCGCGAATTTGAGGCAAGATCCAAGCGACAAATCACACAGCGCCCGTTGGCGCTCTTGAACAGGAGGCCCGCAACATGGCCGAGAACCTCACCAAGGCTGAACTCGTCGAAGCCGTCGCCAAGACTGCCGACATCACCAAGGCTGCCGCTGCTGCTGCGATCGGCTGCTTCCTCGACTGCATCGCCGGCCACGTGGGCAAGGGCGGCAAGGTGACCCTGGTCGGCTTCGGCACCTTCAGCCAGAAGACCCGCAAGGCCCGCACCGGCCGCAACCCCCAGACCGGGGCCCC
Source organism: Geothrix edaphica (assembly GCF_030268045.1). NCBI lineage: Bacteria > Pseudomonadati > Acidobacteriota > Holophagae > Holophagales > Holophagaceae > Geothrix > Geothrix edaphica. Next base: position 659,563 of record NZ_BSDC01000001.1, read on the forward strand.
CATCAAGATCGCCGCCTCGAAGTCCATGAGCTTCAAGGCCTCGAAGGCCGCCAAGACCGCCAAGCCCAAGGCCGCGAAGAAGGCCGCCCCCAAGGGCAAGAAGAAGTAGTCGGTCCATCGGGACCGGAAGAAGGGGGCCATCGGCCCCCTTCTTCCTTTGGGACCGACCCACGCGACGAGGAGCGGAGAAGCAGATGGCACTTTCAGGATGGGCCGAGGACTACGTGAACCTGGTGCTGGCGGTCGGCCGCCACGACGCCGACTTCGTGGACGCCTACTACGGCCCTCCCTCGTGGAAGGCGGCGGCCGAGGCCGGCAGTCCGCGCCCCCTTCCGGACCTGGGCACGGAGGCCCGCCGGATCCGGGAGGGCCTCGCCGCCGCATCGGTGCCGGCCGGCGAGGCGCTGCGCCGAGACTACCTCCTGGGGCAGCTGGGGGCCGTGGAGGCCCACCTGGCCCGCCTGCAGGGCCACCGCTTCAGCTTCGACGACGAAGCCGAGGCCCTCTACCAGGCCCGGCCCCCTGTGACACCGGAAGCCACCCTGGAGGCTGCGCTGGCCCGGCTGGATCGGGTGCTTGACGGCCCCGGCTCCGTTCAGGACCGCTACCAGAAGGCCCGGGAGCGGGTCCTCGTTCCGCCGGAACGGGTGGATGCGGTCTTTCAGGCGGCCATCGCGGAGGCCCGGGAGCGCACCTGCCGCCACGCGACCCTGCCGGCCTCCGATCACTTCCGCGTGGAGTACGTGCGGGACAAGGCCTGGTCTGCCTACAACTGGTACCAGGGCGGCGGGACCTCGGTGATCCAGGTGAACCTGGACCTGCCCATCGCCATGGACCGGGCTCTGGATCTGGCCGCCCACGAGGGCTACCCGGGCCACCATGTCTACAACGCCCTGCTGGAGCAGCGCTTCGCCCAGGCTCCGCCCGCGGGCCGGGGCTGGGTGGAGTTCACGATCTACCCGCTGTTCTCGCCCCAGTCCCTGATTGCCGAAGGGACCGCCAACTTCGGCATCGAAGTCGCCTTCCCCGGTGGGGAACGCCTCGCCTTCGAGCGGGACGTGCTCTTTCCCCTGGCGGGCCTCGACCCCGCCGAGGCGGAACGCTGGTCGAGGGTGCAGGCGGAGCTGAAGGTGCTGGCCTTCGCTGACAACGAGGCCGCCCGTGGCTATCTGGACGGCCACCTGGATCGCGCCGGGGCCGAGGCCTTCCTGGTCCGCTACTCCCTGCGGACCGCGGCCCAGGCCGCCCAGCGCCTGCGGTTCATCGACACCTACCGCAGCTACGTCATCAACTACAACCTCGGCGAGCAGCTCGTGCGCGACTGGGTCGAGCGCCAGGGGGGCACCGTGGCGGACCCGGCCCGGCGCTGGGCGGTCTTCGTCGATCTCATCTCCAGCCCGCGATTGCCCAGGGCGCTGGGGCTCTAGAGCCCACGGGCTCCCGTACAATGGGACTCGCACCCGGGGAGCCGTCCTGCGTCTGATCATCGCCGAGAAACCGAGCATGGGCCGCGCCTTGGCGGAGGCCCTGGGTCTGCCCGGGCGGGGGCGGAGCCTCATCGAGGGGAACGGACTGGTGGTGACCTGGTGCGTGGGGCACCTGGTGGAGGCCCTGAATCCCGAGGGCTATGATCCCGCCTGGAAGGCCTGGCGCTGGGACCGGCTGCCCATCTTCCCGGAGCCCTTCCGCTATGCGCCCATCGAGCAGACAAAAGAGCAGTTCGACGTGGTGGCGCGCCTGCTCAACCGGGCGGACATCACCGAGGTCGTGAACGCCACGGACGCCGGGCGCGAAGGCGAGCTGATCTTCGATCTCGTCTACCGCCTGGCGGGCTGTGCCAAGCCCGTCCAGCGCTTCTGGACCTCGAGCCTCACGCCGGAGGCGATCCAGGCGGCCTACGGGGCCATGAAGCCAGGGGAAGCCTACACCGGCCTGCGGGACGCCGCGCGCAGCCGCCAGGAGGCGGACTGGCTGGTGGGCATCAACGCCACGCGGGCCCAGACCCTGCGCATGCGCAGGGCAGGGGCCGAGGATGGCGTGTGGAGCGTGGGGCGGGTCCAGACCCCGACCCTGGCCCTGCTGGTGCGCCGGGAACTGGAAATCCGCGACTTCAAGCCCCAGCCGTTCTGGACCCTCAGGGCCCGGTTCGCGCATCCCAACGGAGTCTACGAGGGTCGCTGGTTCCGGGAGCAGGAGGGCCAGACCCAGGAGCGCTTCGCCACCGAGGCGGAAGTCCAGGCGCTGGCGGCGACCCTGGCAGGCAAGCCAGGGAGGATCCGGAGCGCCACGGGCCGCACGGAGAAGAAGAAACCCGAGCTGCTCTACGACCTCACGGCCCTGCAGAAGGAGGCCAACAAGCGCTTCGGCTTCACGGCGGAGGGCACCCTGGGCCTGGCGCAGAACCTGTACGAAAAGCAGCTCATCTCCTACCCCCGCACCAACAGCCGCCACCTCACGGAGGCCGATGCCCTGAAGGCGCCCCAGTGGATCAAGGCCCTGGCCCAGGGGCAGCTCACGGAGCTCGGGCCCTTCCTCGACCAGCTCCGGAAGCGGTGGCCCGTGAAGCTGGACAAGCGCTTCGTCAACGACAAGGAGGTGGAGGACCACGCGGCGCTGGTGCCCACCGAGAAGCCCGCCCGGGGCCTCGCCGGCGACGAGCTGCGCATCTACGACCTCATCGCCCGGCGCTTCCTCGGGGCCTATTTCCCGGATCGCGTGGAGACCAAGACGACCATCATCACGGAAGTCGCCAGCGAGACCTTCAAGACCAACGGCACCGTCGTGAAGGAGGAGGGATGGTCTGCCGTGGATCCCCCTTACCGCCGCAAGAAGGCCGAGAAGGTGGCCGACCCGGCCGAGGCGGAGGAAGAGGCCGAGGAGGACAGCGAGGGCGGCCTGCCTGTCGTGAAGAAGGGCGAGGCCGTCGAGGTCGCCGCCCTGCAGCCCAAGGAGGGGAAGACCACGCCCCCCAAGCGCATGAGCGAGGGGGACCTGCTGTCCGCCATGCAGGGCGCCGGTCGGGACCTGGACGACGAGGCCCTCCGCGGGGCCATGCGGGACTGCGGTCTGGGTACGCCTGCGACGCGCGCGAACATGATCGAGACCCTCATCAAGCGCGCCTACATCGAGCGCAAGCGCAACATCCTGCTGCCCACGGACAAGGGCATCCGGCTCATCCAGGGCCTCCCGGCGGAAGCGCTGCGCAGCGCGGAGCTGACCGGGACCTGGGAAGCCCGCCTGGAGCGCATGCGGCGCGGCGAGGAGACCCGCGAGGCCTTCATGGCCGACATCCGCAGATTCGTGTCCGCCGTGGTGGAGGAACTCCAGGACGCGCCCGCCCCCCACGTCCACGGGGCCCCCTGTCCTGCGTGCGGCCAGCCCATGCGGATCATTCCCAGCACCCGGCGCGGGGAGTTCTTCCACCGCTGCCTGCCGTGCAACGTCGTGGAGCCGGTGGCGAAGGCCCACTAGAACCCTCAGGAGAGCCCTGGCCGCCGCTCCGCCCCGACCGCCGGAGGCATCGGCCCAAAAAGGAAGCCGCCTTGCGGCGGCTTCGTCTGGCGGAGAGTAAGAGATTCGAACTCTTGATACGCTTTTGGCGTATACACGATTTCCAATCGTGCTCCTTCGGCCACTCGGACAACTCTCCCGTGGCTCCGCGTGAACGCGGGGAACCAGAAGGTTATCACGGCCCCGGGCCGCGGCCAAGGGCCGTGATCGGAAGGGCTACACGGCCTCGAGAACGGCCACCAGCAGCTTCCAGAAGTTGCCGACGGAGGGCACGCTCACGTGCTCGTCGGGGGTGTGGACGTCCCACATGCTGGGGCCGAAGGACACCATCTCCATCTCGGTGTACTTCTCGCCGATGAGACCGCACTCCAGGCCGGCATGGATGGCCATGATCTCCAGCGGCTTGCCGAACACCTTCTGGTTGGTCTCGTTGACGATGCGGACCAGCGAGGCCTTGGGCTCGGGCTTCCAGCCGGGGTACCCGCCGGTGACGTGGGACTCGAACCCACCCAGGGCGCAGGTGGCGGCGATGCGCTCGGACAGCGCGGTCTTCGAGGGGTTGATGGAGCTGCGCGTGAGGAGGTTCACCTCGACCTCGTTCTCGCGGGTCTCGATCACGCCCATGTTGGTGGAGGTCTGCACCAGGCCAGGAATGTCCGGGCTCATGGCCTCGACGCCGTGGGGCAGCGCCAGCAGCAGCTGGATCAGGGCATCGGTGTCGGGGCCGGACATGACCTGGGTGGCCTCCCCGGGCTCGAGGGCCAGGTGCAGGCCGGGATCGAAGGCGCCGAGCGCCGCGCGCCAGTGGGCCTCGTGCTCCGTCAGGGCGGCCTTGAAGGCCTGTTCCTTGGCGGGGTCCAGGAAGATCTGGGCCGAGGCTTCGCGGGGGATGGCGTTGCGCTTGTTCCCGCCCTTGATGGAGGCCAGGCTGAAGCCGAAGGCCGGCTTCAGGGCACCCAGGACCTGGGCGAGGATGCGGATGGCATTGCCGCGGCCGGCATGGATGTCGATGCCGGAGTGACCGCCCTTGAGGCCGAACACCTTCAGGCGGAAGGCCTTGGTGCCGGCGGGCGCGGCCGTGCGGGTGAGCTTGCGGGTGACGATGGTGTCCTCGCCGCCGGCGCAGCCGATGGTGAGGTAGCCCTCCTCCTCGCTGTCGAGGTTGAGGAGGAACTTGGCCTTGAGGCGGCCGGGCTGGAGCCCGTTGGCGCCCGTGAGGCCGGTCTCCTCGTCAATGGTGATGAGCGCCTCGATGGGGCCGTGGGCGATGTCCTTGCTGGCCAGCACCGCGAGGGCCGCAGCCACGCCGATGCCGTTGTCGGCGCCGAGGGTGGTGCCCGTGGCGCGGAGGAGGTCGCCGTCCTTCCAGACCTTGATGGGATCCTTGAGGAAGTCGTGCCCCGTGCCCTCGTTCTGCTCGCAGACCATGTCCACGTGGGCCTGGAGGCAGACGGTCGGCCGGCCTTCCTTCCCGGGGGTGGCCTTCTTCCGGATGATCACGTTGCCGACCTCGTCGCGCTCCACCTCGCAACCCAGGGCCTTGGCCTGATCGGCCACCCAGGCCGCGGCGGCGGCTTCGTTCTTGGACCCGCGGGGGATCTTCGACAGCCCCAGGAAGTAGGACCAGATCGTCTTCGGTTCGAGGGATTCGAGCAGCGCGTCCACAAAACCTCCCTGGGCCCGGCCGGTCGGCCGGGGCGGTTCCGTCAACTGTACCGGCCGACCGGCAGCCTGGGACGTGACGGGAGTCACGGTGTGACACGATTTCGAATCCCTCTCCCTCCGCCACGAAGAAGCCGCCTTTCGGCGGCTTCAGTGGCGGAGAGAGAGGGATTCGAACCCCCGAACAGGTTTCCCCGTCTCCGCATTTCGAGTGCGGTGCCATCAACCACTCGGCCATCTCTCCGGAACGCCCATTCTATCAAACTGACCGTTAGAATCCAGCCTTCGGGAAGCCCGGGTAGGGCCTCATCCCGCGATCTGACCCCCGGCCACGGCCTGCCGGGCTTCCGTGAGCTGGGCCAGCGTGTAGGCCGCGAGGGCGAGCAGGAGGTCGCGGACCGCCACGTCGAGGTAGGCGCCCATGGTGAGCAGGTTCAGGGCGATGCCCACGAGCCAGAGGCCGGCGACGTAGGCGCCCAGGCGGGTCCAGCGGGTGAGGATGGCCAGGCCCACCAGCATCTCCACCAGCCCGATGGCATGCATGAAGGTGGCCGGGGAGACGGGGATCACGCGCAGCACCAGGGGATTCAGGTAGAGCTCCCACCTGGCGAGGAGGTTGAAGTACTTGTCCAGTCCCGCCAGGAAGGGCGCGGCGCCGAGGCCGATGCGCAGGGCCCACCAGCTCGTGTTCAGCTTGTCGTTCATGGTCTGGTTCCTTTCATCCATGGGGGAGCCTCAGAGGCTCTTCAGGTACTCGACGAGGTCCGCCTTCTGGGCGCTCGTCAGACCGAGACCCTTCCGGGTGTCGTAGGTCTCGACGACCGCGCCCAGCGTGGGGGCGGTGCCGTTGTGGAAGTAGGGCGCGTGCTGCCACAGCCCGGCCAGGGGCGCGGTCCGGTACATCCTGGTGGCGCTCCGCGAGGCGTAGCTGGGAACGCCCGCCGGCTCGGGCTCGCTGACCACCTCGCTGGGCAGGTGCAGTCGGAGGTTGGCGTCGGTCAGCGTCGGGCCCGAGTGGCAGGCGGCGCACTTCCCGGGGCCCTCGAAAACGGCCCTCCCCCGGCCGGCGGCCGCGGCATCGAAGCTCCCGGCTGGGGGCCGCGGCGCGGCGAGGCTCAGCTGGTAGGCCTGCAGCGCCGGCAGCTTGGCGGACACCAGGTCGGTGGTCCCGTTCGTGACGCTCACGCCGGTGCGGGGCTCGGAGAAGCTGCCCCGGCCGCCCATCTGGGTCACGGCGACATAGCGGTTCCAGTAGGCAAGGTCGCTGCCGTCGCCGGTGGCGGTGATGCTGTGCACGCCCAACAGCCCGTAGGCCGGCGGGATCACCTGGGGCCCGTTCTGGCCGTCCAGGTTGAAGCGGGGATCGTATCTCCCCTTGCCCCAGGAGGCGTAGACGGCCTTGGCGCCCGCGGGCACCGCAGGGGAGAGGGCGATGATGGCGCCCGGGTTCAGGTCGCGGTTGGCCCAGCCGTCCAGGCGCTTGCCGATGCCCGGCGCGAAGGAATCGTCCACGGTGGAGTGGCACAGGGCGCAGGTGATGCCGACCCGCGTGAGGGTGTCCTTCCCGTTCACGCTCTCCACCGTGCCCTTCACCCCCACGACGGCGTTGAGCTTCAGCAGGGCCACTGTGGTGGCCGGGTCGGTCAGGCTGATGGCCCCGCTCTGGATTCCCTGCACCACTGCGGACGGCAGCGCCTCGGCATCGACCTTCAGGCCCACGGACAGGGCGGTGGTGGGATCCACGGCGGTGGCGATCACCTGGTGCATGCCCAGGGTGTCCGTCCAGAAGGCCTCATCCCCGAAGGTGTCGTCGCGGAAGATGACCTTGCCCTGGGCGACCAGGGCCGGGTCCAGGGGCGGTTCGCCCGGGGCCGTTGCCGCCCGATGGCTGGAATAGCAGCCCGCGGCGACGAGCAGGGCCGCGACCGGGAGGGCGAGGGTGTATCTCAGGGGCAGTTTCATGGCGGACTCCTTGCCCGGACGGGCTCCTGTGGTTCACCTCCTGAAGCTAGGGGTTCTATAAAAACAAACAAGAATGTTTAAATTGTTTAAACTCTCAGCATCCGATTCGCCCGCGGAGGCGGCCATGAAGAACCTGCACGAGAACCAGCGCAAGATCCTGGAGCACCTGCTCAGCCATCACGAAGGCGCCTCGCTGGACGAGCTGGCCGCGCACCTGGGGCTCACGCGGACGGCGGTTCAGCAGCACGTCCTGAAGCTGATGGATCTCGGCTACCTCACCTACTCGGACACGAAGGGCTCCGTGGGTCGGCCGCGGCGGCGCTACCTGATCTCGGACGAGGGGATCGATGCCTTCCCCAAGAAGTACTCCTGGCTGGCCAACGCCATCCTGGCCCAGCTCGCCCAGAACCTGGGCCCCGGTGGCGCCAGGTCCTTCATGCAGAACCTGGCCGGCGCCGTGGCGGCCTCGCTGGAGAGCCGGGCGAATCCCGCCGATCCGCCGGCCCAGCGGCTGCGGAAGGTCACGGCGCTCATGAACGAGCTGGGCTACCGGGCCGTCCTGAAGCCCGGCGGCCCCGCCGGGGAAGCCGCCATCGAGGCGGTCAACTGCGTCTACCACGCCGTGGCCAAGGCGCACCCCGAGCTGTGCCAGTTCGACGTGAGCCTCATCGAGCAGGCCACCGGGATGGACGTCCACCTGGAGACCTGCATCGCCAAGGGCGGCGCCGTGTGCCGGTTCTGCGTATCGAAGCCCTCTCGGAGCTGAGAGACCACCCGGTAGAATCCAGCATCCGGGAGGCGGGCATGGACGGCAGGGCGTGGATGCTGGGATGGGCCCTGGCGGTGTCGGCCTCGGCCTCGGCCCAGGAGACGGACCTGTCCCTGACGGCCGCGGCGGCGGATCGCTTCGCGGCGCTGGCGCTCAAGTGCGCGCGGCAGGAGTATCCGAACAAGCTGGATCACGTGATGAACGGGGCGGGGGAGGTGCAGTCGCCGAAGGTCCTGCACCCGGCCTTCTACGGTTGCTTCGACTGGCACTCCTCGGTGCATGGGCACTGGATGCTGGTCCGCCTGCTGCGCACCCATCCGGACATGGCGAAGGCGGCGGAGATCCGCGCCGTGCTGGACGAGAATTTGGCGCCTGAGCGGATTGCGGTCGAGGTAGCCTACCTGGATCAGCCCAACCGGCGGAGCTTCGAGCGCACCTATGGCTGGGCCTGGTTGCTCAAGCTGGCGGCGGAGCTGAAGACCTGGGATGCGCCCGAGGCCCGTCGCTGGTCTGCGGCCCTGCAGCCCCTGGCGGATCGGATCGCCGCCGCCTACCGGGACTTCCTGCCGAAGCAGACGTACCCCATCCGCACCGGCGTCCACCCCAACTCCGCCTTCGGCCTGGACCTGGCGCTGGACTATGCGAAGGCCGCGCCGGATCCGCGGCTGGAGGTGGCCATCCTCGAGCGGGCGCAGACCTGGTTCGGCCGGGACCGCCGCGGTCCCCTGGCCTGGGAGCCGGGCGGGGAGGACTTCCTCTCGCCCTGCCTGGAGGAGGCGGCGCTGATGGCGCGCCTGCTACCCGGGAATCGCTTCGGCCCGTGGCTGGATGCCTTCCTGCCGGGCCTGCCCGGAACGCTGGTCCCCGCGGTCGTCTCGGACCGGACCGATCCCAAGATCGTCCACCTGGATGGCCTGAATCTGAGCCGCGCCCGGGCCCTGTATGACCTAGCCCGGACCTTCGGCCCCAGGGATCCCCGGCGGTCCGCCCTGGTCCGGGCCGCCGACCGCCACGCCCGGGCCTCGCTGCCGCATCTGGCCTCCGGCAGCTACGAGGGCGAGCACTGGCTGGCCACCTTCGCCCTGCGCATGCTCGAGGCCAGAGGCACGGGTATCAATAGATAACGAGGGCAATAAAAGGTAACTTTCAGGTTATCTATGATTTGCCTGGCTGAAAAATACCATTCCGACCCTTGACGTCCGGACGCTGTCGCACGACCATCGGCAGGCATTGCCTGACATCGATGTGCAAGGTTGACCACCTGTCCGGAGGTTTCTGGATCGGCTTCGCCGATCCATTCGGGACCTTCCGGGCCCTGCCGAGGGAGGATCTCGTGAGACTGCGAACCTATTCCATCGCCACCGTGGCGCTGGTGAGCGTGTTCCCGCTCGCCGCGCCGCTCCAGGCCTGCTGCGATGACTTCTGGAGCTGTGTGGGCGCCGTGGCCTCGGGGGGGCTCACCTGCGCGGTGGAAAGCCTGGTCAACAGCATCAGGACCCTCATCCAGAACGTGTCGCGGCTGGCTTCGACTCTGGGCCAGCAGGCCGCCGATGTGGTGAACCTCGCCAAGTCGGAATTGAACGGCGCCGCCGGGGACCTGCGGGGCCTGGCCGGCCAGGCCGAGGGGGACTTCAATGCTGCCGCCCAGCTGGCCCAGTCCGTTGTGAACGAGGCGAGCCGCCCCCAAGTGATGGTTCCCCACGTGGCGCCCGGTGTCGCGGCGGCCGCCGGCACCGCCGGAGCGCGAGCGGGCACCGTCGGCGTGCAGCCCCCGGGCGTCCGTCCGGGTGCCACCACCGCCACCGCGAAACCCTCGACGGTGGGCGCGGTTGGTGCGGGCACGGGAGTCCGGGTGGATCAGCTGCCGGCCGATCCCCACGAGGTGACGGAGGCCCTGCGGAGGGCCAAGGATGCCATCGACGCCCTCCGCCCCGATGTGACGCAGCCCATCAACCAGGTCCGCCAGTTCGCCACCCAGGCCGAGCAGCAGGCCGCCTCCGCGGCTTCCTCCGCCGCGAACATCGCCCAGACGGCCCTGCTGGCGCCGCTCCAGACCTTGGGCAACATGCTCACGGACCTGGTCAACCACCCGGAGCACATCTTCGATCCCAGCCGGATCGTGGACGACGCCATCACCCAGATCACGAACCAGGCCATCACCACCATGACCCAGGTGCATGACGCGGTGATGCAGCAGGCCAAGGCGACCCTGGACCAGGCCCAGCGGCCCATCCAGGACGCCCTGGACCGCGCCGCGGTGGCGAAGAAGATCGCCGACGCCATGCAGAAGGTCCAGCGCGCGAAGACGAAGTCGTCCTGCGACGCCCTCAACGCCCTGATCCCGCGCCAGCGCCTGGAGGTCCGCGCCTTTGTCACCCACGTGGCCGGCGCCGCGCCCGCCCCGGGGGTCATGGCCCTGAACCTGAACCAGAACAGGACCCTGGCCCTGGCGCCCTTCAACCGGACGGTGGCCTCGCGGCTCACCGCCAAGACTGCCGGCACCCAGATGGCCGCCAAGCTGAAGGGTCCCTGGCAGGACTTCAAGCGCCTCCAGGCCGCCCCCCCCAAGGTGGACCCCGCGGCGAAGCCCAGGGTGGACGCCGAGATCTCCCGCCGCTTCGCCGGGAAGTCGCCCGCGGAGGCCGAGGGCGAGAAGCGCGCCATGCTGAACGAGGCCCGCACGCGGTTCGCCAAGGATCCGGCCCTGCTCCGGAAGGTCGAGGCCATGCTCGACAACGACCCGGTGATCCGGGGCCGCCTGGGCGGCCCCCGCGGCGCGGCGATGCGTGAGCAGTAGGGCCATGCCCGGGGGTTCCCCCTTGTCTGGGAGGCAGGTGTGATCGATCGGTCTCTGCGGACCTTCGTCCTGGCCACCGCCACCGCCGCCACGGCGGTGGCGGCCGGGGACGGCTTCGAGCTGAAGCCGCCCGCCGCCCCCGGCGCGCCACTCCAGGGCACCGCCACAGCGCCGGCGGGAACGGAATGGGTGGTGGTCTTCTACCGGGTGGCGGGGGAGGAGGAGTTCTCCAGCTTCAACCTGGATGTGGGGCCGGACGGGACTTCCTATGCGGGCCAGCTGCAGGGCGCCTTCCCCTCGGGGGCGAAGCTCGAGTACTACGCGGCCCTGCGCACCCCCGCCGGCATCAAGTACCTGCCCCGGGAAGCCCCGGCGGCCTTCGCCAGCCTGCAGCTGCCCGGCACCCCCGTGGCCCCGGCGGGCGGGGCTGCGGCCCAGGCTCAGGCCGAGCCGGTGCCTGGGCCGGGCTCCGGTCCCGGCCCGGGGAACCCGCCCCCGGCCCACGGCCCGATCTACGTGGACGGCGCCTTCGAGCGCGTGGCGCACCACCAGAACCCGGTTCCGGGGGAGCAGCGGAATGTGGCCTCGGGCCAGATCCGGTTCGCCTACCAGAAGGACGAGGATGGCCGCCAGGTGCTGCTGAACGCCCGGGTGGTCTACACCAACCAGCCCTTCGGGAACCAGACGCGCTGGAGCCTCGGCGACCTCCAGGCGGCCTACGCCGCCGGAGGCCACAAGGTCCAGGTGGGCGACATGGTGGTCCAGGAATCCGAGCTGACCCTGGGCGGGGCGGGGCGCCGGGGCCTCGATTACACCTACGCGGGGCAGCCGCTGGGGGCCCATCTCTTCGCCCTCAACACCCAGGCCCATGCCGGCACGGAGGGGCTGGCCTGGCCCGTGAAGGGCAGCGAGGTCTACGGCGGGTCCCTGGGCTACGGATGGCTCAACGGCAACCTTCGGGCCAAGGTGGTCTTCCTCTCGGGGAAGGACGATCCCGCCACCGCCACGAACCTGGTGTCCGCCTACGCGCCCACAGTGCGGGACGGGTCCACCGGCTCCCTGGTCCTGGACGGGCGCTTCTTCGACAGCCGGCTGGCCGTATCCGGGGAGTACGCGCGCAGCCTCTTCACCAAGGACCTGCTGAACGAGGCGCCCCACCTCGCCGACCAGGCCTGGCGCCTCAGCGGCTTCTGGGCCGATGGGCCCTTCAGCGCCCAGCTCGGCTACCGGGACGTGGGCCGGGACTTCGGGACCGTGGGCGTGGCGTTCTTCGTGGGGGACCGCCGCACCCTGAACGGCAGCCTCGGGTTCAACCGCGCCACCTGGAGCCTCAGCGCCACGGCCATCGACGAGCGCACCAACCCCACCGGACAGCCCGGCCTGGACCAGGCCTGGAGCCAATCCCAGAGCCTGGATGCGAGGGTGGGGCTCACCCAGGCGCTGTTCTGGCGGGTGGGGCTCCGGCAGGCCCGCCAGGAGGCCGAGCTGATCTCCAATCCGCTCATCCCCTTCAGCAACAGCACCCGCTCCGGGCTGACCACCGGCTTCGACCTGATGCTGCCGCCCGCCTCCAGCCTGGCGTTCAACGCCCAGTTCGACCGCCTCCGCGCGGAAGGCGCCAGCGACACCCGGGGGACCAGCACCACCTTCTCCCTCGGCGGCAGCCTGGCCGTGGGACAGCGCGTGCGGGTGTCCCCGAACCTGAGCTGGTCCCGGACCCTCAACGATCCCGGGGACCAGAAGACCACCATGGAGAACGCCTTCCTCAACGCGGACTTCGCGCTCGTCCCCGGCATCCTGGGCTTCCTCCTGAACGGGGGCATGTCCCGGACCGTGCTCGTCACCGGCGAGGTGATGGAGAACTCTGTGGCGGAGGGCACCCTGCGGTTCTTCCTGGACACCTTCCTCAAGGGCCGCGGCCGGGCCAGCCTGGGCCTCAAGGGCCGCTACACCCACGCGCCGGCCCTGGCGGCCCTGGCCCGGGGCGGGGCGACGGGGACGCCGACCCCCGCCACCACGGCTGCGGCCATGGCCAACGACAACCAGGTGTCGATCCTCCTGAACATCTCGTACTGAGGAGCAGCCCCATGCGAAACCTCCTCATCACCCTCGCGCTCCTCGGCACCCTGGCCCTGGGGGCCCAGGGCACCGGCACCCTCTCCGTGACCCCCGGCATCCCGGTCACGGGGGTTCCCACCACGTTCCTGCTGTCCGCCAGTCCGGCGCCGGTCGGCGCCGTGGTCTGGGACTTCGGGGATGGCACCTCCCTCAGCGGCGGATCCGTGGCGACCCATGTCTACGCGCGGTCCGGGCCCTACCTGGTGCAGGCGGTCTATCCGGTGGTGGTCGGGCAGGTGTTCCAGACCGCCCAGCTGCCGCTACGGGTGGCGGACCGCTTCGGGCCCGCGGCCCCGTTCAGCATCTCCATGCTGCGCCTCCGCTGGGAGGATGGCCGCGTGGACACCACCGTGGAGCAGGGCTTCAGCCCCCTGGCCGCCTTCGCGGACGTGAAGTTCGAAGGCACGGGGCTGCTCCAGGCCCAGTGGGTGGTGGATGACATCCCGCTGGGCACGTTCACGGCGTCCCTGGCCTTCGCCGGCGCGGTCACCCTGGACTCGAGCCGCATGATCCCCCTGCCCACCACGGCCTACGGCGAGCACCTGGTCACCCTCAGGATCCTCTCGCCGGTGGTGCCCTTCGAGTCGCCCCGGATCCGCTACTTCGTGAAGCTGGGCGGCGAGGAGGCCCCCCAGGTGGATGAGGTGGCCCCCTCGGCGGTGCGCCCCGGCGAGGAGACGGAGCTCCGCATCCGCGGCCGCCGTCTGGCCCCGGGCATGGCCGTCTCCTTCGGCAAGGACATCGCCCTGGTAGCGCCGCTTCGGTTCCCGGAGCCCGGCTGGGCCATCGCCCGGGTCTTCGTGGCTCCCACGGCCCACCCGGGTTTCCGCGAGGCCCAGGCCTTCAGCAAGGCCGGGCGGAGTCGCGGCCCGGCGCGGCTGGAGGTGCTGCCCCGGCCCCGGCAGACAGCTTCGGCTGGACCGGTGCCGCCCGCGCCCCTCCTGGCCTTCCTCTGGTCCGAGGGAGATGGCGTGGCGAAGCCCAGCCTGCTCCGGGCGCTGACGGCGGCCTTCTTCCCTCCGGAGGAAGGGTATTCCGCCGGAGAGGCCCCAAACCTCTTCCAGCGGCCTTCCGGAGAAGAATGATCCCCGGGGACCCGGGCTCAGGTACGCCGCCGCCGGAAGAAGGCCTGCAGCTGCTCCCGGCATTCCGGCTCCAGCAGGCCCCCCTCGAAGGCGAAGCGGTGGTTCAGGGCCGCGCCGTCCAGGGTGTCCAGCCAGCGGCTGACGCCCACCTTGGGGTCCGAGGCGCCAAACACCACGCGCCCGACCCGGGCGTGGATCAGCGCGCCGAAGCACATGAGGCAGGGCTCCAGCGTCACGTAGAGCGTGGCGCCCGTGAGCCGGTAGTTCTTGGCCCAGGCCCCGGCGCTGCGCAGCGCCTGGATCTCCGCATGGGCCGTGGGGTCGTTCAGCTTCACGGGGTGGTTGTGGCCGCGGCCCAGGAGGGCACCTTCTGACACCAGCACGGCGCCCACGGGCACCTCGTCCAGGCGGTCCGCCTTCTCGGCCTCCTCGAGGGCGAGCTTCATGAAGTAGATGTCGTCACCGCTCCACATGGCCCAACCAGTGTGGCTGATTTCTCGGCCGCTCCCATGGCCAGGTGATTCCCTCCTCGCCGGGGGCCCGACGATGGAGGCGACATCGAGTCGCCTCCATCGTCACCCGGCGGTCGGGACGTCACCGCTCCACATGCTTCCAGTGTGGCCGAACGGTGATCCGTACATCGGGAACAAAGGAGCAGTATGGCCGAAAAGCCCTTGAACAAAAAGGCTGATCCTCGGTTTTGAGGGTCGCTACACTCACTTTGGTCCTTCGGACCGATGTCATTCTCACGACCCCGCGGCGGCCCGGCCCCCGCGGGGTTTTTGCAGAGCCGCCGAGCGGGGGACGCACATGCAAGCGCACCTGATCCTGAAGGACGGGACCATTTTCCGGGGGCGCGCGCCGTTGGGCTTCGGCGGGGGCGGCGAGGCGGTGTTCACCACGGCCATGGCCGGCTACCAGGAGATCCTCACGGATCCCAGCTTCGCGGGCCAGATGGTCTGCATGACCTTCCCCGAGCAGGGCATCTACGGCATCCACGCCGACCTGAACGAGGGCACGCGGCCCTGGGCCACGGGCCTGCTCTGCCGCCGCCTCACCTTCGCGCCGGACCACACCCGCTCCGAGGGCGACCTGGCGGGCTGGCTCAAGCGCCACCACATCCCCGTGATGACCGACCTCGACACGCGCGCGCTCACCCAGCACCTGCGCGATCAGGGCTCCCAGCCCTCGCTCATCTGGACTGAGTTGGACGGCAGCCTGGATGCGGGCGTGGCCAAGGCCAGGGCCCTGTCGGACATGACCGGCCAGGCCCTCTGCGCCGAGGTGAGCTGCAAGGACCGCTACGAGCTGAACCCCGGCGGCGCCTTCCGCGTGGCGGTGCTGGATGGCGGCATCAAGCTCGGCATCCTGAGGCAGCTGGAGGCCGTGGGCCTGCACCTGGAGGTCTTTCCCTGGGACGCCCCGGCCGCGGAGCTGGCCGCCAAGCGCTTCCACGGGCTCTTCCTCAGCAATGGCCCCGGCGATCCCGCCGCGCTGCCCGGCATGCAGAAGGAGGTCGAGGCCTGCATCGGCAAGCTGCCCATCTTCGGCATCTGCCTGGGCCACCAGCTGCTGGGCCAGGCCTTCGGCGGCCGCACCTTCAAGCTCAAGTTCGGCCACCGCGGCGCCAACCAGCCCGTGCACGACCTCATGACCGGCCGCATCGAGATCACGGCCCAGAACCACGGCTTCGCGGTGGATGAGGCCAGCCTGCCGAAGGAGATCGAGGTCACCCACAAGCACCTCAGCGACGGCACCGTCGAGGGCCTGCGGCACACCAAGCTGCCGATCTTCTCGCTCCAGCATCACCCGGAGGCCTCGCCCGGACCCCACGACGCCCACCCGGCCTTCCAGCGCTTCGTCGCTATGCTCCAGGAGGTCCACCATGCCTAAGCGGACGGATCTGAAGAGTGTGCTGGTGCTGGGTTCCGGCCCCATCCAGATCGGCCAGGCCTGCGAGTTCGACTACTCGGGGACGCAGGCGCTGAAGGCCCTGAGGGAGGAGGGCATCCGCACCATCCTGCTGAACTCCAACCCGGCCTCGATCATGACGGACCCGGGCCGGGCCGACGCCACCTACATCGAGCCCCTCACCCTGGCGGTGCTGGAGAAGGTCATCGAGGCCGAGCGGCCCGACGCCATCCTGCCCACCGTGGGCGGCCAGACGGCCCTCAACCTCGCCATGGAGGCCCACGAGAGCGGGCTGCTGGAGCGCACGGGGGTCATGCTCATCGGCGCCCAGCCCGAGGCCATCAACCGCGGCGAGGACCGCCAGCTCTTCAAGGCCCTCATGGACGACCTGGGCCTGGAGACCTGCCGCGGCGGCTTCGCCCACAACATGGGCGAGGCCCGCGACCTGCTCAAGCTCACGGGCTTCCCCGCCATCATCCGCCCCAGCTTCACCCTGGGCGGCAGCGGCGGCGGCATCGCCTACAACGTGGAGGAGTTCGAGACCATCGTGGCCCGGGGCCTGGACCTGAGCCCCACCAAGCAGGTGCTCATCGAGGAGAGCATCCTGGGCTGGAAGGAGTTCGAGCTGGAGGTGGTGCGGGATCTCGACGACAACGTCGAGGTGATCTGCTCCATCGAGAACCTGGACCCCATGGGCATCCACACGGGCGACAGCATCACGGTGGCGCCCGCGCTCACGCTCACGGACCCCGAGTACCAGCGCATGCGCGACGCGGCCCTGGCCGTCATCCGCGCAGTGGGCGTGGAGACCGGCGGCTCGAACATCCAGTTCGCGCTGGACCCCGAGACCAGCCGCATCATCGTCATCGAGATGAACCCCCGCGTGAGCCGCAGCTCCGCGCTGGCCTCGAAGGCCACGGGCTTCCCCATCGCCTGGGTGGCCACGAAGCTGGCCCTCGGCTACCGGCTCTGGGAGCTGCCCAATGCCATCACCCGCATGACCAAGGCGGCCTTCGAGCCGGTGCTGGACTACGTGGTGGTGAAGATCCCGCGCTTCACCTTCGAGAAGTTCCCCCAGGCCGAGAAGGTGCTGGGCACGCAGATGAAGAGCGTGGGCGAGGTCATGAGCCTGGGTCGCAGCTTCCAGGAGGCCCTGCAGAAGGCCGTGCGCTCGCTGGAGGAAGGCCACAAGGGCATCTCCGGCGCCCTGGAAGGGAAGCTGGACCTGGGCCGCCTCAAGGAGCACCTGCTCATCCCCGGGCCCCAGCGCATCTTCTGGGTCTACCACGCGCTCAAGGCCGGCCACAGCGTGGAGGAGCTGCACCGCCTCACGAATATCACGCCCTGGTTCCTGCGCGAGATCGAGGAGATCGTGGTGCTGGAGGGCCGCCTCCGCAGCTTCCCTGTGGATCGCCTGCCCGAGGAGCTGCTGGAGAAGGCCAAGCGCGCCGGTTTCGCGGACGATCAGATCGCCGTGTTCTGCTCGGGCACCGAGGCCGAGGTCGCCGCCCGCCGCGAGGCCCTGGGCCTGCGTCCGGCCTACAAGCGGGTGGACACCTGCGCCGGCGAGTTCCAGGCCGAGACACCCTACCTCTACGGCACCTGGGAAGATCACAGCGAGGCCGAGCCCACGGACCGCCCCAAGGCCATCGTGCTGGGGAGCGGGCCCAACCGCATCGGCCAGGGCGTGGAGTTCGACTGCTGCTGCGTGCAGGCGGTGGAGGCCATCCGGGCCAGCGGGGTGGAGGCCATCCTCATCAACTGCAACCCCGAGACCGTCAGCACGGACTTCGACACCAGCGACCGCCTCTACTTCGAACCCCTCACCTACGAGCATGTGAAGGCCGTGGTGGACCGCGAGGCCGCCGGCGGCAAGCTCCTGGGCGTCTTCGCCCAGTTCGGCGGGCAGACGCCGCTCAAGCTGGCCGGCCCCCTGCATGCCGCGGGCGTGAAGCTCCTGGGCACGCCGCTCAACGCCATCCTCGACGCCGAGGACCGCGAGCGGTTCGGCCAGGCCCTCAGGCGCCTGGACATCCCGGCCCCGGCCTGGGGCATGGCCACCAGCTACGAACAGGCCAGGGACATCGCCCAGCGCCTGGCCTACCCCGTGATGGTGCGTCCCAGCTTCGTGCTGGGCGGCCGCGCCATGGCCGTGGTCTTCGATGATGCGGGCCTCGAGAAGTACATGCGGGAAGCCGTGGCCGTGAGCAACGACCAGCCCATCCTGCTGGACCGCTTCCTGGACGGCGCGCAGGAGCTGGACATCGACGTGGTGTGTGACGGCGAGCAGGTGGTCATCGCCGGCCTCCTGGCCCACATCGAGGAGGCGGGCATCCACAGCGGCGACAGCTACGCCGTGATCCCCGCCCTGGGCGTGCCCGAGGACATCCTGGAGACCGTGAAGGGCTACGCCCGGAAGCTGGCCCTGGATCTGGGCGTGCGTGGCCTCATGAACCTGCAGTTCGCCGTGAAGGACGGCATCGCCTACTGCCTGGAGGCCAACCCCCGGGCCAGCCGCACGGTGCCCTTCGTGAGCAAGGCCACGGGCATGGACTGGGCCGGCGTCGCCGCCCGCATCGGCCTGGGCCAGAGCCTGAAGCAGCAGGGCGTCACCGATGGTGTGCCCCGCGCCGTGTCGGTCAAGGGCGTGGTCTTCCCCTTCGCCAAGTTCCCGGGCGTGGATCCGGTGCTGGGCCCCGAGATGAAGAGCACGGGCGAGGTCATGGGCATCGGCGACGGCTTCGGCGAGGCCTACGCCAAGGCCCTGCTGGCGGCGGGCATCCCGTTGCCGCTGTCGGGCACGGTGTTCCTCACGGTCAACGACCGGGACAAGGCGCGCCTGCCGGAGCTGGCCCACAAGCTGGTGGCCCTGGGCTTCGGCCTCTGTGCCACCGAGGGAACGGCCCGCACGCTGGAGTCCGTGGGCCTCAAGGTGCGCAAGATCTTCAAGGTGAACGAGGGCCGGCCCAACGCCGTGGATCTGCTGAAGAACGGCGAGGTGCAGTGGGTCATCAACACACCCCTGGGCCGCGACGCCTTCTTCGACGAGAGTGCCATCCGCCGCGAGGCCCTGCGCCTGAAGATCCCCTGCCTCACCAACCTCAGCGCCGCCCTCGCCGCCTGCGAAGCCGTCGAGACCCTGCGCGGCGAGATGAAGGTGCGGGCGATCCAGTCCTTGGGATGATTCCTGCCCTCGCCACCTGATGGGCCGGCAGAGATTCTTCCGGCTCGATCAGGTGGCGCGGTCTAGGGACGCATGTTGTAGCGGTTCAGGAAAGCTTCCACGGCTCCCGGATTGGCTTTCAGCCAGGCCTCGTAATCAGGCCGGAAGGTCTCGCGGTAGCGCAGCAAGAAGATGGCTGCGTCGAGTTGACCATCTCGCTGGAAGGTCAGGAACTGGCGAAGGATTCGATCTTTCGGCTCGGTCCCGGCTTTCTGACACGCCTCGGCATAGGTCGTCAGGCTCAGCTCCCAGAAGAAGCGCTCCTGCTGGAACCGGGTCTTGAGGTTCGGAGTGTCTTTGCCTCCACCAGAACCGGCATCCACACTGATCCTGTCGAGGATGGCGCCGGCCAGGATCATCCAGACGGATTGGGCCTGGGCGTCCGCGGGGGAATCGCTGAGGCTCACGGTCTGAGCCCCGTCCTTGTTCCATCCGACCATGACGCCGGGTCTGAAGGCGAGCCGCGTCATGGGGCGTCCCTCATCCCTGCGATACCAGGCCAGAGGCTGCCAGCTGGCGCGGTTGCCAGGGAAGACCTTGATGGCCTCGATCATGGTTGCTTCGGCTTCCTGTTTCCGCCCCAGGGCCTTCTGGGCGTCTGCGAGGTAGCGCCAGGCCCGCGGATCGGCGGGATTAAGCTGCGCTGCCTTTCGGAACCACGAGATGGCATCCTCCATCCGCTTTTCCGCGAAGTAGGCATCCCCCACATAGAGTGCCGCCTGGGCAAAGGCCGGGCTCTCTTTGAGAGCCTTTAAATAATGGGTGCGGGCCTCGTCCCAGGCCTCTTTTCCGAAGGCTTCCTCCCCCGCGCTGAAGGCCTGGGTGGCGGCCGCCGATGGATCAGCAGGCGCCGGGCGTTCCGCATCCCGCAAGTGCTGAAGCAGGGACATGGCGTTCGCCGCTGCGTTCTTGTCGAGTTCCTGTATGTCCAGCATCGCCGTAGCGCTTTCCTCGGCGCATTCCTGGTACCAGGCGGCGGACCATCCCTTGGATTGCTTCGCCATCTCTCGATATACCTGGGCCCGGATCCAAAGTGGTTGGGCATCCTTCGGGTCGCGGGCGATGGCCAGATCCAGCTGATCGAGGGCTTCGCCGACCTTCCCCGCGTTCAGAAGGTCGATGGCCTTTTGAACGGGAAGAATGGGGGCCATGGGAGGAATGGCGGGCGGCGCGAGGGCCACGATGGCGGGGGCCAGGAGCGGGAGGGGCATGCGGCGTCCGGGGAATGACTCAGGATTCCCGGATGGCGGGTCGGGGTCAACCGCTCGAGAAACGGGAAGGCCGGAGGTGGCACATGACAATTGACGTACCGGCGACGATCATGTCCTTCCGCCATCTTCCCGGAGGTCGTCATGTCCGCGTCCGTTACTGACCGTATCCAGTCCTTCCTGGTCTCGGGCCCCTTTGCGGTGGTGGGCGCGAGCACGGACCGTTCGAAGTACGGGAACAAGGTGCTGCGCTGCTACCAGCAGCATGGGAAAGAGGTCTATCCCATCAACCCCAAGGCGCCTGAGGTGGAGGGCCTGAAGGCCTACCCCTCGCTGGCGGCGCTGCCGGTGAAGGTGCCGGCCATCTCGGTGATCACGCCACCGGCGGCCACGGAGCAGGTGGTCCGCGAAGCGGCGGCCGCGGGTGTGAAGCACATCTGGATGCAGCCCGGCGCCGAGAGCGACGCGGCCATCCGCACGGCGGAATCCCTGGGGATGAACGTCATCGCCGGGGGGCCCTGCCTGCTGGTGATGATGGGCTATCACGAGTGAATCCGCTGCGCGGATTCACATATAAAAAGCCTTCCGGATTCGCGAAGCGAATCCTCATCTGAATTCGCGCAGCGAATTCAGCCTAGGCCAGCCCCAGGCTCCTCCGTACCTCCAGCCGATCCTCCTCGTGGGCCTGGATCAGCTTGGGCACTTCGTTCTGCCACAGCTTCGATACATCGGCGAAGGAGATGGTCGGCTTCGCTTCGGCGCCAGGGGTCGAGGGTTCGGTTGAGTCCTGCGAGAACATCCCGCGGGTACCAGGTTCGGGGGTCATGGGTTTGGATCCTCAGTAGGGAAAGGTAAGCGGTCTGGAGCTGATACGCAATCACGGAATCGACGGCTTTCGGGCGCGTCCGCACGCTGGCGATGGCCTCGTGCCCCGTGGTCATGAGATCGGGGCCCTCCTCGTCCACGCGCACGTGGTAGAGCCGCAGGGAGCGACCCGCCCGGGGGGCGAAGCCCAGAAAGGTGAAGGGGGCCCACGCGTGGGCCCGGGCCATGCGGTCCAGGGGCACGTAGCGGCCTTCGCGCTCGGAGCGGGCCAGCATGGCCTTGAGGGCGCCGCCGGGGTCGCGGTCTGTGTAGACGAGGTGGACCTCGCCGCAGCCCGCCTGCCGGATGCGATCCAGGAGGAAGGCCACACCGTCGGGATCCGTGTGGGGCGCGTCGAACACGGCGCCGAAGGCTGATCCCATGGCCAGGGCGTTGGTGGTCTTCCCCGTGGCCTGGCCGCCCATGAAGATGATCACCGGCCCGCCCTGGGCATGGGCCAGGGCCCGGTCGCGCAGGCGCTTGCCCAGGGCGTTCAGATGCACGGCGGCCCGGCCCGCCGGATCCTCCAGGGCCTCGTAGCCCTGGGTGGGGTTCTGGCGGAGGCTGGGCAGCAGCGTGGCGAGGAGGTCCCCGTTCACCAGTTGGCCCTTGAGCGTCCCCGGCCGGGCCGCGTAGTCATCGAGGGCGGGGCCCGCCCGGCGGGCCAGGTCCGCGGCCTCGGCCTCGAGGGCCCCGCGCAGGTTCCGGCGCCCGGCTTCATCGAGCTCCCAGTAGGAGCGGCGCTGGTGCCAGGGAACCTGCTGCCAGGGCAGCGGAGCCGGGGAGGGAAGGGGGGGCATGACCCCCCCAGCCTACTGGATGGCGGGGGGGACCACACCCTATGCTCGAAACCATGTCCGCTCCCGCCTCCACCCTCCTGTTTCCCGGCCAGGGCACCGAGGTCCCGGGCATGTCCCGGGGCTGGGAGGGCCACGAGGCCTGGGCGGAGACGCTGGGGGTGGCGGAAAGCCACACAGGCCGGCCCCTGAGGCGGGCCATGGTCGAGGGGCCGCTGGATCTGCTGCGGTCTCAGCGGTTGGCGCCCTGTGCCGTGCTGGCCCACTCCGTGGGTATCTACCGCGCCTGGCGCGGGGCCGGGATGGCCCTTCCCGTGGCTGCCGCGGGCCACAGCATGGGGTTCTACTCCGCCCTCGTGGCCGCCGGAGTGGTACCGCTCGAGGCGGCCCTGGACCTGATCTCCGCCGTGGAGGACCTCAGCGAGGCCGCCTTCGGCCGCGGGGCCATGGGCATGGCCTTCCTCATCGGCGTGCCGGAGTTGGAGGTGCACCGGGCCCTGGCGGACCACCCGGGGCTTGTGCTGTCCAATCGCAATGGGCAGGCCCAGTTCACGGTCTCCGGCCCCGTGCCCGCCCTCGAGATCCTGGTGGGGAGACTGGAGCCTGCGGCCCTCAAGGCGGGCCTGTTGCCGGTGCAGCATCCCCTGCATGGCCCCCACATGGCGGCGCTGCTGCCGGCCATCACCCGGAGGCTGGCGGCCGTGCGGCCCGCGGAGCCCGCCTTCCCGCTGATCTCCCACTTCGACGGGCGCCTGCTCACGACGGGCGCGGCAGCCTGGGATGAGGGCATCGCCTCCGTGGCCCTGCCCGTGGACTGGCTGGCCGTGGTGGCCCGGCTGAAAGCCCTGGGCGCTCCGCTGGCGGAGTGCGGCCACGGTCGGCAGCTGGCGGGGCTGACCCGCTGGGCGGAGCGGGACCTGGTGGTGGCTTCGCTCCAGGACCCCCCGCGCTCGTAAAAAATCGCCCAATTCTCTGGTAATACATCTGGATATGCCGCCCGGGGCTCTGCCATGATGGGCTCCCGAACCCTTCGGTCTG
Organism: Geothrix edaphica; assembly: GCF_030268045.1. NCBI lineage: Bacteria > Pseudomonadati > Acidobacteriota > Holophagae > Holophagales > Holophagaceae > Geothrix > Geothrix edaphica. Next base: position 682,507 of record NZ_BSDC01000001.1, read on the forward strand.
GATGCGCTCCATGGCGGTTTCCCCTCTCATCCTCGGTGAAGCGCTGGCGAACAGGTGTTCCCAGGTGCTCTACCGCTGCATGGAGGAGGTGGGCAGCACGAAGGGGGTCCTCTACCTCCGGGTGCCGGGGCAGGGCGCGTTCGAGGTCGTGAGCTTCTACGGCTGGCCCCGCGGGACCCGGCCGCCGGTGTCCATCCCCGAAGGCCACCCGCTGTTGATCCGGACCCAGCGCCAGCGCCGGACCTACGTGGTGAATGACGCCTCGGAGTCGCCTGAGCTCTCGGCCTTCGGCCAGGGCGGGGAGTGGCCCCGCTACCTCATCACGCCGGTCTATCTGCAGGGGGACTGGGTGGGCCTGCTCATCCAGCGGGACCGCATCAAGGGCGGCACCTTCGAGGCGGAGCGGGACGAGCCGCCCACCCTGGCCATCTGCGGGGATCTCGTGGCGGCCCTGAAGGAGTTCCACTTCTACGGCGGACCCCGTTCCGTCCCGATGCAGCCCATCGGTCCCGGCCGGGTGCCGGAGGGCCTGCCCACCGCGGCGGACCTCATCGGCGAGGTCGCACCAGCGCCCGAGCGGCTCCTGCCGCCGGTCCCTCCCGCTGTGCCCCATGCCCGGGCCGCGGGGCCGGGCGTCCCCTCCACAGGGCCCTCGACCAGGGAGCGGCTCTACGGCTTCCCGGGCGGCAAGAGCGACTACACGTCGCTGCCCTGGGAGGCCGATCGCAGTCTCAGCGGCTGGGTGGCACCCGCGCCCGTGAACCCCGAGCGCCGGCAGGGCATGGTGCCGCCTGAGCTGCGGGGGTTCTTCTGGGAGATCGCGGGGCTCATCAGCCAGATCCTCCCAGCCACCGCCGTGGCGCTCTGGATCGAGGATCCCGAGGAGATCCGCCCCATCCTCGCCTTCAGCACCCTGCCCCTGTCCCCGGACCTCCAGCAGCAGATCCTGGCCCACGCCACGTTCCACCTGCCGGCGGTGCGGGAACCGGATCTGCGCCTCATCAGCCGGACGGAGATGCCCGAGGTGCCGGCGCTCACGGGCGCGTTCGCCACCTACATGCCCCTCCTCCTCAATGAGACGCCCCACGGCCACGACCTGGTGATGGTGTTCCGCCTGGAGGACCACTCCTTCTCCCTCGCCGAGGTCGAGGCCATCCAGCAGCTGAGCCGCATCCTGGCGCTCCACCTCCAGGAGGCGCGGCTCCATGAGCGGTACCACCACGCCTTCCTGTCCGTGAGCCACCGCATCCTGCAATCCGGCGAGGGCCGGGTGCCGAGCCTGCGGCCCCACAGCCTGGCCACCGCGCGCCTGGCCCGGAACCTGGCCCTGATGCTCGACCTGCCCACCGAGGATGTGGAGGCGGTGAGCATCGCCGCCCTCCTCCACGACGTCGGCCTGCTGCTGCTGGACCCCCAGATGCTCGCGAAGCCCACGCTGACCGGCGAGGAGATGAAGAAGGTCCGCGACCATCCGGAGCTGGCGGCCGTCTTCCTCAAGGACCTGCGCTTCCCCTTCGACGTGATCCGCATCATCCGCCACCACCACGAGCGCTGGGATGGCCGGGGCTACCCGGAGGGCCTGCGCGAGACCGCCATCCCCATGGGCAGCCGCATCATCGGCCTCATCGAGGCCTACGAGGTGATGACCAGCGGCAAGGGTTATCGCCGGCCCCAGGGCTTCCGCCAGGCCCTGGTGGAACTCCGGAACGAGGCTGGCACCCAGTTCGATCCGGCGGTCGTGGAAGCTTTTTCCGAGCTCATGGCACGAAAGGATGAAAGGGCCTGATAATTGAGGCCCGGAGCGTCCATGCGGTCCACTCCTCCAGCCCGAACCCAGCGCGGCTTCACCATGGCCCTGGCCCTGGCCCTGGTCGTGGCGATGGGCGTGATGCTCATGAAGATGGGGCCCCGGCTGAGCGCCGAGGTCCAGCGGGAGAACGAGGCCGAGCTGATCTTCCGGGGCGAGGCCATTGCCACGGCACTCAGGGTCTATTTCGCCCAGATGAAGCGCTACCCCACGGACCTGGACGAGGTCATGAAGGTCCGCCCCCGTATCCTGCGCCAGAAGTACCTGGACCCCATGACCAGCAGCGGCGAGTGGCAGTTCGTCACCCAGGTGCAGGCCGGAGCCTCCGGCGATACCCAGGGCCTGCCCATCGTCGGAGTGCGCAGCCGCTCCGATAAGGACAGCATCCACGCCTATCAGGGCAAGACCCTGGTGAAGGACTGGCTCTTTACGGCTGACGAGAATCTCCTCGGAGGAGGCGCCATCACGGAGAACGAGCGGACCCGGCGCGGCCTCCAGGGGACCACGCCGACCCCCCGGAAGCCCTGAGGCACCATGCGGCCGCTCCTGCTGATCGCCTTCCTGCTGGTGTCCGGCCGGCCTTCCGCGGCCCAGGACTTCCAGGCCTGGGTGCGGGACCTGGAGGCCCGCGGGATCGTCGTGTCCGCCGGAATCTGGGAGGTCGATACCGGGAAGATCCTCGAGCGCCATCACGAAGACCTGGCCCTGGTGCCGGCCAGCACCACCAAGGTGGTCACCACCTACGCGCTGCTGAAGACGCTGAAGCCCGACGCCACCATCGAGACCGAGGTCTGGGGCGACCTCAAGGACGGGGTGGTGCAGGGGGACCTCACCTTCAAGGGCGACGGCGACCCGCTGTTCACCAGCGAGCGCATCTGGATGCTGGCCCAGTCGCTGAAGAAGGCGGGCATCCGGCGGATCACCGGCGGCATCCGGCTCGATCAGAGCGCCTTCGACGCCCAACGGGAGCCGCTGGGTTGGGAGAACACCTCCGCCGACACGCTGCCCGTGGTGCGGGCGCTCTCCGTGGACTTCAACCGGGACGAGAACGGCCGCCTCGTGGCCGATCCCGACCGCCAGGCCCGGGAGACCCTCCAGCGCATCCTCCAGGAGACGGGCATCGCGGTGGAGAGCCGGGTCGGTGTCAGCGGTACGGGCGTTCCCCGCAAGCTCGCCTCCTGGACCTCGCCGCCCCTGCGGGCCCTGGTGCAGGACATCAACAAGTGGTCGAACAACTTCATGATCGAGATGCTCGTGCGGCGGTTCGGAGCCGGCTCCTGGCCCCGCGGGATCCAGCGGGTGCAGGCCTTCTACCGCACGGCCTTCGGTCTGGGGCCTGAACAGCTCCAGATCACGGATGGGTCGGGCCTCAGCAAGGACAACCGCCTGTCGGCCCGCACCCTGGCCATCATCCTCCGGGGGGCGTACCACGACTTCGAGGTGGGCCCTGAGTTCGTCTCGTCGTTGAAGGTCATCGGCGGCGAGCCCTGGAAGCTGAAGGTGAAGGACCCCAACCTCACGCGCCGGGTGCGGGTGAAGACCGGCCACCTCGACCAGGTCACTAGCCTCTGCGGCTACCTCCAGACCTTCGACGGGAAGGTGAAGGTGTTCGCCATCCTGCTGAACGGGCCCGCCCACGATGAGGATGTCTGGGAGCAGGTCTCCCGCTGGGCGAACTGATTCCGCTCAGCCCTTGCGCCTTCAGCCTCCCGGCGGCGATGCTGGATCCATGGATGGGACGCGGGCGGAGACGCCGGATCCGAGAGGCCTGGCGGCCCTGATCCTCGGGGCCTCGCTCCTGGGGTTCGCGGCCATGCTCGTGCGCTGGGCCGCCCCCGCGGGGCCGCTGGCGGTGGGGTTCTACCGCATGGCCATCGCCCTGCCGCCCGTGGCCTGGCTGGCCTGGCGAGCGCGGGGCACCGCGCGGGCCGGCGTCGGGCGGGCCCGGCTCTGGGCCGGCGTGGCGGGCCTCTGCTTCGTGGGCGACCTGTGGATGTGGCACTCGGCCCTCCATCACACGAGCGCCGCCAACGCCACGCTGCTGGTCACGCTGGCACCCATCTGGGTGGCCGTGGTCTCCGTGGCGTGGCTCGGGGCCCGGTTGCGGCGCCGCTTCTGGCTGGGCGTGATCCTCGCCCTGGCCGGGGCCCTGGTGCTGGGGCTGGCCAAGGGCGCCCGCTGGGGCACGGGGCTGGGCGAGCTGCTGGGGGCGCTGGCTTCCCTGGCCTACGGCGCATTCACCCTTGTGCTGGGCCGCGCCCGCCGCGACCTCAGCGCTCCGGAGGCCCTGTTCTGGGTGGTCCTCTGCTGCACGGCAGGCTTCGGCGTCCTGGGATCCGCCCAGGGCGAGGCGTTCAGCGGCTATCCGGCGCGGGCCTGGTGGGCCCTGGCGGGCCTGGGCCTGGGCGTGCAGGTGGTGGCCTGGTGGCTCATCACCTGGGGCATGGGCCACGTATCCACCAACGTGGGCGCCATGGGGCTCATGACCCAGCCCGTGGCCACGGTCATCCTGGGCTGGCTGCTCCTGGGCGAATCCGTGCGGCCCATGCAGGGGCTGGGCACGCTCCTGGTATTGGCGGGCATCGCGGCCTGCGCCTTCGCGCCGCCGGCGGCGGGGAAGGCCTGAGTTCCGGGCCGCGTCATCCGGTCAGAGCTGCAGATGGAGGCGCAGGCCGCAGATGGTGGCCGGACCCCGGTCGCGGTTGAAGGCGAGGCGCTCGAAGCGCTGGGCCTCGAAGCTGAAAGAGCCGAGAGATCCAACGGCCAGGGCGTAGTAGGCATCCAGCACACGCTCGGCCGAGTAGGCCAGGCGGCCGTCGCCCACCATGAAGCCGGACCCGCCGGCCACCAGATAGTCGCGGTGGTGCCGGTTGAGGCCGTTGGCCGCGAAGCCGAGCCCGACCCGGTCGCCACTGCGGCCCCAGGCCCTCCCACTGGCGGACAGGCCCATGGACAGGGTCCGCTCCACCTCCGTGAAGGCCCAGGATTCCGTCTTCCCGTCATTCCACCCCGCCCGTAGGAACAGGCCCAGGCCCGGCGTGACGGCCTGCTCCGCGTTGAGCCCGAACCCATGCTTGGCGCGGCCGGGCACGCGAGTGGCTGTCACGTCCGGCGCCGCAGGAGCCAGCGCGAGGGCCTCCCGGTAGGACCCCATGCGCGCGTGGTTCTGGAAGGCGAGCAGGCGCAGGGCGCCCTTCTGGCCGCCGAGCTCGTGGTCGTGCTCCAGCTCGATCACCTCGCCGTGCGCATGGTGGACATCGTGGTCAAGCTGCAGCTGGTTCGCCTCTCTCGGCTCCATGAGGGACCCGGCCCGCAGGGCCCAGTCGTCGTGGAGCCACTCCAGCGCCACGCCCCAGGTGTAGCCGCGCGTATCCGCCGGGTAGTCCCAGGCCGCGTTGGCCCAGAGGCTCCAGTTGTTGAACTGGGTGCGGGCGTCATGGCTGTAGGTGTTGGCGTCGAAGATGTCCGTGCCCGACAGCTTGCCGGCCGTGAACACCACGCGGCGGCGGCTCTGGCGGGTGGCCACCTGGTTGGGGCCATCCTCCACGGCCTCGGTGGGCTCGCCCAGGTTCCAGGTCTGGCGCAGGAAGAGCCGGGCCAGGCCCGCTTTGAGCGTGGTGCTGTCCACGCGGTAGGTCTCTCCGTTCGGAGGCGCGGCGAGGCCCAGCACCCGGCTGACCCCGGCTCCGGCGAAGGCCTCGGCATTGGCATAGAGTTCCGCGCCCTCCCACAGCCGGCGGCCGGCGAAGACGGTGGTCGTGTAGGACCCCCGGACCTCCCGGCGGTCCTGGAGGCTGTTGTCGCCCTCGTAGGGGGCGGTGAACCCGCCGTGGCCCTGGAGCTGGTAGGTGAGCTGGACATGGAGGGACCAGGGACCCGGGGCCTCGGAAATCTGGGCCCCCAGGCCAGCGGAAAGACAGAGGGAGACAAGGGCGTACAGTCGCTTCATCGTGGCGCGATCCGATCGGACTCAGGTTGGGTGGCAGGTCTGGTGAGCCGGGGTGGCTACTCCGGCGTGAGGACGCCCCGCTCCTCGCGATAGGCGAAGAGTTCCCCGAAGCGGCCCCACGCGACCAGGGTCTCGAAGGTCTTCTCCGGATCCTCCATGGGCAGCCGGGTGGCCAGCTCCTGGAGGAGGGTCTCCTCGGACAGCTCGCCCTCCTCGAGGTGCATCATCTCCTGCACCACGCGGAAGAGCCGCAGCTCCAGGAGCTGGGCTCGCCACAGGTCCTTGCGGTCATCCATGTTGGCGTTCACGAACCGCTTGCCCAGGGGCGTGAGCAGGACGGCGCGCTTGGGCGTGTCCACCAGGTCCAGCATCTCCGCGGCCTTCACAGTGGTGAGCACCTTCTCGAAGGCGACATGGGTGTGCGAGGCCACCTGGAAGAGGTCGCTGGTGCCGCCCTGGGTCTCCAGGAACTCCAGCAGGCCCAGGATGTCGCCGCTCTGGGCCATGGGCAGGGGCTCCACCTGGTCCTCCTGGGCGGCGGCGCTGGGGATGGGGGCGGTGACCTGCACGTCCGGGAGCTCGGCGCTGGTGAAGATGTCGTGCAGGTGGTCCACCAGCTTCATGAACTCGGGGGAGCGGCTGTCGCGGGGCCGGGCCATGGGCACCTCGACGATGGTCCGCAGGGTGCCCGGGCTGCCGGACAGCACGGCCACCCGGTCGGCCATGAGCAGGGCCTCGCGGATGGACTGGCTCACCATCACGATGGCCGAGGGGTTGCGCTCCTTGTCCGCCCAGATGTCCATGATCTCCGCGCGCAGTGCTTCCGCCGTGAGGGCGTCCACCTGACTGAAGGGTTCGTCCATGACCAGGATCTCGGGGTCCACCGCCAGGGCCCGGGCCACGCCCACGCGCTGCTTGGTGCCTCGCGAGAGCTCGCGGGGGAAGGCCTCCTCGAAGCCCTCGAGGCCGACCTTGCGGATGGCCTGGTGGGCCCGCTCGCGGACCTCGCCCTCGGGCAGGTCGCGGGCGCGCAGCACCACACGGACGTTCTCCTCCACGGTCATCCAGGGGTAGAGGGCGAAGCTCTGGAACACCATGGCCACGCCCGGATTCAGGCCTTCGAGCTTCTCGCCGTGGTGGCGGACCTCGCCCTGGGTGGGGGGCATGAGGCCCGCCAGCAGCCGCAGCAGAGTGGACTTGCCGGAGCCGTTGGGGCCGATGAGGCACAGGATCTCGTCCGGCCGCACCTCGAGCCGGATGTCCTCGAGCACGCGCTGGACGCCGCCCCGGGGGCCGGGGAAGCGCATCTGGACGCCGCGGAGTTCGCAGATGGGGGAGGTGTAGGGCTGCTGCATGTCCACCTCAGCGGTTGAGCGCGTAGCGGGTCTCGGCCAGGCGATAGAGCGGCACCCAGACGAGGCGGTTGAAGAGGACGACCAGGGTCGCCATGAGGAGGGCGCTCGCGGCCAGATGGGGCATGGAGCCCTGCTCAGTGGCCAGCACGACCTCGGCGCCCAGGCCGAAGGTCCGGAGCGTGTGCTGCCTGGTGGTGACGATCTCGGTGATGATGCTGGCGTTCCAGGCGCCTCCGGTGGCGGTCACCCACCCGGTGACGAGGAAGGGGAACACCGCCGGGAAGTAGAGGTTCCAGCAGCGCTTCCACAGGGACATCCGGTAGGCGGTGGAGGCCTCGCGGAGGTCCGCGGGGATGGCCTGGGCCCCCGCGATGATGTTGAACAGCAGGTACCACTGGGTGGACAGCACCATCAGCAGCACGCAGCTCACGCCGAGCCCGATGCCCAGGGAGCTGAACAGCAGGATGAGCGACGCGAAGATCAGGGAGGAGGGGAAGGAGGCCGCCACCTGCACCACGGACTGCAGGCGCCGGGACCACTTCGGCGACATGCCGATCCACAGGCCCACCGGCAGGGTCCAGAGCGTGGCCAGGAACGTGGACAGGAGCACCCGCGACAGGGAGGCCCCGCCGGCCTTGAGCAGGACCAGCCACTTCGGGCCGCTCACCTCGGCCAGCAACCGCACGACGGAGAACGCTCCCAGCGAGAGCAGCGCGAGGATGCCCACCATGGCCGAGGAGGCCACCCAGGACCCCAGCCGCCCTGGTCGCTGGAACTCCTCGTGGGCCTTCCGGATGAAAGCCGGGCGCGGGGTCCGCTGGTGCAGGCGCTGGTTGCGGCGGCGTTCCAGCCACTTCAGGAGGCGTGAGCGGCGGAAGAGGCGGAGGAGCCAGTTCTCGCCGGGATCCACCTCGCCGCCCTCGTCCACCTGGAAGCGCTGGGACCAGGCCACCACGGGTCGCCAGACCAGCTGGTCCAGCAGGATCACCAGCACCAGCATGGTGAGGATGGCGTAGATCTGGGCGCGGGTGCTCCCCTGCTCCACCGCCGTGTTCATGTAGGATCCCAACCCCGGAAGCTGGAAGTTCTTGTTGCCCGCGTGGAAGGCCTCGGCAGACATGAGGAAGAACCAGCTGTTCGCCACGCTCACCATGGAGTTCCACACCAGGCCCGGCGTGGCGAAGGGGATCTCGACCCAGCGGAGCTTCTGGAGCCAGGTGAAGCCGTAGAGGCTGGAGGTCTCCTCCAGTTCCTTGGGCAGGGTCTTCAGCGACTGGTAGAAGCTGAAGGCCATGTTCCAGGCCTGGCAGGTGACGATGAGGAGGATCGCCGACAGCTCCAGGCCGATGTTGCTCCGGGGGAAGAGGGTGAGCATGAGCAGCAGCACGGGCGGCAGGAAGGCCAGCAGCGGTACGCTCTGGAGGATGTCGAGGATGGGCACCAGCACCCGCTCGGCGCGCGGGTCCTTGGCCGCCCAGTAGGCCACCACCAGCGTGAAGGCCAGCGACACGACGTAGGCCGCGATGGCCCGGATCAGGGACAGGAGGAGGTACTTGGGCAGGGCCCAGGCGCTGAGGGCGATCTCCACCGTGGGCCGCTGGACGGCAGTCCACTCCTTCCCCACCAGCCAGAGCGCCGCCAGCGTGCCCACGAGGGCCGCGAGCACGAGGAGGTCGATCCAGCGGCGGTGCCGGATGGGCGCCGTCAGCAGGTTCATCGCCTGGCCCCAGACAGTGTCGAGGAAGCGGTGGATCATGGCCGGTCCGGAGGAGCGGATGGGGCGCAGCCTTGCGCGCCGACATCCCGTTCAGGGGGCGGATTCGGGGGAGCCGGAAGAACGGGGGATGGCCACCTCAGCGGGCGGCGCACCACGACGGAGGTTCGGAGAGGTCGGATTGTCGTCCCATCGAACCTCCTTTCCGGCGCCAGGGCCATGGCCAGTCTGACCCCGGGACTGGCCCCGGTCAACACGGGAAGCGCTTCACCTGAGGCCTCGATGGGGGCACCATGAACGATTCAACGAGGAGTGGAATCGTGCGGAACGGCAGCCATGGCGACCGCTGAGGAGCGGGTGCTGGCCCTGGCCGTGGCCCGCGGGTTCCTCGAACCCGGCGACATCAGCGGCCAGCTGGATGACCTGGTGGCCTCTGGGCGCCTGGACGAGGGCGATCGCCGCATGCTGGAGCAGGAGCTGGCCGACCTGGAGGCCGCCGAGGCGGACCACTGGTCCATGGAAATCACCGCGCAGGGGCCCAGGGCGTCCGACGGCCCGGGCACGGAAGGGGGGGCCGAGTCCCCGGTGCCAGGCCCGGAGGCGTCCATCCCACCGGCCGGGCTCCGGCAGAGCGGAATCTTCCGGGCCCGGACCCTCGAACGGTGGGGACGGTTCGAGGCCCTGGAGCTGCTCGGCGAAGGGGGCATGGGCCGGGTCTTCCGGGCCACGGACTCCCGCCTCCGCCGCGTGGTGGCGCTCAAGCTCCTCCGGCGGGACGATCCCGCGCTCCTGCAGCGGTTCATCCAGGAGGCCCAGCTCCAGGCCCGGATCGACCATCCCAACGTCTGCCGGGTGCATGAGGTGGGCGAGTGGCGCGGCCAGCCCTACATCGTCATGCAGTTCATCAATGGGGAGACCCTCCTGAAGGCCGCGTCCACGCTGTCGCTGGAGGCGCTGCTGCGGCTCATGACGGAAGTCTGCGAAGGCGTCCACGCGGCCCATCGCCTGGGCCTCATCCATCGCGATCTCAACCCGGCGAACCTCATGATGGAGCGGCTCGAGGACGGGTCCACCCGGGCCTGCGTGCTCGACTTCGGGCTGGCCAGGGGCCTGGAGGGCGGCCGGTTCACGGAAACCGGGCAGGTGATGGGCACCGTCAGCTACATGTCCCCCGAGCAGGCGCGGGGGAAGGCGGGCCTGCTGGACCGCCGGTCGGACATCTATTCCCTGGGCGCCACCCTCTACGAGCTGCTGACCGGGGATCCGCCCTTCGGGGGGGAGGGGCTCGACTGCATGACGCGCATCGTGAAGGACGATCCGGTGCCGGTCCGGACGCACGTGCCCACCATTCCGCCGGACCTCGATACGGTGGTGCTCACCTGCCTCCAGAAGGACCCGCGCCGGCGCTACGCCACCGCCCGGGCGCTGGGGGAGGACCTCCAGCACATCCTCGACGGCGAGCCCATCCAGGCCCGCGCCGCCACGCCGGTGGAACGGATGATCCACTGGGCCCGGAAGCGCAAGGCCCTGGTGGCGGCCTCGGCCGCGGTCTGCCTGTCCATCGCGGTCTTCGGCGGGCTGGCCGTGCGGGAGCGGCTGCGGGCCCAGACCCGGGCCGCCCATGCCCAGCGGTTCGCCCAGGCCGCCGAGCGCATCGAGGCCCTGGCCCGCTACCTGCGGATCCAGCCGGCGCGGGATCTGACCCGCGACCAGGCGGATCTCCGGGCCCGGGTCGAGGCCCTGACCCGGGAAGTCCGGGCCGCGGGGCCGCTGGCGGAGGCGCCGGGTGCCTACGCGCTGGGGCGGGCCCGCCTCGCCCTGGACGATCCGTCCGGCGCCAGGACCCACCTGGAACGGGCCTGGGCCATGGGGTTCCGGACGCCCGAGGCGGCCCACGCCCAGGGGCGGGCCCTGGCCGCGATCTATCAGATCGAACAGGGGAAGGCCTACGCGCTGCCCGACCCGGACCTGAGGCAGCGGCGGCTGGAGGAGTTGATGCAGACGCTGAGGATTCCCGCGGCTGACTGGCTGAGGCGCGGCGCCAGCGCCAGCCTGGAGCCCCCGGCCTTCCGGACGGGGCTGCTCATGCTGATGGAGGGCCAGCCGCAGGAGGCGGTCCGGCTGGCCCGGGAGGCCCAGGCGCAGGCTCCCTGGTTCTACGAGGCCCTGCGGCTGGAGGCGGAGGCCTGGCTCGCCCAGGCCCACCTCGCGCAGGAAGAGCCGATCACCAGGCCCGCCCTGGCGGCGGCGGGCCGGGCCCTGGCGCAGGCCGAGCTCCGGGCCCCCTGCGATGTGGACCTTCTCCGCCTCGACCTCCGGCGCTGGCAGGAGGCGGTGGCGCTGGGCTGGCAATCGGGGGCGGACCCCCGCGGGCCCGTCCTGGCCCAGGTGGCCGTGGCGGACCGCTGGACCCTGCTGGAGCCCTCCGCGGCCGAGCCCCTGGCCTGGCGGGCGCGGGCGCGGGGGGAGATGGCCCGGTACCTGACCTACCGGGAGAGCGACCCGGGGGCCTGGCTGACCCAGGCCAGGACAGATGCGGCGGAGGCCCTGCGGCGGAACCCCGATGAAGTCGAGGCGTTCACCGCCCGGGCTTCTGTCCTACGCACGGAAGGCTTCCGCCTGTTGAGCGCGGGGGCGGATCCCTCCCAGCCCCTGAAGGAGGCCATGACCGCGGCCGATCGGGGCCTGCAGCTCGATCCGGGGCACATCGTCCTGATGAACATCCGCAGTTCCGCCCTGCTCGCCTGGATCGACCACACCCGACTGAAGGGCAGCTACCGCCGCGACGCGGTGGCGCCCTACCTGCAGCAGGCCCGGGCCACGGCGGATGCGCATCCGGGGGACGCCTACTATCAGTCGAGCCTGGGGGGCGTGGCCCAGGCCATGGCGAAGGCCAGCCTGGCCTCTGGAGGAGATCCCTCTGCCGACGCGGAGGAGGCGGTCCGGGCCTATGAGGCGGCCCTGAAGACCCAGCCCGGCCACGTGGGGTTCCATCGGGGCATCCTCATCGCCCGGGCGGTCCAGGCCAAGGCCCTGGCGCGGGATGGCCGGGATCCCGAGGGTGCAGTGGACCTGGCGCGTACGGCCTTCCATCGCGCCCGGAAGGCCCAGGTCCCCCTGGCGACCCTGACGCCCTTCCTCATGGAGGCGCTCCTGGCCGCCGCCATGCAGGCGCAAGCGCAAGGCCGGGATCCCAGCGGCTACCTGGACGAGGCCGGCCAGCTGCCGGTCCAGCTGGATGGCAGTGCGGAAGATCCCATCGAACCGGGCGCCATCCGGCTCCGCTACCTGGCGTTCCTGCTGCGCACCGGGCACCGGTCCCAGCCCCCGCACGTGCGGGAATCAGGGGAGGAACTGGCCCGGTCCCTGGTCAGGCTCAAGCCCGTGGATCCCGGGTTCTGGATGGCCCTGGCCCAGTTCCGTGAGGCCTGCGGCGATTTCGCGGGCGCCGCCCAGGTCCGGGCGAGGGGCAGGGCTCTGCATCCAGGCTGGCGGGACTTCTAGCCATTCACGGGATTCATGAGGCTCTTCGAAAGGTAGGCCGGCGCAGTCCCATCCTCCTTGGGGTGGTTCCAGATCTGGTTCACCACGGCCGGGGTTATGGGAAGGTGCGGCTGGTCGCCGATGATCGGCCCGCCGTGCGGGAAATGATGGAGGAAATCCTCCCGGGTCATCTGCTTGCCCTCGGCGGGGCCGCCCTTGTCGTAGAACTTGCCGAAGACCTCCACGGCCCGGTCGCTCCACACGAGCGCGTCGCAGATCTTGGGATCGATGGTGTGGACCCGCGTGGTGCCGTCGGGCATGAGGAGATTCACGGTGATGCCCGTGATGCGGGGGCGGGGTGGGTTGGCCATGGAGGATCTCCTGTGGCGTGAGGTTCAGGGGCGGGGCACGGCCTGGAGCAGCTGGGCGATGACCTGGTCCGTGGTGGCGCCATCGGCCTCGCTCTCGAAGGTCAGCAGGAGCCGGTGGCGCAGCACGTCGGGGGCGAGGTCCACCACGTCCTGGGGCAGCACGTGGTCGCGGCCCTGGAGGTAGGCCAGGGCGCGGGTGGAGGCCTGGAGGGAGAGCGAGGCCCGGGGGCTGGCCCCGCAGCGCAGCAGCTCCTTGCCTTTCCAGACCTTGCCGTGGCCGGGCCGGGTGGCCTGCACCAGCCGCACGATGTAGGTGCGGATGGCGTCGTCCAGGCGCACCTTCTGGGCCTCGCGACCGGCGGCCAGGAGGCTCGCGGCATCCACCACGGGGTTCACCTCGTCGCCGTTCAGGTGCGCGCGGCGGAGCACCTCCACTTCGTCCTCCTGCTTCGGATAGTCCACGTGGAGCTTGAAGAGGAAGCGGTCCATCTGCGCTTCGGGCAGGGGGAACGTGCCCTCCTGCTCCAGCGGGTTCTGGGTGGCCAGCACGAGGAAGGGATCCGGCAGGCGGAAGCTCTCCTCGCCCAGCGTCACCTGGCGCTCCTCCATGGCCTCCAGCAGTGCGGCCTGCACCTTGGAGGGCGCCCGGTTGATCTCGTCCGCCAGCAGCAGGTTCGCGAAGATGGGGCCGCGCTTGGGGGTGAACGTGAGCTGCTTGGGATCGAAGACCAGGGTCCCCACCACGTCGCTGGGCAGCAGGTCCGGCGTGAACTGGATGCGGTGGAAGCTGGTGTGGCTGGCGGCGGCCAGCGTCTTGATGGTGCGCGTCTTCGCCAGGCCCGGCAGGCCCTCCAGCAGGACGTGGCCGCGGCAGAGCAGGGCCACCAGCAGGCGGTTGAGCAGCTGGGGTTGGCCCACGATCACCTTGCGGCATTCGGCGAGCAGGGGTTCCAGGGAGTGGGCGTAGGTCGCGGTCATGGGGTGTCCTGAAGGTCCACTCATCTTGACTGGAACCGGGTCGGACCGGAATGGCGCATTGACCCCTGGTAGGTCTTCATGACCCACGGTAAGTGCTTACGGGCTCTGTGGCCGGTGCTAGGCTCCTCCAAACCCCGATCCCAGTCACTTCCCCATGGAGGACCCATGCGATCCGCAGTCATCGTCGAAGCCAAGCGCACGCCCATCGGACGGGGCGTCAAGGGCGCCTACGCTGCCACCCGCCCCGAGCAGCTGGGCTCGGTGGTCATCGAGGCCCTCAAGCCGCTCCTGAAGGACTGGTCGGGCCTCGAGGACGTGCTGGTGGGCTGCGCCATGCCCGAGGGCGAGCAGGGCATGAACATGGCCCGGCTGATCAGCTTCCGCGCGGGCCTGCCCATCACCGCCGGCGCCGCCACCATCAACCGCTTCTGCGGCAGCAGCCAGGAGACCATGCTCATGGCCGCCCGGGCCATCATGGCCAACCAGGGCGACCTCTTCCTCACCGGCGGCGTGGAGAGCATGTCCAAGGTGCCCATGATGGGCTTCAACCCCAGCGTGGATCCCTACATCAGCGAACACTACCCCGCGGCCTACTGCTCCATGGGCATCACGGCTGAGAACCTGGCCAAGGAATACAAGATCTCGCGCAAGGACCAGGACGAGTTCGCCTACCAGAGCCACCAGAAGGCCGCCGCCGCCTGGAAGGCCGGGAAGTTCGAGAAGGAGATCGTCCGCTTCGAGGCCAAGGGCCTGGACGGCAAGCCCGTCACCCTCCAGCAGGACGAGTGCATCCGCGCCGAGACCACCCTCGAGAAGCTGGGCGAGCTGAAGGCCGCCTTCATGGTCGATGGGTGCGTCACCGCCGGCAACAGCTCCCCTGTCACGGACGGCGCGGCCTTCATGCTGGTGATGGAAGAAGGCCTGGCCAAGTCCCTGGGGCTGAAGGCCCGGGCCCGGATCATCGGTGGCGCCGTGGCCGGCGTGGAGCCGGACCGCATGGGCATCGGCCCCGTGCCCGCCGTGAAGAAGGTGCTGGACCGCTTCGGCCTCAAGCTCGACCAGATCGACGCCATGGAGCTGAACGAGGCCTTCGCCGCCCAGAGCCTGGCGGTGATCCGCGAGGGCGGCTACGACATGGCGAAGGTGAACGCCTGGGGCGGCGCCATCGCCGTGGGCCACCCCCTCGGCGCCAGCGGTGCGCGCATCATCACGACCCTGCTGAACCGCCTCGAGACCGACGGCGGCAAGTACGGCATCGCCACCATGTGCATCGGCGGCGGCCAGGGCATCGCGTCCATCATCGAAAAGATCTGATCCAACCACGCGAATCGACATCAGGAGGTTGGACATGAACATCAAGAAGATCGGAGTCCTCGGGTCTGGCGTGATGGGCTCGGGCATTGCGGCGCATGTGGCGTCGGCGGGCTGCCAGGTGGAGCTGCTGGACATCGTCATCGACGAGGCGGCGCCGGACAAGCTGGCGGAAGGGGCGCTGGCGGCGTTGGCGAAGTCCAAGCCGGCCCTGGCCATGCACCCCTCGTTCCTCAAGAAGATCCGGCCCGGCAACCTGCGGGACCACCTGGACCGCCTGGCGGACTGCGACTGGGTGGTGGAAGTGGTGAAGGAGGACCTGGCCATCAAGCGGGAGCTGTACGGGCGTCTGGAGCCCAAGCTCAAGGCCGGCGCCTGGGTCAGCTCGAACACCTCGGGCATCCCCCTGAAGCTGCTGGTGGAGGGCCGCAGCGACGCCTTCCGGCAGCACTTCGTCATCACACACTTCTTCAACCCGGTGCGCTACCTGAGGCTGCTGGAGTTCGTGAAGGGCCCCGAGGTGGATGACAAGGAGGCCCAGGCCTTCCGCACCTGGCTGGAGGAGAGCCTCGGCAAGGAGGTCGTGCCGGCCTACGACAGCCCCACCTTCATCGGCAACCGCATCGGCATCCACAGCATCATGGCCACCCTGCAGATGGCCCTGGAGGAGAAGATCCCCTTCGAGGTGCTGGATTCGGTGCTGGGCGACGCGGCGGCCCGGGCCAAGAGCGCCGCCTTCCGCACGGCGGATCTGGCGGGCGTGGACATCCTCGCGGCCACCGCGAAGAACGTCTACGACCTGTGCCCGAACGACGAGGTGCGGGATGTCTTCAAGTTCCCGGAGTTCCTCCAGTACATGCTGGACAACAAGCTCCTGGGCAACAAGACGAAGCAGGGCTTCTTCAAGAAGGGTCCGAAGGACGCCAAGGGCAAGAAGAGCTTCCTGGCGCTCGATCCCGCCACCCGCGAATACATTCCGCAGGTGAAGCGGGATTGGCCCATCCTCAAGGAGCTGAAGGGCATCGACGACCCCGCGGAAAAGGTGAAGACGCTGCTCACCAGTGATACGGAAGCCGGCCGCCTGGCCTGGCGCTGCATCGCCCCCAACCTCACCTATGCCGTGAACCGCCTGGGCGAGGTGACGGACGGTCCCCTGAACGTGGACCGCGCCATCAAGAACGGCTTCGCCTTCGAGCTCGGGCCCTTCGAGACCTGGGACACCCTGGGCGTCGAGCGGGTCGTGGCCCGCATGAAGTTCGAGGACCTGCCCATCGCGCCCCTCGTGGAGCAGATGTTGGCCAAGGGGGTCACCAGCTTCTACCGCTGGGAGCACGGCGTCCCCGTGGCGCAGCTCAATCCCAAGACCCTGGCCTACGATGCGATCCTCGAAGACAAGCGCGTGATCATCCTCAAGCGCGAAGAGGGCCGCGGCAAGGTGGTGGCCGAGAATGGCAGTGCCCAGCTCCTCGACCTGGGCGATGACGTGGCCTGCCTCAGCTTCCGCAGCAAGATGAACGCCCTCGACGACGGCATCATCGGCCTGATGGAAGACACCATCCAGAAGCACATCCCCGGCCGCTTCAAGGGCCTGGTGGTGGGCAACCAGGGGCAGCACTTCAGCGCCGGCGCCAACCTCGTGATGGTGCTGAACGCCGCCAAGGACAAGCAGTTCGACCTCATCGAGGAAGTGGCCCGCCGCCTGCAGTACGCGGCCCGCATGCTCACCTATGCCCCGTTCCCCACGGTGGCGGCGCCCTTCAACCTGGCCCTGGGCGGCGGCTGCGAGGTCACCATGGCCTGCCAGCGGGCCGTGGGCCACGCCGAGCTGTACATCGGCCTGGTGGAGGTGGGCGTGGGCGTGATCCCCGCGGGCGGCGGCTGTCTCCAGATGCTGCTGCGCATGGAGGAGGCCATGGCCGCCAAGGGCGAGCTGGGCCCCATGCCCAAGGTGAAGGCCGCCTTCCAGTTCATCGGAACGGCGAACGTGAACACCAGCTTCGATGAGGCCCAGCGCAACGGCTACCTCCGCCGCACGGACCGCCGCGTGATGAACAAGGCCTTCCTGCTGAACGAGGCCAAGCAGGAAGTGCTGAAGATGGCCGCGGACTTCCAGCCCGTGAAGGAGCGCACCCTGCGCCTGCCGGGCCGGGGCGGCAGCGAGGCCCTCAAGATGGCCGTCCGCGATTTCCAGCTGCAGGGCCTGGCCAGCGAACACGACGCCATCATCATGGGCGAGCTGGCGAACATCCTGTGCGGCGGGGACGTGAGCCTCGTCCAGGAGATCAGCGAGGAGCGGATCCTGGAACTGGAGCGGCAGGCCTTCGCCCGCCTCTGCAGCTACGAAAAGACCCAGGCCCGCATGGACGCCATCCTGAAATCGGGGAAACCCCTGCGGAACTGACCCAAACTACCGCTATGTTGTGACTTAAGCCGCCTTTTCCCGGGCGGCTTTTTTTTGGTGTTGCCAGGGTGTGACCAGGTCGGAACACTTGGGGCGGTCCACATCGGAACCAGACAATCAGGAGGCACTGTGAGCGGAAATTCTCAGTCAACTCCACGCGTAGCGGCCATCGTGGGCCCCTACCTCTCCGGAAAGACCTCCTTGATGGAGAGCCTTCTCTTCGTGGCGGGCGCCCTGCCGCGCAAGGGCTCCGTCAAGGAGGGGAACACCGTCGGCGACGCCTCCATGGAAGCCAAGGCCCGGCAGATGAGCGTCGAGGCCAGCCTCGCGGCCTGTACCTATGAGGGTGAGAACTGGACCCTCATCGACTGCCCGGGATCCGTCGAGTTCCGCCAGGAGTCGGTCCACGCCCTCATGGCCGCGGACATCGCCGTGGTGGTGTGCGATCCCGACCCGGCCCGGGCGCTGATGGCCGCGCCCGCCCTGAAGTTCCTCGATGACCACAAGATCCCCCACGTCATGTTCATCAACAAGATGGAAGCCGCCGGCAGCGCCGGAAAGCTGAAGGACGTGCTCAATGCCCTGCAGATGGTGTCGGAGCGCCCGCTGGTGCTGGTGGAGATCCCCATCCGCGAGGGCGACCAGGTCACGGGCTACGTGGACCTCATCAGCGAACACGCCTACAAATACGAAGCCGACAAGGATGCGGACCTGAAGCAGCTGCCGGAGTCCCTGTTGCCCGAGGAGCAGGAGGCCCGCCAGCTCATGCTGGAGAAGCTTGCGGACTTCGACGACCACCTCATGGAGGAGCTGCTGGGCGACATGGCGCCCTCGCTTGAGGAGGTGTCCGAAGACCTGGCCAAGGATGTGCGCGACGATCTGCTGGTGCCGGTCTTCTTCGGTTCGGCGGACAAGGACGCCGGCGTCCGCCGGCTCTTCCAGGCCCTGTGCGACGAAGCGCCCCGGGTGGAGGCCACTGCCGCGCGGCTGGGCATCCCCGAGGGCAAGGACGCGCTGGTGCAGGTGTTCAAGAGCGTCCACGCCCAGCACGTGGGCAAGCTGAGCATCTCCCGGGTGTGGCGCGGCGAGGTGGCCGATGGCGCGATCCTCGCGGGGAACCGGGTGAGCGGCATCAACCGGCTCTTCGGTTCCCAGCAGATCAAGCAGCAGAAGGCCTCCGCCGGCGAGGTGGTGGCCCTGGGCCGCATGGATGAGGTGCGCACCGGCGAAGTTCTGACGCCCGGCGCCAAGCTCGAGATGGACTGGCCCGAGCCTCTCCAGCCCATGCTGGCCCTCAGCCTGCACACCGCCAAGAGCGGCGACGACGTGAAGCTGTCGCTGGCCCTCCAGAAGCTCTGCGAAGAGGACGCCTCCCTCCAGGTGGAGCAGAACGCCGAGACCCAGGAGCGCATCCTCTGGGGCCAGGGCGAGGTGCACCTCAAGTGCGCCCTGGACCGCCTCAAGAGCCGCTTCGGGCTCGATGTCCAGCAACACCCGCCCATGGTCCCCTACCGCGAGACCTTCACGAAGGGCGCCAAGGTGCACGGCCGCCACAAGCACCAGACCGGCGGCCACGGCCAGTTCGGCGACGTGTGGTTCGAGATCAAGCCGCTGCCCCGCGGCACGGGCTTCCAGTTCGAGGAGCGCATCGTGGGGGGCGTGGTGCCCAAGAACTTCTTCGGCGCCATCGAGCACGGCGTGGTGGACTGGATGAAGCGCGGCCCCCTGGGCTTCCCCGTGGTGGACATCCACGTGGCCCTGGTGGACGGCAGCTACCACACCGTGGACAGCTCCGACATGGCCTTCAAGACCGCCGCCCGCATCGGCATGACCGAGGCGGCGCCGGTCTGCCACCCGGTGCTGCTGGAACCCATCTCCGAAGTGCACATCAGCGTCCCCAGCGAGTACACGCCCAAGGCCCAGCGCCTGGTGACGGGCCGCCGGGGGGGCCAGGTGCTCGGCTTCGACGCCAAGCCCGGCTGGAAGGGCTGGGACGTGGTCTCCGCCTACATCCCCCAGGCCGAGATGAGCGACGTCATCGTGGAGCTCCGCAGCCTCACCATGGGCGTCGGTTCCTTCACCTGGGCCTTCCATCACCTGCAGGAGCTGGTGGGCCGCGACGCCGACAAGGTGGTGGAGGCAAGGAAGGCGGCGAAAACAACGGCCTGAGGCCGAGCGCGGCTCCAGCCCTCCGGGCTGGAGATAGGAAAAGCCATTCTTCCTTCAAAATGAGACAATCTATCTCCGGATTCCCGCAGGGAATCCGGAGCATGGAGCGTCCCCTTGGCCCAGAAAGGCGTGCAAGTCATCACGGTGGAACCGGACAGCCTGGCCGAGGAGGCCGGGATCCGTCCCGGCGACACGTTGCTGGAGATCCATGGCGAGGCGGTGCTGGACCAGCTGAACTACCAGTTCCTCATCACCCGGGAGGACGAGGCGCAGGTGCTTGTCCAGCGGCCGGACGGCAGCACCTTCCAGGCCTTCGTGGAGAACGGCGGCGAGGGCATCGGAGTGGACCTGGCCCAGGATGAGGTGAAGGTCTGCAAGCAGAACTGCGTGTTCTGCTTCGTGCACCAGATGCCCAAGGGCTTCAGGAAGTCGCTCTACCTCAAGGATGAGGACATCCGCCTGTCCTTCCTCTACGGCCACTTCACGACGCTCTCCAGCAGCGATGACGCGGAGCTGGACCGCATCGTACGCGAGCGGCTGAGCCCCATCCACGTCTCGGTGCACGCCACAGATCCCGCGGCCCGGGTGAAGGTGGTGGGCAACCCTCGCGAAGGCCACATCCTCCGCAAGATCGACCGGCTGCTGGAGGGCGGCATCGATGTCCACACCCAGGCGGTGGTGGCGCCGGGGCTCAACGACGGGGCCATCTGGCAGCAGACGGTCGACGACCTCTGGAGCCGAAGCCTGGGAGGGGGGAAGGAGGGCAGGGGCAGCGTCCTGAGCCTGTCCTGCGTGCCCGTGGGGCTCACGGCCCACCGGGAGAACCTGCCTTCGGTGCAGGATGTCGACACGGCCTTCGCCCGGGACTGGGTGGCCCGCTGGATGCCCGAAGTGCGGAAGCACACCCGGGCCAACGATGGCGAGCCCTGGCTGCTGCTGGCGGACGAGTGGTTCACCCGGGCGGGCATCGAGGTCCCCGGACGGGCCTTCTACTCGCGCTCCTGGGCCCAGCTGGAGAACGGTGTGGGCCTGGTGCGCCGTTTCCTGGAGCACAGCCGCCGCTTCATCAAGAGTCCCCGCGCCAAGGGTTTCGCGGGGCGGCGGGTGCTGCTGCTGACGGGGTCGAGCTTCGCGCCCACCCTTTCGCGGGTGGCCGCCGAGCTGAACCGCGCCGTGGGCAGCCATCTGCGCGTGGTGCCGGCCCGGAACTTCAGCTTCGGCGACAGCGTCACCGTGGCGGGTCTGCTCTGCGGCGAGGACCTGAAGTACGCCGCCCACGCCGATCGGGATGCCAAGGGCGGGGGCCCGGGCTGGGTGGATGCGGTGGTGGTGCCCTCAGCCAGCCTGCGCACCCACACGGGCCCCACGGACCAGTACACCCTGCGCGGGGTGGTGGTGCGGGAGGAGGGGACCTTCCTGGATGACCTGACGCTGCCCCAGATGGCGGCGGAGCTGGGTGTGCCCACGGTGCCCAGCGGCGCCAACCTGTCCCACCTCCTGGATCACCTGGAGGCCGCCGACCGCGGCGCCTTCCGGGGCGGGGCCCTGGCCTCGGCCTTCCACACCGCGGGCCTCAACCTGCCCCAGGGCGCCTACAACCCCTGAGCCTCGTGTAGGGAAAAACGCACGCAGAGGGGCGCTGAGAAGGCGGAGGGCGCTGAGAAAAGAGGAGAGCCGATGCAGCCTCCGCGCGCTCTGCTGTCTCCGCGTCCCTTCGCGGGTGTGGTTGAAGCTTTTCAGGCCCCACCCCCGCCAGTCCAGGCAGGATGGAAGGCATGCCAGCCTTGATCGCCGCCCAATCCCGCCGCCGCATGGTGGCCCGCGCGGAGTTGGCTGGTTCTGCGGTGTGCTTCGGCCTGATGGCCATCCTGGCGCGGAAGCTCACGCTGCCGGGCATGGGGTTCACGGCGGGCCACCTGGCCGTGCTGCGCTTCGTGGTGGGGGCCCTGGTGAGCCTCGCCGCCTTCGGCCTGATCCCGGGGCTCTACCGGCCGAACAACTACCGCCTGCTGGTGACGCGGGGGCTCTCCGGCGGCGCTGTGGTGGTGCTCTACTTCTACGCTCTGGCCCACATCCCGGCGGGGGAGGCGGGGATCCTCTACAACGTGTTCCCCGTGATCGCCGTGGTGATGTCCCTGGCGCTCTTCAAGGAGCGCCCCACGATCCACCTCTGGCTGGCCATCCTGGCTGCCTCCCTGGGCGTGGTGCTGGTGCTCAGCCAGGGGCATATGGGGCTGGGCCTCGGGAGGGGGGAGGTGGCCGCCCTGGCCGCGGCCATCTTCGCGGCCACGAGCGCCAACGCCATCCGGGCGGCGCGCCATACGGAGAATGCGGCCACCATCTTCTTCTTCTTCTGCGTGGCTGGGCTGCCCGTGGTGCTGCCCTTCGCCCTCTCGCCCTGGCCCGGCCTCTCCCAGGGGAGCCTCGGCGCCTGGGGCCTGGCGGTGCTCATGAGCCTGCTGGCCCTCGGAGGCCAGCTGCTGATGTCCGAGGCCTACGGGACCCTGGCCGTGTCCGAGGCGGCGGTCTGGCTCCAGCTGCTGCCGATCGTCCAGTACCTGATGGCGGTGCCCATGCTGGGGGAGCGCGCCACTGGGGCCGGGCTGGCGGGCGTCCTCATCACCGTGGCGGGGGTGGCCTACGGCACCGTGCTCGGGCACCGCCCGCGGGCATGAAAAAGGGCCCCGGGTGGGGCCCTTCTCGTGGAATCGGGAACGCCTAGCTGACGGGCGCGGCCACGATGCGCTTCTTGAGGGAGACGGCCACTTTCACATCGCCGCCATCCTGGCCCTGGAACTTGTCCAGGTTCTCGAGGGACTTCTTCTTCGCCAGATCCGAGGCGACGCGGATGGCATCGAGCACATCCACCATGGCCTGGAACTTCACGTCCTCGTCCACCTTCAGGAAGACCTTCCGGTAGTTGAGGGGCTGCAGCATCACGGCATCGGGCAGCTTGTCCTTGATGCCCTGGGCGTCGATCTTGTCCTGCTGGAGGGTCATCGTCCCGTCCTGGTCCACCTGGATCAGGATGTTGTTCGGATCGGGCTTGGGCGGGGTGGAGGTCTGGACGACCTGGGGCACCACCACCTTCATGGCCTTGCTGAGACCGGGCACCATCACGATGAACACGATCAGGAGCACCAGCACGATGTCGATCAGCGGGGTGACGTTGATATCGGTTTTCGCCTTGCCTTTCGCGCCGCCGGCATCCATCAGTTACCCCCTTCCTTCTTGGTGTCCTTGTCCTCGCTGGTCACGATGGAGGCCTCGTCGGCGCCACCCTTCCGGCAGGACTGGAACAGCTCATTGATGTACTTGAAGGGCAGATCGGCGTCGGCCTTGACGAACACCCGCTTGTCGTTCAGCTGGGACACGTTGCGGTTGATGTAGTCCTCGAGCTTCTGGCGCTGGCCTTCGTCATTGATGAAGAAGCGCTCGTCCTTGGCGTCCTTGTCGTCGATGAGCACGGCGCCGGGGCCGATCACTTCGTACTTGTCATTGCGCTTGGAGGTCAGCATGAGGGTCAGGTACTTCTGGCCTGCGTCCGCCTGCTGGTCCACCTTCGGGGCATGCTTGGCCAACGGCAGCTTCACGGCGTTGTTCACGGCTGGAGTGATCACGATGAAGATGATCAGCAGCACCAGCACGATGTCCACAAGCGGCGTGACGTTGATGTCGGACTTCATCCCACCCTTGGAACCACCTGTATCCATGGTGTGTTCTCCTCAGAAAATCGCCCGGGAGCTCGCGCCCCCGGGCTGGGTGGCGGATCCTTAGCTCTGGCTCTCGCGGCGGATGAACTCGTCGATCATCTGGGAGGCCGCATTGTTGATGTTGGTGACGACGACATCCTGCTTGTTGGTCAGCAGGTTGTAGATCCACACGGCCGGGATGGCGACGAACAGGCCGAGCGCGGTGGTGGCCAGGGCCTCACCGATGGAGCCGGCCAGGGCGTTGATATCGCCAGCGCCCTTGGTCTTCAGGTCGGAGAAGACCTTGATGATGCCGATCACGGTGCCGAGCAGGCCGATGAAGGGGGCCAGCGCGCCGATGGTGCCCAGGCCGCTCATACCCTTCTTGAGGAGCTCGACCACCTCGGCGGTGCCGCGCTGGATGGCGCGCTCCACGGGCTGGATGGCGTCGTGGTTGGGGTTCATGGTCTTGAGCTGCTTCTCGTACTGGAAGATGTCCAGGCCGTGCTTCAGCACCAGGGCGATGTGGCTCTTGTTGTGGGTGGTGGCGGCGCGCTTGGCGGCCTCGAAGTCACCGCGGCGGAGCGTGTCCATAAAGAGCTTGAGGAACTTGTCGGAGGCCTGCTTGCTCTGCGCGTAGGTCACGAAGCGCTCGATGGCCACGTAGATCTGGTAGGCCATCAGGAGGAAGAGGACGGTGATGATGAACTTGTTGGCGATGGACGCCGCGCGCCAGATCTCGGCCGCGGAGAAGCTGTCGTGGCCGCCTTCGGCAAGCCCGAGCATCAGGGGGGTGGCAAGCAGGTTCATGAGGTTTCCTTATGGAATGGGAAAAGGGTTGGACGTGGGAGGTGGCGCGGGCTAGCGGAGCCGGAACGGCATCGTGAGCTTGAAGCGCGCGTACTGGGGAGTGCCGTTCAGGAGGGCGGGCTCGAACTTCCACTGCATGGCGTAGGCTTCGGCCGTGGGCCGCAGCTGGGGAGGACCTTCCTTCGCGACGGCCGAGGTGGGTACGCCATCGGGGCCGACCACGATCTCCACGACCACCGTGCCCTGGATCTTGGCGATCTTGGCGAGGGCCGGATACGGCGGAGCGGGGGGCTGGTACTTCACCTTGATCTGGCTGAAGTCGAAGTCCACCACCTTGCCGGTGCCGCCGACGACGCCGCCGACCACACCGCCGACCACACCGCCGATGACGCCGCCGGGGACACCGCCGGGGACGCCGCCGGGGACACCGCCCAGGGAGTGGTCCTGCTTGGGCAGCTCTTTAGGCACCGTCTCGGGCACCACTTCCTGGCGCGGATCGATGGGGGTCGTATCCACCTTGCCCGTGGACACGGCCATCGGCGGCGGAGGCGGCGGAGGCGGGGGAGGCGGAGGAGGCGGCGGGGGCGGCGCGGCCTCAGCCTGTTCGGCGAGGTCGATGGCCATGGTCTTGAGGACCTTCTGACCCGTCTCCGTATGCTTCGCCAGCTGGAAGGCCACGAGCGCGAACAGAGCGTACATGGCCACCGTCGTGGGGATGGTGACCTTGGGGTTGCCCCGCCGGATGGCGTCGTTCCCGGCGGCGAGGGAGGACTTGTAGACTGCGTCCTCCAACGACTCCACGGGGGGGGCCGGCTTTGCGGGGATTGACTTCTTGGGATCTTTGCTCATGCGACTCCCGTGAAAGATCCAGGGGAAAAAACAGCGAGCCGAACCGACGGGAACATCGATCCGGCTACGGAGATGGAGATAAAGAACTGGGGCAAGCCCAACGGCTAAGATGGCAAAGGGCGGACGGCTGGTCAAGCTGGAATAACAGGCGCAAGTCCCCGTGGACAGGGCATTCGGCGTTTTTTTGCTGGCTTTCGCAACACCCATCTGCGTTTCAAAAGGGTGGAATTGTTAATTTTTGTTAAGGAAGTAGAAACTCCCCATGCCAAAGATCACAAGTCCCTATTTCTCATTCATCCACGAGTCTCGGGGCGCCTCCGGGCCAGCCCGGGCCGGGCGATTTCATACCTCACATGGCGAGGTCGAGACACCCGCGTTCATGCCCGTGGGGACTCAGGGAACGGTGAAAGGCATCACTCCGGCTCAGCTCCGGGACATCGGTCCCCAGGTGATTCTGGGGAACACATACCACTTGGGGCTCCGGCCAGGGGATGCTCTGGTGGCCCAGCACGGGGGGTTGCACCGGTTCATGGGCTGGGAAGGGCCCATCCTCACGGACTCCGGGGGCTTCCAGGTCTTCTCCCTGGCTTCCCTGAGGAAGATGACCGAGGAGGGGGTCGCCTTCCAGAGCCACCTGGACGGCAGCCCGCAGTTCCTGTCGCCGGAGCGCAGCCTGGAGATCCAGCGGAACCTGGGCTCCGACATCTGCATGGCCCTGGACGAGTGCCCGCCGGGCCGGATGGAGCGGTCCAAGCTCGAGGTCAGCATGGCCCGCACCACGCGCTGGCTGGCCCGGAGCCGAGCGGTGCCCCTCCAGGCACACCAGGGGCTCTTTGCCATCAACCAGGGCGGCACCCACCTGGACCTGCGGCGGGGTCACCTGGCGGAGGCCCTGGAGCTCGACGCGAAGACTCCCTTCCAGGGCTTCGCCGTGGGCGGCCTGAGTGTGGGGGAGCCCAAGGACGAGATGAACGCGGTGCTGGCGGAGTTCGTGCGGGAGCTGCCGGCGGACCGGCCCCGCTACCTCATGGGCGTGGGGACGCCGGAGGACCTGCTCTTCGGCATCGAGCAGGGGGTGGACCTCTTCGATTGCGTGCTGCCCAGCCGCGAGGCCAGGCACGGCCGCATCCTCACGAGCCGGGGCAAGCTCAACCTCAAGAACGCCCGGCACCGGGAGGCGGACCTGCCCCTGGACCCGGATTGCGCCTGCTACACCTGCCGGACCTTCAGCCGGGCCTACCTGCACCACCTCTTCCGCTGCGGCGAGCTGCTGGGCTTCACGCTGAACACGATCCACAACCTGAGCTACACTGTGGGGCTCACCCGCGCTGCGCGGCAGGCCCTGCTGGAAAACCGCTTTCCGGCGTTCGCCCAGACCTCGCGCGCTCGATGGCAGACCGAGGAGCCCTAGATGATGATGTACGCCCTTCTTCAGCAGCCCGCGACCGGTGGTCCGGCCTGGATCCAGTTCGTGTTCATCGGCGGCATGGCCCTGATGTTCTACTTCCTTCTCATCCGCCCCCAGAGCAAGGCCCGCAAGGAGATGGAGGCCCGCCTGTCGAAGCTGAAGGCCGGCGACGAGGTCGTCCTGACCTCCGGCCTCTACGCCACCATCGACCGCGTCGAGGACAAGCACATCTGGCTCAAGCTCGGCGGCTCCGTGGTCAAGGCGCGGCGCGCGGCCGTGGCGGCCCTGGCCAACGAACCCGAATCCCAGAACTGATCTTCCCGACCTGCCGGGCCGGGACCAACGCACCACTGTTGGCCCGTCCCGCCTTCTGTTAGGAGCGCCCCGTGACCAAACGGAGCCTCTGGCGCCTCGCCATCGTCCTCGCCGTGCTGTTCGGCTGCGGATATTTCTTCACGCCCCTGTCCAAGGTGAAACTGGGCCTCGACCTCCGGGGCGGCGTCCACTTCGAGCTGGAGGTCCAGGGCCAGGAGGCCCTCGCGGCCGACCTGCGCGACAGCAAGGACCGCCTCGCGTCCCGCCTCAAGGAGAAGGGTCTGCCGGGCGCCACGGTGCGCGTGGATGGCGCCGCCCTCCGCGTGGAGGGCGTGGGCGCCGATCAGAAGGCCACCGTGGAGAAGGTCGCCAAGGACTTCTTCCCCGGCTACACGTCCGCCTCCGAGGGGGATGCGTTCCTCCTCTCGCAGAAGGACTCCTACCAGAAGCAGCTCAAGGACGACGCCAACAAGCGGGCCCTCGAGGTCATCGAGAAGCGCATCCGCGACATCGACCCCGCCAACGTGCTGGAGCCTGAGATCACCGCCAGCGGCGCCGAAGGCAACCGCATCGTGGTGGAGATCCCCGGCATCGAGGAAGGCGATCGCGAGCGCATCAAGACCCTGCTGGCCACGCCCGGCCACCTGGAGCAGCGCCTGGTGGCCAAGGGTCCCCAGGTCTACTTCCCCTCCAAGGAGGCGGCCCTGGAGTTCTTCAAGGGGCAGATCCCGCAGGAATTCGAGCTGTTCCCCGAGATCGAGAGCGAGCGCCAGGCCCGTCGCACGGGCCAGCCCACGGCGAAGGCCAAGCCCGGCGAGGAGAAGATCAGCCGCTGGGTGCTGCTGGAAAGCCGCGTGGCCGTGGACGGCGCCGACATCATCGATTCGCACCGGGCCTCCAACTCGCAGACCGAGGCGAACGAAGTCAACTTCACCCTCAACAAGAAGGGGGATGACGACTTCGCCCGCCTCACGGGCATCGCCTCCGAGGAGAGCCGCTACATCGCCATCGTGCTCGACCGCAAGATCATCACGGAGCTGACCGCCAAGGAGAAGATCATCGGTGGTGCCGTGCGCATCAGCGGCAGCTTCAGCGCCCAGGAGGCCGACGACCTCGCCAGCCAGCTCCGCAGCGGCGCCCTGCGCGCGCCCATGAAGTTCCTGGAAGAGCGCGTCGTGGGCCCCGGCCTGGGCCGCGACTCCATCCACGCCGGCGTGCGCGCGGCCATCATCGGCTTCGCCGCGATCATCGCCTTCATGGTGATCTTCTACCACTGGTCCGGCGCCAACGCGATCGTGGCTCTGACGGTGAACGTGATCGTGATGATGGGCCTGCTGGGCTCCTTCCGGGCCACGCTCACCCTGCCGGGCATCGCGGGCTTCGTGCTCACCCTGGGCATGGCCGTGGACGCCAACATCCTCATCTTCGAGCGCATCAAGGAGGAACTGGGCTTCGGCAAGAGCGTGCCCGGCGCCATCGACGCGGGCTTCGACCGCGTGTTCTGGACCATCGTGGACAGCCACGTGACCCAGCTCTTCGCTGCCCTGCTGCTCTTCATCTTCGGCACGGGCCCCGTGAAGGGCTTCGCCGTGACCCTCACCGTGGGCGTCGTGGCCTCGCTGTTCACCAGCATCTACATCAGCCGCTACATCTATGACTGGGTGCTCGAGCACCACCCCGGTACCAAGACGCTCTCCGTGGGCACTCACACCTTCTTCAAGGGCGCGTCCTACGACTTCATGAAGTACAAGGGCACGGCCATCGCCATCAGCTGGGGCATCATCCTGATCTCCCTCCTCTATGTGCGGCCCTGGAACCTCACCCACAACAACCGCATCCACCTCGGCATGCAGTTCGTGGGCGGCAACGACATGACGGTGCGGTTCCGCGGCGCCATGGAGCCCGAAACCATCCGGGCCGCGCTGGCCAGGAACGGCTACACGGATGCCTCGGTCGTGGCCTACGAGAATGCCGACAAGTCGGTCCGCGACTTCTCCGTGAAGGTGAAGGCCAAGAAGGACGCTGATCAGAAGGACAGCACCATCCAGGCCAATGCCCTCCGGGCGATCTTCAAGCAGATGGACCCTGAAGGCGCGAGCAACCCGCTCCCGGCCCTCAACCTCGAAGGCTCCAAGACCCTGGCCGACACCCTGGTGAAGACCAACCCCGTCGGACTGGGCGGGGATGAGGCCGCCCTCGCCGCCGCCTATGCGCCTCTGGCGGAGAAGGTCATCGCCGCCCGGGACCGGCTCCCCTCCGGCCTCTACCAGGCCTTCGGCGAGCTTCCGCAGGACCTGCCCCAGGCGGTGCGGGACACGGTCCAGAAGAACTACCGTCTGGGCTCCGTGGGCATCCTCAAGGACGAGAGCTTCTCGCCCAGCATCTCCGGCGAGTGGACCCGCAAGACCCTCACGGCCGTGGCCTGGGCCCTGGGCGCCATCCTGGTCTACGTGATGTTCCGGTTCACGGCCAGCTACGCCGTGGGCGGCATCGTGGCGCTGGTCCACGACATGCTCATGGCCCTGGCGCTCTTCGCGGCCTTCGGCTACGAGTTCAACGTCCCCGTGGTGGCCAGCTTCCTCACCCTCATGGGCTACTCCATGGCCGACACCATCGTGGTGTTCGATCGAATCCGGGAGAACAGCCATCGACCGGAATACCGCCGGGCGACGGTGACCAAGCTGGTGAACGACTCCATCAACCAGACCCTGGGCCGGACGATCCTCACCTCCCTGTCCGTGCTCTTCGTGAGCGTCTGCCTCTGGCTCTTCGGCGGCCCGGCGCTCCACGACCTGGCCTTCCCGCTGGTCATTGGCGTCATCACCGGCACCTACTCGTCCATCTACATCGCCAGCCCCGTGGTGGTGTACTGGGACCAGTGGTTCGGCGGGAAAGATAAACTCAAACAGCACGCTTGATCCATCGGTTCACATGGAAAAATCGTGGCCCGTTCGGGCCACGATTTTTCTAGGCGCTTCGCGCGGAAGAAGAACGACCTACTTCAGGTGCTTCTCCAGGAACGCATAGATCTCCTTGCGGGACTCCTGGGCCACCGTGGTGTCGATGCGGTTGAAGCTGTGGCCGCCGGGGGCGTCCTGGTAGATCTTGCTCTCAAAGGTCTTGCCGGCGGCCTTGAGGGCGTTGATGAGCTGCTCGACCTCGACCACATTCACGTCCCGGTCGTTGGTGTTCGTGTGGATGAGCAGGGGGGTGCGGAGCTTCTGGACATTCCACACGGGGCTGCGACGTCGGTATTCCGCCACGGCGTCCTTGGGTTCCTTGCCGATGTGGAACTTGGCGGAGAACTCGGCCACGTAGTCCTGCCCGACGTAGCCCAGGCGCATGATGAGATCCGAGACGGGCACTCCGGCGTAGGAGGCGGCGAACTTCTCCGGGTGGTCGAAGACGGCCATGAGGGCGATGAGGCCGCCGTGGCTCCAGCCCACGATCGCGCAACGCCTGGGATCCACAGGCAGGTGTTCCACGGCCCAGTCCCGGCCTGCGACTACGTCGTCGATCTCCAGGCCGCCGTAGTCGATGGCTTCGTAGAAGCCCTTGCCGTAGCCCGTGGAGCCCCGGTAGTCCGGGGCGACCACGATGTAGCCGCGCTCGATCATCTCCCGCACGATGTGGACGTGGTAGGTGCCGAAGTCGCCGTGGACCCCGCCATGAGGCAGCACGATGAGGGGCAGCTTGCGGCCCTTCTCGGCCTTGCGCGGCACGAAGACGTACTGCTGGATCTTCAGCGGGTGCCGCTCGTTCTTGATGCCGTAGGTCTCCTCTCCCTTGGGGTTGGGGGGCCCGGTGTAGGTCACCTTGTCCACCACGGCCACGTCCGAGAGCCGCTGGAACCAGAGCTGGTCGTCTGCGGCCTTCCGTACGGCATCAAGCTCCCAGTTGAGGCCGTTCACCCGGGTCTCCACGCGCTTGAGGCGATCCTCTCCAGGGGCGGCCTGTCCGGACAGCGCGGGTGCCATCGCCAGGAGAAGGGCGGGAAGGCCGAGGGAAGACCAGGTCGGTGGACGCATGGATGGCTCCGGTTTCAGCCCAGGCTAGCGCGATGAACCTCGTCACGCGAGGGCTGAGCGGCCATGGACAAACGGAGCCGTTCCTCTGAATATGTCGGGTCGCCCCTATTCCCAGTCCGGCCCTTCCCTGGAGGAGACCATGAAGCATGCCCTGAGAGGCTTTGCCATCGTTGCATCCGTCGCGGTCCTTGCAGCCTGGACCCCGGCCCGCGCCCAGGGGCTCCCGATGCCTATCCTCGTCCGGGCCGAGCCGCAGATGGTCTACCCCGGCACGCCGGGCTGGCTGGATTCCAACGGTCGCGTGGCCATCACCATCTCCGGGGAGAACCTGTCCCCGGACGATGACCTCGGCCACCCCGCGGGGCCGGACGGCGGCTACCAGCACATCTTCATCCGCGGTGTGTCGCCCCACGGGGATCGGGTCACCCCCTGGGTTCCCGCCACCGCCGCCAACGGCTGCCAGGTCTATGGCGGGGCCGCCCGGACCGTCATCTCCCTGGGGGTGGATCCCTCCCATTACCTCAGCGAGCCCGGGAGCCACTTCCAGGTGAAGCTCTGGGTGTCGCTGTCGGCGACCGAGGCCGCCGATCCGGTGGGCTCCGGCAGCATGAGCAGCCCCTGGTCCGCCATCAAGACCATCGACGTGGCCCCGGCCGGGGCGGTGAAGCCCTCGGCCACCCCGGTGGCGGGCGCCCCCCCGGTCATCAGCCGCATCGTCCCCGCCGACCTCCTCATCGGGAAGCCCGGCCAGGACTACCGTCTCCGCATCTACGGCACCTTCGCCACGGGGGCCTGCAAGGTCATCTTCGGCGGCGAGGCCGCGGCCCCGGTGCCGGGCGAGGATCCGGCCGTGGGGTACGAAATGACGCCCGCCTGGACCTCCACCGGGAAGGACAACGTCTTCCACGTGACCATTCCCGCCAAGTACCGGCGAACCTCCCCCGGCCAGCTCCGGATCGCAGTCCTGGACAGCGCTGGGCGCACCACCCCTGAGAAGGTGGTGACCTTCAGCGCCATGACCGTGCGCGACACCGGGCGCCCCCCGATCTCGGCCCTTCCGACCCAGACACCCCGGACCACGGCCGTGCCCCCGGCGGCTTCAACCGTGGTGGTGCAGACCGCGCCTCCCCCGCCTCCAGGCCAGCCCGCCGTGTTCCAGGTGAAGCTGACGCCCCCGCCCAAGCTCACCGAAATCCCTTCCGATGTGGCCGCCCGGGGCCAGCGGCTGGCCGCCAGGGTCCAGGGGCCTGCCCGGCCTCGGTATGACCAGGCGCGGAGCGATGTGCTGCGCGCCATGAGGACGCCCACCGCGGATGTCCGCGGCACCGCCCAGAACGCGGTCCGGGGCCAGTTTTCCGGGACCTCGTCCATGGATATCGAGGCCCTCGTGGCCATGGTCCTGATGGAGTCTTCCCGTTCGGCGGAGCAGGATCTGCGGGATGCGCTGGCGACCATGGACCAGATCAACCAGGCCAAGCAGGCCCAGCGCGACCAGGCCCAGCGCCTGCAGGAACAGGAGCGGCGGCTCCGGGCACAGATGCGGCAGGCCTCCCCCGGGGTGGCGGTGGCACCTGGACTGCTCCGGGTGGCGCCCAAGGTGCCGCGGAGCGTGACACGGACCCCGGTCCTGAACCTGGAACTGCCCAGGCTGGCTCCGGACCTGATCCATCCGCCGGCGCCCCGTCAGGATCTGACGGCCGCCCAGATCGAGGCGGAACTGGCCAGGACCAAGGGCAACCTGGATGACCTGTCCGAGCTGGGGGACCTGATGCAGACGCGGCTCCAGCAGTACATGGATCAGCGCGCCAAGGCCCTTGAGCTGTGCTCGAACATCCTGCGGAAGTTCGCCACCACCGAGGATTCGCTGATCAGGAACCTCAAGTAGCCTAGTCACCTTCCCAGCTCACCCAGCCCGCCCGGCCAGGGATCTCCCGACGGGAGACCGCCTTGGCCGGCGGGTTGGCGGCCTTCAGCTCCGGCAGCCAGTCCGCGTGGGTGCGGGCCTGGACGCTGCGCTCGCGCAGGCCGCCCAGGAAGGCGTCAAAGGTCTCGAACAGAGCCCCGCCCTCGACCTCGGTGTGCAGGGCGTAGACGTTCAAGGCATCCTCCCGCACCAGGTCCCAGACCTCCCGGTTCACCTGGTCCGGCGTGCGGCCGTCCAGGCCCAGCAGCTCATCCAGGGTGGGCAGGGTGGTGGGGATCTGGAGGGTGCTGAGCGTGCGTCCCTTCACGATGGGGTAGAAGGGCGCGAGCCCCCGGCAGTCGCCGGCGTAGGCCAGGCCATAGGCCTCCTGCAACTCCAGGGTGGTGTCGTTGCAGCGCCAGGCGGGGCTCACGGCGCCCAGGGGCTTTTCGCCGAAGATGGTGCCGAAGGCCTCGTGGGCGTTCGAGTACCAGTCCGACAGCCACTGGCGCGACTTGCGGTCCAGCAGGTCGTGGTACTGCACGTGGTCCCAGGCATGGATGCCCACCTCGTGGCCCGCGGCCTTCGCGGCCCGCATCTCGGCGGCGGCCCGTTTCCAGATGATGGGTGCGGGGATGAGCACGCCGTACATCATGGTCTTGAACCCGTAGAGCTTGGTGGCGTTGGTGCGCCGCATCTTGGCCAGGAAACCCTTGCGGAAGATGCGCCGGATGGCCTTGCCGCTGTTGTCGGGCCCGAAGCTGAAGTAGAAGCTGGCCCGCATCTGGTGCTTGTCCAGCAGGCGCAGCAGGGTGGGGATGCCCGTGACCGAGCCTTCCAGGGTGTCGACGTCCACGCGGAGGGAAATGGCTTTCATGCTGATTCCTCGAAGCCTCCATTCCACCCGCGAACCGGGCCCACCACAAGGCGCGGGCTCACTGGACCAGGGGAAAGCGCCAAGGCGACCGGGTCGGGTGGCGCCCTTGGAAGGTATCCCTGGTGTATCTGATCGAGTGAAATGGCGAGATAGAGTCTCTGGATCCTTGACGCTGGCGAGGCCCTTGGAAGGCGCTCCATTCCTGCCTCTACGCCGCTCTCATCGAGGCATTTGAAAAAGGGATTCTGCCCGGCGTTATCCGATCTATGATCATCGCGATCCATTCCCGACAGTCTGATCACATAGGAGGTTTCGCCATGCAGAAGTCCCTCCACCTCGATCCCAACAAGTGCACGGGCTGCCTGCAATGCGAGATGGCCTGCGCCTGGGAGAACCACCGGAGCTTCACCATCGCCAAGTCGCGGATCAAGGTGTTCACGTTCCACAAGGAAGGCCGCTTCGTGCCCTACACCTGCACGCAGTGCGACGAGGCCTGGTGCATGATCGCCTGCCCGGTGGACGCCATCCGGCTGGATCCCGTCACCGGCGCGAAGATCGTGCTGGAGCCCACCTGCGTGGGTTGCAAGGTCTGCACGATCGCCTGTCCCTTCGGCACCATCAACTACGTGGCCTCCACGGGCAAGGTGCAGAAGTGCGACCTCTGCGGCGGCGAGCCGGCCTGCGCCAAGGCCTGCCCGACCGGCGCCATCACCTATGTGGATGCCGACTGGACGGGGCTCGGGAAGATGCGCCAGTGGGCCGGCAAGACCGACACCAACCCGGCGACGGTGTGAGGAGCGACTGCCATGGCATGGACCAAGAACGTTCTCCGCGTGAACCTCGAGGCCGGCACCTGCACGACCGAGCCGCTGAATATGCAGTGGGCGCAGGATTACCTGGGCCAGCGGGGCCTCGCCACCAAGTACCTCGTGTCCGAGATTGATCCGAAGGTCGATCCCTTCTCCCCAAAGAACAAGCTCATCTTCGTGACGGGCCCGCTCACGGGCACCATGGCCGCCACCGGCGGACGGTACTCCGTGGTGACCAAGGGGCCGCTCACGGGCGCCATCGCCTGCTCCAACTCCGGCGGCTACTTCGGCGCCGAGCTGAAGTTCGCGGGCTGGGACATGGTGATCTTCGAGGGGGCTTCGCCGAAGCCCGTCTACCTCCTCATCAACGACGGCAGGGCCGAGCTGGTGGACGCCTCCCACCTCTGGGGCAAGACCGTCTGGGAGACCGAGGAGATCATCAAGACCCAGCACCAGGATCCCCAGATCCGCGTGGCCTCCATCGGCCGGGCGGGCGAGAACCGGGTGCTCTACGCGGCCATCGTGAACGACCTGCACCGGGCCGCGGGCCGGTCCGGCGTGGGCGCCGTCATGGGCTCCAAGAACCTCAAGGCCGTGGCGGTGCGCGGCACGCGGACCGATGCCTACCACCTGGCCGATCCCGAGGCCTTCTTCGCCGCCACCGAGGCGGGCAAGAAGGTGCTGGCGGCCAACGGCGTGACGGGGCAAGGGCTCCCGACCTACGGCACCCAGGTGCTCATGAATGTCATCAATGAGCTGGGGGCGCTGCCCACGCGGAACCACCGGGACGTGCAGTTCGAGGGCGCCCACGACATCTCCGGCGAGGCCATGCACGAGAAGCGGCCCACGGACGGCAAAGCCAATCTCGTCACCAACGGCGCCTGCTTCGGCTGCACCATCGCCTGCGGCCGCATCTCCCGCATGGACCCCGGGCACTTCAGCGTGAAGGACAAGCCCCAGTACCACGGTGCCTCCGGCGGCGTGGAGTACGAGGCGGCCTGGGCCCTGGGCGCCGCCAATGGCGTGAACGATCTCGAAGCCCTCACCTACGCCAACTTCCTCTGCAACGAGGACGGCTTCGATCCCATCACCTTCGGGGCCACCGTGGGCGCGGCCATGGAGCTCTACGAGATGGGCGTCCTCACGGAGCAGGAGGTCGGCTTCAAGCTGCCCTTCGGCTCCACAGAGGCCCTGGTCAAGCTGGCGGAGCTGACGGCCAGGGGCGAGGGCTTCGGCAAGGTCATGGGCCTGGGCTCCAAGCGGCTCTGCACGAAGTACGGCCACCCCGAGCTGTCCATGACCGTCAAGAGCCAGGAGTTCCCGGCCTACGACGGTCGCGCCCTCCAGGGCATGGGCCTGGCCTACGCCACCAACAACCGCGGCGCCTGCCACCTGCGCGGCTACATGGTGTCGCCGGAAGTCCTGGGCATCCCCGTGAAGATGGAGCCCCAGGCCACCGAAGGGAAGCCCGCCATGCTGAAGGCCTTCCAGGACCTCACCGCCGTGGTGGATTCCGCCGGCATCTGCCTCTTCACCACCTTCGCCTGGGGCCTCCAGGACATCCAGCCGCAGATCCAGACCGCCTGCGAGGGCGACTGGTCTGAGGAGCGGCTGCTGCTGGTGGGCGAGCGCATCTGGAACCTGGAGCGCGAGTTCAACCTTGCCGCCGGGTTCACGGCCAAGGACGACAACCTCCCGCCGCGGCTGATGAAGGAACCCGCCAAGACGGGCCCGCAGAAGGGGGCCGTGTCCAAGCTCGACATCATGCTGCCCGAGTACTACCAGCTACGCGGCTGGACGCCGGAAGGCGTTCCCACCGCCGAGACGCGTTCGCGTCTCGGCGTGTGACAACGATGGGTTTCGTATGAAACACCTGATCATCGGAAGCGGTCCCGCCGGCGTCATCGCCGCGGAGACCCTGCGCAAGGCCGCCCCCGCCGCGGAGATCACCCTGCTCTGCGGCGAGGGCGGGCCGCCCTACGCCCGCATGGCGATTCCCTATCTTCTGAAGGGGGAGATCGCGGAGGCGGGCACCCACATCCGGAAGGATGCCGACCACTATGACCGCCTGCGCATCCAGCTGGTGCAGGCCCGCGCCCGGGCCATCGACACCGCCGGCCGCACCGTGGACCTTGGCGGCGGGCGCAGCCTGCCCTTCGACCGGCTGCTCATCGCCACGGGCTCCCACCCCAGCCTGGAGAAGATCCCCGGCATCGACCTACCGGGTGTCCACAGCTGCTGGACCCTCGAGGACGCCCGGACCATCCTCGACATGGCCCGGCCCGGCACCCGCATCGTCCAGATGGGCGCTGGCTTCGTGGGCTGCATCATCATGGAGGGGCTGCTGTCGCGCGGCGTGGACCTCACCATCCTCGTCCGCAGCGGCTACATGGTGCGCCGCATGATGAACCCCACCGCCAGCGGCATGATCCGCAAGTGGTGCGAGGCCAAGGGCGTGAAGATCCTCACCCGCACCCAGCCCCTCGGCATCACGGCCGAGGGTGGCGCCCTCCGGGTGGACCTGGGCGGGGGACGGGGCCTTCCCGCGGATCTCTACCTCAGCGCGGTGGGCGTGGATCCCAACCTCGACTTCCTGGCAGGCAGCGGCATCGACGTGGGCCGCGGGATCCTGGTGGATCCCACCATGCAGACCAGCGTCGCCGGAATCTATGCCGCCGGGGACGTAGCCGAGGCCACGGACTGCCTCACGGGTCGGCGGCAGCTCAACGCCATCCAGCCCAACGCCGTGGAGCAGGGCCGCATCGCGGCGCTGAACATGGCGGGACAACCCGCCCAGTTCCGGGGCAGCTTCGTCTTCAATGTGCTCACCACGCTCGGGCTGGTCTCCTCCTCCTTCGGGGAGTGGCAGGGCGTGCCGGAGGGCGAGTCCACCGAAGTCCTCGACGAGGCCCGCTACCGCTACCTGAACCTCCAGTTCGAGGGCGATCGCCTGGTGGGCGCCAACTGCGTGGGCTTCGCCGACCACGTGGGCGCCTTCCGGGGCCTCATCGAGGGCCGGGTGCGGCTGGGCAAGTGGAAGCAGCGCCTCCTGGAGGACCCCACCCGGATCATGGAGGCCTACCTCGCAGCGGCGCACCGGGTGGCATGAAGATCACCCTCAAGCTGTTCGCCTCCCTAGCGGCCCACCTGCCGCCGGAGGCCCGGTCCCGCCATCGGGTCGAGCTGGAGCTGGCGCCGGGCGCCACCGTGGCCGACGTGATCCGCCATCAGGGCATTCCCCCGGGCCAGTGTGCCATCGTGCTGGTGGATGGGGCCTGGGTGGCTCCGCCGGAGCGTTCGGCGCGGATGCTGGCCGAGGGCGAGGTCCTGGCCATCTGGCCGCCCGTGGCCGGCGGCTGATGGACCACCGCCTGGAGATGACCCTCAGCCGCGAGGAGTTCCTGCGCCTCTTGCCGGGGGCCGTGGGACCGTTCACCGAGGAAGACGGCGGCTTCCGGGGGACCGATGGCCCGCTGAGGTGGCGCATCCGGCTCATCCCCCTTCCGGAGCTCCGCGTGGGCCGCGTGGTCCTGCCCCGGTACCAGGTCGAGATCCGCCTCGAAGGCCATACGGCGGGCCAGGCGGAGGCCTTCCTGGCCCGCTTCCAGCGCGGATTCCAGCGGGGCGGGGGCTAGAAAACCCGCAGGTCCCGTATAATCCACGGATGCCCACTCAACGCCCTGCCGGAATCCTGCGCTCCTTCCCGCCTGTCTTCTGGCTGGCGAATGTCATGGAGCTCTTCGAGCGGGCGGCCTACTACGGCCTCAACTCGGTGCTCGCGGTCTATCTCACGAACGAGGTCGTGAAGGGCGGCCTGGGCTTCACGGAACAGTCCGTGGGCTTCCTCCAGAGCCTGATCTACGCGTTCACCTACGTCATCCCCATCGCGGGTGGGGCCCTCGCGGACCGCTACGGCTACCGCCGCATGCTCCTCTTCGCCTTCTCGATCCTCACCGCGGGCTACTTCATCGCGGGGAATGTCACTTCCTACGGGGCCGTGTTCGCGGGGCTGCTCGTGATGGCGACGGGCGCGGGCCTGTTCAAGCCCATCATCTCCGGCACCCTGGCCCGCACCACCACGGAGGAGAACTCCGGGTTCGGCTTCGGCATCTACTACTGGATGATCAACATCGGGGCCTTCCTGGCGCCCCTCGTGGTGAGCGTGCTGAAGGGCTTCTCCTGGCGCTACGTGTTCATCGCCTCGGCCCTCTACTGCGCCGCCATGCTGGTGCCCACGGTCTTCCTCTTCAAGGACCCGCCGAAGCCCGCGAACACCAAGAGCCTGCGCGAGGTGGCCCACGGCGCGGCCATGGTGCTGGGCGACGCCCGCTTCATGCTGATGATCGTGGTCTACTCCGGCTTCTGGATCCTCTACTTCCAGAACTTCGGATCCGTGCTCTGGTACCTCCGGGACTTCGTGGACGCCACGCCCGTGAACCGGTTCTTCGCGTCCTTCGGCGTGCCCCTCAAGTTCGACGCCGAGCACGTCACTGTGGTCAACGGCGGAACGATCATCCTGCTGCAGGTGCTCGTGAGCCGCATCGTGAAGAAGATCCGACCCCTGCCGACCATGGTGTCCGGCATCGTCATCGGCACCATCG
Source organism: Geothrix edaphica (assembly GCF_030268045.1). NCBI lineage: Bacteria > Pseudomonadati > Acidobacteriota > Holophagae > Holophagales > Holophagaceae > Geothrix > Geothrix edaphica. The sequence goes on from NZ_BSDC01000001.1 coordinate 721,337, forward strand.
GTTTCCTCTGCCTGGCGGCCTCCACCAACGTGTGGGTGTTCATCCTGGGCATCTCGGTCTTCTCCATCGGCGAGATGACGGCCCACCCGAAGTACTACAGCTACGTGGGCCTGGTGGCCCCAGCGGACAAGAAGGCCGTCTACATGGGCTACGCCTTCCTCTACGGCGTCATCGGCAGCCTCATCGGCTCCAGCCTGGGGGGCATGCTCTACGGCTCCATGTTGAAGCCCCTGGTGGGTCAGGCCGGCGGACCCGCAGCCGCCCGGACCTTCTGGCTCCTCTTCGTGGCCCTGAACATCGTGGCGGCCGTCGGCCTCATCCTCTACGACCGGACCTTCGCCGAGGACACGCCGCAGACCAACGAGAAGGCCCGGAAGATCATGCTGGGGATCTACGGACTGCTCCTGGCCGGGGGCGTGCTGTTCGTCTGGTCGGCGGTCTCCGGGGACGCCGTGTCCTACAAGACCCTGGTCCAGGCCGTGATCATGCTGGCCCTGGGAGCGGGCGGTATGGTCGTCAGCCTTCGCAAGGGCTGATCGGAGGGTTCAGCTTTGCCGGAACCCCTGGGACCGGTCCGTCCGCCGCGCCTGGATGAAGCGGCGGATGGGCTCGAAGTCCATGCCCGGGCTGGGCAGCAGGACCACGCCCAGTCGGGTGGGATACTCCTGGCCTTCGAGGTAGGCCAGATGCCGGACCTCGCCGGGACAGTGGAGGACCGAACCGTCCGGCAGCTTCGCGTCGATCTCCACCGGGGCGTGGAGGTCCACGATCAGGGCCTCCTCCAGGGCCAGGCCCACGCCGGTTTCCGTGAGGTTCACCAGCAGGGCGTCGAGGATCCGGCCGCCCAGGCCCACGCGCACCTTCAGGGGGGATTGATCCGGAGCGGCCACGCGCATGTCCCGGCGGCGGTGGAGCTGGGCGGACTCGTGGGGCCAGTCCAGGCGCAGGAGGGTGTCGCCTTTGTCGTCGAGCAGGGGCGGGAGGAGGAGGGACTCCAGGGTGAGCACCTCCTCGCCCAGGAGCACGGTGAGGGTCACGGGCGTGCCTTCGGCGGGCACGGCGTCCCGGGCATGGAGACCGGACAGCTCGAGGGTCGAGCCGGGGCGGAAGGCGTGGATGCGGAGATCACCCAGGAGGCGGGAGCTGGCGGTCTGGAGCCGGAGGCTCGCGACGGCCCCGGTCAGGCGGGCCTGGATGAGGAACTGCTCCAGGACGGGGGCGGACAGGGGTGAATGTCCCATGGGGTGATGCCTTTCAAATGCCTTGGCTCAGCCGGTCCGCCAGGTTGGAGTGGAGTCCTGCGGCCAGGATGGCCTTGGCGGCGCCATGCACATCGTACTCCAGGCGGTGCAGGCGCACCCGCCGCCGGCCGGGATCATAGGTCATGAAGGACACCCTCGGGTCCCGGTCCCGCGGCTGGCCGACGGAGCCGGGGTTCACCAGGTAGCGGCAGTGGGGCTGCATGGCGAACCACTCGCCCGGCTGGAGGCAGATCCAGTTCAGCCGCCCCTGGGCCTCGTCCAGCTCGAAGCAGCCGGGGAGGTGGGTGTGGCCGAAGAAGCAGAGGGGCCCCTGGAAGGCGTCGAAGGCCAGGCTGATCTCGCGCATGTGAAGCAGGTAGGCGTCCTCGTCCATCGGCGACCCGTGGGCGATCTGGTAGTCCTCGCCCACCCAGGCGGGGCCCACCGGCAGGTCCGCCAGGAAGCGCCAGTTGTCCTGCCGAAGCTTCTCCCGGGTCCAATCGGCGGCCTGCCGGGCGGGCAGGCTGAAGGCCCCGTAGGGCTCCAGGCCCGCGCAGACCTTGTCGTGGTTGCCCCGCACCATGAACCGGGGCCGCAGCTCGCGCACCTTGTCCAGCAGCTGGTTGGGGTGGGCCCCGTAGCCCACCAGGTCGCCCAGGAGCACGAAGCGGTGGATGGCCCGCCGCCGCGCGAACCGGAGCACGGCCCGGAGGGCATGCAGGTTCGAGTGCAGGTCGGAGAGGATCAGATCCACTGGGATATTCCTGGGGGAGGAATCCAGTCTACCAAGCCGTCATCATGGCGGAGACAAGATCCTCCGGGCTCCGGCCGAAGGGCAGCAGGGCGGGGGTCAGGGACCAGGCCGCGGCCCGGGCGGCACAGCGGGCCATGAAGGCGCCCCGGTCCTGGGCGAGGGGGCGCCGGGGATCCCGGCTCACCCGTCCCCAGGCCCGGGCCGGCGGCTCCGCCAGCCAGAGGGGGGCGAAGCCGGCGGCGATGACCACCTCGCGGTTGGCCGGGGCCTCCCAGGCGCCGCCCCCCAGGGCCACCACGGCGGGCGTGGTGAGCAGGGCGGGCAGCAGGGCGGATTCCAGGGACCGGAAGGCCCCTTCACCCCGCCCGGCGAAGATGGCGCTCACGGGAACGCCCTGGTCCGCCTCGATCACGTCATCCAGGTCGTGGAAAGGCAGGCCCAGTCGCTGGGCCAGCAGCCGGCCGAGGGTGCTCTTCCCGGCGCCGCTGCCGCCCAGGAGCACGATGCCCTGACCCCGCCGGAAGGGCGGCCGGATCTGCCACCGCGCCTGCTGGATCTCCCAGCCGAGGCTCGCGGGATCCGTGGACTGGTGGACCTCGCCCACCATGGCCAGGGCTTCGGCCCCGGCCTCGAAGCAGGCCTTGGCGTCCGCGGGGCCCAGGCCTCCGATGGCGATGGGGGCGAGGCCCTGGGCCCGCAGGGCCGCGCAACCCGCGCGGAGCCCTTCGAGGCCGATGGGGGTGGCGTGATCGGACTTCGTGGCCGTGCCGCGGAAAGGGCCTACGCCCGCGTGATCGCAGGCCGGATCCACGGCCTCCCACTCCGCGGGCACGTGGGTGGAGGCTCCGATATGGCAGCCGTTCAGGCCCGGGAGGCGGAGCGCCTCGGCCGCGGGCAGGTCGCCCTGGCCCAGGTGGAGGCCCCAGGGGGCGAGCCCCTCCCGGGCCGCGAGCAGGGTCAGGTCCGCCCGGTCGTTCACGCAGATGAAGGGCCAGCCGCCGTTCGCCGCCGCGTCCGCGAGGGCCGCGCGCAGTTCCAGCCACTGGGCCTTCGCATCCAGGGGCTTGCCCCGGAACTGCACCAGCGGAAAGCCCGCCTCGCCCAGACGGCGGATTTGCGCGGAAAGGGACTCCGGGCGTGATGCGTCGGTGATGGGGTAGAGGGGCGGGAGGTGGAGCATGGGCCCCAGTCTACGCCGCCTCGCCATCCGCGAACTGCAGCCGCACCAGCTTGGCGTAGACGCCGTCCTGGGCGATGAGGCCGTCGTGGGTGCCGCGCTCGACGAGGGCGCCCTGGTCCATGACCCAGATCTCGTCGGCGTCGCGGATGGTGGAGAGCCGGTGGGCGATGGTGAAGGTGGTGAGGCGGTGGCTCACGCGCTCGATGACGGTCTGGATCTTGGCTTCGGTCTCGGAGTCGATGTTGGCGGTGGCCTCGTCCAGCAGCAGCACCGCGGGTTCCAGATAGAGCATGCGGGCGAAGGCCAGCAGCTGCCGCTCGCCGGCGCTGAGCTTCTGGCCCCGCTCGCCCACCTGGGTGTCCAAGCCCTGGGGCAGGCGGGCCACCAGGTCCTTCAGCTGGCTCTGTTCCAGCACCGAGGTCAGGCGGCCCTCATCCATGGGCCGGTCCAGCACGATGTTGTCGCGCAGGGTGCCGGAGAAGACGAAGACATCCTGGAGCACCAGGCCGAAGAGGTCGCGCAGGCTGCGGAGCTTCAGCTCCCGCACGTCCACGCCGTCCACGGTGATGCGCCCCTCGTGCACGTCGTAGAAGCGCATGAGCAGGTTGATGAGGGTGCTCTTGCCGGCGCCGGTGTGACCCACCACGGCCACGCGGCGGCCCTTGGGGATGACGCCGCTCAGCTCGCGGACCACCTTCCGGCCGCCCTCCTCGTAGGCGAAGGTGACGTTCTCCAGGCGCACTTCGCTGGTGAAGGCGGCTGGCTTGGCATCGGCGGCTTCGGGAATCTCCTCCCGGTTGTCCAGCAGCCGGAAGATGCGCTCGCTGGAGGCCAGGGCCGTCTGCATCACGTTGTAGCGCTCGGCCAGTTCCCGGATGGGCCGGAAGAACCGGCCCGACTGCTGGATGAAGGCCAGCAGCAGGCCCCAGGTGATGGCGCCAGCCTGGAGCTTGAAGCCCGCGTAGAAGATGAGCGCCGCCAGGGTGCCGGAGGTGATGAACTCCACCACGGGGAAGAACACCGCGTAGGCGAAGATGGTGCGGAGGAAGGCCTGGAAGTAGTCCTCGTTCAGCGCCTTGAACTGCTGGTCGCTGTGCGCCTCCTGGGCGTTCACCTGGACGAGGCCCATGCCGGAGATCTGCTCCTGGAGGAAGGCGTTGATGGCGGCGTAGCGGCGCTGGGTCTCCCGGAAGGCCTCGCCGGCCCGGCGGCGGAAGATCTCCGTGGCCACCAGCAGGAAGGGCAGGATGCCCAGCGCCACCAGGGCCATGCCCGGGTGGGTCCAGAACATCCAGGCCACGATGGCCAGCAGGGAGAGGGCATCCCCCACGATGGCCACGAAGCCCGAGGCGAACATCTCGTTCAGGTTCTGCACGTCGCTGGTCACCCGGGTCATGAGGCGGCCCACGGGATTGCGGTGGAAGAAGTCCGTGCTGCGGCCCATGAGGTGCGCGAAGAGCTGCACCCGCAGCTCGAGCATGGCCTTCTGTCCGACCTTGGCCAGTAGGAAGTAGCGGGCGAAGCTGACCAGGAAGCCTGCGATGAGCACGCCGAAGAAGCCCGCGATCATGGGCGCGGCGCCCTTCAGGCTGCCCTGGTCCATGAAGCGGTTGATGAGCCGGAGGGTCAGCTCCGAGGGCATCACCTCGAGGAAGGCCCCCAGGGCCATCAGGCCGAGCAGGGCCAGGAGCGCCGCCCACTGGGGACGCAGGTAGCCGGCCAGGCGCCAGAGCAGCGTGTGGCGCATGGGCCGCTGGTCCATGCGGTCGGATTGGAAGAAGGCTCCCTGTTCGGACATGGGGTCATTCTCCCACAGGCGCCCGGATTCCTGCTGGAACCGCGACGGATCCCTGCGGCGCCTGTAAAGTGGTAGGTCTCCGGAGACGACATGGGCCCCTGGATTCCCGCCTTCCTTGCCGCCGCCCTCGTGGCGCAGGTGCCGCCATCCGGCTCCGTGGTCGAGACCCGGCTGCGCCGGGACGTGACGTTCCTAGCCTCCCCCGCCCTCCAGGGCCGGGGCAACGGCTATCCGGAACTGGAGCAGGCCGCTGCGCACCTCCTCCGGGAGTGGAAGGCCCTCGGCCTCAAAGCCCAGGTCCAGCACTTCCCCTTCATCGCCAAGGTCACACGGGAGGACCAGGGCGCCCTCCTGGCCCACGGCGAGGACGCGCGCCCGCTGGTCTGGGGCCGGGACATCGAGGCTTTCGGCTACAGCAGTGACGCGGACTTCCGCCAGAAGCCCCTCACCTTCCTCGGCCACGGCGTCCGGATCCCAGGCGGCTACGACGACCTCGCCGGGATGGAGGTGAAGGACCGGGTGGTGGTCATCGCCCGGACGCTGCCGGACACGGAGGCCTTCGCCCACCTGCCCCGGGGCGAACGGAGCCTGCTGGCCCGCATCAAGCGCCTGGAGACCGAGAAGGCCGCCGCGGTCCTCGTGCTGGAGGACGGCCCGGCCCGGCCCCTGCAGCGGGAGGAAGGTCCCGTAAAGCTCGACCTGCCCGTGCTCAGCCTCTCAGCGGACGCTCTGGGCACGGCCTGCGGCGATCTCCAGGCGCGGCTCAAGGCCATCCGCGAGACGGGCAAACCCGCGAGCCAGGACTTCATCTACGCCCCCTGGACCACGCTCACCCTGAAGCTTAAACTCCGCCGCGAAGAGGCCCAGGTGCCCAACGTGGTGGCCGTGATCCCCGGCCGCGACCCGAAGCTCCGGAAGGAATACATCGTCCTCGGGGCGCACCTCGACCACCTGGGCTTGGGTGAGCGCCACAGCCTGGGCGGCGCGGAGGCCCGCGGGCAGGTGCATCCCGGCGCCGATGACAACGCCTCGGGCACGGCCATGGTGCTGGAGCTGGGGCGGGAGCTGAAGAAGGCGCGGCCGCGGCGCTCCATCCTGCTGATGCACTTCGGCGGCGAGGAGGAGGGCCTGCTGGGCTCCGGCTACTGGATCCAGCACCCGACCCACCAGCTGGAATCCGTGAAGTTCATGCTCAACTTCGACATGGTGGGCCGCCTGGATCCCGTGGCCCCCAAGCTGATGATGGGCGGCCTGGGGGCGCCGAAGGCCGCCCTGGAGGCCGCGAAGAAGCTCGCCCCGGAAGGCTTCTCCATCAGCGTCGACGTGGGTGCGGCCGTGGGCGGCTCGGACCACATGAGCTTCTCCCAGGCGAAGATCCCCACGTTCTTCTTCTTCACGGGGATCCACGGTGAGTACCACCGGCCCTCGGATACCGCGGACCGCATCAACTTCGCCGGCATGGCGAAGCTGGCCGGCTACGGCCGGACCCTGGCGCTGGACCTGGCCAATGCGGATACCCTGCCGGCCTTCGATCCCGAGACCGCCAAGGTTGTCATGGGGGGGAATGGAGGGCCCATGCGCGTGGCCTTCGGCACCCTTCCCGACTACGCAGACAACCCGAAGGGCTTCCGCATCAACGGCGTGTCCAGGGGCTCCACGGCCGAGGCCATCGGGCTCCAGGCCGGCGACATCATCATCCGGTTCGGCGACCGGCCCGTGAAGAACATCTACGATTTCATGGACGCCCTCGGCGCCCACCGCGCCGGCGACAAGGCCGTGGTCCAATGGCTCCGGGGGGACCAGACCATGCAGGCCGAGGCCACACTGAAAGGCCGCTCATGAGGCTCGCCACGCCCACCGGATTCGCCACGGAAGTCTTCCTCCAGGAGACGCCGGATCCGAGTCTGCTGCCCGAAGGTCCCTGGACCCTCGTGGGTGATGTGCGCCTGCGGGAGACCTGGACCAGCGCGGGCATGCCGGAACCCGCCCACACCCTCTGGGTGTCCGTGTCCGAGGAGGAGAAGAAGCTCCGGACCATCCTTCCCTGGCTGGAACACTGGGCCCGGGTGCCCCTGCACCGGGAGGCCACCGTGGTGGCCCTGGGCGGTGGTGTCCTGTCCGACATGGCCGGCCTGGCCTCGGCCCTCTACCTGCGGGGCGTGGCCTGGCAGGTCTGGCCCACCTCCCTGCTGGCCATGGCCGATGCGGCCCTGGGCGGCAAGACCGGCGTGGACCTCGCCGCCGGGAAGAACCTGGTGGGGGCTTTCCACGCCCCGCGCCGCCTGGTGGCCTGCACCGCGTTCCTGGAGAGCCTGCCCACCCGGCACCTGGAGAACGGCCGCTGGGAGCTGGTCAAGACGGCCCTCATCCAGGGCGAGATGGCCTGGGCCGCGGAGATGCTCCAGGACGGTCCCGTGAAGTTCGCCTGGGTGGAGCGGACCCTGGCCTACAAGGCCGGTGTGGTGCACCGCGACCCCCGAGAGGCGGGCGAGCGGCGGCTGCTGAACCTCGGCCACACGCTGGGGCACGCCCTCGAGGCGGCGTCGGGCTACGGCCTGCTGCACGGCGAGGCGGTGGGACTGGGGCTGCTGGGGACCTGCCTGCTGGCCGAGGAGGTCGGGCTGAAGGCCTTCCCGCCCGCGTTCCTCGAAGCGCTGGCCCGGCGGCTGGCGCCGCTGGCCCCCCTCGTCGCCCCCTGGCCCGCCTGCCTGCCCCTGCTGCTCCGGGACAAGAAGGCCAAGCACGTCCCGGGGGCCGCCGAGGACGAGCCGGGCACGGAGATCCACTGCATCCTGCCGCGCTTCGGCGAACCGGCGATCCAGCGCACCCTGGCCCCCCAGGTCTGGGAATCCCCCCATGCCCGTCTCATCGACCTGCTTGCCCAGGAGGCCTCCCGTGCCTGATCTCCGGCTTCCCCTCCTCGCTGTCTTCCTGGCGGCGAACCTGGCCTCCGCGCCCGTGGAGGATGTCCGGGCGATGATGTTGCAGGCCCGCGCCCTGCAGCTGCGCGGGGGCGGTTCGGATCCGGCTGCGGCGGTCGCCATCTACAAGCGGGTGGCCACTCTGGTACCGGAAAGCGCCGAGGTCCACCTGCGGCTGTCCGAGGCCCTCCAGGAGACCGAGGACGGCCAGGCCGCCGTGGCCCCCGCCCGACGGGCCGTGGCGCTGGCGCCACGGAACGCCGAGGCCCGGGCCCACCTCGGCCTCCTCCTGTACCAGCTCTCCCTGAAGGATGAGGCCCTGTCCAAGGAGGCGGCCCGCGAGCTGCGGGCGGCGGCGGTCCTGCTGCCCCAGGACCCCGAGCTGTGGGCGCGGCTGGGCGAGGTGTCCGAGCGGCTGAAGGATGGCGAGGGCGCCCTCCGGGCCTGGCTGCGCCTGGGCCGTCTCCGCCCGGGCTTCCAGGGGGCCTGGGAGCGGGCCGCGATTCATGCGCGGGCCCTCCAGAACTACGAGGGCCGCCGGGAGTCGGTGCTGGCCCTGAACGCCCGGAATCCGGAGGAGCGCCACCTCCGCATGCTGGAGGAACTGGCCCGGGACCAGATCCAGGCCGGTTACCTCGCCCACGCCGAGGAGAGCTTCCTGCTGCTCGCCCGGCACCTGCCGCAGGAGGCAGGCCTCTGGGAGAACGTGGCCCTGGTCCGGATCCAGACCTCGCGGTTCGACGAGGCCCTGGACAGCCTGGGGAAGGCGGAGGCCCTCAAGCCGACACCCCGGACCACCTTCAACTCGGCGCGCGCCCTCATGAACCTGGGCCGGTTCCGCGAGGCCGAGACCCGACTGGCGGGACTGCTCGCCGGGACGATCCAGGATGACCTGATCGCCGACGGATCCCTGGCCCTGTACGCGGAGGCGCTGCTGCTGGAGGGGAAGGGCGGCCCGCTGCTGGCCTACCTGAAGGAGCATCCCGGCCGGGAGCAGGTCGCAGGGGAACTCCAGGTGTTCACCTGCCAGGCCCTCATCAGCCGCAATGACTGGAAGAGCGCCCTGGCCGCCCTGAAGGTCGGCATCGCGCGCTTCCCCAAGGTGCCCTTCTTCCAGCAGGCTGCGGAGCTTCCGCCCGAATATCTGGAGTACCGCTTCTTCTCGCGGAAGGAGGCCCGTTCCGCCCTGGAGCAGCTCCACCTGGAGGGAATGGCGGCCATCTGGTCCGAATTCCGCCGCTGGGACAAGTGCCTGGAGGCGCTCGAGCGGGCCCGCACCCTGGGACCCGTCCGGAACGTGGACATCCTGATCATGCAGAGCAGCGCCTATGAGCAGGTGGGACGCACCGAGGACTCGCTGCGGGTGCTCCGGGAGGCGCAGAAGGCGAACCCCGGCAATCCCATGGTGCAGAACAACCTGGGCTACCTGCTGCTGGAGCAGGGGCGGGAGCTGGAGGAGGCGGCCGCCCTCATCGAGGCCAGCGCCAAGGCCACTCCGGACAACGGCAATGTGGTGGACAGCCTGGGCTGGGCCCAGTTCAAGTTGGGGAGGATCGCCGAGGCCGAGGCCACCCTCCGCAAAGCTGCAGAGCTGAGCCCCTTCAGCCCGGAAGTCCGCAAGCATCTGGGCGAAGTGCTGGTGAAGCAGGGCAAGTTGGCGGAGGCCGCCGAGCAGTGGGAACGGGCCCTGGCCTTCGTCTTCCCCGATCGTCCCGCCCTTGAGAAGCGACTGGGGGAGCTCCGCATCCTCCTCGCCCGGGAATCGGCCCGGAAAGTCGGGGAGGCCCAGGAGCCTGCCCCCGACGCCACCCCGGACGATGATGACGAGGAATGATCATGCTGTTCTTCCAGGTTCCTCCTGCTGAAGTGGTCCCCGCCCCGGCGGTGCCGGTGCGGGCCCAGTACGGGTGGGGCTATTCCGGCGCCGGGGGGGAGGGAACGGGCACCTTGAACCTGCTGATGGAGCCCGGCTCCGGCCGCCTCGTGGCGGAGCTGCACGGACTCGGCGAGCGCCTGCTGCTGCTGGAGGGCGACCGGGCCTCGGGCTACCGGCTCCAGGTGCCCCGGCAGAAGGTCGACCAGCGGGCTGCCACCCTGGCGGAGCTGCCGCTGCCCTTCCTGCCCCAGATGGCCAGCGTCGAGGCCCTGCTGCGCCTCCTGCGAGCCGGCGAGGGACCCGGAGTCAGCATCCTGAAGCAGGACGCCATGGGCCCCCTGAAGCTCCACTGGCGGGGCAGGGACCCCCAGGGGAGGGAGGAGCAGGTCTGGCTGAGCCGGAAGCGCTGGGACGGGCCGCGCTGAGGGATCAGGCGCCCGACCTTGAGGAGTGGCGCTGCCTCAGCACCCGGAAGACCGTCAGGTCGAGCGTCGGCTGGATGATGGCGAGCCAGATGGCGCCGTAGGTGAAGGAGAGGACGATCTTCACCCAGTTCGGGTAGGGCGGGATGGCGTCCCGGAACAACCACACCGGAAGGATGGCCAGGGAGATGCAGGAGGCGAAGGTGATGTAGAAGGTGGTCCTGAAGGTGCGCTTGCTGACTCCCAGCAGGCGCTCGCAATCCGCGAGATCCTGGTTGCGGCTGACGCGGAAGTAGTTCTGGTAGGCGGTCAGGAGGGCGAAATGGGGCGCTCCGGTCGCTTTCTGGAACAGCGGGCCGAAGGTGGACGGTTCGAAGGCATCGGCAAACTGGATGGCCATGGCCCCGGCACCACTGCGCACGACCGTGCCCTCGGCTTCGAGGCGCCGAACGCCCTCTCCATCGGGCACGGGCAGGGTGACGCGGCACGAACTGCCCACGGGTAGGGTGGGGGATGCGATCAGCAATACGCCCTTCAACCCCACATTGACCGCCATGGCGTAGGCGACCATCCGTCCCATCGACACCACTTTGACCTTCTGGCTGTATGGGATGCGCTCGACGGCCCGTTCGTTTTTCGAGACGCTCATGAGATGTCCTCGCATGGGTGATGGTAAGTCACCTGAGAATATTCGCAAGGAATGGCATAAAGCAGGCACGATAATGTTCCGTCCGATTACGGTCGATGAGTCACCCGAGAGCATGAGGGGTTCGCATGCACGCTGGGAGTATTCAAGTCCGCTTATGGGGCATCCTGGCCATCGGGGTGATCTGCTCCCTTATCGCCTGCGCTGGCGGTGCGGCGGCTACCCCCAGCTCGACCCCCTCTGCAGTGGTCATGGAAGTGACTCCAGGCAGCACCGAGGTCGTCACCGGAGCCACCGTCACCGTCACTGCCAAGGTGAGCGGCGTCCAGAACACCGAGGTCACCTGGAGCGTGGACGGCATTCCCGGCGGCAACGCCACCGTGGGCACCATCACGGGGTCCGGTAATACGGTCATCTACACAGCCCCTTCTGTGGAGGGCGCCCATACGTTGACCGCCACGAGCCTGGCGGATTCCACGAAACAGGGCAACTCCAAGGTCAGCGTCAAATACACCGGGAAACCCATCACCGTCTCCCTCAGCCCGGGAGCGGTCTCCCTGCCCAGCGGGGGCTCCCAGGCCTTCACGGCCACGGTGTCGAACGCCACCAACCTGGCGGTGACGTGGACGGTGGACGGCGTGGCGGGCGGCAATGCGACCACCGGGATCGTCAACGGGACTGGTGCCACCGTGACCTACCTCGCCCCCACGACTGCGGGCAGCCATACCCTCACTGCCACCAGCGCGGCGGACCCGACCAAATCGGCCTCCGCGGGCCTCACCATCACCTCCCCGGTCCTGGCGGTGGGCGTCACCCTCAGCCCCGCCAGCCTCACCCTGGCCGCTGGCGCCCCGGCCTCCTTCACGGCCACCGTTTCAGGAAGCACCACCGCGGGAGTCTCCTGGACGGTGGATGGCATCGCCAATGGGAACGGCACCGTGGGAACGGTATCGGGAAGCGGCGGCACCGTCACCTACACCGCGCCCTCCACCGGGGGCATCCATACCCTGACCGCCACCAGCCTGGCGGATGCCACCAAGAACGCTTCGGCCACGATCACTGTGCAGGCCACCCAGACCGTGGTCGCCATCGCCCTGAGCCCCGGAACGGCCACGGTGACGGCCGGAACTTCGGCGGCCTTCACAGCCTCGGTGACCGGCACCACCACCACGGGTGCCACCTGGGCCGTGGATGGCATCGCGAACGGCAACACCTCGGTGGGCACCCTGACCGGAACCGGCAGCTCGCGCACCTACACGGCCCCCACCACCACCGGAAGCCACACCATCACCGCCACCAGCAGCGCTGATCCCAGCAAGAGCGCCGCCGCGGTGGCGACGGTCCAGGCCCCCGCTCCGACGGTGAGCGTCGCCCTGAGTCCGACGGCCCTCACCCTGGCCACCGGGGCCTCGTCCTCCTTCACGGCCACGGTGTCCGGCTCCACCACGGGTGTCACCTGGATGGTGGACGGAGTCGCCAATGGGAACAGCACCGTGGGAACGGTCACAGGCAGCGGCAACACCGTGACCTACACCGCCCCGTCCACCGGTGGCGTCCACACCCTCTACGCGACCAGCACCGCGGACACGACCAAGAGCGCCTCGGCCACGCTCACCGTGCAGGCTCCCCTGCTCGTCAGCGTCACCTTGAGCCCGAGCTCCTCCACCGTGACCGCAGGATCGGCGACCACCTTCACGGCCTCGATCTCGGGCACCACCAACACGGGCACCACCTGGGCGGTGGATGGCATCGCCAATGGCAACACCACGGTGGGCACCCTGACCGGAACCGGTGGCTCGCGCACCTACACCGCCCCCACCACCAGCGGGACCCATACCCTCACCGCCACGAGCACGGTCGATCCCACCAAGAGCGCGGCGTCGAGCGTGACGATCCAGGCCAGCACCACCGCCCCCACGGGGGTGATCGTGGCCCCGGATGGCCTCGCCACCAATCCGGGCACCCTCGCGTCCCCCACCACCCTGGAGGGGGCCCGTGCGCTGATCCAGAAGGCCAGCCGGGCCACGGCAGGCACCCTCCGTGTGCTCCTGCGTGGTGGCATCTACCCCAGGAGCTCCACCTTCACCCTGGGCACGGCGGACTCGGGGAGCACCGCGAATCCGGTGGAATGGGCGGCCTACCCCAACGAGACCCCCAGGATCATCGGCGGAGTATCCATCAGCCCGACCTCAGCCAAGCTGGTGGACGGCTCCGATCCCAACTGGTCGCGCCTGGATCCCGCGGCCCGGCCCTACATCTATGTGGTCGATCTGTCGGCCTACAAGGCCAGCCTGGGCACCTTGTCCAGCCGGTCGGACTCCGGCGGCGGGGTCAACCAGTCCGCCGAGGTGTTCGTGAACGGGGCGCCCCTCACCCTGGCGCGGTATCCCAAGGCCGTGCCTCGGGCGCAGGTGGACATCGCGCCCCAAGCCACCATCCGGGTGAGCGGAACGCTCACGCCCGACGCGACCGGAGACTACGCCTACAAGGGGCAGGACAGCCTCGGGAGGCCCTACTACCAGCTCTCCAAGAACGGTGTGGTCTGGTCCATCGCCGCCTCGGCCACGGGGCCCGATTGGCGGCTGTCCAACCGCAGGGACCTGGGGGGCTCCGGCACCTCGGCGTCCTGGGGCACGTGGGACACTTTCGCGGGTCCCGCCGGGGCCTTCACGGCCGGCTCCGGCGCCAGCGGAACCGCCTTCCTCTCCCCCGCGGACGGGTCGCTCCCGGTGCCGGGCTTCCTGCTCATCCGCGCCACCAACGGGACGACCCAGATCACCGCATCCGATCCCCGCATGAGCCGCTGGCGAGCCTCGGAGGCCATGTACTTCGGCCTCGGGTACTACAGCTGGTCCGGCAGCCACAGCCCGCTCACCTCGCTTGATCCCACCACGGGGACCCTGGTACTCAGCACGGCACCCACGTACGGGTTCCGCCCGGGCCAGCCCTTCTTCGTCTACAACCTCCTCGAAGAGCTCACGGATCCCGGGGACTATTTCATCGATCGTACGAACGCGAGGCTCTATCTGCGACCCCAGGGCGACGTGCCGCCCACCGAAGTCATGCTCTCCACCCTCCAGTCGCCGGTGGTCCAGCTGTCGGGCTGCCAGCAGCTGACCTGGCAGGGAGTCACCTTTGAAGCCGCGAAGGACCGCCTGGTCTATGCGACCGGATGCACCTCCGTCGCCTTCAGCCACTGCAGCTTCCGCAACGCGGGCGGGTACGGGTTGATCCTCACCGGCACCGCCAACCTGGTGGACAGGTGCGATTTCCGCCAGCTCGGCCAGGGCGGTGTGCTCGCATCGGGAGGCGACCGGATGACCCTGACGCCCAGCCGGACGGTCATCCAGAACAGCGAATTCCAGTACTTCGGCCGCCTGTTCTGGACCTACCAGCCAGCCATCAACCTCCACTCCATCACCGACTACTCCTACAACAACGACTGCATCGGCATCACCGTCCAGAACAACGAGATCCACCACTCGCCCCACGCCGCCATCCTCTTCAGCGGGAACGAGCACACCTTCCGCTACAACCACATCCACGACGCGACCCAGTGGGCCAACGACTCGGGCGTGATCTACACCACGGGCCGGGAGTGGGGCACCCAGGGGAACCTGATCCAGTTCAACCTGATCCGCGACTGCGGCAGCCCGCTGGGGACCTTCCTCTCGGGCATCTACATCGACGGGATCGGCAGCGGCGTCAAGATCGAAGCGAACATCCTCTACCGCGCCGCCCCGGCCTTCGCCATCCAGCACAACGGCGGGCGGGACATCCAGACCCAGTACAACGTCTTCTACGGCCACTGGTACGGGGTGGACATCAGCAACGTGGCCTTCGAGTTCGCCAACAACACGGCCGGGTCGAGCTGGGACCTGCTCGGCAAGCTCATCCACTTCAACTACCAGTCCGCGCCCTGGTCCACGGCCTATCCGAACGTGGCCAAGATCCCCAACACCTGGTCGCAGATCCAGGGCACCCACTGGCTGGAACCCGAGGGCTCGGTCTGCTACGGCAACCTGCAGTCCGGTCCCGGAGCGGAGATCTACCGCCAGCACAATTCCGCGGCAGCCCTCGCGCCGCCGATCTCCTGGTTCAGCCAGGTCGGCTCGAACCTCAGCCAGGTGGACCCGCTCTTCACGGACCCCAAGAACCTCGACTTCAGCCTGCAGCCCGGCAGCCCGATGTTCACCATCCCGGGATTCCCCGGCATCGATACCACGAAGATCGGCATCCAGAGGTAGCTAGGCCAGTGGCGGGTCGCAGAGGCTGACGAGGTCATGGTGGCCCGTGACCGCCTGGCCGCTGAACATCCAGCGGCGGACGCTCCTGTCCTGGATGGTGGGGAGGACCACGAGCCCTAGGTGGAGGTAGGGATGCCAGAAGTCCTTCTTCAGCGACAGGATGGGCTCCCAGTTGACGTCATCGATGCTGGCATAGAGGGGGCAGCGCCGCGTGGTCATGAACGGGCTGGTTTCGTAGCTGGTGGAGATCAGGGACACTCCCGCCACGTCCGCCGCGAAGAGTGAGCTGCCCTCCGTGGGCCTCAGGCGGTCCCAGCGGCCGGTCTTCCGATCCAGCCGGATGATGAAGTTGGGTTCCACCTCCGAATCGGAGCCGTAGATCAGCGCCTCGGGGCGGGGCAGGGCGCTGACGGCCCGCACCATCTGGTGCCCGCGGTCCACCCAGGTGAGGTTCCGCCCGTCCTTGGACAGGGCCGCGATGCCGGGCTCCCGGCCCTGGTCGCCTGCCAGGATCCAGTAGTGGTCTGCATAGGGATCCACCAGGACCTGGTGGATGTGGTGCACGTCGCCCTTGGGAAGCTCGAACAGGGGCTCGAACCGGCGTCCCCCGTCCTCGGAGGCGTAGACGCGCACGCCGACGCGGTTCATCTCGACGCCACCGTACTCGCCGAAGAGCAGCCGGGTCCCGTCCAGCGACAGGGTGATGGGGCGGGATCCGCGGGACACCGCCCAGCTTCGTGTCATCCGGCGCTCACCCGGGCCGGCCCGGTAGATGCCGTCCCGGGCCACCACCACGCGCGTGCCGTCCGGCAGCACCTGGAGGGCCTGGAGGTTGACGCGGAGCAGGCGAGTCGCCAGCGACACCCTGAGGACCGCGTGGTTCCAGGGGGAGGTGGGCACCCAGGCATCCAGCTTCCAGGTGGCTCCCCCGTCGTCCGAGCGGAAGATGCGGTACCCCCGTGCGATGTAGAGCCGCCCGGCCTGGTCGATGAGAAGGGCCCGGCCCTTCGTCTCCCCGCAGATGAAGGGGGGATCGGCGGGTCTCATGACCGGTTCGCGCCGGGGGGCTTGAGCTCGAGGCGAAGGTAGATGAGGCGGCGGGTGCTCTGCCGGGGGTCCTCGACAAAGCCCGCCCGTTCATTCAGCAGCCTGGCCCGGTGGTTGTCGCGCCGGACTCCGGTGACCACCAGCTCGGCACCCCAGGTCCTGCAGACTTCGATCGAGGCCTGCTTCAGGGCCGCGCCCAGGCCGTGGCCCTGGGCTTCGGGCCTGAGGGCGGTGAAGGCGATCTGGGCGACCTTGCGGTGAGGGGGGGGATCCCAGCCCAGCACCGAGGAGGCGAGGCGCTTGAGGAGCGCCCATGGCGGATGCACGAGGCGCATGAGCCATTCGGGGCGCAGGGCGAGCCAGGGCCGCCGCAGGAGGCCGCGGGTGACCGTGCGCCTGCAGGCCAGCAGCATGGGAACGTTGTAGTAGCCGTTGCAGAAGGCCGTGAAGCCGAGGATCCGGTCCTCCTGGCGCGCCACCAGCACCTCCGTCTCGGGCGAGGTGAGCAGCCACCCGTAGGCCTCGCGGATGAAAGGATGTCCCAGTTGCAGGGCGAAGTGCTCCTCCTTGGAGAAGCTGTCGAGATGGAGGTCCACCAGGGCGTCGAGGTCCTCGAGGCGGGCGGGGCCGATCCAGACGGGATGGCCGTCCAGCACGGCGGCCTGCACCTCCCGCGGCCTCTCGAGCTGCACCTCCTGGTGACTTCGCGCTGCAGTCAGACGGAACTCCTTTCTGGTCGGGGATCCATGGTCAGTGGACACATCCAGGGGGCAGCCTCCAACCGGCAGGTGGAAGCACCAGGGGGAACGATGCCTCCTTTCATTTTCATCCGGTTTGGGCCAGGTTGTCTCATTTCTTGTGCCAGAATCCGTCGAAATTCATGTTGTAATGTCCAAATCCTGACAGGTCCTGCTCTCCATCGGAATAACCCTCCAGCCACGTTCTGGACTATTCTTGACTACACCTACGAGGGAGCGGATGCCTGAAGCAAGCCCGACCAGCATGACACGTCTTTTCTACAAAGGCGATGCCGTAAAAATAAAGACATTTGAGGAGATTGCCGTCACCTTAGATGGGGATGGTTGCCTGGATTCACTTCCCTTCATGCCGGAGATGCGGGCCTTCTGTGGCAGGACATTCACGGTGGCCTGCCGATTGGAAAAAACATGTGTAGAGGGGTATGGTGCACGGTCTGTACCAGGCACCATCATTCTGGAGGGGCTGAGATGCGATGGTTCGGGACATGATGGCTGTCAACGGTCCTGTACCATGCTTTGGAAGGAAGCCTGGATAGAGCCTGCCAAGGATCAGGGTGCGATGGCACAAGCTGTTGGTTTCAATTCAAAAGAAGCTGGAAGCTGGCCATTCAAGATCGTGGATGGCGAGGGGAGGTACTTCTGCCAGTCCACTCAGCTTCAGAGTGCCTCCTCCTATCTTTTCCCACTGAGCTTCAAACGCTGCCTGGTGGAATACACATCCAAGAACATCGAACTGAAAACCGCCCTCCGCTATCTGTGGACTCCCTTGATCGTCAAGATTAAATCGAAAATTCTGGGCCGTGCGGCCGTCCAGCCCGTGGGCACCTCCCGGCAGACACCCACGGCGTCTCTGGGCCTCCAGCCGGGGGACTGGGTCGAGGTCAAGAGCGCGGAGGAGATCGGGGCCACGCTCGATGGGGCGGGATTCAACCGGGGGCTGGAGTTCACGCCCCAGATGCTCCCCTTCTGCGGCGGGACGTTCCGGGTTCGGAGCCGCGTCGATCGGGCCATCCTCGAGACCACGGGCCGCATGAAGGCGCTGAAGGACACGGTGATCCTGGAGCGCGCCACCTGCGATGGGCACACGATCCTGGGTGGATGCTCGAGGGACGTCTACCACTACTGGCGTGAAATCTGGCTGCGCCGTGCCCCGGCTCCCGGGACCGAGGTCCCATGAACGCCGAGATCTTCGCCGAATGGCTGCGCCGCCAGGGGCACAAGGTGTTGCGGTCGGAGAGCAGCTACTGGTTCAATGCCGGGCCGGGTGTCTTCCAGGCCTTTCCCTACCATTGGCTGATCAAGCCGGGCCCCCAGGAGATCCGCTGGCTGATGATGATGCACAGCATGATCGCCCTGAGATACTCCACACCACTGGACCATCCGGGCGGGAAGGTCAGCTACCACGTCGTTCTGCGGAAGCCCTATGACCTGACCATGCTGAAGTCCCAGGCCCGCAACGGTGTGAAATCCGGATTGAAGCACTTCCAGATCGAGCAGGTCTCCTTCGAGCGTCTGGCGACCGAAGGATGGGTGCTCCAGGAGGACACCCTCCGGCGGCAGGGGCGCCTGCGCAGCATGACTCGAAAGGCCTGGGAGCGCCTCTGCCGGGCGGCCGTGGACCTTCAGGGCTTCGAGGCCTGGGCGGCCACCGCGAACGGGCAGCTCGCCGCCGCGGTGATCGTGTGCCGCATGGACGACTGGTGCTACATCCCCTATTCCCTCAGCCACTCGTCCTACCTCGGCCAGCATCCGAACAATGCGCTCTTCTTCACCGTCAGCTGCAACCTGCTGGACCGGGAAGGCGTGAGCGGGATCTTCTTCACCGTGCAGTCCCTGGATGCCCCGGCCCAGGTGGATGAGTTCAAGTTCCGGATGGGCTTCCTCCCGGTGGTGGCCTGCCAGCAGGTGGCCTTCTCGCCCCTGCTCCGCCCCTTCGCGAACTCCCTGACCCACGCGGTGATCCGGCGGCTTTACTGTCGCTTCCCGTCGAGCCCCTCCCTCGCCAAGGCCGAAGGGATCCTGCGCTTCCACCTGGATGGAGCGCGCCCGCCCTCGGACCAGGCTTGGCCCGAATGCCTCTCGGAGCTTCGCTCTGCCGCCCTCGAGGCGGTGGCCTCGCCGGGACCCCGGGCTCCCGGCTGATCGCGCGGCTTCAGCCCTTGGTCCGGTGGGGCCGGGCGGCTCCCAGGAGGTCCATGGGGAGCCGGCGCAGGCAGCCCACCAGGTGGGTGGCCCAGTCTCCCCCATAGGGCACGTAGCAGCGCACGGCGTAGCCCTCCTCCCGCAGGCGGGCCTGCAGGTCGGGCTTCACGCCGAGGAGCATCTGGAACTCGAAGGCGTCCTGGCCAAGCCCCAGGCGCTTCTGGACGGTCTTGGTCCATGCCACGGCCTCGGCGTCATGGGTGGCGATGGCAGGCGCATGCCCCTGCCGGAGCAGGCGCTCGATGTCCTCGTGGAAGGCGGTGTCGATCTCCACCCTGCGGTGAAGGACCACGTCCCGCGCCTCCCGGTATCCCCCCTTCACCAGGCGGATGCTGGCGCCGAGTGCCATGAGCCGGTCCAGGTCCTGGCGGCGGTGGCGAAGGTAGGACTGGATCACGATGCCGACGCGCTCAGGTCCGTACTGGCTGAGCATGGCCTCGAACATCCGGAGGGTGTCCTCGACATAGACGGCCTCCTCCATGTCCAGTCGGACGAAGCCCCCAGTCCGGGCCGCGCAGTCCAGGATCCGGCGGAGGCCCGCCTCGGCCAGGGCCGGATCGAGGTCGAAGCCGATCTTGGTGAGCTTGACCGAGACATGCGCATCCAGGCGATCGGCCCCGATGGCCTGGAGCGCATCGATGGCCTGATCGATGGCGGTTTGGGCCTCCGCGATGGACTCCGCATGCATGCCGTGAAAGTTCAGGGACCCCTTGAGGCCGCGGGCATTGAGGCCCCGGACCGTCGCCAGGCCCGAGGCGAGGTCCTTCCCTCCCACGAAGCGGCCCGCCAGATCCCTCAGGACGGGCAGGCCGAGGATGGCCTTCCTGAACCAGGAGTTCCTGGCGATCAGCAATGCGGCCTTTCGGATCATGGGGGTCTCTTTCGCGAGGTGGTTGGCACGGATCCGTGCGGAATTTCCAATCATTGTGGCGAATGATTTGGGAAAAGTCATGACTTGTGGATAATCAATCCGGTATTTATCTATTTCGGATTCAGAATCAGGATCACCAGGATCGGGACGACCGGAGAGACAATGCCCGCCATCACATCCATCACCCATCGCAGGGTCCTGAACTCCCACGTCGACTTCACCACCGAGTTCCTCGTCACCCTCGAAGATGGCTCCGTGGGCCGGGGGGCGTCGCCCAAGGGCGAGACCATCAGCATCTACGAAGACCAGAACCGGCCCATCAGTCCAGATGTCATCATCCGCCAGCTGGAAACCGACGGCTGCTTCCGCAGGCCGCTCGATCAGCAGGCCCTGGACGCCTACTTGGCGGAGCGCTTCGACCAGTTCGGGCGGAACAACGCGTTCAGCCTCTCCCTGGCGTTCTACAAGGCCACGGAAGCCACGCAGTCTCCCTTCGCCTTGTTCGCCCGCCCTGCAGGGCCGCTCCAGCCGCCCCGGCTCTGCCTCAACATCCTGAACGGCGGATGGCACGCGTACACCAACCCGGTGCTCAGCGACTTCAGCGAGTTCATGCTCGTGGCGAGGGAGTCCGACCCCGCCACCGTCATCGCCAGCCACCAGACCATCCAGAAGGCCGTGAAGGAGCGGCTGCGCTCCCTGGAGTCCACCGTGATCTCGGGGAACCGCGTGCACCGGTTCCCGGTGGCGGACAACCGGGCGGTCATCGAGTTCCTCCTGTCGATCCGCGACAGCCTCGGGCTCGCCGGACAGTTCGACTTGATGATCGATGCCTCCGCCTCGGACCTGTGGAAGGACGACCGCTACCGGCTGGCCATCACCGACGGTTCGGCCCACACCAGCGAGTCCTTCCGCGACTACTGGCAGGGGCTCATCCGGGATTATGGCCTGATGTACCTCGAGGACCCCTTCCACGAGAACGACGAGGCGGTCTGGCGCGACCTGACCGCCGCCCAGACGAGCTGCCGGATCATCGGCGACAACTTCTACTCCTCGGATGCCGCGAGGATCACCCGGGGCGCCGCCGAGGGCTTCACCCACGGCGTCATCGTCAAGCCCAACCAGGCGGGTTCGGTCACCGCCGTGCGCCAGGCCATCGAGGCGGCCCAGCGCCACGGGCAGATTCCCATCACGTCGCACCGCTCCATCAGCACGGAGGAGACCTTCCTCTCCCTTCTGACCTGCATGTATGGCGTGCCCTACATCAAGATCGGGCCCCTGGAGACCGACTACTCCTCGGTGGTCCGCCTGAACGAGATCATCCGGCTGACCACCGAAGCCGCGGGGTCGCGATGAAGACCTCCATCAGCACCCTCCGACACGCCCGCACCGCCTACAACCAGGAGAAGCGGTACGCCGGTTCCATCGATATCCCCCTCAGCGAGCAGGGCCGCCTCGAGGCCGAAGAGGTGGCGCCGAAGCTGAGGGGCATCGCCTTCGACGCGGTGGTCACTTCGCAGCTGCGCCGGGCCCAGGAGACTGCGCGGCTCATCGCGCCAGCCGGTGTCCCCATCCTGCGCACGCGCCTGTGCAACGAGCGCACCTTCGGGATCATGGAGGGACTGACCTGGGATGATGTCCAGACGCTGGATCCGCCCGTGCTCATGATCTCCGTCGGAGGTGACCTCCACACGGTGAATCCCAGGAATGGCGAGCCTTTCGAGCAGGTCTGGGTGCGGGCGCGGAAATTCCGTTCCTACCTCTTCCGCCGCTTCGAGGGGCGGAAGGTGCTCGTGGTGTCCCACGGTGTCTTTCTCCAGATGTTCCACGGCGTGCTCCGTGGCTCGACCTGCATCGAGTCCCTGGCCGTCTACCCCGCCAACCTGGAATTGCGCCGCTTCGACTTCTCGGGGGACGCATTGGCGAAAGAGGCCGTGGTGAGACTGGGCGAAGTGAAGGAGGTTGCATGGTGAAGGTGGCCGATCCCCCCGTCAGCTGGCTGCGGGAGGGCATGAAGTGGCGCGAGCGCCTGCGGGAGCTCGCGGGCCTCTGGCAGGGGGCCTATTCCCGGATGCTCTATCGCATCTCCCCGGTCCTGCTCGCGAAGTACCGCTACCGCCGGGAGACGGGGCGGCGGCTGCGCCTGGACCAGCCCCTCACCTTCGACGAGAAGCTGTTCTGGCTGATGCTGTTCTGGCGCCATCCGCTCAAGACCCAGTGCGCCGACAAGTACGGCATGCGGGCTTACGCCATGGAGCTGGGCTACGGGGACCTGCTCGTGGATCTGCTGGGCGTGTATGAGAAGCCTGAAGACATCGACTTCGCCCTCCTGCCCGAGCGCTTCGTGCTCAAGGCGACCCATGGTTGCGGCTACAACCTCATCTGCCGCGACAAGAGGAATCTGGATTTTCGAGAGGCCCGCCTGCAGCTGGAGCAGTGGCTGAAGGAGGACTTCGCCAGTGTGTTCGGCGAGGTGCAGTATGCCGACATCCCCCGCCGCATCATCTGCGAGCGGTTCCTGGACGACGGGAGCGGGGTCCTCCCCTCCGACTACAAGCTGCATTGCTTCCACGGGAGGGTCCACTTCACGACGGTCTGCACGGGGCGCGGGGCCGACGGGCAGGGTGCCGCCTACGACCACTACGACCGGGAATGGGCCGCTCAGGTGCCGATCTCGAAGTCCGGCGTGCATCCCGAGCGCTGGCACCCTCAGCCCGCAGGCTATTCGCAGATGCTCGAGGCCGCGGAGGCCCTGTCGAAGCCCTTCCCCTACGTCCGCATGGATTTCTATGCGGTGGACGGGAAGGCCGTGCTGGGCGAGATGACCTTCACCCCCGCCGGGTGCATCGACACCGGCTACACGGACGAAGCCCAACACGCCATGGGTGCCCTGATCCACCTGCCCGAACGCCTCTGACAATGAAACGCCCCTGTCATGCCGTGATCGTCACGCCCTATTTCTGGCCGATCCTCGCCTCCTCCACGCACCTCATGAAGGACCTCGCAGAGGGGCTGGCCGAATCGGGACTGACCGTGACGGTGCTCACCAACGCGCCAGCCAACCTGACCGAGGTCGCCCTGGACCACCCGCGGCTCCAGGGTCGCATCCACAGGGGCTGGAATCCGTTCATCCGGCGGCTGGGCGTGCTCCCGAAGGTCTGCGAGTATGCGTGGTTCCTCGCCTATTTCGTGTTGAGGGGCCTTTTCGTCCCGAAAGTGGACCTCATCTTCGTGGCCTCCACACCGCCGCTGGCGGGTCTCCCGGCGGCCCTGCTGGCCCGGTTGAAGGGGGCCAAACTGGTCTATAACCTTCAGGATCTCTTCCCGGATTCCGCCGTGGTGGGCGGCATGCTCTCCGCCGGAAGCCCCATCTACCGGATCCTGCGGCGGGCGGAAGCCCTCACCTATCGCCTGTCGGACCGGGTCTCGGCCATCAGTCCCACTTTTTCGGAGCATGTGCACAGCCTCGCGCCGGGCACCCGCGTGGACACTGTGGAGAACTGGGTGGACACGGACCACATCCGGCCGCTGGAGGCCGCTGAGGACCAGGCCATCACGACCTTCCGGCAGGGCGGTGGCTTCGTGGTGCAGTACGCCGGGAACATGGGGCTCATGCAGAACCTCGAGGTGATCCTCCAGGCCGCCCAGCGCCTGAAGGAGGACCGCGACATCCTGTTCGTGTTCATCGGCGATGGGAATGCCAAGGCCGGCCTGGAGGCCCTGGCCCGTGAGCGGGGACTGGCGAACTGTGTCTTCCTGCCCATGCAGCCCCTCGAACGGGTGCCGTCCGTCTACAACGCCTGTGATGTGGGCGTGATCCCGCTCAAGCCCGGGGCCGCCCATCTCGCGGTGCCCAGCAAGACCTGGAACTACCTGGCCGCCGGGCGCCCCGTCATCGGCTGCGTGGAGGACGACAGCCCCCTGGCGGCGGTGATCCGGGACAGCGGGTCCGGCTCGGTGGTGCCTCCAAGCGACGCCGAAGCGCTGGCCCAGGCGACCCTCGAGTACCGGAACTCGCCGGAGCGCGTGCGCGCGGACGGGCGGCGGGGGCGCGAGCATGTGGAGGCCCACCTGTCGCGTCGGATCGCCGTCGCGCGGTTTGCCCGGATGTTCAATGAGATGACGACGGAGGAAGGGACATGAGAGATGCTTTTCTCGCCTACAATCCCCCGACCATCGGCGATGCCGAGCGGGCGGAGGTGATGGACACGCTCCAGACACCCTGGGTCACGACCGGGCCCAAGACCGTGGCCTTCGAGGCGGCCCTGAAGGCCCGCCTGGAGGCTCCCGCTGTGGTCGCGTTGAACTCCTGCACGGCGGGGTTGCATGTGGGGCTGGTCGCCCTGGGGGTGGGCCCCGGGGACGAGGTGATCGTTCCCGCCATGACGTTCTGCGCCACCGCGAACGTGGTGGAACACGTGGGTGCGAAGCCGGTGCTGGTGGACGTCTGCCCCGATACCCTGACCCTATCCCCCGAGGCCGTGGCCGCAGCCGTCACGCCCAGGACCAAGGTGATCCTGCCCGTGCACTACGCCGGCCATCCCGCGCAAATGGACGAGTTGGACGCCCTGGCCGAGCGCCACGGCCTCGCGGTGCTCGAGGACGCGGCCCATGCCATCACCGCCCGCTACAAGGGCCGCCTGATTGGTTCCAGATCGAACCTGGCCGCCTTCAGTTTCTACGCGACCAAGAACCTCACCACTGTCGAAGGGGGTTGCCTCACCGGGGACCCAGCCCTGGTGGAGAAGGCCCGGATCATCGGCCACCACGGCATGAACCGCGATGCCTGGAAGCGCTTCGACCGCTCGGGCACCTGGTACTACGAAGTGGTGCTCCCCGGCTTCAAGTACAACCTGACCGATATGCAGGCCGCCATCGGGCTGGTGCAGCTGAAGCGGCTCGCGGCCTTCCAGGCCCGCCGGCGCGAGGTGGTGGCCCGCTACGAATCCGGGTTCAAGGATCTGGCCGCGCTGGAACTGCCCGTCGAGCTGGAGTGGGCGCACTCCAGCTGGCACCTCTACGTGATCCGGCTGCGGACGGAGGCCCTGCGCATCGACCGGAACGCCTTCATCGACGGGCTGAAGGACCGCAATATCGGCACATCGGTGCACTACCTGCCGGTACACATGCACCCCTTCTACCGGGACAAGTACGGCTACCGGCCGGAGGACAATCCCGTGGCCGCCGCGGCCTACGAGCGCATGATCAGCCTGCCCCTGCACGCCGGGCTGAGCGACGGGGACGTGGACGACGTGATCGCAGCCGTGCGCGACCTCGTGGCCCTGCACTCTGTCTGAGATGGCCAAGCGGGCCTTCGATCTCTTCTGGGCCCTCCTCGGGCTGGTGCTGCTTTCACCGGCCCTGCTGGTGATCGCCCTGGCGGTGAAGCTGGAGGACCGCGGCCCCGTCTTCTTCCGCCAGGTGCGGATCGGGCGGGGCGGGCGCCCCTTCCGGATCTGGAAGTTCCGCACCATGGGCGTCGATGCCGAGCGGCAGGGCCGGGCCATCACCGTGGGCCAGGATCCACGGATCACGCGCCTGGGCCGCCACCTCAGGAACGCGAAGCTGGACGAGCTGCCGCAGCTCATGAACGTCGTCGCTGGCGAGATGAGCCTGGTGGGGCCGCGCCCGGAAGTGCCGCAGTTCGTGGCGCACTACACGGATGCCCAGCGGGTCATCCTGGATCTGAGGCCGGGCATCACGGATCTGGCGTCCATTAAGTACCGCCATGAGAGCGAGCTGCTCGCGCAAGCCGAACGTCCCGACGAGGCCTACCTCCGGGTGGTGCTCCCCGACAAGATCCGCATCAACCTGGCCTATGCGGCGCAGGCCAGCCTGTGGTCGGACTTCCGCGTCATCCTGGCCACCCTGGGCCTGGCGCCGGCGCCCCGGATTCCCGGCACCCACTGATCCCGCGGCACCGCCTGGCCGGAGCGTTCAGTCCTTCCGCCAGACGAAGCGATGCATATAGTCCACTCGGGGGCGGAAACAGGGCGGGACGATGGGTAAATCAAGTTATGGATCGGCCGTCATGAATGTCATGATAGCCGTAGAGTGAATATGAAAATCACGCCAATGCGACTTGGAGGCACCCAGCATGGTCAAGTCTTCCTCCCCCGGGCCGGTGCTTCCGCCGCGGTTCCCGGGCAGGAGGCCTGGATCATGACCCGCTTCCCGGCGTGGCTGCTCGCGCTGGTCCTCGCCGCAGGCATGGGCCGCGCGGGTGAACCCGTGCAGCGCTTCTTCGTGTCCCCGGCAGGACGGGACAGCTGGTCGGGCCATCTGTCGGCGCCGAGCGCCGATGGAACGGATGGCCCCTTCGCCACCCTCGGTCGGGCGAGGGATGCGGTCCGCGCGCTGAAGCGGGAGGGGGGAGGCGCCGGGCCGGTGTCCGTGCAGCTCCGGGGCGGGGCGTACTACCTGGAAGGACCAGTCGTCTTCGGCCCCGAGGACTCGGGCACGGCCCAGGCCCCCGTGTCGTACGAAGCCTATCCGGGAGAACGACCGGAGCTGATCGGAGGCCGGCGGCTCACTGGATTCCAGGCACCCCCGCCGGGGAAGCCGCTCCAGATCGATCTGCCCCGTCTCCCGGGCGCGGGCTGGCGGTTCCGCTCCCTCTTCGTCGCGGGGCGCCGGGAAGTGCGGGCCCGCTATCCGAACCTTGATCCGGCCGATCCCATCCGCAGGGGGTTCCTCTTCGCGGCGGCGCAGCCTGGATATGTGGCTTTCGGGGTGACCGTGGGCGGCATCCACGGAGCGGGGGACTGGCTGGAATACCGGCTCACGGTGCCCGCGGCGGGAGACTATGCCCTGTGGCTGCACTACGGCGCGGCGAACGCGCCCTACGGATTCTCCGCCATGGATGGCCGCTGTGCCGTCTCGGTGGACGGCCGGGCCCCGGTCGCCCTGGCGGATCTGGAGGATACGGGGGCCTGGAAGCCCGTGCGCTGGGGGCGGGCGGCCACCTTTCACCTGTCGGCGGGCGAGCATCGCCTGCGCTGGCAGAACCGAAAGGGCGGGGGGCTGGTGCTCGACGCGCTGGCCCTGTGCGACGATCCCCGGTGGCGGCCTTCGGGCGCGGACTTGCCCCCTCCGGCCCAGGGGCGGCTGGTGACCCTGTCGGCCAAGGATTTCCTCCTTGCCCGGGCTCCGCAGATGGTGGTGAGCGGCGCTGGCGGCGGACCGAAGGATGCCCTCTGGTGCGCCCCGGGCGAGTGGCATCCGGCCTGGTCCACGGCACCCGATGCGGAAGTGCACATCTTCCCCTCCGGCGAGTGCCGTGCCTTTTCGGAGATCCTCTCCATCCAAGGCCACGACCGGGCCACGGGCCGTGTCGCGCTGGGCGGACCGGAGACCCTGGCCGCCCTGAATCCCGGCGACCGGTTCTTCATCGAGAACATCCGGGAGGAACTGGATGCGCCGGGGGAGTGGCATGTGGATGCGCAAACGGGCCGCCTCACCTACCTGCCCCGGCCGGGTTTCTCGGCGCGGACCGAAGTGATCGTCCCCCTGACCCGCCGCCTGCTGCAGGTGGAGGGGCGCCACGCGCCCCAGGGCTCCGTGCGACATCTCCGTTTCGCGGGACTGGTCCTCCGGGACACGGACTGGGCGCGGGGCGGGGCGAGCGCGGGCTACGGCGTGGGCGAGGACGCCGCCATCGTCCTGCGGGGGGCCGAGGCCTGCGTGGTGGAGGACTGCCGCTTCCTGAACCTGGGAGGGTATGCCGTGGCCCTGGACCAGGGGCGCGGCCACGTCGTCCAGAACTGCGAGGTGGCGCATGCGGGAGGCGGGGGTGTGCTCGTGCGCGACAGCGCGGGGAACCGGATCACCGACAACCACCTGCATCACCTTGGCGAAGCCTATGCGCACGTGGGGGGCGTGGTGCTCGCGAGCGGGGCGGCGGAGAACCAGGTGGCCCACAATGCCATCCACGACTCCGCCCGCTATGGCATCTCCCTGAAGAATGCGGGCGGGCGCAATGTCATCGAGTACAACCTCATCCAGAACACCTGCCTGGAGACCTCTGATGCCGGCGGCATCGAAGTGACCCAGCACGACCGCGCCGTCCGCAGCGGCAGCTGGATCCGCTTCAACCGGGTGGCCGACACCATCGGCTACACCTCGAGCTTCGGCGAGCCCTCCTTCCTCGCCTGGGGCATCTACCTCGATTCCTTCGCCAGCGGGTACGAAGTGCGGGGCAATGTGGTCTGCCGAGCCTGGAACGGCGGCATCATGCTCCAGGGAGGCCGGGGGAATCGGGTGGTGAACAATGTCTTCGTGGACGGCCAGGTCGCGCAGGGCACTCTGGCCAACTTCGAGGGCCAGGCCAGGGATCTCCAGTTGATGAGCAACGTCATCGCCTACAGTGCCCCCGGTGCCACCACCTTCGTCACTGGGACCCTTGGCCCCGAGGTCATCCAGGTGGACCGCAACCTCTACTTCCCGCCTCTGGGCGCGCCGCCCCGCTTCGGGGCGGGGGGCGGCCAGAGCCTGGCCGAGTGGCGGCAGGCTGGCAGAGACCGCGGATCCAAGGTGGGGGACCCTCTCTTCCAGAACCCGCGGGGGGACGACTACACCCTGCGGCCCGGATCTCCCGCCTACCTGCTCGGCTTCCAGGCCCTCCCGCCCCCGCGGCTATGGGGCCCCAGGCGCCGGCCCTGCACGTGCGCCATCCTCCCTGCGGGGCCGCGGTTCTGGGGCAAGGGGGGAGAGCGGCCCGTCCGTCAGACGAGACCAGGTGAGTGACACTCGAGGCAAGTCCACGCAAGCATGCCATGCGGTTCAGCAAGGAGAGGGATATGGAAACAGTTGTGGTGACGGGCTCCGCCGGTTTCATCGGACGCAACCTGGTGGCCACCCTCTTCTGGGCCAGCGAGCCCTTCGATCCCCAGTGGCCGGACACCCATGCCCTGCCTGTCTGAAGTAGCGCCTGGCGGCTGCCTCCACCCCTCCGCCCACCGGGATGGTTGCGATGACTAGCGCCCTCCTGGACGGTCTGGCCGAGCGGGCCTCCCGCTATCGACCCATTCTGGGCTCGGTGGCCGCGCTGTTCAGCGGCAACATGGCCGCGTCCATCCTCGGGGCCCTGGGCGGGCTGCTGGTGGCCCGGTTCATCGGTCCCGAGGAAGCGGGCCGCTTCCGCACCTACACCATCCCCCTTCTGTATCTCACCTTCCTGCATCTCGGGACCTTCGACGGGCTCTGGCGGCAGATCCCCTTCTACACGGGGCGCAACCAGCCGGATCAGGTCGAAGTCGTCGCCTCGGCCGCCGGGGCCTGGAACCTGCTGGTGTCCGCCGGGGCTTCGGGGGTCTTCCTGGCCCTGGCCGTGGCGGCCATCATCCGCGGGGACCTCTACGCCTTCAGCGGCTGGCTCTCCCAGGTGCTCTCCGCCTGGGGGGTGTACTACGCAGGG
The DNA here is from genome assembly GCF_030268045.1 of Geothrix edaphica. Lineage (NCBI taxonomy): Bacteria > Pseudomonadati > Acidobacteriota > Holophagae > Holophagales > Holophagaceae > Geothrix > Geothrix edaphica. The sequence continues at coordinate 750,712 of NZ_BSDC01000001.1, forward strand.
TATCTGCGCGCCACCTACCGGACCATCCACCAGTTCGTGTCTCTTGCCCGGGTCCAGCTCATCCAGGCTGCGCTCAGCTTCGCGCTGGTCTTCCTCGTTCCCTTCCTGGGCTTCTTCGGACTATGCCTGCGAGGGTCTGTTCCGGGCCTGGCCGGGACCGGCCTCCTCCACCGGGGCAGACCCCTGCGCATCCGCTACCGGCTGGACCGCCGGGCCCTCGGTGAAGTCGTGCGGGTGGGGCTTCCCTTCAGCCTCTGGGGGAGTCTGAACACCTCCATCTGGGTTGCCACGGAAAGCGCCCTGATGCTTTCGCTCGGAGGGCTGACGGGCCTCGGGCTCTTCGCCGTGGCCGTCGTCATCCGCGATGGCCTGAACGTCCTCCCCCAGTCGGTCTACCAGGTGCTCACTCCCAGGGTCGTCGAGGCCTATGCGCGGGAGGGCAGCGTGCGCACCGCCCATGCCCGCTCGCTGTTCGTCACCGCCGGTTTGACGCTCACCATGCTGGCTGTGGTGGGGCTCAGCTCGGTCCTGCTGGGCCTGCTGGTGCCCTGGGCGATCCCCAAGTACGCCCAGGGGGTGCCTCTGATGAAGGTCTGCCTCTGGTTCTCGGTCATCGAGGCCGCCTCGCTGCCCTTCAACACCTTGTTCGCCACCGGGCGGTCCTGGCTCTGGGGCCGGGGCATCCTCGTCGGGCTGGTGGTGTTCCCCCTCAGCAGCTACCTGCTGGTTCCGGTCGTGGGAGGCATGATGGCGGTGGGGCTGGGATCGCTCCTCGGCCGGGTCGCCCGGACGCTGGTCGGATACTTGGAACTCGCAGTGCTGACACGCAAGGAGCGGCCATGAGCCCCCAGGACCTTCCCCTCCTCTCCACCGACGGGGCGGCGGAAGGAAACCGCTCGGCGCTGATCCTTCCGTTCGTGCTGGGCATGGGGATCAACCTGGTCTCCCTGCTGGTGGGCGAGCCGTACCGCATGGCCGAGCTGGGGCTGGCCGTCGCCCTGGTCGCGACCCTCGCCTGGTCGGCCCGGCCCCTGACCTGGATCGTGTTCACCGCCGTGCTCGCCGCGAATCCCGCCAACACCTCGACCCCCGTGGCCCTCAACCTCTTCTGCGCGGCGGTCTATTTCGCGCTGGCGCGGCGAAGCGGGGTGGGCAGGCTGCCGAGACTGGCCCAGGTTGCGCTCTTCCTCGCGGTGCTCTCGCTTGTCATCAGCATCCTGGCCTCCCTGTGGCTGGATCCTGCCACCGCCACCATCCACACCACGGACGTCTCGCAGCCGCGCCCCTGGGGGACCACCTGGGCCGGAGGGGCCTCCATGGAGATGCTGACCTCCCAGGGGGTCTCCGTGGCCAACTACCTGCTGGGCCCCTTCCTGTTCATCCCGCTCATCTGCTCGCGGATCCGGGAGGACCACGACCCGGACCTGCTGCTGAAGGGCCTGGTGCTGGGCTTCCTGGTGCCGACCCTGCTGATGTTCCTGCTGGCCAGGACCCTGGGGAAGCCCACTTTCGACGCCAACGCCCTGCGGGAAGGGATGCTCAACGTATCGACCTTCCGCTTGGGCCAGCTGGACATCCAGATGATCCGCACCCAGGTGGGCATCGTGCTCGCAGCGCTGATCTGCGCCTCCTTCGCCGTGGCCGTGGCCCAGGTCGGGCGGGGGGTGCGCCTGGCGGCCGCCGCCTGCCTGGCCCTCTCCGGCTACTTCCTGCTGGTCACAGGCAGCGTCGGCAGCTCCCTGGCGGCCCTGGCGGGCATCGTGCTGATCCTCCTGCTGGGCAAGCGACGCTTCTCGGTGCGGCGCTACGCCCTGGTGCTGGTGGCGGGCGGGGGACTCCTGGTGGGCGCCTGGGCAGTGCTGCCTGAGGGCGTGCAGCGCTATGCGGTCACCCGGTACGAAGTGAGGGTGGGAGGGGGAGGCCCCGCCACAGCCACCGCCGACCGGGCCTGGCGCTGGAAGAAGTCCTTCAGCTACCTCATGGACAACCCCAGCGGCGTCGGCTGGTCGCTGTACGTGGAACCCCTGGGGATCTACCCACACAACGACTACCTGACCTACGGCATCGCCTTCGGGGTGCTGTGCGGCCTGCTCTACTTCCTGCTTCCCTCGGGTCTGCTGCTCTCTTTCGTGGCGTTCAAGCCCGGGGCTGCGGAATCAGCCCGCTTCGCCTTGTCCCTGGCGGGGGCGGGGGCGGCCACGGTGCTGCTCCTGAACTCCCTGTCCGATCACATGACCGCCAACCGCTGGTACTTCAACGTGGTGTGGATGATGATCTGGTACGCCTTCTTCGCCAGCCGCGCCCGGCCTGTCGCCGCGGAAACCCCTGAAGGGCCGCCTCCGGCTGACTCCATCCAGAGGAGCCCGCTGCCATGACGGATCTGGCCATCGTCGTCGTGGGCTATGACCGCCCCCATGCGCTCTCGAGGTTGCTGGCCTCCCTGGACCGGGTGGCCTTTGAGGGCCGGGTGCCCCTGATTGTGAGCCTGGACCACTCGGGCAACGAGGAGGTGCAGCGGGTCGCGGAAGCCTTCACCTGGAGGCACGGGGAGAAGACCATCCGCACCTTCCCCCGGCGGCTGGGCCTCAAGCAGCACATCCTCTCCTGCGGCGATCTCACGGAGACCTACGGGCACCTCCTGGTGCTGGAGGACGATCTGTACGTGTCCCCCAACCTCCACCGCTTCGCCGTCCAGGCCATCGAGCGGTACCGCGACGATGACCGCATCGCGGGGATCGCCCTGTACAGCCACCTGTGGAATGTGGGCTGCGATCGGCCCTTCCAGCCCCTGCCCGAACCCGTCGACGCCTACTTCATGCAATTCGCCTGCTCCTGGGGGCAGATCTGGTCGCGGGCGGGCTGGTCGCGCTTCCGTCAGTGGCTCGACCAGCACGGCGGCGCCTGCGACCCCCACCCCGCCATCCCCGCCAATGTGACCCAATGGTCGGACCACTCCTGGCTGAAGCACCACATCCGCTACTGCATCGAGACCCAGCGCTTCTTCGTCTATCCCAGGGTGTCCCTGGCCACCAACTTCAGCGATCTGGGCCAGCACAACACGGGGCGGGAGAACGGCTACCAGGTTCCCCTTCAGGAAGCGCACGAGGTGCCCTACCGCTTCCCCGACCTGGATTCCTCACGGGCGGTCTATGACGCGTTCTTCGAGTCCATGCGGCTCCACGAGCCGCTGGGGCTCGCCGCGGAGGACCTGTGCGTGGACCTCTACGGCATGAAGGGGAACCGGCTCGGCGCACGCTACTGGCTCAGCCTGGAACCGGCGCCCTTCCAGGTGGTGCGGGCTTTCGACCTCGCCTTCCGGCCCCACGAGGCGAACATCCTCCATGCCGTTCCGGGAAGCCTGATCAGGCTCTACGACACCGCTGTGGCGGCCCCGCCCCCGCCCGGTCCGGATCTGTCTGACACGCGGATGAAGTACGATGTCCGCTGCCCTTCCTACAAGAGCCTCCTGCGCTACGCCCTGCGCATCCTCCGGGGGCGGCTGAAGGCGAAGCTGACGGGAAAGGAGTGAGGCCGATGCTGGGAATCCTCAAGCGCCTGGCGAAATGGGTGAAGTTCTCCGTGATGGGCCGCCGCCGGGGCATCCGGATCGGACCGCGCTGCCTGATCGGCTACCACAGCGAGCTGGAGGGGGGGAACACCTTCCTGGCGGGCACCGTCTTCAGCGGCCGCCTGGGCTACGGCAGCTACCTGGGGGAGGACTGCCGGATCGAGGCCACGGTGGGGCGCTTCTGCTCCATCAGCGCGGACGTGGCCACCATCCCCGGGCGCCATCCCATCTCGGAGTTCGTCTCGACCCATCCGGCCTTCTACTCCCTGAAGCGGCAGGCGGGATTCACCTTTGCGAAGACCCAGGCCTACGAGGAGTACGCCTTCGCCGATCCGGCGCGCCGCGTGGGGGTGGTCATCGGCCATGACGTGCTCATCAGCTACGGGGTGAGGATCCTGGAGGGGGTGCGCATCGGCGACGGGGCCATTCTGGCCGCAGGTGCCCTGGTGCGGACCGATGTGGAGCCCTACGCCATCTACGGGGGCGTTCCCGCCCGCAAGCTGGGGCAGCGCTTCGATGACGAGACCATCCGCCAGCTGCTGGAGATCCGCTGGTGGGACCGGCCCCTGGACTGGATCCGCGATCACGCTGCCGCCTTCCGGGACGTGCCCGCCTTCCTGGCGGCCTGCCGCGTGGACTCGAGATCGCTCCCGGATACTCCCTCCCCTGACCCGACGCCCTCCGAGGCCCCATGAGCGGAACCCGCCGATTGATGATCCTTCCCTGCGAGCCCGGGCGGCAGGACGGCTACAGCCTCGCCGTCGCCGCCGACCTGGCGCGCCTGGCGCCGGGACCGGAGGACGTGGTCGTCTACCGCAGCGCCCCGTCCGCGGCGCGGCAGGACGGGGCCCTGCCCATCGCCACCGCCACCGCCGCCGAAAAGGCCTGGAACATCCTGCGGGGGCGCCCGCCCTATGAGCTGCTGGAAGGTTCGCTCCGCCGCTGTCTGGCGGGGGTGGCGGGAGGCTTCGAGGAGATCTTCGCGGGCGAGATCTTCTTCTATCGGGCCTTGCGCCAGATGTTCCCTGCCGCGCAGATCCAGGCCCGCTCCCACAACTTCTACAGCCTGGGCCGCTGCCGACAGCTGCTGGGTCACGTGCCCACCAACCTGAGGCACAGCCTGAACCTGTTCCTGTACTCCCGGCTCGAGATGGAGATTCTCGCCGACCCGAAGGCGAGCCTGGCGTTCATCACCGAGGAGGAGCTGGCCTTCGCCAGGCTGCTCTCGCCCCTCGCCCCGAGCTCCTGGTGGCCGGTGGTCGACCCGGGCCTGGCCCTGCGGGAGGACCTGCGGGCTCCCACGGTGCCCAGGCTGGTCTTCTTCGGAAGCGCCGCGGCCTCGCACACCGCCATCGGCCTGAAGCTGCTCTGCCAGGAGGTGTTCCCCCGGCTGCGGGCACGGATGCCCCAGGTGGAACTCCACCTCTTCGGCCACGGCTCCGAAGCCTACGGCGCTCCCGCCCGCGGCATCCACGGCCATGGCCGGTTCGCGGGCGACGGCCTTCCCTTCGAGGGCGACGGGCTGTTCTGTGTGCCGGATGTCCACGGCTGCGGCATCAAGCTCAAGGTCGCCGACCTGCTGAAGGCGGGCGCCCCGTTCATCACGACCCCCATGGGGCTCTCGGGCTACCACCTCCCGCCCCATCCCCACGTCCTGGTTCACGAGCTGAAGGACTGGGCCGAGGCCCTCGCAGCCTACTTCCAGGCCCAGGGACTGGATCAGCCTCCGCGCACCACAGCCTGAAGCAGGGCGCTCACGCGGCGGGCCTGGTGGTGGCTGGTCTTGCAGGAGAGGACGAAGGCCTTGGCGCCGAGGCCCCTGGCATGCAGGGCCTCCCTGGGCTGGGCCAGCAGCGAGGCCAGTGTGCGGGCCATGCCCTCCTCATGCTCCGCGTCGAAGGTGAAGACATGGTCGAGGTATTCGGGCGGCATGCCGGGCAGGGGGGTGGTGAGCACAGGGGTGCCGGAGGCCATGTACTCCATGTTCTTCGAGGGGAAGGAGAAGCGGGTGAAGGCTTCCGTCGAGGGGCGCGGATTCACGAGCAGGGTGGCCTCCACCTCTGCGACCACCACCTCCGCATTGGGCCGCACGCCCCAGAAGGTGATGCGGGGGTCCCGCGCCTGGGCGTCGCGGATCTGCGCTTCGAGCTCGCCGCTGCCGTATAGCCAAAGCCGTGCATCAGGCTCGGGCAGGCGCTGGAAGGCATCGATCAGGGTGCGCACCCCGTACTTCGCGTAGAGGGCCCCGGCGTAGAGGATCACGCCCTCGGGCCGCTTGCCGGGCAGGGTGTTGTCCGTGGCGGCCATGGCGGGATCGACCATGCCTTCGATCACCACGTGGGGCCGGCGACGCGGATTGACCACGGGATTCATGGCCTCCGTCAGCACCAGGTAGGCGTCGTAGCGTTCCGTCAGGCCTGTGGCCAGCGCCCGGTAGGCCCGGATGAGCAGGCGCCGGAAGGTCGAGTCGCCCCCGCCGATGTAGTCGTGGAGGATGTCGGGAACATCGGTGACGATGGCCAGGGTGGGGGTGCGGGTCATCGCTGCGGCCACCCAGGCTCCGGCGGAGATGGAGAGGTCCAGCACGTCGCAGAGCACGAAACAGGGCCCGGCCCTCCGGGAGAAGCGCCAGCGCAGGGTCGTGGCCAGGCTCCACAGGAAGACCACGGCGTGGGAGATGCCCGGGAGCATCCGCAGGGACAGGTACCGGTAGTCCAGGCCGCCCTCGGATTCGTCCTCCTGGGTGGGGAGGCCCCGGGTTCCGGGACGATGGGGAAGCAGGGAGAGGGCGGTCACGGGCCCGTTGGTGGCGGCCAGGCCCCGGGCCAGCAGGCCATGGAACTTCTGCTCCTGCTGGGCGGGCTTGACCGGCTGCTCGCGCAGGAGAACCGCCAGTCGCGATTCCGAGCAGAGCCGCGACACGTAGAGGAGGTCCATGGGTGCTTTCCTGGAGGAGGGGGAAGGGATGCCCCTAATCTAGCGCTGGATGCCGATCTTGGCGGCGTCGATGCCCGGGAAACCGGGGATGCCGTACATCGGACTGCCGGCCCTGAGGCGGAAGTCCAGGTTCGCCGGGTCCGTGAACTGGGGGTCCACCTGGACCGGGTTGTTGGAGACCTGGGCGAACCAGGCCAGCGGCGGAGCCAGGGCCGGGAACACGTTCTCCTGGCGGATGGCGTCCGAGGAGCGGCCCTGGAACAGGTTGCCGTAGAAGACGCAGTTTTCCGGCTCGAGCCAGTGGCTGCCCTGGACCTGGGTCCAGTCGTTGGGAATGGGGGCCAGCCAGGGGTAGGCCGTGGACCAGGGGGGAGCCTGGTAGGCGAAGTGGGCGAGCCTCTCCAGCAGGTTCAGGCTGCTGCCCGGGATGTTGTTGGCATAGGTGGTGACATAGTTCACCGAGACCGCCCCGAACCAGCCTCCGGAAATCACGTTGTAGCGCATCTTCACGTCGCGGCCGCCGTTGTGCTGGATGGCCAGGGTGGGGCCGGCCTGGTACAGGATGTTGCCCTCGATGGTGACGCCGCTGCCGCCGGTGTCGAGGTAGATGGCCGGGGTCCAGGTGCCGAAGGGGCCGCCGCCATGGCGGATCAGGTTGAACTGGAGCAGGTTCCCCTGGCTGGCCCAGTCCCGCTGCGAGTAGATGGCCCCGGCATCGTTGGTCCACTGGCACACGTGGTGGATGAGGTTGTAGCGGAACGTGTGGTTGTTGCCCTGGAAGAGGATCGCCTGGTGCGGGGCATGGTGGATCTCGTTGTGCTGGACCGTGATGCCGCTGCAGTCGTCGTTGAAGGGGACGTAGTTGATGGAGGTGAGCTGGATGCCTGGCAGATAGCTCCAGAACAGGCGGTCGTAGTGATGGATGTCGCAGTTCTCCAACACCGTGCCGCTGTCGGTCAGGGTGGGCCGGCTGCCGCCGCAGGCCCAGATCCCGCCCTTGCCCAGGTAGGCCAGTTCGCAGGCGTCGACATGGTTGGCGGACCCGCCCAGGAGCAGACCCCACCCCCCGGCGTTGAGGAACCGGCAGCGGCTGAAGGTCACCCGGGTGCAGGTCTGGGCGTCCACCAGGTTGCCCTGGGCCGCCTCGAAGCTGATCCCGCTCCAGGTCACGCGGCCCACACCGCGCAGGCTGAGCAGCGGCGAGGTGAGGGTCGAGAGCAGGAGCTCGTTCGGCAGGACATCTGAAGGGGGGCGCAGGTACAGCCGCGCATTCACCCGGTCGATGAAGTAGTCGCCGGGATCGGTGAGCTCCTCGAGCAGGTTGTAGAGAAAGAAGGGGTGGCCCTCGCGCAGCCCGTAGGGGGGGCTCGTGGAGAGTTGGAGGGTCCCGCCCGCTGGATCGATCGACGAGAGGGCGCCATGGTAGGCGGCCCAGGCGTAGTAGCCCTCGCCGAAGTACATGGCCTCGCCCGCGCGCCAGAGTCCCATGCGCGATTCAGGTGCCGTGATCTGCGTGCTTCCGTCGGTGGCCCGGATGAGCATGAAGCCAGGCATGGGCCGGCTGCCGTCGGCGGGCGCGATGAAGGCGTTGCCGCTCGCGCCCGAGAAGGGGGGGAAGGTGCCCGCCGGTCCGGCGAAGGTCTCCCAGCTGCCCCAGGTGGCGGCGGTGCCCGTACCCCCCAGGTCGCGGCGGTTGGACAGGTTCCAGTCCGCCGAGGCGGCGGAGGCGGCGATGGACCAGAGCTCCCCGCCCTTGGCCAGCTGGTAGTAGGGATGGCCGTAGGCGTCCGTCCCCTTGTAGGCGTAGTCCCCGGTGGCATCAGGCGTGAGGCTGCCCGACACCCGCAAGGTGGCCGGCGGTGAGAGGTTCACGGAGCCGGCCTCCACGGCCTTCGGGTACCGGGCCAGGGTGAGGGGGCGGCCGTCGGCGAAGGCTTCCATGGCCCGGTTCACCTCGCCGCCAGCGGCGGTGCGGCTCGCGAGACTCCCCATTCCCGCGCGGAGGGCCCCCAGGTCGGCCACCCGGATATAGGGGCGGGCTGCGCTGTCCAGGCGCGCCCAGTTGGGATCCGTCGACGCCACCGTGCGCAGGGCCTGGGGGTCGATGGCGGCGCCACCCACCAGGCGCGGTGTCTCCCCGGCGTAGGCGACGTATTCCACCGGGTTGGCGGCGGACCCGGAGTCTGCCGCGACCAGCGCGAAGGTGGAGGTCCGGAGGTAGCGGCCACCGCGCAGGGTGACGCGAAGGATCCCCGGGGTGGCGCGGGGCACCTGGCGGAGCAGGGCCTGGGCGCCTTCCAGGGTGGTCGGCGCCGCCAGGGTGCCGGGGTTGCCGGGCAGGCCCTCGGGCGCCACGAACACTTCCTTCAGCAGGTTCTGCACGGCCGGCGGGGCGGATGGGGCGGGCACGGCCTCCTGACCTCCGCTGCCGCAGGCCCCAGCCAGGAGGAGGGGCAGCAGGCACAAGCCCAGGCGGGCCAAGGCTCGAGGTGTCTCTAACGGGATCATGGCCGTCCTCCTCCGTTTCTCGCCGTGGCCCCTGGAATTGCGGCTGCTTGGGGGCCTGGAAAGCGGACCTCCGGTGGAACCCTAGCCGGCGGCCCTGGGGAGTTCGATGGTCTCGGGGGCTTCGGAGAAGCCGCCCAACCCATTGGCGGCGGGGACATAGGAGGGGACCAGGCGCCGGAACAGATGCAGGATCTCCCGGCGGCGCAGGGCCTCGTCCTCGATGGCCAGTGTCTGCCGCAGAGCCTGGAGCCAGCCTTCCACGGTGGTCTGGGCGCTTGACTCCTGGAGGGCTTCGAAGACCTTGGGATGCACGCAGCTCTGGCGGGTCTCCTTGGTGTGGAACAACTCCTCGAAGAGCTTTTCGCCGGGCCGGATCCCCGTGAACTTGATCTCGATGTCGAGCTCCGGATCCAGGCCCGAGAGGGTGATCATGTCCTTGGCCAGGTCGAGGATCCGCACGGGATCGCCCATGTCCAGGACGTAGACCTTCCCGGTCTCGCCCAGCAGGCCGGCCTGGAGCACGAGCTGGCTGGCCTCGGGCACCGTCATGAAGTAGCGGGTCATCTTGGGATCCGTCACTGTGAGCGGCCCCCCCCGCAGGATCTGCTCCCGGAAGATGGGCACCACGCTGCCCCGGCTGCCGAGGACGTTCCCGAAACGGACGCTCACCAGCTTGGTGCCAGGCGCAGCGTGGTCGGCGCCCGCCCGGACGATGGTCTCCGCGAGGAACTTGGAGACGCCGAGCACATTGGTGGGATTCACCGATTTGTCGGTGGACACATTCACGAAGATCCGTGTGCCCACACCGAGGGCTGCATCCAGCACCTGCCTGGTTCCGAAGATGTTGTTCTCGATGGCCTCTTCGGGATACAGCTCAAGAAAGGGCAGGTGCTTGTGGGCCGCGGTGTGGAACACCACCCCCGGCTTCCAGCGCAGGAAGGCCTGGTGGAGGCGCTCCTTCTGGCGGATATCGCAGAGCTCGATGCTCAGCGGCAGGCTGGGGAAGGTGGCGCGCAGCTCCCGCTCGATGAGCCAGAGGCTGTACTCCCCCCGCCCGAGGAGCACGATCCTCGCGGGGCTGTAGGTGGCCACCTGCCGGGCGAGCTCGCTGCCGATGGAGCCGCCGCCGCCGGTGATCAGCACCACGGCGTCGTGGAGGATCCGGCCCAGGGCGGTCTGGTCCAGGTGGATCGGATCCCGCCGCAGGAGGTCCTCGATGGACACATTGCGGATCTCCGGCTGCCAGGGCTGATTGCCCAGCAGGTTGTAGAAGCCGGGCACGGTCTTGAGTTCCACACCCGTGGCCCTGACCACGTTCCGGATGTGGCGGACCACCTGGCCGGGCGCGCTGGGGATGGCCATGATCACCTGGCTGATCTGGTTCTCCTGGATGATCATCGGGATCAGCTCGGTGGTGCCGAGGACGGGGATGCCCTGGATGCGCAGGCCCTGCTTCTCGAAGGCATCATCGACGAATCCCACGACCACGGCGCCCAGCTCCTGGTGCCGCTTCAGCTCCTCCGCGACCAGGAAACCGGCCCTGCCGGCCCCGACGATGAGAGCCCGGGCCACCGGATTGGACCTGCTCAGCACCGAGCTGAAAAAGGGGATCTCCCCCTCGTAGATGGCGCGGGTGACGAGCCGGATGCTTGTCCACAGCATGCCGGTGAACAGGCTGGCCATGAACAGGAAGAGGTAGCCCCGGTTCGGCGAGAGGCTCACGCCAAAGGCCATGGCGCCTGCGGCGACCAGGAAGGCCGCCAGGGCGGCCAGCATGGTCGACACCAGATCCTTGAAGCCCGCCATGCGGTAGTGCTGATGCGTGTTCCGGAATATCGCGCTGGCGGACATGACGATGAGGCACCAGACCGCCACAGTCGAGGCGCTGAAGGCGGAGTCCTGGGTCAGCTCGGACATCACCAGCCAGGCCACCAGCCCCATCTGGCCGTCGAGGATCAGCTTGATGACCTGACGGAACCACTGGGTCTTGATGATCTCGCTTGTCGTTGGGTGGGAGGACATGGGGTTCCTGTGTCTCGCCTTCGGAGAAAACTCCCGCCATCCTACATGCGGGTCTGTCGTGATGGCAATTGAAATGCTTGAAAAACAAAGACAGCAAGAAGAAAAAATAGTCAAATTCTGCAAATTATCAATAAAAAGTGCTTGCTTGCCCGCTCTCGGTCAGTATTCTTTGAATTCATTCAGGCTGATGTTGATCGACCGCATGCCAAGTGGCTTTGAATGATTCTCCTTGAATAGGTAATTTACGATTTTTTAATCAGCATTTCACGCTTGATGCCACCTTGTGGAGCGCCCGCTGCGGAGATCAAGATGACCATCCTTCAGGATTTCCTCCCCCTTTCCACGCCGGTGCTGACGGATGCGGCTTCTTCCGCCCGGGCGAGGGGTGCGTGGCCCCGCCTGACGGCGGCGCTTGGGGCCCTGCTGCTGCTCGGCGCCTGCACAGCGCCCGGCATGAAACTGAATGTGCGGCCGGGGCGCCGCGAGACCACCACCCAGATGGATGGGCTCAACGTCACCCTGCGTTCCCTAAGCGCCGATGCGGTGGCGGCCCAGAAGCCACGCACTCCTGATCCGGCCTCCCTGGACGCGCTGTTCCAGGAGAAGGCGCTTCCCTACCGCATCGGCCCCCAGGACGTGCTCCTGGTGACGGTGTGGGACCACCCTGAGATCTCCCTGCCCCTGGGCCAGTACCGCCAGGATGCCAGTTCGGGGACCGTGGTGGACGAGGCCGGGGAGATCTACTTCCCCCATGTGGGGAGCCTCAAGGTGGCGGGGATGACCACCTCGCAGGCGCGTGTGGCGCTCATCAGCCGCCTCTCCAAGATGCTCCAGAACCCCCAGATCGACGTGAAGGTCATCGCCTACCGGTCCCAGAAAGTCTATGTGGGGGGCGAGGTCCGGAACCCCGCTGTGCACAACGTGACCGATGTGCCGTTCACGCTGGCCGAGGCCATCAACCGGGCTGGGGGATTCCTGCCGACCGCGGACGACAGCCGCATGACCCTCACCCGCGGGCAGCAGGTCTGGCGGCTGAATTTCCAGGGCTCGCTGGCCTCGGGCAACCGCATCGCGCAGATCCTCCTGAAAGACGGGGATTCCCTGCAGGTGCCCAGCGCCCTCGAGAACCCGGTCTACATGCTCGGCGAGCTGGTCCGCCCCGGCACCTTGCCCCTGGTCCACGGGAATCTCTCCCTGGCCAAGGCGCTTTCGGATGCGGGCGGTATCCAGGGGATGAGTGCCGATGCCCGCTCCATCTACGTCATCCGGCAGGGCGAGACCGCCCGGGGGGTGGACGTGTACCACCTCGATGCGCGCAATCCCACCGCCATGGTGCTGGCGGACCGCTTCCAGCTCAACCCGAGGGACATCGTCTACGTCGATGCGGGGACGCTGGTGCGCTTCAACCGGGTCATGAACCTGCTGCTCCCGACGGTCACGGCGGTCAACTCCACGGCGCTGACGGTCGCGGAATCGGACTACTTCCTCAACCGGAGGTGAGCCCTGTCTCCGATCCGCCCGCCCCGGGCATCCCCCTTCCTTGCAGGGCCCGTTTCTTGATGTCAAAGCCGCCGATCACGTCCATTCTCGTGCTGTGTGAGGGAAACCACTGTCGCGCACCCATGGCCGAGGGCCTGCTCCGGGAGGCTCTGGGTCCTGCGGTGCGGGTCAGTTCCGCAGGCCTGGATGCGCTGGTGGGAGCCCCCCCGGATCCCGAGGCGATGCGCCTGATGAAGGCCCATGGCGTGGACATCGCCTCCCACCGCGGGCGGCAGGTGACACCGGAGATGGCGCTGGAGTCGGATCTCATCCTGGTCATGGATGCCCGCCAGCGGGCCTGGTGCGTGGATCTGGTGCCCAGCGCCTGCGGGCGGATCTTCCTGCTGGGCCACTGGCTGGGTTCGCCACCGCCCGACATCTCCGATCCCTATGGTCAGGGACCAGACGCCTTCCGGCTGGCCTTTGACGCGATCCGACAATCCGTGACGGCCTGGGTGCCGCATCTCCGTTCAGAGCAGAGGCCGGCATGACATCCACGCCATCTCCCCAGTCCCGCCCGACGCCCCCGGCTTCCGGCCTCCTTCCCCGCGCGGCGAGGGCCATGGAGGAGCTGCGGGAGATCGACCTCCGGGAGTGGTTCCTCACCCTGTGGGAAGGCCGCCTCCTCATGCTGGCCAGCATCGCCTTCTGCATGGCGCTGGGGCTCTTCATCATCTGGCGGAGCACGCCGATCTACCAGGCTGAGGCCATGCTCCAGATCGAGCCGCCCAAGAATGTGCGGGATTCGGATGCAGCCTTCGCCCGCATGGGAAACCTGTTCACACCGCCGTCGGATGCTTTGACCGAGATCGAGATCATCGGCAGCAGCCTGATCCTCGGGCGCACAGTGGAGGCCCTGGATCTCGACCTGGTGGCACGGCCTGTCCGCCTCCCCATCATCGGCGATCTCCTGGCGGGGAGCCAGGCGGCCGGGCCCAGGGTGGAGGTGGAGACCTTCCAGATTCCCGCCCACTTCCGTGGGCTCCTCTTCCAGATCGTCGCCCTGCCGGGTGGCACCTTCGCGTGGAAGTCGCCCTCTGAACCCCCCGCCCAGGGGAATCCCGGCGCGGCGTATCCGGAGGATGCGCTGCTGGCCACCGGGCGCCCCGGTGACCTGCTCACCGCCACCTGGGGCGGGGAGAAGCTGACGCTCCAGGTCCGGACCCTGTCCGCCAAGCCAGGACAGGCCTTCCGGCTCCAGCGCCGCCCCCTGCAGGCAGCCATCACCGACATCCGCAACGACCTGGAGGCTTCGGAAAAAGGCGCCTCCCAGGCCAACCGGACCACCAACCTCCTGGCTCTCGCCTACCGGCATCCCAACCCGGCCCTGGCGGCGGACATCCTCAACGAGATCATGAAGCAGTACCTGCGGCAGAACGCCCAGCGCAAGAGCGGGGAGATCAGCCAGACCCTGGCGCTCCTCCAGCAGCAGCTGCCTGAAGTGCAGGACAAGCTCAAGCAGGCGGAGGCCCAGCTGAACCAGTACCGGGCCCAGACCGGAGCTGTGGATCTCGTCCGGGAGACGGACCTGGCCCTCCAGCGCGGCGCAGCCCTGGCTACTCAGATTTCGGCCCTGAAGCAGCGCCGGCAGGAGCTGCTGAGGACCTACATGGAAGGCTCGGACCTGGTGACCACCATCGATGCCCAGATCGCCAAGCTGGAGAGCGAATCCGCTGGAGTGAACCGGAAGGTGCAGGCCCTCCCGGGCGCGCAACAGACCATCATGCGGCTCTCCAGGGATGTGCAGGCCAATACCGAGCTCTACACCACGATCCTGAACAGCATCAAGCAGCTCCAGGTGACGCAGGCCGGCGAGGCGCAGAACACGCGGGTGATCGATGCCGCCATGCCCGGCCTCAAGCCCGTGAAGCCGAAGAAGGCCATGCTGGTGGCGGTGTTCCTCATCCTGGGCGTGGTGGTCGGCATCGGCCTCGTGCTCGGGAAGGCCGCGCTGTTCCGGGGGGTGGAGGATCACCGCATCATCGAGAACCGTCTGGGCATTCCCGTGTTCGCCACCATCCCCCATAGCAAGGCCCAGGAAGGCCACCAGCACGCCATCAGCGGGGGCCGCCCCGGCACCCACATCCTGGCCTTTGCGGATCCGGACGACCTGGCCACCGAAAGCCTCCGGAGCCTTCGGACCATGCTCGGCTTCTACCTGCGGGATCTCACCACCCGGACCGTCCTGGTCACCGGCCCGAGCCCGATGGTCGGGAAATCCTTCGTCAGCACCAACCTCGCGGCGGTGCTCGCCCAGGCCCACGCCAAGGTGCTGCTGGTGGACGCGGACATGCGCCGAGGTAGCCTGCACGCCTACTTTGGCCTGGATACCCGCAAGGGCGGCCTCTCCGAAGTCCTTTCGGGAAAGATGCCCTGGCGGAGCGCGGTGCAGTCCACCGACGTGCCTGGGCTCCAGGTGCTGTGTTCGGGCGCCATCCCCAGACACCCGGCGGAGCTGCTGACGACTCCCGTCTTCTCGACGTTCGTGGCCGAGGCCAGCCGGGAGTACGAGTTCGTCGTCTTCGATGCTCCACCGTTGCTGCCTGTCACCGACGCGGCGATCATCGGCTCCAAGGTGGGGCTCGTGCTGCTGGTGGCGAAGGCGGGCCAGCATCCCCTGGACGAGTTGCGCACCTGCCAGGTGCGCCTCGAATCCAACGGCATCTCCCTGGATGGGTGCGTCTTCAACGACATCATGCCCACCGGCCTCAGCTACTACGATCAGCGCTACCGCTACGGGTATCTCTATGCCTACGGGAAGGCGGAGAAGGGTTGACGCCTCTCTAGGACCGCGGGGGCGGCGGCCATCCCGGCTTTCCGGCCTCGATCCAGGCCTGGAGGATGGCATCCGCCAAGTGCTTCCCCGCCAGGCGCAGCTGGCCCTTCACGGCGGGCCCCTGCCTGGCCCAGAAGATCATCCAGTAGGCCTGGGAGCGGAGGGCCTTCCCCTGGCCGTCCAGGGGCGTGGTGCGATCAGCGGCCCGGTCATCCTCCAGCAGCTGCGGGACCAGGGCATGGGAGGCGCGAAGCCAGTCCCAGGGGCGGTCCAGGATGCCCGGATCGGCTTCGGCCGGAAGGGCCTTCACCGCGTCCTGGCTGTAGTACCGCTCCACCAGGCCTGATTCCCAGCGGCTGTGGACGCCCCGCTGGCCCGTGGCCTGGCCGTCGTGGTTCTCGGTGGTGTGCAGGGGCACATGGGTGTCCGCCACGTAGTGGCTGAGGATGGCGGTGGCCATGGCCACCCGGGACGCATCGCCGGAGCGGAAGGCGTCCACCAGGTCCCGCCAACGGTCCTGGATGATCCAGGGCACCACCCCCTTGCGATAGTAGTCCCCGCCGATCTGCGCCCGGGCCTGCTCCAGCGTCCGGGGGAGGTGGTCCGGCCCTCCGTACGGCTCCATGTCGAAGAAGTGCCGGGGCCCCTCCTTGTGGTCGCTGCGCCAGTGGTCGGGATCCGAGGCGTGGTCCTCCACCTCGGCTTCGCGGCCCACGTACCAGGCCCGGGGGCCAGGCGGCAGGCCCTCCAGGGCCAGGGCGCAGGTGACGCGGTGGCCCTTGTCGCCCCAGGCGGAAAGCGGCAGGGCCGCGAGGAGCAGCAGGAGGAGAGGGGTCTTCATGTCCGGCTACTCGGGAATGGTGCCGGTCCGCTCCCAGCGGGTGCGGGTGAAGAAGTGGCGGGCGGCGTCGATGAAGTCGGCGGCCACGTCCGTGGGGCCCTCGGGCACCCGGCCATTGTCGTTATCCGTGTCGCCCTCGCGGAAGCTCCACCACACGATGAAGGGCCGGCCCCGGAGGTGATCCGCGGGCAGGAAGCCCCAGTAGCGGCTGTCCATGCTGTTGTCGCGGTTGTCGCCCATGGCGAAGATGTGGCCGGGGGGCACGGTCACCGGGCCCAGGTTGTCCTTGAACCCCTCCTGGATGAGGCTGTTCATGGACTGCATCTGGTTGTGGTCATGGAGGGCCAGCACCTCCGGATCCGCATGGCGCCAGAGGCCCACAGGATGTTCCGCCTCGCCGGCATTCCGGGCCAGGGGCCAGGGCCCGGGCGTGGGGCCATCGGTGCTGCGGCCGAACTGGAACTCGAAGGGCCCGGTGACCTGCTTCCCGTTCACGTAGAGGCGCTTGTTGCGCATCTCCACCGTGTCGCCAGCCAGGGCCACGCAGCGCTTCACGTAGTCCTGGTCGCGGTCGATGGGGTAGCGGAACACGATGATGTCACCGCGCTTCACGCTCCGCATGGGGAACAGCGTCTCCTCCCAGGCCCACTGGGGCCGGGCGAAGATGAACTTGTTGGCCAGCAGGTGGTCGCCGATCATCAGCGTGTTGCGCATGGATGCGGAGGGGATCTTGAACTGCTGACCCACGAACGTCTTGAAGAACAGGATCAGGATCATCGCGAAGCAGATCACTTCCAGGTTGTCCCGCACCGCGCCCTTGGCGGCGCCGGGCGGCAGTTCGATCTCGGCTTCGGGGGTCTTGTCGGCGGGAAGGTCAGCGGCCATGTCGGCTCCGGAAATGGTCGATCAGGGACGCGGGGCGAGGGCGAGGTCCGGGAAGCCGCGGGCCACCAGCCGGTTCACGGTAACCCAGCTTCCCCCGCGCTCCTCCTGGGACTCCACCTCGCCGAGGTTGGGCAGGTAGAGGATCCGGCGGCGGGGACCTTGCGGCGGCCGGGCCTCCACCCAGACGCCCACGGGATCGGACGTGGCCGGCAGGATGGCGGCGCCCTCCCAGGTGGCCCGGCCCACCACACGGAACTCGACGCCCCGGTCCACCCAGGTGGTGGTGGCGGGGAAGCCGGGCGGCAGCGTCTGGGCCACCACCTGGCCGTCGGCGCCCATGAGGGCGATGCCGCCATCCTGGTACCGGACCACCGTGCTCATCTGGCTCCGGAGGCTGGTCTGATCGAGCTGCACGAGCCGCGGGGGACCCGGGGCCATGGATGACCGGGCGACCCGAACCTGAAGGCGATCCAGCGAGCGCTGGGGTTGGGGCTGGGAGGGATCCTCGAAGGCCAGGGTGAGGCCCTCTTCCCAGGGCCCGTAGACGGGCGAGGCCGCGCGGGGCTGGCAGGCCAGTCCGAGCAGCAGGACCGCCGGTGCCGCCAGGGACAGGACCCCTCGCATCAGCGGGGCCCCTTGTTGAACTTGGCCATCAGGTCCGTCAGCGAGGCGCCGGAGGCCGGAACCGCGGGCTCCCGCTTGGGCTGGGGGGGCCGGACCTCGCGTTCGGGCCGGGGCGGGCGGACTTCCTGGGGGCGCGGAGGGCGGGCGCCTTCGGGCCTCGGTGGCCTGGGTCCTTCGGGACGGGGGGGACGCGGGCCCTCCGGCCGAGGGGGGCGCGGACCCTGGGGGCGGCCACCGGCCTGAGGACCGGTCTGTGACCCGGAGAGCGGCCGCGGGGGGCGGGGAGCCCCCTGGGGCCGCCGATGCTGCGGCTGGGGCCGGTCGGCGCCTTCGGGGGCGGCCAGCAGGGCCTTGATGGAGAGGGCGATGCGCTTGGCCTCCAGGTCCACGGCCAGCACCTTCACCTTCACGGCCTGGCCCACGCTGAGGGCGTCCGCGGGGTTCTTCACGTAGCGGTGGGCGATCTCCGAGAGGTGCACCAGGCCGTCCTGGTGGACGCCGACATCCACGAAGGCGCCGAAGTCGGTCACGTTCGTGACAATGCCCTGGAGCTCCATGCCCACTTCCAGGTCGCTGGGCTTGTTCACGCCCTCGCGGAACTGCACGGCCTCGAACTGGTGCCGGGGGTCGCGGCCAGGCTTCTTCAGCTCGGCCAGGATGTCCTTCACCGTCTCC
Source organism: Geothrix edaphica (assembly GCF_030268045.1). Lineage (NCBI taxonomy): Bacteria > Pseudomonadati > Acidobacteriota > Holophagae > Holophagales > Holophagaceae > Geothrix > Geothrix edaphica. Next base: position 769,087 of record NZ_BSDC01000001.1, read on the forward strand.
ACGCCGAACTTCTCATCGACGAGCAGCTTGGGATCCAGGGCGTCCAGCACGGCGTCGTTGCCGATGAGCTCGGGCACGGTCTTGCCCGCCAGCTGGCAGATGCGCTGCACCACGGGGTAGCTCTCGGGGTGCACAGCGGAGGCGTCCAGGGGGTCCTCGCCGCCGGGTATGCGGAGGAAGCCCGCGGCCTGCTGGAAGGCCTTGGCGCCGAAGCGGCCGACCTCGAGGAGCTGCTCGCGGCGCTTGAAGGCGCCGTGCTCGAAGCGGTGAGCCACGATGTTCTTCGCCAGCCCCTCGCCGATGCCGGCCACGTAGGCCAGCAGCTTGTACGAGGCGCTGTTCAGGTCCACGCCCACGCGGTTCACGCAGCTCTCGACCACATCATCGAGCCCCTTCTTGAGGGCGGTCTGGTTCACGTCGTGCTGGTACTGGCCCACGCCGATGCTCTTGGGATCCACCTTGACCAGCTCGGCCAGGGGGTCCTGGAAGCGCCGGGCGATGCTCACGGCGCCGCGCACGGTGACGTCATGCTCGGGGAACTCCTCCCGGGCGATGTCGCTGGCGGAGTAGACCGAGGCACCGGCCTCGCTCACGCTCACGCAGATGAGGCCCGTGCGGTTGGTCTCCTTCAGCCACTCGCGGATGAAGGCCTCCACCTCGCGGCCACCGGTGCCGTTGCCGATGGCGATGGCCTCGATGGGATTCCCGGTGCAGAGCTTCTCCAGGATGGCGCGGCTGCCGTCCAGGTCCCGCTTGGGTTCCAGGGGGTAGATGACCTCGTTCTGCACCAGCTGGCCCAGGCGGTTGATGACCACCAGCTTGCAGCCCGTGCGGATGCCGGGGTCCACGCCCAGGGTGCAGCGCTGGCCCGCGGGCGGCGCCAGCAGCAGGTGGTCCAGGTTCGTCTGAAACACCTTGATGGCCTCGCCGTCAGCCTTCTTCTTGGCTTCGTAGCGGACTTCGGATTCGATGGCGGGTGCCAGCAGCCGGTCGAAGGCGTCGCCGGCCACCTCGTTGAGGAAGCGGCGGTAGCCGCTGGCGGGGTTCACCTGGACCTTGGAGACGAGCTGGCTCACCAGGTTCTCGCGTTCCACCAGGAGCTTCACGGTGAGGATCTCCTCCTTCTCGCCACGGCGCAGGGCCAGCAGGCGGTGGCTGGGGATCTTGCGGATGGGTTCGGAGAAATCGAAATAGGGCTTGAAGCGCAGGGCGGCCTGGTCGGCCTTGCGCTCCTCGCGGATCTCGGACTTGAGCACGCCCTGTTCGTGGAACTCGAGACGCAGCCAGGCGCGGATCTCCGCGTCCTCCGTCAGGCGCTCGGCCAGGATGTGGCCCGCGCCCTCCATGCACTCGGAGGGCGAGCGGAGGCCCTCCTCATCCTTGATGAACGGCTCGGCGATGAGGAAGGGATCTGCGCCGGAATCATCCGCCAGCAGCGAATCCAGCAGGGGTTCGAGGCCGCGCTCTTTCGCCACCGTGGCCTTGGTGCGCTTCTTGGGCTTGTAGGGCAGGTAGAGGTCCTCGAGCTCGGCCTTCACCCAGGTGCCCTCGATCTTGGCCTTCAGCTCGGGGGTGAGCTTGCCCTGCTCGTCGATGGACTTCAGCACCGTCTTCCGGCGGTCCAGCAGGTCCTTGTAGTAGGCATGCCGGTCTTCGACGGCGCGGATGGCCACTTCGTCGAGCGATCCCGTCGCCTCCTTCCGGTACCGGGCGATGAAGGGCACGGTGTTGCCCTCCTCCAGCAGCGCCACGATGGCGGCCACGCCGGCACGGGGGAGCTTGAGCTCCTTGGCCATGAGGTCGAGCACTTGATCCACACTTGCTCCTTGCATCCCGGGTCCGGGCGAACTGCGATGATACCAAGCCGGGCTGGAGGCTCCTACAGCACGACTTTCCGGCGGGCACCCTGGGGGGCCCGCTCCAGGTCGCGGAGGGACTTCTTCCAATGGGCTGCATCCAGGCCGGTGCCGATGACCACGGCCACGCAGGCCGTGGCGGTGCCATCCGCGAGGAGGGGCAGGGGCGAGATCTCCAGGCGCCCGTCCGCCAGCTGGAAGGCCCAGCGGTCGCTCCCGTCGTTGCGCGCGGCCCAGCCTGCGAAGACGCAGACGCCCTTGGCGCGCAGCAGCTCGCCGGATTCCGGCGGCGCCAGCAGCAGGGCCTCCAGGGCCGCGGGATCCACGGGATGGTCCCAGTGGAGCGTGAGGGAACGCGCCTCGGCGAAGCTGGTGCCGCCCGAGGCTTCCCAACCCTCGGGCACGGGGCGCAGGTCCCCGCGCCAGGGATCGGGGCTGCCCTCCGGGGCGACCCCGTGGCGCGTGGGGATCAGCGGAATGTGCCTGAAGGCCGAGCGCAGTTCGCCCTCCCAGGCCACGGCCGCCGAAGGATCGAGATCGACCTTGCTGAGGTGGATGAGGCTGGCCAAGGCCGCCTGCCGGTGGAGCAGGGGCTTGGTCTTCAGGTGGTCCACCGGGGCCAGGCAGGAGACCACCGTGAGCAGGCCCGCCAGCCGCAGGCGCCCGGCGAGGGCGGGTTCCACCTCCAGGTCCAGCAGGTCCGTGGGATCCGCCAGGCCCGTGGTCTCCAGCACCACGCGCTCGGGCCGCTGGCCTTCCGGCTGGTCGCACCAGGCCTGGAGGGTATCCACCACGTCGTTGCGGAGGCTGCAGCAGACGCAGCCGTTCACCAGGTTCTCCACGCCCGCCAGCTCGGGGCGCTCGGCGTCGACCAGGGTGCCGTCCACGCTGATGGCGCCGAACTCGTTGATGAGCACGGCCACCCGGCGGCCCGCGGCGACTTCGGCCTTGAGCAGGCGGTTCACCACGGTGGTCTTCCCGGCGCCCAGGGGGCCGGTGACGATGAGGACTTCGAGCAGGGCGCGATCAGACATCCCTCCATGATGCCGCCAGGGGCCGAAATATGAGAGCGTGGAGCCGTGGATCTCCTCGACTTCAGCTACCTGGCGACTGTCTCCCTGGTGGGGGCCGTGGCGCGGGCCTGCGCCCGGGGCCTGCCCGGGGCCTGGCGGCTCCGGCTGGAGGCGGAGGTTCCGGACCTGCCCGAGGGGCGCTGGATCTGGCTGCACGCGGTGAGCGTCGGCGAGCTGCTGCTGGCGGACGGCCTGGTGGCGCGCCTGCGTGAGGCGGGGCACCGCGTCCACGTCAGCACCGGCACTCCGGCGGGCATGGACCTGATGGCCCGCCGGCTGCCGGACTGGAACGATGGCACGGGGCGGGTCAGCGGCGGCCCCTTCCCCCTGGATGATCCCGCAGGGCTGGAGCCCTTCCTCCGCCACGCCCCCGCCGCCTTCATCGCCCTGGAGACGGAGCTGTGGCCGGGCCTGTTCCGGGCCCTCGAGGTTCGCGGCATCCCGCGCATCGTGGTGAACGGCCGGCTCACGGAGCGGTCCCTCCGGCGGGGCGGTCCCTGGCTGCGGCGGGCGGCCTCGCGCCTGAACCTGGTGGCGGCCCGGGACGAAGCCAGCGCCGGGGCCTTCCGGCGCCTGGGGGCGCCGGAGGTGCAGCTCGGCGGCAACCTCAAGGCGGACCTTCCGCCGCCGCGCCCCCTGCATGCCGGCTGGGAGAACCTGCGGAAGGCCTGGGCGGCCCGGCCGGTGGTCGTGGCCGGGAACACGGTGGACGGTGAGGAGGACCTGCTGATCGGAGCCTGGCGGTCGGTGCGGGCACAGGTTCCGGGCCTGCGCCTCATCCTGGCCCCGCGTCAGCCCCGCCGCTTCGAGGCGGTGGCCGGCCTCCTGGCTGGCCAGGGCCTCGCCTTCCGGCGCGCTTCCGCGGGCTGGCCCGCCCCGGCCGCCTGGTCGGCGGTGGACGTGCTGCTCCTCGATACCCTCGGGGAGCTCTCGGCCGCCTATGCCGAAGGCACGGTGGCCCTGGTGGCTGGAGGATGGGCCGCCGAAGGGGGGCACAATCCGCTGGAACCCGTCCGGGCGGGAGTACCCGCGCTCGTGGGACCGGGCTTTGCCAATTTCGGGGACCTGGTGCCGCCGCTGCGCGAGGCGGGCCTGCTCCAGGTGGTTGAGGCGCCGGATCTCGCCCGGACCCTGGCCGAGACCCTGGCCTCCGCGTCCCTGCGCCCGCAGGGCCCGCTCCCGCTGCCTGAGTCCCTGCGGGGCACCCTTGACCGCACCCTCGGCCTGCTCGCGCCGCGCCTGGCGTTTCCGGCGGAGGCCCCCGGCAGGCCGGTGACCTTCTAGTATCCTGGGAACACGGAGCCCCCATGAACCGCCGCGGGACGCACATCCTCCTGATCGATGACGACCTGGCCGTGCTTGAGATGGTCCAGACAGCCCTGTCCCACTACGGCATGGAGGTCCATGCCTATCCCGATGCGGCGCAGGCCATGGAGCTCCTCCACAATCCGAACGCGCCGGCATTCGACATGGTGCTCAGCGACATCAACATGGAGGGGATGGACGGGTTCGATGTGATCCACAAGGTGAAGGCGACCCATCCCCACCTGCCGGTGGCGCTCATGACGGGCCAGGCCTCGATGGACTACGCCATCCAGGCCATGCGGTTCGGCGCCTCCAACCTGTTCATGAAGCCCATCGCCCTCCGGGACCTGGTGCAGAGTGTGTTCCACCTGGTGGACCTGCACCGGGATTTCCGCAAGGCCGACGATGGCCTGCGGGGCCTGGTGAACGAGCGGCGGCATTTCCTGTTCCGCTCCGACGAGCTGGACATTCCGAGCCTCATGCACCACCTCACGGACCGGCTCGTGCCCATGGGATTCGCCTCCGCCAGCAACATCGACGTCATCGCCATGGCCATCCACGAGGCGCTGGTGAACGCCCTGGAGCACGGGAACCTCGACCTGGACTCGCGCCTCAAGGGGGATCTCTTCGCCGAGGAGGATCCCTATGCCGCGCTCCGCGCCAAGCGCATGGCGGATCCCCAGTACGCGGGGCGGCTGGTGGAAGTGCGTCTGGCCATGGACACCGAGCGGTTCGAGGTGGAGATCAGCGACGAGGGCCAGGGCTTCGACGCCAGCCGGCTCTCCCCCCCCCAGCCCGATTCCGAGATGGCCCCGCATTGCGGCCGCGGCCTACCCCTCATCCTCCTCGTGATGGACGAAGTCCACTTCAACGAGAAGGGGAACCAGGTGCGGCTGGTCTTGCGAAGAAAGTGATGTTCTCCGGCCGAAGGCCGTACATGCAAAACGCCGGCACGCCGGCGTTTTGCATGTGGAGAAAAGCATCAATTAGAACGCACTCTCCACGAAGGCCTTCAGCTGGGGCTTCGGCTGGCCGCCGATGAGCTTGTTCACGGGTTTGCCGTCCTTGAACACGATCAGGGTGGGGATGCTCATGATGCCGAACTGGCCGGCGACCTGGGGGTTCTCGTCCACGTTCATCTTCACGAACTTGGCCTGGCCCTTCATCTCGGCGGCCAACTCGTCCAGGACGGGGGCGATCATCTTGCAGGGGCCGCACCAGGGGGCCCAGAAATCCACGAGGGTGACACCCTGGGCGACGGCCTGGGGGAACTCGGCGTCAGTGATGTGGGCGACAAGGTCGGACATGGGAACTCCTTTCAAGTTCGGGGTCTTCAGGGGACGGGGAGGGGGCCGCCGGGATTGGCTCCCCCCCACTGGGCGATGGTGAAGATGCTCATGTAGCGGTCGTTGGTCTCCCGCAGGCGCTGGGCCAGCACTTCACAGAGGGCGTAGAGGATCTTGAGGGCGACCTTGTGCTGCACCTCGATGAGGGAGCGCAGGTCCTGGAGGGGGATGAAGAACAGCTCCGAAGGCTCGTTGGCGATGGCATCGGCGGCCCGGGCGGCGAGATCGATGAGGGCCATCTCCCCGAAGAAGGCCGGCGGCTCCAGCACGGCCAGGGCCTCCTCGCCGGTGGTGCTCCGCTTGGAGATGCGCACCGAGCCCTTGAGCACGATGAACAGGCCATCCCCGGCATCGCCCTCCCGGAAGATCACCTCGCCGGCCTTGACCTGGCGCACCTGGCCGATCATCAGGATCTGGGCGCGCTCCGCCTCGTCCAGGTTCCGGAACAGGGGCGAGCGGGTCAGGAAGAGGGTGTCGATCACTGCCGATCCGTTGGGGGCTGGTCCTGGGATGGTTCCAGAGGCACGTGGGCGCAAAGGTCGAGACCGAAGCCACGGAGGCCAATGTACTTGGTTTCATGGCGGCTGAGGAGGCGCATTTTTCCAACGCCCAGCTGGCGCAGGATCTGGGCGCCCACGCCGAAGTCGCGATCGTTCATGACCTGGGGCTGGGTGTGGCCCTCTTCGGCCACCCCGGGCGTGTGGGCATGGCGGCGCAGGTAGACCAGCACGCCCCGGCCCTCCTTCGAGATGGCGGCCATGGCCTTCTGGAAGAGGCCGGTCTCGAAGCCGTGCAGGTCGTCCGGCAGGGTCTCGACATGGACCCGCACCAGGGGCGGGTCGCCGCCCAGATCGCCCAGCACGAAGGCCAGGTGGCTGCCCCCGTCCAGCAGGCTCTGGAAGCGGTGGACCTTCAGCGCGCCCCACTGACTGGCCATGGTGCGGACTTCGAGGGGGGCCACCAGGGGCTCCTGCCGGAGCCGGTAGGCCACGAGATCCGCCACGGTCACGAGCGGGAGGCCGTGCTGGCGGCAGAAGGGGACCAGGTCCGGCACCCGGGCCATGGTGCCGTCGTCCTTCATGATCTCGCAGATGACGCCGCTGGGGTGCAGGCCCGCCAGGCGCGCCAGGTCCACGCTGGCCTCGGTCTGGCCCGTGCGGGTGAGCACGCCGCCGGGACGGGCCCGCAAGGGGAAGACATGGCCGGGCTTCACGAAGTGCTGGGGCTTGGCGTCCGGGGCGATGAGGGCCTGGATGGTGCGGGCCCGGTCCTGGGCGCTGATGCCCGTGGTGGTGCCCTCCCGGGCCTCCACGGAGACGCAGAAGGCCGTCTCGAAGGGGCTGGTGTTGTCCCGGACCATGAGCGGGATCTGGAGCCGGTCCAGCACTGGGCCTTCGAGGGCCGCGCAGATGAGGCCCCGGCCGAAGGTGGCCATGAAGGCGATGGTCTCCGGCGTCACGTGCTCGGCGGCCAGGGTGAGGTCGCCCTCGTTCTCGCGGTCCTCGTCATCGACCACCACCACCATGCGGCCCTGCCGGATGGTGTCGATGGCCTCCTCGATGGAGGCGAAGGGGGAGTCGGGGCGGGTGCTCATAGACCCCTCAGCATCGCTCAGGAGGACCCGGGGGGGAAGGGCGCACTCCGTGGTAAGGTTGAACATCTCTTATAGGCCTTTATTTTCCCGAGAGGAACGACCCATGTCCCAGGGTGTGATCCAAGGCTCCATGCGCGAGGCGCCGCTGCCCGACATCATCCAGCTCGTGAGCCAGGGTGGGAAATCGGGGTGCTTCCATGTGCAGCAGGAGGCCTCCCGCGCACGGATCTACCTCAAGGACGGGCGGATCATCCACGCCGTCACCCCCACGGGCGAGGGCTTCGAGGCCCTCATGGAGGTGGCGCTCTGGCTCGACGGCAGCTACCGGTTCGAGGAGCTGGTGCCCGACGTGCCGTCCACCATCACCAAGCCCAATGCCTCCATTCTCATGGAGCTGGGGCGGCGCATGGACGAGTGGCGCGTCATCAGCCAGAAGATCCCCTCCGTGGACCTCTATCCCGCTTCCACCTTGCTGCCCGGGGAGACGCCGCACGGCGTGAACACCCGGGAGGCGCGGGTGCTGGCCCTGTCCACGGGCTACTACAGCGTGGCCGAGGTGGCCGAGGCGATGCAAAAGCCCGTCCTCACCACCGCCAAGGACCTCTACGGTCTGGTGATGGCCGGCCATGTGGTGCTGAAGGGCATCCGCTCCGGCAAGCCGCCCAAGGTTGAGGCCCCCGCCGCGACTGAACCCGCGCCGGCGCCGACGACGGCGGCCGTCCGGGAGGAACTCCCGGCCTTCGCGCCCCCCCCGCCGGGCTCTGTGGGCTTCCCCGAGGGCCAGGATCCCCTGCCTGAAACAATCGGTGGCGGATTCGCCGCGGCCGTGCCGCCGCCCGCGCCGGCCAAAGCCGCGCCGGTGGATGATCCCCAGCGCATGGTCAAGCTCATGAACTTCACCCAGCGCATCGCCCAGGCGGCCAAGATGGTGCTGCCTGAACCCCAGCACGAGATGGTGAACCGGCTCCAGGCCAAGGCCACCCAGCAGATCATTTCCGGCGACGGTCCCGAAGCGGTGAAGAACCTCGCCCTGGCCATCAGTCGCGGCGCGGTGGATGCCGGATGCGACGCCGACATGGTGCGCACCCTGAACACCCACCTCAAGGCGCTGTTCGCCACCAAGTAGGCGGTTTCCATGATCCGACGTCTCCTTTCGGGCCTCCTGGCCTCGGTCCTCCTGCTGGCCCTGGGATGCAAGGAGCCCGACGGCAGCTCCGGAGGCACCGCGGGCGTCGCTCTCTATGCCTACGACAGCACCACGAGCGCGATCTTCGTCTGGACCGACCTGAGCGCTCTGTACGACGGCGCGGGCGCGACAGTCGCTCCGACCAAGACGATCACGTCCTCCGTGTTCAGCAGCAAGATCACCAGCCTGGCCTGGGGCGGGCTCTGCTTCGACCGGCAGAACGGGCACCTCTACATGGTCTCGGACACCGGCACCATCGTGCGGGTGAGCAACATCCGCACGCAGAGCGGGGACGTCGCCAGCTCCGAGGTGGTCTCCTTCAGCCTCGCCAGCACGGGCCGCCTTTCCAGCTCCACCTTCGGGCAGGCGAGCCTGGACCCCCAGACCGACACCCTCTACATCACCGAGAACGGCAGCAGCGGCACCCAGATCTGGGTCGTCAGCAACGCCAGCACCCAGCCGCAGAGCGCCACGATCGCGCTGCAGGCGCTGATGGCCAGCGGGGATAGCGGGGGGACGGGGGTCGCCTCCGCCTCAGGATCGGTCTACGCCTTCATGCTGTCCGGCGACCCCGTGGGGACTGTGACGACCTACACGGGGCCGCGCCTCCGCAAGGGAACCTCCTCCGGCTTCTTCGCCGCCAGCACGATCATCGGGCCCTCGACCCTTCTCGGGCAGTACGGGTCCCTCGCCCTCGATACGGGGAACGGCTATCTTTTCGTGGCCCGCCACAACACCGATGCGGGCGCCTCGACCGCGCCCATCGAGGTCTTCACCACCGGCGTGTTCGGCCAGGCCTACGATCAGCCGCCCACCGCCACCCTGGGGAGCGCCACGGACCAGGCGGACCTACGGGTCATCGCCCATGCCGGCACCAAGGACTGGCTGGTGGGCCTGCGGGGGAACGGCGCCACGGCGTACGACACCATCTACCTCTGGAAGTCTCCTTTGGGCGGGACGGCGGCGAAGGCCATCACCCCCTCGCCCGCCACCTCTCTGTTCAAGGGCGTGGCCGTGGACGGGAACGCCTCGTGACCGGGCTCCGCCTGCTGGGCCTGCTGGCCCAGGACGTGCTGCGGGACCTCTTCCGCCACCGGGGCCAGTACCTGCTGGCGGTGCTCACCCTGGCCTCGGGCCTCCTCCTGGCGGGCGGCGGCCTGCTGCTGGTGGAGAGCCTGGACCGCTTCGTGGGGCGCCTGGAGGACATGGCCAAGGTCGTGGTCTACGCGGCGGACGGCAAGAATCTCGATGAGGCGGAGGCCCGGCTCCGGCGCGATCCCCGCTTCCGCGAGGTGCGCCGCGTGCCCGCGGCCGAGAACCGCCAGCGGTTCCAGGCCGCCACCCGCGAGGCCGGCCTGCTGCTGGAGAGCGCGGGGCAGGAGGCCCTGCCCGAAAGCCTGGAGCTGAGCCTCCGCCAGGATCTGGCCGAAGGTGCCAGGGCCGTGGAAGTGGGCGCGAGCCTGCGGGGCCTTCCGGGAGTGGGGGACGTGGTGGCGGACCAGGAGCGGCTGGAGCAGATCCAGCACATGGCCCGCATGCTGCGTTCGGCCCTGGCCAGTCTCGGCGCCGTGCTGCTGGTGGCGGCGGGCTTCGCCACGGGCAATGTCATCCGCATGAGCATCCTGGCCCGCGAAGAGGAGATCGCCATCATGCGCCTGGTGGGGGCCTCTGAAAGCTTCATCCGCACGCCCCTGGTGCTGGAGGGCGCGGCCCTGGGTCTGGGCGGCAGCCTGCTGGCCCTCCTGGGCCTCTTCGGCCTGTGGCTGCCCATTTCCCGGGGCATGGGCGGCCTGTCGCCCTTGCTGGTGGACCTGGCGCGGCTGGGCTTCTTCTCGGCTGGCAGCATGGCCCTGCTGGCCTTCGTGGGCGCCGTCACCGGCGCCCTGGGCGCCCTGTGGGCCTTCTGGACCACCCGCCGCGCCCAGCGCGCCGAAGCGGCACTGATGGAGAGCGCGGGCTAGGCGATCTAGCTCTTCCACCGCCGCGGATCCGCCTCCCGCAGCCCCAGCTGGTCCAGCACGCGGGTGGCGAAGGTGTCGTAGAGGTCGTCCAGGGTTTTCGGGCTGCTGTAGAAGCCCGGCATGATGGGCATGACGATGGCGCCAGCATCGTGGAGGCGCAGCATGTTCTCCAGGTGGACGCGGTTGAGGGGCGTCTCGCGCAGGCAGAGCACGAGCGGGCGGCGCTCCTTGAGGCACACGTCGGCGGCGCGGCTCACCAGGGATTCGCTCACGCCGGAGGCGATGCGGCCCAGAGCGCCGGCGCTGCAGGGCACGATGGCCATGCCGTCGTGCCGGTGGGAACCCGAGGAGATGTCGGCGCCCAGGTCGCGCTCATCGCGCAGGCCGACTTTCGGCAGGGCAGCGAGATCCTTCGGCGTGAGGCCGGTCTCGTCCAGCAGGCAGCGCTTCCCCGTGGGCGACAGCAGCAGGGCGACCTGTTCCACGGCGGGGCTGGCGGACAGGCGCCGCAGCACGGCCACGCCGAAGGCCGAGCCCGAGGCGCCAGTGATGGCGAGGGTGAAGCGGAGGCCGCCGGGATTCGTCATTCGGTCGTCCGTCATTCCGGGCCTCATTCTGGCGCAGGCCGATAGGCCCCGAAGAAGATCGCATTGAACAGCAGACGCCGCGTGAAGGGCGTCTGGCCGCGGAAAACCGGGTCGCCCGCCACCAGGATCACCGCGCCCAGGCCCAGCTTCTCGCGAAAGGCGTAGGCCGTCTGCTGGAGCCTGGCCTCCATGGCCTTGGGCACCAGGCCCGAGAGCTTCAGCTCCTCCTTGCCGTAGTGGAGGGGGTTCTCGCCGCCGGAGCTCAGGTCCAGGACGGGATCGCTGGTGTCCAGCACGGCCGCTCCGCCTTCGGCGTGGAGGCCCCAGGCCAGGGGATGGCTGCCATCCACCTGGACCTTCAGGAACGCCCCGGGGATGCTCTCCTCCAGGGCCCGCTCCTCGCGCTTGTCCCAGGGGCGCACCAGCTCGGCTGGATCGGCCTTGGGCGCCTCGCGCTTGGGATCCTTCTCCTTGAGCCGGGCCTCCTCGGCGGCCTTGGCCAGCAGGTGGTAGCCCGTGGGGGTCAGGCCCGCGCGGGAGGCATAGGCCGCGCCGCCCTGGAAGGCCAGCAGGCTGCCGCCCTCCGTGACCCACGCCTTCAGCTTCGCCGCGCCGCCTTCGCCCAAGGCCTGCTGCCAGCCTTTGCCCAGGGCGCCGTCGTCCACGACGATGACGTGGGTGAACCGGGACAGCGGGGTGGCGCCGAGGCGATCCGCCCGCAGCTGCACGAAGGGCAGACCCGCCTCCGTGAGGGTGTGGGCCACGGCCCCGAAGGCCATGGGGTTGGCGGGGCGGTCCATGAGGATGGCGATGTGCGGCGTGCGGAGGATCAGGGCGCGGTTGGTGCCCAGGTCCGGCCCGGCGTCCATCTGGCCAGTATCCATGGCCACCACCGGGTGGCGGTTCTCCCGGGCCAGGGCCTGCAGGCGCCCGGCCAGGGACTCCGGATTGGTGCGCCGGGGCAAAACGAGGGTGCCCGGTCCGAACCGCCGGCCCTTGAATGTGGCGGGCTCCGCCAGGGCCGTGGCATGGAAGCCGTCCTGGAGCAGGGCCGCCAGCGTGCGCTCGGCACCCTCGTAGCCGCCGGGAATGAGGTAGCCCCAGGCGGCGGCCGGGAGGGGCTCTTCCGCTGCGGGGGCGAGGGGCGCCGTAGCGACCTTGGGGCGCGCCTTCGCCCGCCAGGCGGGAACGTGGAAGGCCACGGGCAGGCTCCAGGCAGTGATGTCGTAGGTGGGCTTGGGTCCCATGCGGGCTTCACCCTCGAGCAGAGCCTGGGCGAGGCCGCCGCGCGGCTGGTCCAGGGGCACCAGGTAGCTGCCGGCGGGCAGGCCGGGGGCCTTGGCCAGGCCGACCGGATCCAGGCCCGCGGTGCCCAGGTCGGCCATGGTGCGGAGCACCTCGATGCCATTGCGCCCCAGCAAGTCCGCCAGGGCCCGGGCGCGGCCGGGATCCTCCCCCTCCGCCAGGAGGAAGGCTCCCGCGCGGTCGCCCAGGGCCACCTGCTCGCGGCGGGCCCGCTGGAAGTCCCAGAGCAGGGCCTGGCGCTCCGCCGCGGCCGTGGCCACCGTGGCCAGGCTGGCGGCCACATGGCGCTGGATGCGGCCTTCGAGCGTGAGGACCTCGCCATCCTGGCGCTTGTACGCGGGGCCGCCCTGGCCGGCCACCTCGAAGGTCATGCCCACGGCGCCCTGGAAGGTGGGCCAGGAGTCCCCGTAGCCGGGATAGAAGAGGTCGAACACATCGCGGCTGAAGTAGGCCCAGCCCCGGGTGTCGAAGGCCCGGGCGACGCCCTTGCCGAAGGTGGCCTGCCAGCGGCCGGAGTGCGCTTCGGGGAGGGCCTCGTGGATGGGCTGCATGGTGGGCGGGAAGTAGTAGGTGGCCTCGGGCCACATCTCGTGGTGGTCCGCCATCACCTGCGGATTCCAGCGCAGGAACGCCGCGGCCTTGGCCCGGGACTCGCCCTGGGTCTGCCAGGCCCAGTCGCGGTTCAGGTCGAAGAGCCGGTGGTTGAAGCGGCCTCCGGGCCAGCGGCTGGTGTTCTGCGCGTCCATGGGATCGCTGGTGATGAAGGGCGTGGCGGCCTCGGCCACGGACTGGCGGTGGCGGGCCAGTCCGTCGGGATTCTGGGTGAGGTCCATGAGCAGCACCACGCGCTCGAGCTGCTTCAGCACCTCGGGGCTGCGGGCCGCGGCGAAGTGGTAGGCCACGGCCAGGGCGGCTTCGGAACCCGAGGCCTCAGAGCCGTGGACCGAGTAGCCCAGCCACACGAAGGCGGGGTTGGTCTCCGCGATACGCCGGGCTTCGCCTTCGCTGCACGTCCGGGGATCCGCGAGCTTGGCGTTGAGGGCCTGGAGCTCCTCCAGCCGGTTCAGGTTCTCGGGCGAGCTGATGACGAGGAAGGGCTGTTCGCGACCCTCCTCGGTGACATTCAAGGTCAGGTGCCTCACGCGGTCCGGCGCGGCGGTGGCCAGGCCGCGAACGTAGGCCAGCAGGGCGTGATGGGGGGTGTAGCGGACGCCGAGGTCCGGCTGGGGCACCTCGGGGCGGTACTCTCCCGCTGGCAGCAGGCCGGGCGGAAGCCCCGCCAGCAGGGGCGCGACGCAGAGCAGGGCGGGCAGCGGGCGGAGCGCCGGGAAGGCCATGGTCAGTCCAGGCCCAGGAAGGCGGGCCCGGCGTGGGTGATGGAACCTGCCCCGAACGTGATGAGGAGGTCCCCGCTGCGGGTGAGGCGGCGCAGCACCTCCGGCAGGTCGTCCACGCGCCCGGCGAGGTGGACCTCCTTCTGGCCGTGAGAGCGCAGGGCCTCCACCACGGCGGCGCTGTCCACGCCCTGGATGGGCGGCTCACCCGCGGGGTAGATGTCCGTGACCACCACGGAATCCGCTTCGAAGAACGCCGTGCCGAACTCGTCCAGCAGGGCCTTGGTGCGGCTGTACCGGTGGGGCTGGAAGGCCGCCACAATGCGGCGGTCGCGGAAGCCGGCCCGGGCTGCGGCGAGGGTGGCCGCGATTTCTGTCGGATGGTGCCCGTAGTCATCCACCACCAGCACACCGTCCTTCTCGCCCTTGAGCTGGAACCGCCGGTCCGCGCCGGTGAACTCGGCCAGGCTGGTGCGGATGACCTCCCGCTCCACGTCGAGTTCCAGGGCGATGCCGATGGCGGCCAGGGCGTTCAGCACCATGTGGTGCCCGGGCACGCCCAGGCTGAAGGTGCCCAGGTCGTCACCGTGGGCGCTGACCTTGAAGTGGGTGCGGAAGCCCTCCTGGCGGATCTCCCGGGCCCGGATGTCCACCTGGGGATGGGTGCCGTAGGTGCGCACCTGGCGCTTCAGGCGCGGGCGCACGGCGGCGGCGTGGGGATCGTCCATGCAGAGGAACACCGAGCCGTAGAAGGGCACCTTGTTGGCGAAGGCCACGAAGGCGTCCTGGATCTCCTCCAGATCCTTGTAGTGGTCCAAGTGCTCCCGGTCGATGTTGGTGATGGTGGCCAGGGTGGGGTTCAGCATGAGGAAGCTGCCGTCGCTTTCATCGGCCTCGGCCACCAGGACGGGGCCCTTGCCCAGCTTGGCGTTGCTGCCGATGGTGCCCAGCTTGCCGCCGATGACGATGGTGGGGTCGATGCCCCCATGGCTGAGCACCTGGGCCACCATGCTGGTGGTCGTCGTCTTCCCGTGGGAGCCCGCCACGGCCACGCCGTACTTCATGCGCATGAGTTCCGCCAGCATCTCGCCCCGCGGGATCACGGGCACCTTGGCCGCGTGGGCGGCCACCACCTCCGGATTGTCACCCTTCACAGCGGAGGAGATCACCACCACCTGGGCTCCCTCGATGGCCTCGGCCCTGTGGCCGATGTGCACCTCGATGCCCAGGCCGCGGAGGCGCTGGGTCACGGCACTCTCCTTCAGGTCCGAGCCCGACACCCGGTGGCCCAGGTTGGCGAGCACCTCCGCGATGCCGGACATCCCGATGCCGCCGATGCCCACGAAATGGATGTGCTGGATCTTGCCGAACACCTTGAGGCCCCCATGCTTAGAAGCTGCCAGAATACTCCAGCCGCTGGCATGGCTCTGGCTTCATATGGTGTTCCAGCGGAACCTGGGAGGTGTGCGATGAGATCCCATAGCCCGCAATTCCACGTCGCCACGGTCTTTTCGGGCCTGCTCATGGCCTCGACGCTTTGTAGCGCATCGCCACAGCAGGACCGGGGCCGTCGCGAATCGCCACAGCCGGTGCGCCCCATGGTCGAGCGGGCGTCGCCCGAGATCTCCCGCCCGGACAACCCCCGATCGGTGGCCGGCCCCACGACGGACCGGATGGACCGGATGGACCGCCACCCGGGCCCCCGCACGCGCGAGGTGGACCCCCGCCCGGAGGCCCTGGCCCCCCGGGTGTCCAGCGTGGGCCTCTACCCCGGCACGCGCGTGGTGGTGCCGCCCGCCTGGCACCGCTGCACGACCTTTCCTACGGGTTTCTACTGGCGCCAGCGGGACCTCATGGCTGAGATCCAGTGGCTCTCCCGCCGGGGCTTCGTCCCCGTGACGGCCCTGGGCGACACGGTGGAGGCCCTCACGGACTATGTCCAGGTGCCCTCCGGCTGGCGGGCCTACGGTGTTTCCGTGCCCGCGGGAGGCACGGTCCAGATCGAGGTCCAGCACAGCAACCTGGGCTGGTTCCGGCTCATGCTCGTGGACAAGTGGGGCCGGCCCGGACCCGGCATGTTGCAGGCCGCCATCGCACCCCAGCCGATCCTGGTGACCTACAAGAATCCCGGCAAGGAAGCCACCGCGGTCTACGTCATCGTCGACGATCCGGCCTGGTGGTCCGATGCGAAGAATCCCTATACCCTCGTCCTCCGCCGGGATTGGGATCCCGCCCGGGTGGACCTGAGCGGCGTGAAGATGGTGGCCGGCCTCTGGGGCGCCAGCCCCAGCGTCAGCGCTGAGTTCCGGGGACCCAGCCTGACGGGACCGGCTGTCTTCCCTCATTAGGCAGGAGGTTCTCCCACGCAGGAACAGCCCCGTTCGGGGCCGTTCCTGCGCATGTCTGCGCCTATTGCCAGGGACACGCCCCAGTGACCTGCATGCGGAAGGCGCGGGGCTCGATGGTCAGCTCGGCGCGGTCACGCTCGGCCACGGGCTCCCCATCGAGATGCCAGGGCAGGGGGCGCTCCAGGCGCAGGATGGCGTGCCGGAGGCGTCCCTCGTGCCGGAGGGGGGTGTGGCCGCCCTCCCGGAACAGGGTGGGTGCCTCCGCCAGCAGGTCGAACCAGGAGGGCCGGGCCAGGGTGGCCCACTGGAGGCAGCCGTCCGTGGGATCCGCCCCCGGCGCGATCCACAGGCCGCTGCCATAGGTGGGGAGGTTGGCGAAGCAGAGGCTCCAGGCCTGCTCTGGCAGCGCCGCCTCGGGCACCTTGAAGGCCTGCCTGAGGCGGTCCAGGCGCCCGGCGGGGTCGGGCATGGGCGCCAGGTCCGCATCCCAGGCCAGGGCGGTGGCGGGCCAGGTGCGCCAGAGCTGCCAGCAGGCCCGCGCGTAGGTGCCGAAGCCGCGGCCGGACATGGCGTCGAAGCGGTGGGCCACCGCGGCCTCGAAGCCCATGCCGCAGACGTTCAGGAAGGGCTCCCCGTCTAGGCTCGGCAGATCCATGCGCAATTCCCGGCCCTCCAGCAGGCGCTGAATTGCGCCTGCGGGTTCCAGGGGCGTGCGGAGTCCACGCGCCAGCCCGTTGCCGCTGCCCCCGGGGATGGCGCCGAGGGGGACCGGGCAGCCGCGGCCGATCAGGGCCTTCGCCGCGTGATGGATCGTCCCGTCGCCGCCCCACACCAGCAGCGGACCTTCGGCGCGGACCGCCTGGGCGATGGCGGGCTCGAAGTCCCAGGGCGGCCCGAAGGGGATGGGATCCACCCGGTCCCGGAGGTCCTTCGGCAGCGGACGGAGCAGGGCGTCCGGATCCTTCGTCGCGATGCCTGAGGCAGGGTTGTAGAGGAGGGGGAGCTTGGGCGCTTGCGGCATGGATGAGTCGCTCCCTTGGCTTGCGATGTTGCCATGGTGGCATCAAGTCAAAATGAATGCTCACCAAATCAAAATGAATGTTCATCGAGTATAAACCCTTATTTATGTGATGGTTCAAATAAGGTTATTGAACCGTACCGCAATGAATGAATTTGAAAATAAAGATCTTTATTGGCATTGCGAAAGTAAAATGACAACCAATAATGATGCCTAGATAGTTTTTGGATCCGTTTGGAGTGATTTCGGTCTGGTCTGTTTTTTCCCGTTGCCTTGGAGGCACCATGAAATTCCTAAACCGTGCGAAAAGCGCGGCCACTGTGCTGGCCGCGCTGGTTTGTCTGTCCTTCTCTCTCGACTGTGGCGGTGGTGGAGGAGGTGGCAGCACGCCGCCGCCGTCTGTCGCCCCCACCGTCAGCCAGCAGCCTGCCAATCAGGCCGTGCTGGAAGGCGCCACAGCCACCTTCTCGGTGGTGGCCTCAGGGACCGCCCCCCTCAGCTATCAGTGGAATAAGGGCGGCGTGCCGATCAGCAGCGCCACGGCCGCCAGCTATACGACCTCTCCAGTCGTGCTGGCCGACACCGGGTCGAGCTTCACGGTGACCGTGAGCAATGCGGTCGGCTCGGTGACGAGCAGCGCCGCGACCCTGACCGTGAATCCAGCGCCGCCGACCATCACCACCCAGCCAGCCAACGTCACGGTCAACGCGGGAGCCACGGCGACCTTCACCGTGGTGGCCGGGGGCACTCCGCCCTTCACCTACCAGTGGAAGAAGGGTGGGGTCGATATCGCCGGGGCCACCTCCGCCAGCTACACCACGCCCGCCACCGTTCCCGCCGATGACGGGGGGAGCTTCACTGTGACGGTCAGCCATGGCGGCGCCTCCGTCACCAGCTCGGCCGCCATCCTCACGGTCCTGTCCGTTTCGGTGGCCATCGGCCAGCAGCCTGCCAATCAGGCGGTCCTGGAAGGCGCCACTGCCACCTTCTCGGTGGTGGCCTCGGGGACCGCGCCCCTCGCCTATCAGTGGAAGAAGGGCGGCGTGGCGATCAGCGGTGCCACGGCCGCCAGCTACACGACCCCTCCGGTCGTGCTGGCCGACACCGGGGCGAGCTTCACCGTGACCGTGAGCAATCCGGTCGGTTCGGTGACGAGCAGCGCCGCGACCCTGACTGTGAATCCAGCGCCGCCGACCATCACCACCCAGCCAGCCAGCGTCATGGTCACTGCGGGAGCCACGGCGACCTTCACCGTGGTGGCCGGGGGCACTCCGCCCTTCACCTACCAGTGGAAGAAGGGTGGGGTCGATATCGCCGGCGCCACCTCCGCCAGCTACACCACGCCCGCCACCGTTCCTGCCGATGACGGGGGGAGCTTCACTGTGACGGTCAGCCATGGCGGCGCCTCCGTCACCAGCTCGGCCGCCATCCTCACGGTCCGGTCCATCCCGGCGTTCACCCTCCAGCCAGTGGGTGCCACCGTCGCGGCCGGCGCCGCTGCAACCTTCACCGCCGCGGCCACGGGCAATCCGGTTCCGACCTACCAGTGGTACCGGGATACCACGTTGCTGACGGGCCAGACCGCCGCGACGCTGACCCTTCCGGCGGCCACCCTGGCGGATGCGGGCAGCTACACCGTGACCGCCACCAATTCCCTGGGTTCCGCCACCAGCTCCGCGGCAGTCCTGATCGTGAACCAGACACCGCTCATCGTGACCCAGCCAGCCAGCCTGACGGTCCCTGTCGGCCAGTCCGCCACCTTCTCCGTGGCCGTCACGGGCTATCCTGCCCCGTCCTACCAGTGGTACCGGGACACCTCCCTTCTTGCCGGCGAGACCGCAGCGACGCTCACCCTGGCGGCCGTCACTGTGGCGGATGCCGGAAGCTACACCGTGACCGCGACCAACGCGCTTGGCACCATCACCAGCGCGGCCGCGACCTTGACGGTGCAGCCCACCTTCCAGGCCAGCGGGCGAGTGACCCTGGTCGATGAGTTCCAGCCCAACAACAGCGGCGTCGGCATCCCCGGCGTCACTTTGAGCCTCGATACCATGCCGAATGCCACCACCGCTGTCACGGACGGATCCGGCTACTTCAACATTCCGGGCATTCCCGACGGCACCTACACGCTGACACCCAGCATGCCGGTCGGGACCAAGGTCATGTTCCTGCCCCCTGGCCAGACCGTGACCGTGTCGGGTTCGGACCTCGCGGACCTGCGGGTCCAGGCAGCCCTGGGCTACACCGTCTCGGGGACGGTCAGTTATCCCGGCGCCAAGACGGGCCGCGTCTACCTCCGGCTCGATGGCGGCAACGGCGGTGCCCCCGGTGTCAGCATCCCCGGTCCGGGCGCATTTTCCATCCGCGGTGTGGCGCCTGGCAACTACACCCTGACCAGCTGGATGGACGGCATGGGCCAGGGGAATCCGAACGCCGCCAACCCGACCGGTACCAGGGTCGGTGTGGTGGTGGGATTCGGTGATGCCTCCGGCGCGGATCTGTCCCTGGCGGATCCTGCCGCCATCGACCTGTCGGGCCTCACCCCCGTCCTGAACAGCGCCGCGCCCATGGACGGCGGCGTCCTCCTCAACTGGAAGCCCCTGCCGAATGCGCAGGGGGTGGAACAGGCGGATTCCTACCTGATCCAGTGGAGCACGGACGGCTTCTCCACGCTCGCGGGCAGCGCCACCGTCGCCGCCAGGGGCAAGCAGGACACGGAGAAATTCGGGTCCACGCTCTTCGTATCCGGTCTCGCCAATGGCACACCCGCCGACTTCCGCGTCTACGCCAAGGCGGGGGCGACCACGAGCCTCTCTTCCAACGTGGTCACCGCCACACCGGCCGCCGCGGCCGGAGGGAATGCCATCTCGGGCACCATCAGCTTCACCGGGCCGGCCACCGGACCTCTGTATGTGGTGCTGTTCGACACCTCGACCAGCCAGTCCTACGCCGTGAAGGCCGCCGGTCCCGCCAGTCCGCAGCCCTACATGGTCGCGGGCGTGCCCAACGGCACCTACGACATCCTGGCGATGGTCGACCAGAACGGCAACGGCCTCCTCGACCTGGGCGAGGCCTCGAACATCGGCGGCTACGGCACCATCGCGGTCACCGGGGACATGGTGAATCACGACCTGACGCTGCCCTCCAGCAATGCGGTGGTCAACGCGGTCACCCAGCATGAGATCTACACGGTCGCCCAGGCCACCCACGAGCTCTACGGCGTATGGTTCGACGTGCTTCCCGGCATGAAGCTGCCCGTCAATGTGACCCTGCAGATGGGGAGCCTGCTCTTCGATGTCGGTCTGCCCAGCAGCGGGGGCTTCAACTACTGGGCGAACCTGGGGCTCTACCGGCCCGTGGTCGGCATGGCTTCCGTCCAGGTGGGCTACCCGGATTCCGGTGCCCCGGTGGACACCTTCACGCTGGATACCTCGAAGGTGCTGAACGCCTTCGCCACCAACCTGGCCCCGGTCACCGGAGCAGCCGCTGGAACCCAGCCCACCTTCAGCTGGGGCCCACCCGTCCCGCTGCCTGCCTGGCCCTTGACCTACCGGTTGTGGATCCGCCAGAAGGACACGGGGGCCAGCATCTGGAGCATCTCCATGCCGAGCTCGCAGCTGTCCGTGGCCTACGGCGCGCCCGGAGGCACCCCCGCCACTCCGCCGGCCCTGACGACCGGTGTCACCTACCTCTGGGCCGTCGAGGTGATCTGCCCGCTCGGGAACTCCACGATCAGGATGGTCGAGTACACGCCCTGAAACAGGTCGTCCCATTGGGAAACGGCGGAGGGAAACCTCCGCCGTTTTTTTTGTCACGTCCGGAAGCGTGCCGGCGGCGCCTCCAGCCGGAGGGCCTCGCCGGTGATGGGGTGCTTCAGGCCCAGCCGCCAGGCATGGAGCCAGAGGCGGTCTGAAGGGGCGCCGCCGTAGAGGGAGTCGCCGAGTACAGGCCGCCCCAGGTGGGCCAGATGCACGCGGATCTGATGGGTGCGGCCCGTATGGATGCGGGCGACGAGGTAGTGGCCGGGGACTAGGCCTTCCGCCTCCTCCGCCGTGGCGGGCCGGAAGTCTGTGCGGGCGGACTTGGGGTCCATGAGGTCGCCCTCGCAGCCGAAACGGCCGGGATCCGCCCCCCGCAGGCGGCCGATGGGGGCCTCCGCGGTGCAGGCTTCCAGGGGCGCGGAGACACGCACGAGGTAGAGCTTCTCCAGGTCGCGGCCCGCGAAGGCGGAGGCGAGGCCGGGATTGGCCTTGGCATCCTTGGCCAGCACCAGCAGGCCGGAGGTGCCCTGGTCCAGGCGGTGGTGGAGGAACAGCTTCAGGTCCGGTCGTTGGGTCTTCAGCAGGGCGAGCAGGTCGTGGCGGTCCGTGGCCCAGGTGCCCTGGGTGGCGAGCCCCGCGGGCTTGTCCACGGCGAGGATCCATTCGTCCTCGAAGACGATGGGAATGGCCGTGGTCGGCACCGGCGGCAGGTCGGGGTCGAAGGCCACCCGGACCTCGAGGCCCGGCTTCACGAGTTTCCCCGCCACCTTCACGCGCTTGCGGTCCACCTGGACGCCGCCCAGCTTCAGGGCTTCCCGGGCTGCCCGGCGCGACAGCTCCGTCCGTTTGGCGATGAGCTGATCCAGGCGCAACTCTGCGTCCTGGGGGTCCACGGTGAAGGTCCATTTTTTCAGTGCCATATCCCCAGGGTAGCCGCGGCGCGGAATTGCCTCAAAAAGCGAGGCAATTCCGCCATGGGTTTGGCATGCTGGAAGGTGGAGGCTCCCCATGATCCGAATGCTTCGCGCCGGCCTGCTGATGGCACTGGCTGTGCTGGCCACGGCCGCGGATATCCCCCTGTCGGGCTGGACAGCGAAAGGCGGCAGCAGCCCTGCGGTCACGGGTGGGATGACCTTGAAGGCCGCGGCCTCGGGCTCCGAAATGACCCTGGTTTCGGCGCCGGTGACCCTGAAGGTCGGCGAGCTGTACTGCCTGAGCGCGGTCATCGATACCCACGGCGTGAAGGCCGATGCGCTGGCCCGCTATCCCACGGCCCTCGGCGCCTGCCTCTCCATGGAGAGCTTCCCGTTCACCAATGCCTCCCAGAGCGTGGCCGGAACCTCCAAGCGGCAGGTCTCCGTGCTGTTCCTCGCCACCGCGCCCGCGGATCGCGTGCAGCTGCACCTGGGCCGCAATGGGAGGGCCACGGGCGACGCCGCCTTCAGCCAGGTGAAGCTCGAGAAAGTGGAGGACGTGACCCGGTTCATCCCCATGGAGACCGTGCGCTGGGCGGGGAAGGGCTTCCGCTATGAAATGGGCGGCTGGACCTTCCTGCACATCGAGGGCGCGCCCTATGCCCGGGGCCGCCAGCACGGCGAGCTCATGGCCGACGAGATCGTGCGCTTCATCACCAAGCTCGCGATCCAGAAGGACGCGGCAGATCCCGCCCGGGGCTGGGCCGATAAGCGGCAGTTCGCCGACGCCCTCTTCCTGCGCAAGTTCGATCTGGAGTTCCTGGAGGAGATGAAGGGCATCGCCGACGGCGCCGCCAAGGCCGGCGCCCGGTTCAAGGGGCGCGCCATCGATCTGCTGGACATCGTCACGCTGAACAGCGATGTGGATGCGAGCTACCTCCAGTC
Source organism: Geothrix edaphica (assembly GCF_030268045.1). Lineage (NCBI taxonomy): Bacteria > Pseudomonadati > Acidobacteriota > Holophagae > Holophagales > Holophagaceae > Geothrix > Geothrix edaphica. Next base: position 791,620 of record NZ_BSDC01000001.1, read on the forward strand.
CGCCCTGCCGCACACCGCCAACCCCCTCACCAACCGCACCTTCATGACCGGGGACGACGAGGCGGCCAAAGGCGGGCAGGGGGACCACTGCTCCTCCTTCGTGGCCACCAAGGGCGCGACGAAGTCCGGCCGGTTCATCTTCAGCCAGATCTTCATGTGGGGCGGCTACACCGGGACCGAGTGGAACGTGATGCTGGACGTGGTGCCCGAGAAGGGCCACCGGCTGGTGCTGCAGACCTTCGCCGGCGGCATCCACAGCGGCACCGACTGGTACCTCAACGCCTCGGGCCTGGTGATGGGCGAGACCACCGTGGGCCAGACGCCCTATAAGCCGGACGGCACGCCGCAGAGCAACCGCATCCGCAAGGCCGCCCAGTACGCCAATGGCATCGACGAGGCCGCCGCCATCCTCTTCGCGCAGAACAACGGCCTCTACACCAACGACTGGACCATGGCCGACACCAAGACCGACGAAGGCGCCTGCTTCCTGCTGGGGACCGAGAAGACGCGCCTGTGGCGCACCGGAACGAAGGGCAAGCCGGCCGACACGCCGGGCAACCACAAGGACTTCATCTGGGCCAACAACAACAACCGCGACCTGGAGGTCCGCGGCGAGTACGCCGGGAACCCCGAGAACGCCCCGGCGGACCTGGCCTTCAACACCTGGAATCGCGACATCGCCTTCCAGGAGGCCTTCAAGGCGCACGGCAAGACCGGCTTCGACATCGACACCGCCACCCGCCTGATGGCCAGCAGCCCCATCAACCGGCCCCATGCCTGCGATGGCAAGCTCACCACCGCCGAGATGGCCGAGAAGCTCGTCTTCATCGCGCACCAGGGCAAGACCACCCAGCGCGAAAAGCTGGTGGGAGGGCGCTGGATCGCCGACCTGCCGGGCGCGACCCCGCACCTGACCCATGGGTACACGACGTTCAGTCCCATCTGGGTATCCGCGAAGCTCCAGGCCGTGAAAGCGGCCCGGAAGGATGAGCAGCCGGCCAAGGCCGTGCCTGCGCCGGACGTCGCCGGGGTAAAGGAAGCCTTCTCCTACGAGGCGAAGGGGCTCTGGACAGGAACTGTCAAGCCGGCTTCGGACGCGGAGAACTGGTTCATCAGCGCCTCCGCCGCCTACTGGCAGCAGCTGAAACAGCTGCCTCCCGCACCGGCCAAGGCCTTCGAGATCCAGAGCGCGGCCCTGGCAGACCTCGCCACGCGTCACCTCTGGCTGGAGGCCAAGGAGGGCGCGAAGGCGCCCCTGGCCACCACGACGGCCTACGACCGCTACGGCGCCTACCAGATCCCGCGCATCCGGGGAGTGTTCGCCCTCCACCAGCTGCGGCTGCACCTGGGGAACGCCACCTTCGCCAAGGCCATGCAGTCTGTCCACGGGCGCTACCAGGGCAGGACCGCCGCCACCGCCGAGATCCTGAAGGCCCTGTCCGAGGCCGCCGGCCAGGATGTCGCCCCCATCCTGAAACCCTGGCTGGAACGCGCCGACCTTCCGGCCCCCAAGATCCAGGCCCGCGTCGAGAAGACGGGCGATGCCTACGAGGTGAAGCTTGATGTGGAGCAGGCGGGCTTCGCGTATCCCTTCGTGGCGTTCGCAAGCGTGGAAACGGAAGCGGGCGCGAAGCTGGAGCGCATCGAGGTGAAGTCCGCCAAGGCGGCCTTCAGCTTCCGCAGCGAAGTCCGGCCCACGCGTTTGGCCTTCAATGCGGGGAACGACATTCCCATGCCCCGCGCCAACTTCTGGGTGCCGGGCAACGTACTGGACGACTGGAGCGCCACGCTCCTGGTCTTCGGCACGGCCCGCGAAGTGGAGGCCCAGCGCACCCTTGCGCTGAGCTACCGCGAAGCCCTGGCGGACAACATGACCGAGGTGCTGCTGCCCCTGAAGCCCGATGCCGACGTGAGCGATGCCGACCTGGCCGCCAACGACCTGCTGATCTTCGGCGGCCCGGCCGAGAACGGCCTGGCGGCGCGTCTCCAGGCCGAAGGGAAGCTGCCCTTCAAGGCGGGTCCTGGCTGGTTCCAGTGGCAGGGTCGGACCTATGGCCGCCCCGATGACGGCCTCCTGGCGGCCTTCCCCAACCCCTGGAACCCGAAGCGCATGCTGGTGTTCGTCCTCGCCAACAGCCGCGTCCAGCAGTGGGCCATGACGAAGACCGTGCCCCGCGGCCTGCCGGGCTGGACCCTCTACCGGGGCGGCGAGGTGAAGGAGAAGGGGCAGGCGATGGCCGCGATGACGGTTGTGGATCTCAAACCCTGAGGGCAGATGCCCCGCGGTGATTGCAAGAGGAGGCGCCCGGCTGATTCCCCATCAGGCGGGCGCTTCCCATTGGACTCGGCCTCCCGGCGCGCCCTGGGCTCATCGATCCTCAGGGGATGGTTCCGGCGGTTCAGTGCGACTGGTCGATCCTTCAAATTGAAGGGGTGGGCAGGCCATCCTGATGGAATGGTCTGTATTGATCGGTCAATAATTGAACTTTAATTATTAATTATATGGAAGATATGTTGTGGCGCAAATTGTGCTTAAAAGATCTGGTCAGGGACTCTGACTGGTTCTGGGCCGACTGGTTGCGCAAGGAGATCCGTGCATCGTCTGCTCCCTTCTCGGGATTTCAGATGTCAACAAGGGTTAAGGGTCAGGAAATCATGTGTCGCGAGTCGATACGAAGGACCTTGGCGCTGTCGGCTGGTATCGCCCCGGATTCGCGCGGCGTGGCTGAGGCCACCCTCCGCACTTGGGGCCAGATGGCGGCGCGGCTGGCCCCCGTCATCGGCGCGCGTGGAGTCGATGCCCTCTTCGGCCGCTCGCTACAGGTGACAAGCGCTACCTTCCCCTGGCTTTCAAAGGCCGGGGGGTCGGATGACAGCGCCAACCCCCTGACAAACCTCAGAGCGAGCCTCGAGGCCATTGATCCGGTGGTGGGCACCGAAGGGAGCTTCGCCCTGCTGGTGGCCTTCACCGAGCTGCTGGCAGCTCTGATCGGAGAGTCCTTGACTGAGCGTCTGCTGGATCCGGTATGGACGCCTCCGAAGCCCACGACCGAACAGGAGACCCATCCATGAGAAGAAAAGTGACCATCAGCCTACTTGCCACAGGCGTCCCCGGACTGGACTCCATCCTGGGCGGCGGCCTCCCGGAGTTCTCCTTCAATCTGATTGCGGGCCCCCCGGGATCCGGAAAGACCACGCTGGCGCATCAGATCATGTTCGCCCTGGCGACGCCGGAGCGCCGGGCGCTGTTCTTCACCGTGCTGGGGGAATCGCCGCTGAAGATGCTCCGCTACCAGCAGCAGTTCTCCTTCTTTGATCCAGGGAAGGTCAACCAATCCATCAAGTTCGTGAACCTGAGCCACGAGGTCACGACCGGTCATTTCGACCAGGTCCTGGCCCGCATCATGGAGGAGGTCAAAGCCTTTTCCCCGGGGCTGGTGTTCGTCGATTCCTTCCGCTCCCTCATGTTGGAGGCCAGCCACCAGGCCAATTCGACGATGAGCCCGCTGCAGTTCATGCAGGAACTCGGGATCAAGCTGAGCGGATGGCAGGCCACGGCCTTCCTGATCGGGGAATACATTTCCGACAACGACGCCCAGCCGGTCTCCTCGGTGGCCGATGGCCTCCTGTCACTGAATCAGAGCGTTTACCGGAACTCGATGGTGCGCAAGATCCAGGTCCTGAAAATGCGTGGCCAGCAGACCAGCCCGGGGATTCATACCTTCCGGATCACCGGCGATGGCCTTGAAGTCTTCCCGGCGGCCACCATTCCCAGTGATAGCGGGGCCATGGGGCCCCCCTCCCGGCGTCCGCACTCCCAACGGCGGCTGACCATGGGCGTACCCGGTCTTGATGACATGCTGGGCGGCGGCCTGCCAGCCGGCTATTCGCTGCTGGTTGCAGGGCCGTCCGGGTCCGGGAAGACGATCCTCGCCACGGCCTTCCTGTCTGAAGGCGTCCGCCTGGGCGAACCGGGCGTGATCGTCGCCTTCGAGCAGACGCCGAGCCAGTCGTGGACCCGCACGATCGACGAGCTGGTCCGGGCCGGGAAGATCGGCCTGATCAACACCAGGCTGCTGGATCTGTCGATCGACGAGATTGTCCAGCACCTGATCGACCTCATCCAGAAGATGAAGGCGACCCGGGTGGTGATCGACTCGCTGTCCGGGTTCGAACTGGCCGTGGCGCCAACCTTCCGGGAGGATTTCCGCGAATCGCTGTTCCGCATGATCACCGTCCTGTCCGGCCTCGGCGTGACGGTGCTGATGACTTCGGAACTCGAAGACCGGTACACGGACCTGCGATTCAGCTCCTATGGGTCGGCGTTCCTCACCGACGCGATCATCGTCCAGCGCTACATCGAGATGAACAGCCGCTTGAAGCGCGTCATGGCGGTCGTCAAGGTGCGCGGGAGCAACCACAGCGACCAGCTCCGGCAGTATGAGGTCACGGATGAAGGCATCGTGATCGGTGAGCCGGTGGTCGACTACGAGCGGCTCCTCGGCGGGCAGCCGACGCCGACGATCGCCCAGCCTGGCGTGGGCGAGCCGCGATGAGCGACCGTGAGCGCGCCCGCCAGACGGGCCCGGCCGGACCTCCGCCTGGGGCGGGCAAAAGCGCGCCTGGCCCGGGCTCGGTGGCGGTGGAGAGCAGAGGAATCAGCGAAGAGGTGCTGCGGGAAGCGAATGAGGGCCTCGTCCTTGCGACCGTCAACGCCCAGGCCATGACGGATGCGGCGGAGCAGGCCGCCGCGCAGCTGCGGGAAGCGAACGAAAGCCTTGTCATCGCGACGGTCAATGCCCAGACCCTGGCCCAGGCTGCCGAGCAGGCCGCCGCCCAGATCTCCTATACCGCCCACCTCGAAGCCCAGCTTCTGGAGGCCCAGAAGCTGGAGACCCTCGGCGTGCTCGCCGGTGGCGTCGCCCACGACTTCAACAACCTCCTCACCGCCATGCTGGGCAATGCGAACCTGGGCACCATGGCCGCGGAAGAGGGGCGCAGCGTGGCGCCCTATTTCGCGGCCATCGAGAAGGCGGCCATGCGGGCGGCCAGTCTCACGCGCCAGCTGCTGGCCTACGCGGGGACCGGGAAACCGGTCATGGCCGAGGTCGACCTCGGGATTGTCGTCAAGGAGGTCATCCAGGTCTTCACCGCCTCCCTTCCCAGGAACGTGACCCTCAGCTGCGATCTGGCGGAGCGGCTCCCGCTGGTGCATGGCGACGCCACCCAGATCTTCCAGGTCCTCATGAACCTGGTCACCAATGCTGCTGAAGCTTGCCAGACAGACAGGGAGGGCCGGATCAACATCCGGACCCGCGAGGAGTACATGGACGAGGCGGCCCTCGGGGTCGGCCACTGGGTACTGCCCTTGACGCCGGGCCGCTACGCCACGCTGGATGTAAGGGATACGGGGGAGGGGATGGAGCCCGAGGTGGTGAAGCGGGCCTTCGAGCCCTTCTTCACGACGAAATTCACGGGCCGCGGGCTGGGCCTGGCCGCGGTGATGGGAATCATCCGCAGCCACGGGGGCGGGCTCTGGGTGGGAAGCGAGCCCGATTGCGGCTCCTCCTTCAAGATCTTCATGCCCGCCATGGCGGACTCGGCGTTGATGCCTCCCCCGGAAGCTTTGCCGCAGGCCTGGCGTGGGCAGGGTCGCATCCTCGTGGTCGATGATGAGCTGGCCGTCGGCCAGGTGGCCCGGAGCATGGCGGAGCACTTCGGCTTCTCCGTCCTTGACGCCAGGGATGGCCTGGAGGCCGTGGAGCTCTTCCGCCTGCACCACGGGGAGCTGGCCATGGTGCTCATGGACCTCATCATGCCGGGCATGGGCGGGCAGGAGGCCTTCCGGGAAATGCGGAAAATCGACAGCACCGTCCCGGTGGTGCTCAGCAGCGGCTACAACGTTTCGGACACGGACCTCTTCGTCGAGGGGCTGGCCGGGCTCCTCAAGAAGCCCTATCGGCTGGCAGAGTTCCAGGAAGCCCTTCAGCGGGCCCTGGCGATGCGGCTGCTTCCGCCAGGCTAGGCTCCAGCAGACATCAGATCGAGTACCCCTGGCTGTCCACCTCCAGCGCCTGGTGGCGGTCGGCCAGGTCGGCGAGGGTGGTGCCGCGGAGGACGGCGCGGGCGGCCTCGGTGCTGCGGGACCAGAGCTCGCGTACCGCGCGGGCGCCGTGGGTGGCATCGGCGGGCAGCCTGCCGGCGGCGAAGCGGCCTTCCAGGGCCTCCAGCACCTCCAGGGCCGTGATGTGGCTGGGGTGCCGCGTCAGCTCGCAGCCGCCGCTGGGGCCCCGCTGCACCTTGATGAGGCCGGCGGCCTTGAGGTTGCCCAGCAGCACGCGGAGGAACTTGACGGGGAGGGCCTGGCGCTCGGCGATGTCCGCCACCAGCACCGGCCCACGCCCCGCCTGGAGCGCCAGCTCCACCATGAGCAGCAACCCGTAGCGTCCCTTGGCCGACCCCTTCACCATGCGACCTCCCAGGCCAGCTTAACTTAATATGTAACTAAATCAATTGACAAACTTGACAATAAAAATTTCCTTTCCATACTTCAGGATCCGGGCCGCGCCCGAAGCCTGAAGGAGCCCCGACCATGAGCCAGCCGACCCGCCCCACCGACCGCCCCAATCGCGTCGAGCACGCCTACGAACTGGTGGGCTACACGCCCGTCGTGCGGCTAAACCGCTTGGTGCCGAAGGGCTCGGCCAAGGTCTACGTGAAGCTGGAGAGCGCCAACCCCGGCGGCAGCGTCAAGGATCGCATCGCCCTGAGCATGATCCAGGACGCCGAGGCCCGCGGCGCGCTGATGCCGGGCATGACGCTGCTGGAGGCCACCAGCGGCAACACGGGCATCGGCCTCGCCTTCGTGGCGGCCGCGAAGGGCTACAAGATCACGCTGGTGATGCCCGACACCATGACCCAGGAGCGCCGCTCCCTCTTGAAGGCCTACGGCGCGGAGCTGCTGCTGACGCCGGGCTCCGGGGGCATGAAGGCCGCCGTGGACAAGGCCCAGGAGCTCGCGGATGGCGATCCTTCCTACTTCCTGGTGCGCCAGTTCGAGAATCCCGCCAACCCCGCGGTCCACCGCCGGACCACGGCCCTGGAGATCCTCGAGCAGGTGCCGGAGCTGGATGCCTTCGTGGCCGGCGTGGGCACGGGCGGCACCGTGACCGGCGTGGGCGAGGTGCTGGCCGAGAAGAAGCCCGGCACCCTCGTGGTCGCCGTGGAGCCCGAGACTTCGCCCCTGCTGAGCGAGGGGAAGGCCGGCCCGCACAAGCTCCAGGGCCTGGGGCCGAACTTCGTGCCGGGCATCCTCAACAGGAAGGCCTTCCAGCGCGTCCGCCCCGTGGGCTATGACGATGCCATCGCCATCACGCGCCGCCTGGCCAGGGAGGAGGGCCTGCTCACGGGCATCAGCACCGGCGCCATCGTCTTCGCGGCCCTGGAAGTGGCCAAGGAACTGGGCGAGGGCAAGACCGTGGTGGCCGTGCTCTGCGATACCGGCGAGCGCTACCTCACGCATCCCCTCTTCGCCGAGATTGATGGACCGGCGCTCTAGGATGGCGGAGCGCGCGGAACCGAACCCGAAGGAGGCCCGCCCGGGCCCGAGCTGCCCCATCGCCCCGGATCTGGTGGATGAGACAGCCGGGCGGATCGCGGCCTGCCTGTCCCTGGCGCTACTGGTGCTGGCGGTCTGGCGGGGGTGGGGCTGGGCCGTCCTGGCCCTGGCGGCCGACTTCGCCCTCCGCGCCTCGGGCCGCGCGACCCTCAGCCCCGTGGCCCGCGCCGCGGGTTTCCTCCGCCGGGTGAGCGGCCTTCCCGAGCGGAGGATCAATGCGGGTCCCAAGCGCTTCGCGGCGTCCGTGGGGTTCCTGTTCTCGCTGGGGATCGGGCTGGCCCTGCTGGCCGGCCTCCGGCCCCTGGGCCTCGGGCTGGCGCTCGTCCTGGGGGCCTGCGCCGGGCTGGAGGCCTTCTTCGGGTTCTGCCTGGCCTGCCAGATCCACCCCTGGTTGCCGTGGGTTCGTGCCGGCGCCGGCCCGCCGGGCCCCTTCGAGGCGGACGAACCGGCCCGGTGAGGGAACCGGGCCCCTGGGTGCGCTTATCCTTGGGGTCCTGTCCGAGGTGCCCATGAGGATCCTCCCGCTGCTGCTCCTGACGCTGTCCCTCCCGGCCCAGACGATACCGGCGGTTCCGGAGAAGGCCACGGCCTTCGAGCGGGCGGTGGTCCAGGAGATGAGCGACGCACGGGTGCAGCCGAAGGCCTACGCGAAGCACCTGCGAGAGCTGCGGCCGTACTTCGAGGGCACGCTCTGGAACCGGCCTGGCCGCGTGCCGCTGCGCACGGAGGAGGGCGTGGCCGCCCTGGACGAGGCCATCGCCTTCCTGGAATCGGCCCGGCCGGTGGGGCCCTTGCGCTTCAACGAAGGCCTGGCCCGGGCGGCCCGGCTGCATGCCCTGGACATCGGGCCCCGGGGCTCGCTCGAACACGTGGGGTCCGACGGCAGCCGCCTCTCGGATCGCCTGAACCGGCGCGGTCGCTGGGAAGGACTCATCGCCGAGAACATCAGCACCGGCGAGGAGGAGGCCCGCCAGGTGGTGCTCCAGCTGCTGATCGACGATGGCGTGGCCAGCCGCGGGCACCGGAGGAACCTCTTCAACCCCGGGCTGCACCAGGCCGGAGCCGGTGCCGCGCCGCACCGGGACTACCGCATCGTGATGGTGATCGACTACGCAGACGGGTTCGTGGCGCGCTAAGGGTCCCGATTTTCTGCTAGCCTGGGCCATTCCCCGGGTGAATGATGGCTTTCCTTGCGCGGCTGGGTGCGCCGGTGCGCGGCTTCCTGGAGTTCCTGGGCGACCAGGCGCACTTGGTGCTTCGGACGCTGCGCTCGGGCTTGGCCCTCCGCGCCGGTCAGCTGGCGGCGGTGGGCGGGCAGACCGGACTCCAGATCCGCTTCACGGGCCTCGATGCGGGAGTGCTCGTGGCGGGCACGGCCCTGCTGCTGGGCGCGGTGACGCTCATCCAGGCCTTCAGTCAGCTGTCCGGCCTGGGCGCGGAGAACTACATCGGCACGCTCATGGTGCTCATCGTCCTGCGGGAGCTGGGCCCGCTGCTGACGGCCGTGCTGGTCATCGGCCGCAGCTCCACGGCCATCGCGGCGGAGCTGGGTGCCATGCAGCTCAACGGCGAGGTGGACGCGCTGGCGGCCCACGGTGTGGACCCCTACCAGTACCTGCTGCTGCCCCGCTGGCTGGGGGTGCTCGTGTCGGTCTTCGCCCTGGTGGTGTTCTTCGACGCCGCGGCCCTGGGCGGCGGCTTCCTGGTGGCCCGGCTGAAGTACGGCATCACCTGGGCCTTCTTCATGGCCTCCGTGCGACAGGCGCTGTCGAACCTCGATTTCGCGGCGACCCTGCTGAAGGTCTTCTTCTTCTCCGGCGCCATCACCTTCCACGCCTGCCACTTCGGGCTCCGCGTCCAGCGCAGCCAGACCGAGATCCCGCAGGCCGTCACCCGCACCGTGGTGTCCGCCCTGGTGGCGGTGTTCATCCTCGACGGCCTCATCGCCGCGCTCTTCTACTTCTGATGCTCCAGGGCCGCGGCATCTCCTGCGCTTCACCGGACGGGCGGGCCCTGCTGGAGGGGCTGGACCTGCAGGTGCCGAAGGGCGGGAACCTGCTGGTCACGGGGCCCAGCGGCTCCGGCAAGAGCCGCCTGCTGAAGGTGGTCGCGGGCATGGAGCGCCCGAGGGGCGGAGAAGTCCGGATCGCGGGTCTCGCGGTCTGGCCGGGTGATGGGGCCCTGGCCCTGGTGGGGCGCGTCCGGATGGGCTTCGCCTTCGCCTCGGGCGGACTGCTGTCAAACCTCAGCCTGGCGGACAACGTGGCCCTCCCCCTGCGGTTCCAGGGACTGCCGAAACCCGAGGTCCTGCGCCGGACCTGGGGCGCGCTGGAGCGGCTGGGCCTCGAGGCGGTGGCCCGGCTCCGGCCCCATGCGGTGAGCGGCGCCGCGCGGAAGCACGCGAACCTGGCCCGCGTACTGGCCCTCGAACCGGACCTGATCCTGCTGGACGCTCCGCTGGAGGGCCTGGACGCCGCGGATCGCGCCGTGGCCCTGGACCTGATCCGCGCCTGGGCCGCGGATCCTGCCTGCACGCTCGTGATGGCCTCGGAGGAGGCCCAGGATTTTCAGGGACTGGAGGCGGAGAGTCTCCCGCTGCCCCAGGAGCCCATGCTCATGGAGTCGACGTGAACTTCGAGAAGCAGGATGCCCGGCTCGGGCTCTTCGTCCTCCTGGCCCTGGTCCTGTTCATCGGGCTGCTGGCCTACAAGAACGCGGGTGCCGTCACTGAGAAGACCTACCCGCTGGTGGTGCGGCTCGAGCAGATGGAAGGGCTGGTGCCCGGCACCGACGTGCAGCTGAGGGGCTACCGGGTGGGCGCCGTGGAGCGGCTCGACATGCGGCAGGAGGGAACGGACTACCACTTCCTGGCCACCCTGGCCGTGCGAACGGACATCCGCCTCTGGCGGGGCACCCGGGCCGTGGTGGCGCCCAAGGGGGTGGGGAGCGTGATGCTCGACCTGCGCCTGCCCCCGCCCGGGGAACGCACCGTGGTCCTGGTCGCGGGCGACCAGATCCCGGGGGAGGAGGGGGTGTCCCTGGGGGGCGTGCTGGAACGCGCCGACCGTCTGCTGGCGAACCTGAACATATCCTTGGACGCGGTGCGGGAGCGGGTCCGGCAGAAGGGGCTGGGCGACCTGCTGGAGCATCCCTCCGTGGCCCAGGCGCTCCGCTCGCTGGATGCCACTCTGCGGGAGTTCCAGGCCCTGGCCCGGGAGGGTCGCGGCCTGGCCTCCCACGCGGATCGCAGCATGGGAGAGGCCGACCGGGCCCTCGTCGACCTGGAGAAGAGCCTGGCCGTGACCCGGGCCCTGCTGGAGAAGCGGGCGCCGGAGCTGGATCGGATACTGGTCAGCCTGGCCTCGGTCCTCCAGCAGTCGGACACCCTGCTGGCCCGCTTCCAGGCCGAGGATCAGCCCGAGCTGGAGGCCAGCCTCAAGGCGCTGCGGCGCTCCCTGGATTCCGTGGAGGAACTGCTGCAGCTGCTGAAGCAGAAGCCCAGCCGAGTCGTCTGGGGCACTCCCAGCGAGGCTGAACGGGAGAAGGCCAGACAGGCCCTGGAGGCCGCCAAGGCCCCGGCATCCCCGAAGTAGCTGGACCTGCCTCAGATAGCGGATGGGGTCGGCCTGGATCAAATTTTGCGACCTTGTTTCAGATTCAACCCGTCCCATGTTGGGGGTCTGTTTCCAGGGGGCCCTGCGCCACGCGGGACCCTTGTGGGTGTCCTACACGCGCTTCCCGCCCGGAGGCTGGGCCTTCGCCCGGGACGGCGCCTGATCCAGGAGGAGGATCCATGGGCAGCATCGCAACCATCCACAACGGCGTGAATGTGGAGGCCCTCAACACCACCGTCTCGATGGTGAAGGCCAACCCCGCCCTCGCCAAGTTCACCTTCCGGTCCAAGGCCAAGTGGATCAACGGGGCCCATTCCCAGAGCACCTTCGATTCGCTCTACGGGGCGGGAATGGAGCACAAGCGGAGCACCCCGATGTTCCTCGAAGCCGACGAGCCCGAGGCCCTCCTGGGCACCGACCTGGCGCCCAACGCCGGAGAGGCGGCGCTCCACGCCCTCAGCGCCTGCCTGAGCGTGACCTACGCCTACAACGCCACGGCCATGGGCCTGGACATCAGCAGCCTGAGCTTCGATATGGAGACGGATTCCGATCTCCAGGGGTTCCTGGAACTGGACAAGAAGGTCCGGCCGGGATTGTCCCAGATCCGCGTGAAGGTGAACCTCGCCTGCAGCGGCACCCCGGCCCAGATCCAGGAACTCCACGAGAAGGTGATCCGCACCTCACCCCTGTATGACACCTTCAAGAACCCCGTAGACATCCAGATGAGCCACTGAGACGGGCCTGCGGCCCCTCCCTCGGGTGTCCGATCCCCGTCCCGGTTTCCGGCCGGTGGCGGGGATCACATCTTGTCGAAGCCATCCTTCCCCGCCATCACGTGCCAGGGCAGGAGTTCGTAGTTGGCGAGCCCGGCCTTGTGGAAGGGGTCGCCATCGCGGAGGGTGTCCAGGTCCGCCAGGGGATTCTCGTCCTGCACCCGCACGAGCCAGGCGCCGCCGAAGCGGGGATCCAGGGGTCCCGAGGCCAGGAGGATGCCCTGCGCCTTCAGCGTCCCGAGGTAGGCCCGGTGGGCCTCGGTGACCGCCTCCACTTCGGGCAGGGGGCGACGGTAGCGGACGAGGATGAGGGCGTACATCGGAAGCTTCCTCCGGAGAACCCTCAGTCTCGCACGATGCGCGTGCCCACCGTCGCCGGGTCCTCGGTGGCCAGGGCCTCGGCGGTGGTGATGAGCACTTCGTGACCGCCGCCCTCCAGGTAGGCCAGGGCGCTCTCGATCTTGGGGCCCATGCTGCCGGGCGGGAACTGGCCCTCGGCGAGATGCCTCCGGGCCTCGCTGGCGGTGATGCGGTCCATCCAGCGCTGGGTGGGCTTGCCGAAGTCGAGCGCCACCTTGGCCACGCCCGTGAGGATGATGAAGAGGTCCGCATCCAGCTGGGCCGCCAGCAGGGCGCTGAGGCGGTCCTTGTCGATGACGGCCTCCACACCCACCAGGAAGCCGCTGGCATCGCGGATCACAGGGATGCCGCCACCACCGCCGGCGATGACCGAGCTGCCGGACTGGAGCAGGGTCTTGATGGCGTCGAGCTGGACGATCTCGATGGGCTGGGGCGAGGGCACCACCTTGCGCCAGCCGCGGCCCGAGTCCTCCTTCATCTTCCAGCGCTTGGACCGCATCAGCTCCAGGGCGCGGAACTCGGGATAGAAGGGACCCACGGGCTTGGTCGGGTCCTGGAAGCCCTTGTCCTCCTTGTCCACCACCACTTCCGTGAGGACGGAGGTCACCGGCGCGTCCAGGCCCATGAAGCGCAGGCGGTTGATGAGCATGCGCTCCAGCATGTAGCCCATGGAACCCTGGGTCATGGCGCCGCAGATGTCGAGGCTGTAGGGCGGGATCTGGCCCGATCCGGCCTCCTGCTGGATGAGCAGGTTGCCCACCTGGGGCCCGTTGCCATGCACCACGCAGAGCGCGTAGCCCTCGGCCACCACCCGCGCCAGCATCTCCGCCGTCTCCCGGGCGTTCTCCAGCTGCTCCTCCTGGAGCCCGCGCTCCTTCTCTTTCAGAAGCGCGTTTCCACCAATGGCCAGGAGTGCGATCTTTCGGGTCATGCAGATCCCCGGGAAACGAGGATTCTACAGGGCCCGGGAGGTGGATCAAAGGACGGGCGTCACAGAGCAGGGCTCCATCCAGAGTTTCCTTGCCAAGGCCACATCGGCTTTTGCACACTGTCAAATGACTCCCATGCGCTCCCTGACCCCCCGGCTCATCCTCCTTCCCTGGCTGGCCCTGTCCGCAGCGGTCTTGTCGGCCCAGGTGCAGGTTGGCCCTGGGCAGGAAGCGAGCTGGCTGCTACAGGGGCACGGCTTCTGGTCCGGTTCGGAGGATGCCCCCAGAGATCGGGCCAGGGCCGCGGCCTGCTACCGGAAGGCCGCTGAAGCCGGAGATGCGGAGGCCATGGCCCACCTGGGGCGGATGCACTTCCGCGGGGAAGGCATCCCGAAAGATCCGGCCGAGGCTCTGAAGTGGCTCAAGGCCAGCGCGGGGAAGGGCAATGCCCGGGGGCTCTACCACCTGGCGGAGCTGTACCAGAGCGGCTTCGGCGTGCCGGTGAACCACACGCAGTATGCCGCCTTGCTTCGCGCTGCTGCGCTGAAGGGATGCCCCGATGCCATGGCGGAGCTGGGGCAGTGCCATTCCTTTGGTCTGGGGGTGGCCTGGAACCCCTCGGAGGCGGCGGCCTGGTTTGCCAAGGCCGCCGAGCAGCCCGTGACCCTCTTCTATCCGATGACCCTTGCGTGGATGCATGAGCGGGGCCTGGGATTCCCGAAGGACGCCAATGCCGCGTTCAGATATGGACAGCGGGCGGCGGCGGCGGGGTACGTGGATGCTCCGAGGTACATGGGGCACCTCTACCTCAACGGCATCGGCGTGCCCAGAGATCCGCAAGCGGCCCTGGGCTGGCTGACCCGAGCGGACGCCCTGGATGACTCCCATGCGCTCGTGGAGCTGGCGGGCATGCTGATGGAAGGTGCGGGCGTACCCAAGGACCCCAGGCGCGCGGTGGCCCTCTACCGCCAGGCGGCGGGCATGGGCTCCGCCACGGCCATGTTGCTTCTGGGGGACTGTCGCCAGCTGGGGCTGGGCGGTCCGGTGGATCCAGCCGAGGCCGTCCTGTGGTACGGGAAGGCCGCCGAGCGCGAAGTTCAGTCCGCCTTCCCCCGCCTCGCCTGGCTCTACCACAAAGGCGAGGGGGTGACCCAGGACGACAAGCGGGCCGTGGCCTGGCTGAGGCAGGGCGTCGAGAAGGGCTCGACCTATGCCATCTACCTGCTCGGCTGGTTTTCGCAGAACGGATGGGGCCTGGAGAAGGATGTCCCCAGAGCCCTGAGCTATTACCATCAGGCCGGCGAGCGGGGGTGGCCCCAGGCTTGGCTGCAGCTGGGCTTCTGCTACAAATTGAACGACGGCATCGAGAGGGATCTCTCCAAGTCGCTGGAGTTCTTCCGCAAGGCCGCGGATATGGGGAACATCACGGCCCTGCATCAAGTCGGCTGGGCTTATCAAAATGGTGAAGGCGTGGCCGTGAACCTGACGGAGGCCATCCGGTGCTACCAGGCGGCCGCGGACCAGGGCAGTGATGCCTCCATGAACCAGCTCGGATGGTTCCATGCCCATGGGCTCGTCGTTCCCAAGAGCCCTGAACTTGCCCTCAGCTGGTATCTCAAGGCTGGAGCCAAGGGGAGCACCAGCGGCTGGTGGAACGCTGGGCTGATCTATGAATCGGGGGAAGAGACGGTCCTTCGGGACCCCGCCAAGGCGAAGCACGCCTTCGCTGAAGGCGCGGCGCTTGGACATGCGGAGTGCATGCACAAGCTCGGCGAGTATGCGGAACGCGGACTCGGGGGGCCCCGCGATATCGATCAGGCCCTCGCCTGGTACCGGAAGGCCATGGACAAGGGCAATGCCGAAGCCCGGGCGGCCTATCTGCGCCTGACGATGCCCCCGCCGCCCGAGCCCGACGACGAGGAGTGACCAGCTCCCGTGCCGGGCGGCGGTGCGGGCGGGACGATGCCCGGTTACCGATTGCGGGTCATGAGGGCATGCACCAGCAGCCGGTCGCGGTCCACCTGTTCACCGACGCGGAAGGTGGCCTCCCCGGCATCGGCGAAACCGGCCTTGGCGTAGAACCGGATGGCGCGGGGGTTCTGCTCCCAGACCTGGAGCCACACCCCGTCGTGGCCCGCGGCGGCGGCATGAGCCAGAACGGCCGCCATCAATTCCTGGGCGGCACCTTGTCCGTGCAGTGAGGCATCCACATAGAACCGGGCCACTTCGAGCGGCTTGACGAAGTGGAAAGGCGGGTTTTCATGTTCGGGGTGGCAGGCCCGGAGCAGGGCGTAGCCCAGGAGGGCGCCAGCGCGCTCGATCACCAGCATGCGGCAAGCCGGGTCGGCCAGCTCAGCGGCCTGCCGGCTCGGGCCGAAGGTCGCGGCCAGGTGCAGCTCCAGGTTCGATCCGGGGATGAGCCCAGTATAGGTCTCGCGCCAGAGGCGTTCGCCCAGCGCGGCAAGGGCCCCGGCGTCATCGGGAAGGGCAGGGCGGATACGCATCCTGCCAGCTTATCAAGAGCCCGAGAACCCGCTAGAATACTCGTTTTGGCGAGCCTCCATGCACATCCAGGAACTGATCCTCCGCCTGCAGCGGTTCTGGGCTGACCGGGGCTGCCTCATCGGCCAGCCCTACGATCTGGAAAAGGGTGCGGGCACCATGAACCCGCTGACCTTCTTCGGGGCCCTCGGGAGCAAACCCTGGAACGTGGCGTACGTGGAGCCCTCGCGGCGCCCGGCCGATGGCCGCTACGGCGAGAATCCCTTCCGTGTCTACAAGCACCTCCAGTTCCAGGTGATCCTCAAGCCCAGCCCCGCCAAGGTGCAGGACCTCTACATCGAGAGCCTGGAAGCCCTCGGCATCGACCTCACCAAGCACGACCTCCGCTTCGAGGAGGACAACTGGGAGTCCCCGTCCCTGGGCGCCTGGGGCGTGGGCTGGCAGGTGGTGCTGGACGGCATGGAGATCAGCCAGTTCACCTACTTCCAGCAGGTGGGCGGCCTGGACTGCCGGCCCGTGAGCGCCGAGCTGACCTACGGCATCGAGCGCATCTGCATGTTCCTGGGCGGCTACGACAACATCTTCGACCTGGTGCACGGCGAGGTGAAGACGGACGACGGCGTGTTCCCCGTCACCTACGGCCAGATGCGCCAGCGCGAGGAGTTCGAGCTCAGCGCCTACAGCTTCGAGCATGCGGACATCGACCTGCACCGCTCCCTATTCGACGCCTTCGAGAAGGAGGGCTGGCGCCTGCTCAAGGACCATGGTCACTTCCTCAGCGCCTACGAGCAGGCCCTCAAGATGAGCCACACCTTCAACGTGCTGGACGCCCGCGGCGCCGTGAGCACCACCGAGCGCCCCGGCATCATCAAGCGCGTGCGCGACCTGGCCTGCGCCTGCGCCCGGGCCTACCTGGAGCACCAGGAGGGCACCGTCGCACCTGCGGAAGCCCCCGGGAAGGGAGGTGCGAAGTGAGCACCGCCAAGACCTTCCTGCTGGAGCTGCACTGCGAGGAGATCCCGGCGCGGTTCCTCACGCCGCTGACGGAGGAATTCGCGACGGCCTTCGTCGCCTGGTCCCAAAACCAAGGCTTGGCCTCCGCCGCGCTGAAAACCTTCTACTCCCCGCGCAAGCTTGCCTGGCGCGGGCCCGGCCTGCCCGCCTCCCAGCCTGACCAGACCGAAACCCAGGTGGGCCCGCCCCAGCGCATGTGCGTGGGGGAGGACGGCAAGCCCACGATCCAGGGCCTGAAGTTCGCGGAGAAGTGGGGCGTGGACTTCAGCGCCGTGCGCTTCGAGCAGCCCGCCGGGAAGAAGGAACCTTGCGCGGTGGTGACGATCACGAAGCAGGGCCGCCCGACCGTGGACCTGCTGGCGGAAGCCCTGCCGGGGCTCATCGCGGGACTGCATGTGCCCAAGGCCATGCGCTGGGGCAACTCCGAGTTCGAGTTCGTGCGGCCCATCCGCAACATCCTGTGCCTCTTCGGCGATCAGGTCGTGCCCATCACGGTGGATGGTGTCGCGGCCACCAACACCACCTGGGGCCACCGGCTCTACCACCGCGATCATCCGGCTCCAGTGACGGTCGCCACGCCCGAGGCCTATGAGTCAGCGCTGGAGACCGCAGGCGTCGTGGTCAGCGTGGAGGCCCGCCGCACCCGCATCGCCCAGCAACTGGAGACACTCGCTGCCGAGGTGAAGGGCCGCGTGGTGGCTGACGCGGAGCTGCTGGACACCCTCGCCGAGATCGTGGAGTTCCCCAAGATCGTGCGCGGCGAGTTCCCCGCCGACTTCCTGGAGCTGCCCAAGGAGGTGCTGGTCACCAGCCTGCGCGAGCACCAGAAGAGCTTCTGCATCGAGGGGCCGGATGGCGCGCTGCTACCCTGCTTCCTCACCGCCGCCAACCGCACGGACGATCCCGCGGGCTTCGTGAAGGCCGGCAACGAGTGGGTGCTGAAGGCGCGGCTCTACGACGCGCGGTTCTTCTTTGCGGAGGACCGGAAGCATCCCCTGTCCGACCGGTTGGAAAAGCTCATGGCGCTTACGTTCCAGCGGGAGCTGGGGAGCTACCACGACAAGACCGGCCGGGTGGTGGCGCTGGTGAAGAACCTGGCCTCCCGGATGTCGGACGATACCGACCACATCGACCGGGCCTTGGAGGCGGCCCGCATGGCCAAGTGCGACCTGCGCACGCTGATGGTGGGCGAGTTCCCCGAGCTGCAGGGCGTCATGGGCGGCGAGTACCTCCGGCACGAGGGCGCCCACGAGGAAGTGTGGATGGCCGTGAAGGAGCACTACCGGCCCGTCGGCGCCGACGATGCCCTCCCCGGCACGCCCATGGGCTGCCTGCTGTCGCTCTGCGACAAGCTGGACACGGTGGCGGGCTGCTTCGCCGTGGGGCTCATCCCCACCGGTTCCAAGGACCCCCTCGCCCTCCGCCGCGCCGGCCAGGGCATCGTGCGCATCCTGTGGGAGCGCGGCTGGGCCTTCACCCCCGCCGACCTGATCGAGGTTGCCCTCCGCGTCGTCGGGGCGAAAGCCACCAAGCCCGCTGCCGAAACCACCGAGGCCCTCCTGGCCTTCTTCAAGGACCGCGTGGCCTACCAGCTGGAACTGGCCGGGTACGCGGGCTCCGTGCGCCGTTCGGCCCTGGCCGCCGGCTGGGAGGATCTGGCGGACCTCAAGGCCCGCTGCGAGGCCCTGTCCGCCTTCGCCGAGGATGCCCGCTTCGCCAGCCTCGCCCAGAGCGCCAAGCGCATCGGGAACATCCTGAAGGACGAAACCGCCAGCGGCGATTTCGACAGCGCCCTGCTGACGCAGGACGAAGAGAAGGTGCTGGCCGAGCACTTGGGCAGGCTGGAAGCCACCGGCGACCAGAAGGCCCTGCTCGCGGCCCTGGCGGATCTCGCCGCGCCCCTGGAGGCTTTCTTCAATGCCGTCATGGTGAAGTGCGAGGACCCGGCCCTCCGCGCCGCGCGGCTCAGCCTGCTCCATCGCCTCCGCCTGGCTTTCCTGCGCGTGGCGGACTTCAGCCTCTGGCAATGAGGGTGGCCCCGACCGGACGGCCATTCGCAGGCTGAGCGTCCTCACCCGCGGTGGCCGTCAGGCCCGTCCCATCCATGCCGCGAGAAAGCGGTCCCGAAAGGTCCGGCTCAGCACCAGGGCGCTGCCGTCCTTCATCGTCAGCAGGCCGTCCCCATGGCCGTAGGGCTCCAGCCGGTCCACAAAGGCCAGGTTCACGAGGTCGCCACGGTGGACGCGCACGAACTGGGCAGGATCCAGCTGACCCTCCAAGGTTCCCAGGGACTGCCGGAGGGGGCGGGCGCCCTCGGGGCCGTGGGCGAACACCTGTTTCCCCGCCGCGCGCAGGCGGCTCACCTGGTCCAGAGGGAGGACGGTCCATCCCTCCCCATGTCGCACGAGGAGGCGCCGGAGGGGGGATCGCGTGCCCAGATCCGCCGCCAGGGCCCGTTGGCTTGGATCTCCGCCGCCTGCGGTCAGCAGGGCCGCGCAGCGATCCAGGGCGCGGGACAGCCGCCGGCCGTCGAAGGGCTTGAGGAGGTAGTCCACGGCGTGGGCCTCGAAGGCCTGGAGGGCGTACTGGTCAAAGGCCGTGGCGAACAGGGCCAGCGGGGCCGAGGCCCCCAGGGATTGGATCACCTCGAAACCCGTGAGCCCCGGCATCTGGATGTCCAGGCAGAGCAGATCGGGATGGTGGGTGGCCACCAGGGCCAAGGCCTGGACACCATCCCTGGCCTCGGCCACGAGGGCGAACCGGGGATCCGCCGCGAGAAGGCGGCGGAACTTGGCCCGGGCCGGGGCCTCGTCATCCGCCAGGACGACGCGCCAACTCACCGGCCCGCCTCGAGGGGGAAGCTCAGCAGGACGGTGGCCCCGCCCCCCGGACGGGGGGCCACGGCCAGGTGAGCCTGGTTGCCATGCAGGAGACGCAGGGCCTCCCGCAGACCGCGGAGGCCGTGCCCATTCCCGGAGAAGGCCTGCTCGGGCGCCTGGAAACCTTCGCCGTCATCGGACACGGAGAGCTCGAGCCGGCCCTGGTCCTCCCGCGCCCGGACGATCACGGAGAGGGGCTCCCGCCGGCCCTGGTTGTGCTTTACGGCGTTCTCGACCAGGCGTTGAAGGGTGAAGCGGGGCACCTGGGCCTGGGGCGGCGCGGGGGAGAGGTCCACATCCACTTTCAGGCGGTCCTGGAACCGGGCGAGCAGGAGGGCATCGTAACGCTGGAGGTGGTCGCCCTCCTCCGCCAGGGTCCAGGTGGGACCGCGCCGCTCAAGGCCCGCCCGGAGGAGCTGCCCCAGGTCGGTGAGGAGGGCGTCGGTCCGGCCCAGGTCCTCGTACATCACCGAGCTGACGGTGTTCAGGGCGTTGAAGAGGAAGTGGGGATCCAGCTGCCCCGTGAGCTGGCGGAGCTGGGCATCGTGAAGCTCCGCTTCGAGGCGGGCTTGCCGGACCTGCTCTTCCTGCCGTTCCCGCCACACCCGGAGGGTCTGGTAGCCGAGGGCGAGTAGGCCGTAGGCCAGGACATCCTTCATGGCCTCCATGGCGAGGTGGGTGGGCCAGTCCCCGTAGTGGTAGGGTCCCCATCCGAGCCGGGGGTAGAGGGCGAACCGGGGCGCCAGCATCAGGGCGTTTTTCAGGGTGGTGTAGATGGCCCAGCCGGTGAGGTGGAGCCCCAGGAAGCGCCTCCGGTTCCCGCCGGGGCGGGGGGCGTTCAACACCACGGAAACCGGGATCCAGAGGACCGCCCAGGTGGCCAGCGCCCCCGTCAGTTCCCAGAGCAGGGGCCGGGTCCAGGGGTCTGGATTCCCGCTTGCCCGCATCTCCAGCGCCACCGTGCTTCCGAGCCAGAACCCCAGGGCCAGGAAGCCGGCGAGCAGGCCCAGCACCGGGCGGAGCTTCAGGCGGGGCCACCGCCAGGGGGTCGCGGGAGAGGAGGACATGGGTGGCACGAGTATGGCCTAGACTTCGGAGGGTTGGGGAAGGGCCGACCCTGCCGGTGCCGCTCTGTGCACGGGGCCCATCCCGAAGAGGGGCCGGAGCCAGGGCACCCGCGAGAGCCCCTCGCAGAGCGCCCAGGTGGCGAGGAAGGAGAGGAGGGTCACCCACCCCAGGCGCGCCCAGGGGTTCATGGCCGGGCGCATGAGCGGATAGCCGACGGCCAGGATCACCGTCTGGTGCAGGATGTAGAACGGGTAGGCCAGGCTCTGGGCGTGCCGGAGCCGGGGTCCCTCCTGACGGATCCCCCGCCGCGCGAACCCGAGGATGGCGAGCAGGGTCGTCCAGCTGAACAGCCAGACGGCCACATGCTCCAGAGGGAAGGGGAACTCGCCGTCCGGAAGCAGGATGGCCAGCAGCAGGAGGCCCAGCCCGAGGAAGGTCCACCGGAGGGTCACCAGGCGCGCCCACACGGCGGAGCAGCGTGCCAGCAGATGCCCGGTCAGGAAGAGGTAGCCGTAGAACAGGAATCCCTTGGGATCGTGGAGCAGATCGTTCGTCTCGGGCCGGTGGCGCAGAAAAATCCGGATGGCCAGAATGGGGACGACGAGCCAGAGCAGGTTCCAGTTCCTGGCGAGGAAGGCCTCGGTTCGCCGGAGGAAGGCCCTCCCGGAGGGGCGGTCCAGCCAGGCGAAGATCGGAAGGGCGAGCAGGCAGTACACGAAGAGGTAGGCCACGAACCAGAGGTGGTGCCAGCTCAGGCTGCCCTTCGGGTAGGGGACGAGCTGGAAGACGCTGGTCCAGAAGCCCCAGTAGCTTCCCGAAATGCGGCCCCGATCCAGGTACTCCAGGTAGATCTGGGGGGGCACCACGACGAGCATGCCGAACAACAAGGGCAGCAGCAGCCGCTTCATCCGGTCCCAGGCGAAGCCCGGCAGGCCGCGCCGCTCGATGGCATAGGCGGCGACGGCGCCCGCGATGAGCATGAGCAGGGGCATCCGGAGGATGTGCAGGATGTCCATCGGCTGGTTGAGGACCGGCAGGAGCTGGGGGGCCTTCAGATGCCAGGGATCGTCGGCATTGAAGAAGCGGCCGCAGTGGTAGAGGTGCAGCAGCAGGATGGCGGCCACTCGCAGGAAGTCCAGGTCCGCCCGGCGTTCAATGATCATGGGGTCCTCCAGGGGCCATCCTGGCGTTCCGGAAGCTCCCAGGGCAGGCCCCCCGGGCGCAGGCCGGATTTCCCAGGGCACGAGTCGGACTTCCCCGCTGGCGGACTCCTAAAGCGGGAGGGGATCAGGCACACTGGTAGTCAGCCAGGCCTCCAGAACCGGTTTCCCCGGGGGGCGGCCGGGATCCAGAGGGCCCATGCACCACGAACGCATCGCGATCATCGACTACGGCAGCCAGTACACGCGGCTCATCACGCGGCGGCTGCGGGAGCTGGGGGCTTTCGGGCTGGTCTACAGCAGCGGGGCCACGGCGGCGGAGATCGCGGGGCCGGACCTCAAGGGCGTGATCCTCTCGGGGGGTCCCAACTCGGTGCTGGAGCCCGGGGCGCCGGACCTGGATCCAGCCATCCTCGGCCTCGGTGTCCCCATCCTCGGCATCTGCTACGGCCAGCAGCTCCTGGCCCGCAACCTCGGCGGGCAGCTGCACCGCTCCGCCAGTCGGGAATACGGCAAGGCGGAGATCCAGGCCATGCCCGAGCAGTCCATGCTCTTCGAGGGTCTGCCCCACGCCCAGCAGGTGTGGATGAGCCACGGCGACCATGTGGAGGTGGCCCCGGCGGGCTTCGCGGTCACCGCGAAGACCCCCAGCGTGCCCGTGGCGGCCATGGAGGATCCGAAGCGCGGCATCTACTGCCTCCAGTTCCACCCGGAGGTCACCCACAGCACCCAGGGCACGCCCCTGCTGCTGAACTTCCTCAAGCACTGCGGCATGGCCCTGGACTGGAACGCCGGCAACTTCATCGAGGAGAAGGTGAAGGTCATCCGGGAGCAGGTGGGGCAGGGCACGGTGGTGCTGGGCCTCAGCGGCGGCGTGGACTCCAGCGTGGCGGCGCTGCTGCTGCACAAGGCCATCGGCAAGCAGCTCACGTGCGTGTTCGTGGACCACGGCCTCATGCGCAAGGACGAGATGAAGCAGGTGCAGGCCTACTTCGCGCCCTTCGAGCTCAATGTGATCTGGGTGGACGCCTCAGACGAGTTCCTGGGGGCCCTGGCGGGCGTCACCGACCCCGAGCAGAAGCGGAAGATCATCGGCGGGAAGTTCATCGAGGTCTTCGAGCGTGAGGCGGGCAAGGTGAAGGCCGATTTCCTGGGCCAGGGCACCACCTATCCGGATGTCATCGAGTCGAGTGGCATTGGCGGCGCCATCCTGGTGAAGTCCCACCACAACGTGGGCGGGCTGCCGGAGCGCATGAAGCTCAAGCTGGTGGAGCCTCTCCGCGAGCTGTTCAAGGACGAGGTGCGCGCCACGGGCCTGGCGCTGGGCCTCCCCGAAGAAATGAACCAGCGGCACCCCTTCCCAGGGCCGGGCCTGGCCGTGCGCCTGCCGGGCGCCATCACCCGGGAGCGGGCCACCATCCTCCAGAACGCCGATGCCATCTTCATGCAGGAACTGAAGGACAGCGGCTGGTACCGCAAGACCAGCCAGGCCTTCGCCGTGCTGCTGCCCGTGCAGACCGTGGGCATCATGGGCGATGAGCGCACCTTCGAGTGGATGTGCGCCCTGCGGGCGGTCACCAGCGAGGACTTCATGACCGCCGACTGGGCGAGGCTCCCCCACGAGCTGCTGGAGAAGATCGCCCAGCGCATCGTCCGTGAGGTGAAGGGCATCAACCGCGTGGTCTACGACATCACCTCGAAGCCGCCCGCCACGATCGAGTACGAATAGTGGCCAAGCGACAGGAACCCGTCCGCAAGTCGGTGAAGGATGTGCTGGAGGATCTGCTGGCGGGGCACCGCGAGGCGGCCTTCAGCGGGCCGGAATCCGCCCTGAAGTACCTGCGCCGCACCTTCGAGGGGCAGGCCAGCCTGCCCAATGCCGTGAAGGGCGTCGCCTACGACCTGATGGCAGATGCCCAGGCCCAGTGTGGGGCGTGGGAGGACTGTGCCGCCTCCGTGGCTTCAACACTCGGGTATCTGGGGGACCTGGAAGCCGCCTTCCCCCACGAATACCGCCGAATGCTGGCGGGTCTGACCTGCTTCGAGCGGGGCATCCAGGCCCACAGCGAGCTGGGGGACTTCCATGCGGCGCTGGCCCTCTGCGAGCAGGCCGTCGCCCTGGACCTGGGGGCGCACTACATGGCCAAGCGCGATTCCCTCGAGTGGGCCCGGTAGATCGGGAACGCGTCACTCGGGTTCCCTGGAGGAGGCTTCATGGATTATTCTGCCCATGTGATGATCTGCTGAGACAATCGTCGAATACACATGCGGTTGAATATCGATCCGGGAACGGTCCATGGGCGAAGATATCCAGGTGGTGCCTCAGCAGGTCAGCATCCTGATCGTGGATGACCTGCCCATCATCCGTCTGTCGCTCGAGCGCATCCTCACCAAGGCCGGCTACCGCTGCCGTACCGCGGAGGATGTGCCGGGGGCCCTCAGGGCCCTGGAGGGGGAGGCCTCGGATCTGGTGCTCAGCGACATCCAGATGCCGGGCGCTTCGGGGCTGGATCTGGTGAAGGCCCTCAAGCCCCGGATTCCGGATGTCTCCGTGGTGATGGTCAGCTCCACGGAGGCGGCGGAGACCGCCATCGAGTGCCTGCAGCAGGGAGCCTTCGGCTACGTGCTGAAGCCCTTCCAGCCAAGGGAGATCCTGGTGCAGGTGAACGCCGCCTTGCGGCGGCGCATGCTGGAGATCGCCTTCCGGGATCGCGAGGCCCAGCTGGCCCGGAAGGTCCGGGAACAGACCGAGCAGATCCGGGCGTCACGGGAGGAGGTCGCGCTCCGGCTCATTTCCGCCAGCGAGCACCGGGACCACGAGACAGGCACCCACGTCCGGCGCATCGGCCTCTACGCCGCCGAGATGGGGCGGCTGCTGGGGTGGGACGAGGATGCCATCGAGACCATCCGGGCCGCCGCGCCCATGCATGACATCGGGAAGGTCGGTGTGCCGGACGCCATCCTCCAGAAGCCCGGCGCCCTCACGGATGAGGAGTGGGTCACCATGAAGCGGCACACCTCCATGGGCGCCACCATCCTCAAGGGGTCGAAGGTCCCTTTCATCCAGATGGGGGCCCGCATCGCCTTCGGCCATCACGAGAAGTGGGATGGCACGGGCTATCCGAGGGGCCTCAAGGGTGAGGCCATCCCCATCGAGGCCCGCATCACCACCCTGGTGGACGTCTTCGACGCGGCCAGCAGCCGGCGCCACTACAAGGACGCCTGGCCCGAAGACCAGGTGGTGGCCCTGCTCCAGAGAGGCAGGGGCGTCCACTTCGACCCCCGGCTGGTGGACCTCTTCCTGGCGAACCTGGGGTGCTTCGCGGAGATCCTCGTCGCGAACCCCGATGAGGATCGCGACGAGGATCCCGGGATCTAGATCTCCTGGGGCGGGGCTTCCACCGGGGTCCGCCCCTTGGTGATGGTGAACTCGCCCAGCATCATGGGGACCGCAGCCTTCAGCATGAGGGTGAAGGCCAGGAAGCCGATGGCGAAGATGCCCGCGGCCACGGCGATCTCCGTGAAGGAGGGACGGTAGACGTAGATGTCCCCCAGCACGTCGGGCGTGAGGCCCGGGATGATGAGGCCCATGCCCTTCTCGATGTAGACGCTGGCGTAGATCAGCACGCACCCGATGTTGAGCGTCACCCAGTTCGTGCGGGTGCGGGGCACCAGGAAGAGGATGAAGGCCACCAGGCCGCAGAGGATGGAGGCCCAGGCGTAGGGCACCAGCGTGGTGTGGCCCTTGAGGCCGAACAGCAGGTACTGGAAGTACACCATGTGCTCCGTGCCCGAGTACAGCTCCTTGAAGGCCTCGGCGGCGGTGAGGAAGAGGTTGAAGCCCATGGTGTAGGCCATCAGCTCGGCCACCTTGAAGATGGCCTCGTCCTTGATGGTGAGCTTGGTGGTCTTCCGCAGCACCTGGAGCAGGATGAGCAGGATGGCGGGACCCGAGCAGAAGGCCGAGGCGAGGAACCGCGGGGCGAGGATGGCGGAGTTCCAGAAGGGCCGCGCCGCCAGGCCGTTGTAGAGGTAGGCCGTGACGGTATGGATGCTCACCGCCATGGGGATGGAGAGCAGCACCAGGGGCAGCACCAGCTTCTTCACGTAGTGCCGCTCGGTGTAGGCGCAGAAGAGCAGATAGGTGACCACGAACCAGTTCAGCAGCAGGTAGAGGTTCAGCACGATCACATCCCAGGCCAGCATGGACTGGGGCCAGTTCAGGCGCCCCACCAGCGGGATGATGTGCCAGAACCGGTCGGGCCGGCCGATGTCCACCATGACGAAGCCCAGGCACATGATGAGGGCGCTGATGGCCAGCATCTCGCCCAGGATGGTGATCTCCTTGATGGGTTCCCAGTCGTAGATGTAGGCGGGGATGACCAGCATGATGGCGGCGGCGGCCACGCCCACCAGGAAGGTGAAGTTGCCGATGTAGAAGCCCCAGGAGACCTGGTCGCGCATCTTCGTGACGATGAGGCCGTCCTTGAGCTGGCCGATGTAGGCGCCGGCGCCGATGGCGATGAGGAGCAGAAGGAAGCCCACCCAGGCGTAGTAGAGGCGGCCGCCCTTGGTGATGAGGCGGAGGGTGCCGGAGAGGAATCCCGAGAAGTTTCTCAGCGTGAACATGGCCTCACACCCCGTAGAAGTAGAAGAAGTTGGGTTGGGTGTTCAGGTCTTCCTTGAACTTGAAGACGCGCTTGTTCTCGAGGATGTAGCGGATCTCGCTGTCCTTGTCGAGCAGGTTCCCGAACTTGCGGGAGCCCGTGGGGCAGATCTCCACGCAGGCGGGGTACTGGCCGTTGCGGGTGCGCTGGATGCAGAAGGTGCACTTCTCCACGACGCCCTTGGGCCGGGGCCGGTTGCCGAGGTAGTGCGTCTTCGGATTGACCTCGTCCGCAGGCAGGTGGGGCTCGCCCCAGTTGAAGTGGCGGGCGCCGTAGGGGCAGGCGGCCATGCAATAGCGGCAGCCGATGCACCAGTTGTAGTCCACCACCACGATGCCGTCCTTGTCCCGCCAGGTGGCGCCCACGGGGCAGACCTTCGTGCAGGGCGGCTTCTTGCACTGCTGGCACTGGACCGGCATGTAGAAGTGGCCCTCCTGGGGCACCTCCTCGGGGTTGTAGTAGGCGTCGGCATGCTGGACGTTGACGCCTTCCTCCTTGTCCATCTGGAGGACGCGGATCCACTGGATCTCGGGGTCTCGCGACTGGTTGTTCTCCTTCACGCAGGCATGCACGCACCGGCGGCAGCCGATGCAGCGGCTGAGATCCAGGGCGTAGCCGAAGATGACTCCGGGGATGGCGGGCGTGTTGGCGACCTTCACCTCTCGGCCGTACTTCGCCTGGTATTCCTTCTCCAGCCGGGCGATGACATCGAGCACCTCCTGCTTGGAGAGCTCGCGGAAGTTGTGCTGGAGGAACTCCTCTTTGCTGAGGGTGCCGCAGCCCGTGAGGGCGGTGGCCATGGCGGCCGTGGCCGCGCCGAGGAATTCCCGGCGGGTGCCGCCGATGGTGGCGGGGGGCTCACAGCCCCCGATGGGGCACTCGGGCTTGTGGTCCGTCATCGGGCACCCCCTTTCCGGGTCTGGATTTGTTCGGGCGGCGTCGGGGCCGGCATGGGTTTCAGCGCCTGGAATCTTGGTGTGTGCGGGTTGTGGCAGTTGACGCAGAGCAGGTACTGCTTGGGTCCGTTCCAGCTGCCGGTGCGCTTGCCGTGGACGCCCACGCGCCAGTCGCGCAGCTTGTCCCCATGGCACTGTCCGCAGAGCTGGTAAGAGGCGGTGAAGGGGACTTTCTCGCCGCTGGCCAGGTGGAGGCTGTCCCGGTTGTTGGCGTCGTGGCAGTCCAGGCACCAGCGGCTCGCCGGCCCGTGATGCAGGGCGATGTCCGTGTGCATGTCGGTGAGTTCGCGGCGCTTGAGGTTGGGCTTCATGCTCTTGCCGTCATGGCAGGAGGTGCAGGGGAAGATGCCCTCACTGAAGGGGGGCGAGGGCACCTGGAGGCCCTCCGGGGCCGCGGGTCCCTCCACCTTGGTTCCAGAGAGCGGCTTGGCGGCGGGCGGATCCGCGAAGACCGCCGGTCCCAGGAGGATCAGCAGGCCTGCCGCCAGCGTGGACAGAGTCGGGAGGCGCATGAGGGGGTCCTTTCGTGGAGCGGGGCCGCGGGGCGGCGGTGGAATCGGAGCGGGGGTCGCGGGCCGGAGGAGCTTCGTCATGGGGCATCCTCGCTGTCTTCGTCCACGTCCTGGGCCGCGGGATTCCTCAGGAGGCGCGGCGCGAGGATGAGCGTCGTCCCGAAGCCCATGAAGGCCAGGAAGAGGGTCAGGGGCCGCCCCACGGCCATGTCCTCGAACAGGAACTTGAGGGTGGTGACCGCCAGGAGCGGGTAGACCATCCACCGCAACTCCAGCACGGGCACGCGGCGGCCCAGCCAGGCCAGGGCGATGGCGAGGGCAGACAGCACCAGGGTGCGGGCCAGCGCAAGGCCGCCGGGTTCGGGCGTGCGGCCGCCACAGCAGGCCCAGATGGCCACGGCGCCGAGGCCCGCGGCGGCGAGGGCCCCCAGCACGAGGATGGCCGGTCGCATGGGGATGGTGACGGGATCCGGCGGCCGCCGGAGCAGGAAATACGCCAGGGTGGCGAACAGCGCGAGCAGGCTGGCCAGCCCCGCCGAAGTCGCCGGCGCGGTGGGCCCCACGGAATCCATGAACACATGGAGGGCCCAGGAACCCAGGCCGGAGGCCAGGGCGGAGGTGACGAGGTAGAGGCCACTCTGCAGGACAAGGACTTTCCGGCGCAGGCGCAGCGCCGCGACCATGGCGGCCAGGCCCAGGACCCCGCTGAGGGTGGCGAAGACGGGCAGCGGCAGGACGAAGGGGCCGCCCAGCAGGAGGAAGACCAGGGCCAGGAAAGTGAAGAAGTTGAAGTTCGCCCGGGTCTCATCCTGGTCGTCCGCGAAGGGGAGGGCGGCGGCGTAGCAGCCCACCCCGGCCAGGGAGATCCCCGCGCCCAGGAGGGCCGTGCCCGAACCGGAGGCCAGGGCGACGCGCACGGCGCCCCCGAAACCCACCAGGAGGACCAGGGCGGTCTGGATGATCTCGAAGGCGTTCACCACCCGGCGCCGCTGGAGCATCCTGACGGCGAAGCTGCCGATGTAGACCGCTGCGAGGGCCAGGGCCAGGAAGAGGGCGCGGTTCAGGGACAGCCCGCGGTAGAGGTCCCCGGGGCCTCCCGGCCAGGCGGCCAGGACGGTGAGGATCAGGATGCCGGCATCCGCCGCCAGAGCCGTGGGCCAGCGGAGCCCGTGCCAGCGCCGCCCGTAGGTGAGCCACAGGGCCCCGGCGCCCAGGGCGAGGAAGGCCGCCGCGAAGGGTTCGATGGACCGGCGGGCCATCATCACGAGGAAGCCGGAGCCCAGGGCCGCCAGGGTGGCGGT
The DNA here is from genome assembly GCF_030268045.1 of Geothrix edaphica. Lineage (NCBI taxonomy): Bacteria > Pseudomonadati > Acidobacteriota > Holophagae > Holophagales > Holophagaceae > Geothrix > Geothrix edaphica. The sequence continues at coordinate 820,973 of NZ_BSDC01000001.1, forward strand.
CCAGAGGGTGGCGTGGAGGTCCCGGCGCCAGGCCACGGCGGCGTGGAGGACCGCGACGGCCACCAGGAGGAGGGCGGCCAGTCCCGGCGCCAGGATGCCGAAGCGGGTGGAGGCCTCCACGAGCAGCGGGTAGGCGATGAGGATGGATGCGAGGGTGGGGAAGGCGGCATCCAGCGGGCGCCGAGCGCGGTGCCCCAAGATCGCCCAGGTGGCGGCGTAGGCGAGCCCGAGCGCGACCCCCACTCCGCGGGGCACCGTGCCGGCATCCACCAGGGCCCGGATGAGGTAGGCCCCGCCGAGGATGAGGCAGACCCGTCCGACGAGCCCTAGGATGCGCGTCGGGCTCGGAAGGGCGGCGTCGAGCAGGGGGGCCTCCTCCAGCAAGGGGCCGGGTGCGGGCGTGGGAGCGGGCGTGAGGGCGGACGCCGGCGGCCGGGCTGCCTCCAGGGTCCCGACCCGGGCCTCCAGGTCCCGGACCACCTCTGCCAGGGCGGCGAGGCGGGACTCCAGTCCCGCCGGCGGAGCTTCGCCGGGCGCGGCCTTCAGGGGTGGGACCTGGGCGGTGGACATCGACCTTCCTCCGGGGAGGTGGGACCGAATCTGGATAAGGGTTGTTTGGATCTCATGCTCACCCGGACCGCGGGTGCGTCAAGCCGGATGAAATCATTCCAAATGACGCATAAAGAAAACAATGAATGGTGTTATCACATAATCACGGCGGGTTGATGGCGCCATCACAGGAGGTCGTGGGAAGAAACAGATCGCGGCAGGTGTCGGGACCTTCCAGGCCACTGGGAGAGCATGTGCCCGCCATCACAGGAGAGCCGGGCCTCCGTTAACCTGGGGACGGAGTTCCCATGACCCCCGTCCGATCCGGCTTCCTCCTTGCCTGGCTACTCCTCTCCGGCCCTGGGCTCGCAGCCCAGGGCACGACGGTGGTTCTGCTCAGGCATGCCGAGCGCCAGTCGCTCTTCGACGGGGATTCGCCCCTGGCCGAAGCCGGCCGGCGCCGGGCGGAGGCCCTGGTGCCCCTGCTGGCGGGCTACCATCCCGCGGCGCTCTACACCTCGGATCTGAAGCGCACGCAGCAGACCATGGCCCCCACGGCAATCAAGCTCGGCCTGGTCCCCATCGTGCGGCCGAAGGCTGGCAGCGAGGCCCTGGCGGCGGAGATCCTCCGGGAGCAGCGCGGGCGCACCGTCGTTGTGTGCTGGCATCACGACCTGATGAAGAAAGTCGCGCGGGCGCTGGGCGTGAGGGGGCCTGTGCCCTACTGGTCGCTGGATACCTACGACCGGATCTGGATCGTGACCGTCCCCGCTCAGGGTGAGGCCCGATTGGTGGTGAAGGTGCAGGAGCTAGCGCCAGCTCTCGTCGCGGCGTCCTGAGGCAGCCAACACCTCTTCCGCGGCGCGGAGGCCATGATCCTGGGCCTCCTCAAAGAGGGCCAGGCCGCTGAGTTCCGTGTGGGCGAAGTGGATGCGGCCGAAGGGCCTGGAGAGCGCGAGGAAGGCGGGATCCCACAGGAGGCCCGGCGCCGGGCGGACCATGGCATGGCCCCAGCGCATCACGTCGAGCCGCGCCACCAGGCCTTCCAGATCCGGGTGGGCGGGGCGCAGGTCCTCCATCACCAGACGCGCGCAGGCGGGCCAGTCCAGGGTGCGCAAGCGCACCCGTTCGGCGTCGCAGTCGGGGCCCGCGAAAGGCCGGTACCAGGTCCAGACCGAGGGGCCGTGGTCGCGCAGGCTCTGGTGGGTGGCGGCCACGTAGCCCAGGGCCTCGCTGTCCCGCAGCACATTGTCCCAGGCCAGAGGGAAGGTGGATTCCTTGGGGCGCGCCCGCAACGTGAGGTTCGCCACCAGCCAGGGGGCGTTGCGGATGCGGGCCGCGGCAGGTCGCGCTCCGGCCAGGCCCTCAACGACATGTTTCGCCACATGCTGCGGGCCCGCGAAGATCACATGCTTCGCCTTCCATCCCACTCGCCTCTGGTTCAGGTTGTCCCAGGCCGTGACGAGGAGGCCATCCTTCTCCTCGCGGATGGCGGTGGCCATCACGCCACAGTGCAGGCGGTCGCCGCAGGCCCGGCGCAGATGGTTGACGAGGAAGCCGTTGCCCTCAGGCCAGGTGAGCAGGGGCCGCGAGTCCTCGCCGGGCCCCTGCTTGCGGGCCGCGAAGTAGAAGAGGCCCGCCCAGGCACTGGTGGTGTCCAGCCGGGAGCCGTAGTCATCCCGGCAGGCGTAGTCCAGGAGCCAGCGCAGGCGGGGTGAGGAGAAGCCGCGCTGATCCAGCCAGGCGGCGAAGGATTGGCCATCCAGGGCCACGGCCTCCGGCGCGTCCGAGCAGCGGGAGCGGGGGATGCTGAAGGCCGGGCGGCCCTTCGCATCGCGGAACATGGCCCAGCGGTCCACCTCGTGGAAGAAGGCGTGGTACTGGCGCTCGTCCTCGGCGCTGGCGCCGGCCCGCAGGTAGAGGCCCTCCCACCACTGGCCAAAGGCGAAGAGGCGCTCCTCCGGCGCCCGGACCGTGGCCTCTTCCGCGAAGACGGGATCGCCCTTGGCGTCGAAGCCCTCCAGCACGCCGCATTCCTTCAGCAGCCGGAGCACCGCGTGGTTGCCGCGGTCCGGAACGGGCAGGTAGTGGGCGGCCCAGGGGAAGGCGCTCACGTGGTTGCGGTCCGAGCGGGAGGTGCCGCCGGGCTCCCGCTCGAGCTCCAGCACCTGGAAGTCGTCCAGCCCGCCGCCCGCCAGCCGCCAGGCGGCGCTGAGCCCCGCCACGCCGCCGCCCACCACCAGTGTGGAAACCGGCGCGAAGCGCTCCGGCTCGGGGAAGTCGCCGCCGCGCAGCCAATGGCCCAGGGGCAGGTCCGGGCCCACCAGCTCGCCCGGGAAAGGGAACTCGGGCTTGCGGCGACAGGCCAGCGGAACCGCGGAAAGGGCGCCGGCGGCGAGGAAGTCGCGGCGCTTCATGGCCGTGGGCTCACGACCACCGCCGCCACTCCCGGGCGTACAGGTGGACGAGCACCTGGTTGTCCAGGCGGTTCACTTCGGTGGGCACGCGGTCCATGTCCTTGGGGAAGGCGAACATGGCGGCGGTGGCCTCGTCGGACAGGTGCCGCAGGCCGGGCAGCACGTGGGTGGGGATTTCGAAATCACGCTTTGAGGCCAGGGCGAAGCCCCAGACGCCGAAGGAGGGCACGGCCAGATGATAGGGATGCACCTTCAGGCCCGCGGCCTCCATGGTGGTGGCGATGCACCAGAAGGATTCCCGGGCCATCAGCGGAGAGGTGCTCTGCACGGCGATCATGGCGTCGTCGGCGAGGCGGCGCTGGAGCAGCCGGTAGAACCGCGAGGTGTAGAGCTTCCCCAGGGCATAGGTGTTGGGGTCGGGGAAGTCCACGAAGGCGAGATCGAAGGGCGCGCCCACCGGCTCCTGGAGCCAGATCATGGCGTCAGCATTGACCACCTTCACGCGGGGATCGTCCAGGGAGGCGCCGTTGAGCTGGCGCACCATGGGCTGCCGCCGCGCCATGTCGGTCATGGCGGGGTCCAGGTCCACCAGCACGACCTCCTGCACCGCGGGGTGCTTCAGCACCTCCCGCACCGCCAGGCCATCGCCGCCGCCGCAGATGAGCACGCGCCTGGCATCGGGCCTCAGGGCGAAGGCCGGATGCACCAGGGCCTCGTGGTAGCGGTACTCGTCCGCGGAGGAGAACTGCAGGTTGCCGTTGAGGAAGAGCTGGAAGCTGCCCCGGCCGCGGGTGAGGACGATCCGCTGGTAGGCGCTGTCCTTGGCGTAGACGATCTCGTCGGCGAAGATCTCCTCCTCCAGGGCCAAGGTGAACTTCCCGGCGAACCCCAGCCCCACGGCCAGCAGGGCCATGACCGCGAGGCAGCGCAGGCGGATCAGCCGGGTGGGGCCCAGCTGGGAGGCCAGCAGGTAGGTGGACCACAGGCCCACGGCGGCGTTCAGCAGGCCGAAGAGGAGGCTCGTCCGCACCAGGCCCAGCTTGGGCATGAGGAGCAGCGGGAAGAGCAGGGAGGCGAAGAGGGCGCCCACGTAGTCGAGGGTGAGCACGCCGGCGATCAGGTCCTTGAAGCGCACCTGGTCCTTGAGGATGCGCATGAGGATGGGGATCTCCAGCCCCACCAGGGTGCCTACCGCCATCACCACGCCGTAGAGCACGACCCGGAAGGCGTGGGTGTGGGCGAAGGCCTGGAAGAGGATGGGGGCCGAGAAGCCGCCCACCAGGGCCACCGCCAGCTCCAGGTCCACGAAGCGCCGCGCCAGGCCCCGCTGGAGGAACTTCGAGAGGTACGAGCCCAGCCCCATGGCGCTGAGGTAGACCCCGATCACCGTGGAGAACTGCGTGACCGAGTCCCCCAGCAGGTAGCTCGACAGGGTTCCGGCCACCAGCTCGTAGATCAGCCCGCAGCTGGCGATGAGCAGTACGCTGATGAACAGCAGCGGCGCCTTGAGGGTCGATGGCGGCGCCTCAGGGCCGGGCTCACCCATGGATCGCGGCGGCGATGATGAGGCTGATGCCCAGGATGAGGCTGCCGAGGACGATGCCGAGGGCGATGTTCTGGTCGTCCTCCATCTCCTTGCGGAGGGAGAAGGGCAGGATCTTCACGAGCACCAGCCAGACCACGCCGAGGATGACGAGGCCGAGAAGGGAGAAGACGGCGGCGACGAGGAGCTGGTGGAGCAGCTGGTTCGTGATCATCACTTGCCTCCGTGAAAGCCGTTGTTGTGCAGGAAGGTGCGGTAGGCGCCGGGGGTCTGGCGCACACTGGGCGGCAGGTCGGCGCGGCGCCGGTTCCCGAAGAACTCGCGGCCGAGGAAACCGTTGGCCACCATGAGGCTGAACCCGCCGCCGAGGAAGAGCAGATAGAGGATGCGCATCAGTCGTCACTCCCGGAGGCGCCCACGTTCGGCGCGTACATGCTCTCCTGCCAGCGTCGGCTTTCGAACGCCGCCATGCGGAACACCATGAGCAGGGGCACCACGAGGATGGCCAGGAGGGCCAGGCCCGGATACAGCCAGCGCATGACGCCCTGGCGCAGGCGCACGTCGATGACCCGGACGGGCGGCACCTTCCCGTCCCACTGGGGGGCGAGGCGCAGCACATAGCTGCCCGCCGGCACGGCGCTGAGGAACACGGTCTGGGCCTGGTCGCCCTCGGACCAGGACTCGCCGCCATCCACGCCGTGGTACCAGCTCGATTCCACGAGGAAGAGCTCCGCCACGCCGGTGGTCTCGCTCACCAGGGCCCCTTCCAGGCCCACCCAGCTGTTGTTCACGGGGGCGCTGAGGGTGACGGCCAGGTTCCGGTGGGCATCCCTGATCTCGATGGGATCGGAGAAGAACACGGGTTCCTGGGCTTCTGCAGGGGCCGGCGCGGTCGAGCCCACCGGGGCCGGCGGCCTCCGGGCCGGAATGCCCTGCCGGGCGGCGCCCGGGGCGTCGGCCTGGATCCGGGCCAGGTCGTACAGGTTCAGCTGCCGGTGGAACAGCTCGGTGTTGCGGTGGGTGATGGACTCCACCATCACGAGCAGCAGCAGGAGGCCCAGGGCTCCCACGAGCCAGAGGGCGGATTTCGCCAGTGCCGCCTTGTGGGGATTGGGCTGGAAGGAGGCGATGCCGGTGGGCTCGGGCGGCACGCCTTCGAGCCTGAAGGCGGCCCAGACCTCCCGGGGCTCCAGGTAGGTGGAGAGGCTCCAGTTCACCTCACCGCCCCCGCCCTTGTGCGCCTGGCGCTCGCGGGTGAGGCTGCGGGGCGGCGCCACGAACTCGGCCACCTCCACCCGCTCGCCCTGCTCCACGGTCCAGTAGAACTCGCCCCAGACGCCCTCTACGACGGCCTCCACATCCTGGAAGCGCCGCCAGTTGTGACCCTGGGTCCAGAGGTTCTTCTGCCCGTCGCGGACCTGGGGGACCTCGCCCGGCGCCACGGCCACGGCCAGGCTCCAGTGGCCGTCGCTCTGCACCAGCCACTGGAAGCCGTGGTGGCTGTCCAGCAGCAGGTACTCGTTCCACGGGTAGTCGGTGCCCTCGACGTGGCAGCTCCGCCGCAGCTGGCCGATGCAGATGACGGACTCGCCGCGCAGGGTGCCTTCCGCGCCCAGGGGGATCACCACATCCTGGTGCGGCTGCTTCAGGCTCTTGAGGAAGGCCAGCTTGCCGCCCTCGGCCGCCAGCAGGCTGCCGCAGCTGGGGCAGCCCACGCGCAGCGTCTGGTCCGGGGCGCGGAGGGCCAGGGCGCCGCCGCACTTGGGGCAGTTGAGACTCTGGGTGCCCACCTTGGGCGGTTTGCGGGTTCCGCCCTGGATGCCGAGCTCGGCCAGGGCGATCTCGCGGCCCAGGAAGAAGAGGGGCGGATCCTCGCCGTAGTCGAGGGTGGCGAAGGCGCCATTGCGGCCCGACAGGTCCGCGTAGCGGTAGCTGGCGCCGGGCTCCACGGCCCATGGGATCTCGCCCTCGGCGCTGTGGAAGGAGGCCTCGCTGACTTCCCCCACGGTCCAGAGGCCGTCGGGCCCCAGGTCCGCAAGCCCGCCGACCTGCAGGTCCGCCGGGGTGGGCAGCACGCCGTGGGGCGTCTGGGTGAAGGTCAGGTAGAAGCGGCCCTGCGCCTCCGCCAGCCAGCCCCAGCGGCCGTCGTCCAGGGCCAGGTACCACTCGTCCCAGATGCCACCCAGGGGATGCTTGAGCTGCACCCGGCCGGCGAGTGTGAAGGACCGTCCCGTGTAGCGTCCCGTGGCGCCCAGGCCCAGGGGTGAGCCCGTCTCCACCAGGTCGGCGACCTTGCCGATGAGCTCGGGATCCCGGTCGCGCCGGGCCGCCAGGGCCTTGCAGTACGAACAGACGGCCACCATGGTCCCGGGCCGGAAGCTCAGGGAGGCACCGCAGCTGGGGCAGGAGGCGAGGGGGCTCATGGGATCCCGGTGATTATGCAGGCCGGTCAGAGGGAGGGGAAGATGCGGGCCAGCCCATCCCGGAAGGTTTCTTCCGGAGTGAGGAGGCTCAGCACCAGGTGGCCGTCGCCGGGGAGGTCGAAGAAGGACCCGGGATGCACCAGGACGCCACTCTGTTCGAGCAGGCGCAGGGCGCAGGCCTCGTCCCCATCCACGGCGGGCCGGCGGAGCAGGACGGACCAGCCGCCCTCCACAGGCAGCCTGGACAGGTGGGGATGGGCGGTCAGCGCCGCGTCCAGGCTGGCGAGGTTGGCCCGCAGGCGGGCCAGCACCTGGCCGCGGATGCCGGGCGCGAGGGCCAACAGCGCCGGGGCTGCGGCCTGCGCGGGGGCGGACACGGACAGGTACTGGTCCGCCAGGAAGGCCAGGGCGTCCAGGCATTCCGCCGCGCCGGGCCCGCGGGCGGCGATCCAGCCGAGCTTGAGCTGGGGCAGGGCCGCCACCTTGCTGAGGCCCGAGAGCAGGAAGACCGGACAGGGCGGGTCCGGGTCCAGGAGGGCCGTGGCCAGGCGGTCGGCGGGCGGCTCCAGGGCATAGTCCGCAAAGACCTCGTCCACCAGGAGGGCCAGACCGAGCCTGCCGCAGAGTGCCGTGAGGGCGGACCATTCCGCCCTGGACAGGAAGTGGCCGGTGGGATTGTTGGGGTTCACCACCACGACGGCCCGGGTCCGGGGGCCCGCCGCCGCTTCGAGGGCGCCGAGATCCAGGTGCCAGCGATCGTGGAAGTACGAGGGGACCGGGCGGGCCTGGAGGCCCTCCAGCCGCGCCAGCCAGTCGAACAGCGGATAGCTGGGGCTGGGCACCAGCACCTCGTCGCCGGGATCGCCCAGCAGCTTGAAGAGCAGGCCGTAGCCCTCGCTGGTGGAGGCCGTGAGCAGCAGCTCTCCGGCCCGCAGGCCGTGGCCGTGGTGCGTCGCGATGGCCTCGCGGGCGATCCGCGATCCCTGCGGGTCGGGATCGTAGCCCAGCACCGCGGGGACCGACAGGGCCGCGCGGATGTCCGCCTCGGGGTAGGCGAATCCGCAGCGGGTGGGGTTGGAACCCGTCAGGTCGAGGACCGGCCGGCCCTCCGAGCGCAGCCGCGCCAGCAGAGCCGACAGGGCGTTCAGCTCGAAGCCGGGCGGAAGACGGGAGGAGAGGCGCATTCGACCAGGGTAGACGAATTGCCTGGGGCGCCTGTTCCCGGGGTGGATAATCGACCCATCCATCAGGAGGCTCCCATGGCGAAGACCCCGAAGGTCGCGGTGCTGCTGGCCGGTTGCGGCCATCTGGACGGGGCGGAGGTACGCGAGGCCGTACTCACCATGCTGGCCCTGGACCAGCATGGCGCCGCCTTCCAGTGCATCGCCCCCAACGCCGACCAGCACCATGTGATCAACCACGTCACGGGCCAGCCGGTGCCGGGCGCCCGGCGCAACATCCTGGAGGAGTCCAGCCGCATCGCGCGGGTGGGCCAGTGCCTGGACCTGGCGGAGGCGAAGGCTGCGGACTTCGATGCCTTGGTGATGCCCGGCGGGTACGGCGTGGCCAAGAATCACTGCACCTTTGCCTTCAAGGGCGCCGAGGGCGAGGTTCGGCCTGACGTGGCGGCTTTCGTGAGGGCCTTCTTCGACGCGAAGAAGCCGGTGGGTGCCATCTGCATTGCCCCGGCCCTGGTGGCCCTGGCCCTGGCGGGCAAGGCTTCCGCGGACCTCACCCTGGGCAACGACGCCGGCTGCGCCGCCGCCGTGAACAAGCTGGGCCAGCACCACAAGGACACGCCCAGCGCGAGGGAGATCGTCATCGACGAAGCCTGCAAGCTCGTCACCACGCCCGCCTACATGTTCGACGACGCGCGGCTGAGCGATGTGTTCGTGGGCATCGAGCGGTGCGTGGCGGAAGTGCTGAAGAGGGTCTAGCCTTCACTCTCTCTTCGCGGATGCACCATCCGCCGCAGGGCCGGCGTCAGGATCCGGCTGGCGGCGAGGATGCGGGCGTCTTCGTCCATGGCCTTGATCCAGGGCGCCGCATGGCCCAGGGCGAGGCCTGAGTCTGGCAGGGCCAGGCTGCGGTCCAGGGCGCGCAGCACCTGGTCCGCCACCGGCCCCGTGTCGCGCCAGCGGGAGGCGGCCAGGGCCTCGACCTGGGGGGGGCGCAGGGGCGGCTGGATGAGGGCCACCAGGGCTTCCATGCCCAGCTTCGGATTCTGGAGGAAGGCGGCCAGCACGCCGAGGTCCGGCGCCCGCCACACCAGGGCCCACAGCGGCCGGGGCGCGTGCAGGGCCAAGCTGCGGCGCTCCCCCGTGGTCATGACCGCCCAGAGCCGCTGGAGCTTTTCCGTGGCCTGCTGGCGCGCCTGGGGATGGGCCTCCGCATCCACCGCCACCGCCGCCAGGGCGCGCCAGGGCAGGCGGACCATGAGCGCGGAGCGCAGATGGGCCGGGGCCTTTGGGTGCTGGGCGATCCAGCGCAGCAGGAGGGGGCGCTTCCGCAGCTCCGGCAGCTCCGCCGCGGCTTCCAGCCACCCCCGGGGCGGCTCCGGATGCCGCAGCAGCCGGCAGAACCGCGGCCACGGCATCTCAGGTGGCAGGGCCCAGGGGGCGGGGGAAGTGCGGGGCATGGGGGAAGTCTAAGGGAATTGAGTCTGGAGTCCGGACTGAGGACTGAAGACTGAAGACTGAAGACTGAGGACTGCAGGCTGATTTGCGCCACACTGTCCCCATGGCTCCCGAGTTCACCATCCTGGGTCGTGGCCGCGCCGGCCGCGCGCTGGCGGCGGCCTGGGGGCCGCGGGTGGCGCTGCTGGACCACGACGCCCGGCCCGGGGGGCTGGTGCTTCTCGCGGTGCCGGATCGCGCAGTGGCCGAGCTGGCCGCGGCCTTCCCGGGCCGCTGCGTGCACCTGGCCGGCAGCCTGCACCTGCCGGGGATTCCCTGCGCCCACCCTCTCACCAGCTTCGATGGCGAGCCCCGGGACTGGACCGGCACGCCCGTGGCCGTCACCGGAGCCGTGCCGGACCTCCTGCGCCGGGCCTTCGGCGATCTGGGCTTTGCAGCCTTCGATCTGCCCGGGGAGCTGAAGCCGCTCTACCACGCGGCGGCGGTCCTCAGCTCGGGTCACGCGGCTTCGCTGTGGCTGGGGGCCGAGGCCCTGCTGCGCGCCCACGGTGTGGCGCTGCCGGGTCGGGGTCTGCTGCCGCTGGCGGAAGCCACCCTGCACAATGTGGCGGCCCTCGGGGCCGCCGGGCGCACGGGGCCCTTCGTCCGCGGCGACGAGGCCACCATCGCCCGGGACGCGGAGGCCCTGCCGGATCCCTGGCGCGAGATCTTCCTGAAGCTGGGGCGAAGCCTCGGCTGAATCCGCCACCTCCCACGGAGTGCCATGTCCCTGCTGCTCATCGTCTCGATCCTCTGGGCCCTGTCCTTCGGCCTCACGGCCCAGGTGAGCGGCCTGGGGGCCCCCTTCGTGACCGCGGCACGGACCCTCCTGGCGGCCCTGGTGTTCCTGCCCTTCCTGGATGTGAAGGGGCTGTCCCGGGGCCAGGTGCTGGCCTTCGCGGGCATCGGGGCGCTGCAGTTCGGCCTCATGTACCTGCTCTACATCGCCTCCTTTCGCTGGCTGCAGTCCTCCGAGGTGGCGCTGTTCACGATCTTCACGCCCCTGTTCGTGACGCTCACGGCGGATCTCCTGCGGGGGCGGTTCTCCTGGCTGTTCCTGCTCACGGCGGCCCTGGCGGTGCTGGGGACGGGCATCTGCGTCTGGTCCGGGCTGGGCCGGAAGGGGATCCTGGCGGGCTTCCTGCTGATGCAGGGGGCGAACCTGTGTTTCGCCCTGGGCCAGGTGCTCTACCGGCGCTTGGCCCCGGCCTCGGGCAAACGGGACCGCGACCTCATGGGCCTCCTGTACCTGGGCGCCTCTGCGGTGGCCGTGGCCATGGCGGCGCCCACCATCCCCTGGGCCAAGGTGGCCGCCATGGATAGTCGGCAGGTGGCCGTGCTCGTCTACCTGGGCGTGGTGGCCTCGGGGCTGGGATTCTTCCTCTTCAACGCCGGGGCGCGCCGGACGGACATCGGCACCCTGGCCGTCTTCAACAACATGAAGATCCCCCTGGCCATCCTGGCCTCGGGCCTGGTGTTCCGCGAAGCCGTCGACTGGCCGAGGCTGGCCGCTGGCGGGGCGGTCATCGCCTGCGCCCTGGGGCTGAACGGCCTCTCCGGAGCCCGCCCATGACCCCCTTCACACCGCCGCTGGCACTCCGGGCCGAGACCCCCGCCGCCTGGGCCGAGGCGGCCCTGGCGGATCCCGAGGCCCTGCTGTCAGACCATGCCCACTGCGAGAAGAAGGCGGCCCTCACGGCCATGAATCTGGCCCGGCACCTGGGCGACCAGGCCCACGCCTCCGGCCTGCTGAGCCGGCTGGCGGACGAGGAGCTGGACCACTACCGGCGGGTGCTGGAGGGAATCCAGGACTTTGGCTGGACCCTGCAGCCCGACCGGGGGAACCCCTACGCGCACGAACTCCACCGGCTGGCCTCGAAGGGCCTGCTGGACCAGCTCCTCATCGCCGCGATCATCGAGGCCCGCAGCTGCGAGCGGCTCTGGCTGCTGGAGCAGGCCACGGCCGGCCATCCGACCCTGGGGGCCGCTCCCTGGCTGGCCTTCCTGCTGGAGCTGGAGCGTTGCGAGGCCGGCCATGCCCACGCCTACCGGAGCCTGGCGGAGGAGCGGTTCGGCCGCGCGGTCGTCCAGCAGCGGTTGGACTGGTGGCTGGACCGGGAGGCGGAGACCATCCAGACACAGCCCTGGCGATCTGCGGTCCATTAGGTCTCTTGACCAGAGGTAAGCCCAACCGTGGCATCCTGGAGTGTCCTCCGAGGCAGCCTATGTCCACAGTTCCCGACCACGGTCTCAAAGAGATGGTGCCGGTCTTCGGGCCCGACGCGCTCGGGGCCCATGCCGGTGCGAGCTTCCACCAGGCGCTGGCACGGCTCAGCGAGGGCGGCGACCTCAAGGCCCGCCTCCTGCTGTCGGCCCTGTCCCACTTCGCAGCCAAGGGCTACGACGGTGTGCAGGTGAAGGAGGTGGCCGAGGAGGCGGGCGTCTCGAAGCCCACCCTCTACTACCACTTCGGCAGCAAGGAGGGGCTCTTCCGCCAGCTCTGCCTGGTTTCGCTCTCGGCCATGGCCGTGCGCATCCAGGCCCTGGTCGAGCCCTTCCTGGCGGCTCCCATCCGGGGCACCAAGGCCATCGACGAGGCCTGTGTGAAGCTGGTCCAGGCCTACCTGGATCTGCTCCTGGAGAGCCAGGAATTCACCGGTTTCATCCTGCGCTCCATCGCCGTGCCGTCGCCGGATTCAGGCTTCCGGGACCTCATGCCCCTCGTGGAGAAGGGCCTGAGTCCGCTGGGTCTCTTCATGAACCACGTGTTCGGCACGGGCCTGGAGCAGGCCCGCAAGGAAGTGCTGCTGTTCACCTCCCTGGTGGGTGCCCTCATCGAGGAGAAGCTCCGGGATCCGCAGTACCAGATCTCCGGGGACGAGGTGCGCTGGGTGGCCCGCCGCTGGCTGCACGGCGTCCAGGGCTGACAGATCCGAGGAAGGACATCATGGCCAAGCTCGCCCCGATCCGGGCCGTCCTCCGTCCGCTGGACCTGGCCCAGCACCTCTTCGAAGTGACGCTGACACTGCCCCCGGAGGCCCTGGCCTCCGGCGCTGTCGCGGCGATGCCCGCCTGGACGCCGGGTTCGTACCTGGTGCGGGACTACGCTCGCCTCGTGGATCGGGTGCGCCTCCTGGAGGGGCGGAAGGAACGTCCGCTGGACAAGCTCGACAAGCAGCGCTGGCAGCTGCCGCCCTCGAAGCGGGAACTCACGGTGAAGTACCGCGTGTACGGCAACGACCTCACCGTGCGCACCAACCACCTGGACGCCAGCCACGCCCAGATCATCCCCGCCGCCACCTTCCTCTACCTGGAGGGCCAGCTGGACCGGCCCGTGGAGGTGCGCTTCGAGGGCTTCCCCGCGGACTGGAAGGTGGCCTCGGCCCTGCCGCAGGAGCAGGGCGGGTACCTGGCGAAGGACTTCGACACGCTGGTGGATTCGCCCTTCGAGCTGGGCGCGTTCCGCACCCGCAGCTTCAGGGCCGGCGGCACAGTCTTCGAGCTGGTCTTCACAGGGCGGCACAACGGCGACGAGGGCCGCATGGTCGAGGCCACCCGCCAGATCGTCGAGGCCGCGGGTGCCATCTTCGGCGGGTTCCCCTTCAGGCGCTACGTCTTCTTCTTCACCTTCACGCCCAAGCTGCGCGGCGGGCTGGAGCACAAAGACTGTACCAGCCTCATCGCGGACAGCCACGCCTTCGACAAGCCGGAGGGCTACTACGCCTTGTTCCAGCTGGTGGCCCACGAGTTCTTCCATGCCTGGAACGTGAAGCGCCTCCACGACCCGGTGCTGGGCCCCTTCGACTACAGCCGGGAGAACCCCACGAAGATGCTCTGGTTCCACGAGGGGCTCACCTCGTACATGGAGCATGTGATCGTCCTGCGGGCCGGCGTGGTGCCCTGGAGCCATGCCTCTAAGGAACTGGCCAAGTGCTGGAGCGAGCAGGTGCAGCGCCCCGGCCGTCTGGAGCAGAGCCTGGAGGAGGCCAGCTGGGACGCGTGGATCCGCTTCTACAAGCAGCACGAGTTCAGTCCCAACAGCTCCGTCAGTTACTACGACAAGGGTGAGATGGTCGCCTGGCTCATGGACGCGGCCCTCCGCGAGGGGAGCCGGGGCAGGGCCGGCCTGGCGGACCTCTTCGCGCAGCTCTGGGCGCGGCATGGCGAGGACGGACTCACTGATGCGGATGTGCGCCGGGCCTTCCGGGAGCTCTCGGGAAAAGACCCTGCGCCCTTCTGGGATGCCTACATTTCCGGGCGCGCCGAACTGGATTCCGCCCAGCTGCGCCGGGCCTTCGGCCTGGTCATGGAAGCCAAGGCGCCCTGGGAAGGCCTCTCCATCGAGGAGGCGAGTGATCCCGCGGCGCAGCGACGCGCCCGTGCGTGGACGGGTCTCGTGCTGGCCTCCAACGGGCCCGTCATCCAGAACGTCATTCCCGGTAGCCCCGCAGCGGGAGCCGGCCTCAGCTTCGGCATGGAGATCCTCGCCGTAGAGGGGTGGCGCACCACGACCGCAGCAGAGGCCCAGCGGTGCCTGGCGGAGCCTGGGCCCGGCGGGAAGGTGGCGGTGCTGGTCGCGGATCGCGGGCGGGTCTTCCACGTGGAAGTGGCCTTGGCCGAGAATCCCGAACGCACCTACCGGCTGACGCCGGATCCCCGGGTCGGCGCCGCCCAGCGGGCGGCCTTCGCCGCCTCCTACGGCCAGCCCCATCCCGCCGCCCCGGTCAGGCGGGGCGTGCGCCGGTGAGGATCGCCGCGATCCTCGCCGCCCACAATGAGGCGGATCGCATCGGGCCGGTGCTGGAGGGGTTGCGGCCCTTCGGCCTCCACCGCGTGCTGGTGGTGGATGACGGGTCCGCGGACCGCACCGGCGCCGTGGCCGCCGGCCACGGCGCCGAGGTGCTGCGCCTGGGGCCCGGGCAGGGCGGGGGCAAAGGTCAGGCCCTGCGGGCGGGCATCGCCCGGCTGCGCCCCGATGCCTTCGACTTCTATCTGTTCCTGGATGCCGACGGCCAGCACGATCCGGCGGATCTCCAGCGGTTCCTGGAGCATCTCGCCGCCCATCCCAGGACCGACTTCCTCATCGGCTCCCGCTTCCTGGACCGGGCCAAGATCCCGCCCAAGCGCTGGCGCACCAATGCGCTGGGCACCTGGACGCTGGGCCGCATCGCGGGCGTGACCTGGGAGGACAGCCAGAGCGGCTTCCGCATGATCCGCAAGAAGGTGCTGGACCGGCTGGACCTCCGCTCCACAGGCTTCGCCATCGAGATGGAGATCTCGATGAAGGCCGCGGACTGGAACCTGCGCTGGGCGCACATCCCCATCCGGGCCATCTATCAGCCGGGGCCTGTGAGGAGTCATTTTCGAGGGGTGATGGATACTTGGCTGATCGCCTGGGAGTCCCTGAAGTGCTAGCTGGCTTCAACCCGGTCAGGCCTTGTCACTTGACGCTGCCCCGCAGCGCCAAGCTCGGGCCCGATCCGGGTTGACTTGGCTGATCGCCTGGGAGTCCCTGAAGTGCTGAGCTAGCGCGCCGCGGCGGGTGCGGCTGGGGCCTGCGTCCGCACCACCTGGATTCCGGACGCTCCGTTGACGGGAGTGATGGCCCGGAGCAGCGCCTGGATCCGGGTCTGCATCTCCTTGTCGTCCACCTTGCCCACACGGGCCAGGTAGAGGGTATACAGGTCCGGGCTCTCGGCCGGAGCGGCGCCGGGCTTGAGGAAGGCGGGATGCACCGCGGCGATCCGGCTGGCGCCGTCCTCCTCGAAGGTGCGCTGGGTGTAGGGATGCCGCTGCTTCGCGATCTCCTTCCAGTGCTTCTGGTCCCCCTCCGGCACGCCCGGCGTGGGATGGATGTGCTTGAGCACGACGAAGTAGTTGTCCTCCTCGTCCTCCGAGATGCTCACGCGGCGCAGGTCCCAGGCGACGTCCTCTCCTCGTCGGGAAAAGCCCATGTTCAGGATGAGGAAGGCCTTGGGCGACAGGTCCACGTGGGAGGCATCCAGGTCCAGCTTCGCCCAGAGGGCCTGGAGATGGAGGGAGCGGCCCTCCTTGAAGGTGAAGGCCATGTCCTTGAGCGCGGAAGGGACCTGTTCGCGGTGCTGAAGATACTCCACCCAGTCGCTGAGCTTGCCGCCGTAGGGCACGTAGGTGTAGTCCAGGAACTTCGACAGGTCGTAGAGCCAGGGCATCAGGGACGAGGAATCCACGAACTTGACGGCCATCACCACGCCCGAGGGCACGACGGTCGTGTAGGTGAGAACCGTGCCGTCGTCGTAGGGCGTGAACCAGATGGCCTGCTGCCAGGGGCGGCCGAAGCGGTCGATGTGGGGCTGGATCTGGTAGGGCTGGCCGAACGAGGTCACGCGGATGTCCTGCCCGCCGACGGTGCGCGTGACCTGGGCGCCCTTGAGCAGGAGGTCCATGGTGAGCTTCGGCTTCGCGAGGAGGTCGGCGAGGCTGACCCCGTCCGGGCGGTGGATCCTGAAGAGGTACACGCCGTTCGCCTGGGCGTAGCGGAGGCGGCCGTTCTTGGGGATCTCGTTGCTCTTGTACTCCAGGCCGGAGATGCTCCAGGTCTTGGTGGTCTTGTCCCGGAAGATGACCTCGGGATCCGTGCTGGTCGGGATGTCGCCGATGGCGGCCTCACTGGCCTCGCCCCCCGGAAACAACTCCGCGCCGAGGCTGCTGAAGAGATTGTCCATGGACTGGGTGTAGAACGCGGATTCCCGGGCCGCGAGCTCCTTCCGGAGGTCGGCGTAGCGGCGGGGCAGGGGCAGGTTGAACGTCCGGTCGAGGGCCTTGGAGTTTTCTGGGAACAGCGCGAAGGAGAAGCTGATCTTGTTGTCGAAGGCCGCGGTGTTGGCTTTCACGGCCTTCAGCTCGTCGGTGGGGAGCGAATAGCAGATGTTGTCCTTCTTCCCTTGCACCAGGCCCACCACGCGCCCCTGCGGGTCCACCAGCGGGCCGCCGGAGTTGCCGGGGTTCACGCCGGCGCTGCTCTTCAGGATGCTCCAGGCGCCGCGCATGGGCTCGGGCAGCGTGCCGATCACTTCGCCGGGGCGGATCACGAGGCCCTCGCCATAGGCATTGCCCACGGTGAACACAGTCTCGTTGACCTGGAATCCGGGTCGGAGGTCCAACCACCGGTCGAAGGTCCGCCCCTTGACCGTGAACCTGATCACGTCCCGCTGCTCGTCGAGCGCGAGGATCTGGTCCACCTCCCAGACGTTCTGCTTGGCGTCCCGGATGAAGCAGGTTTGGTAGCCCATGGAGGCATGGACCGGCTTGAAGACGTGGTGCGCGGTGACCAGCTCGGTCTTCGAGACGGCGAAGGCAGTGCCGATGGAGATGTAGCGGTCATTGCGGATGTTGAAAGGCACCAGGTCCCAGGGCAGCTCCTTCTCGTAGGAGACGGGATCCTTGTCCGGGTCGGGACGGAGGACCACCACCTCGAAGCTGGCTTCGGTGACCCGCGCCTTGACGGCCGGAGCCAGGGCCGTCTCCTGGGCCCGGAGGATGGGCCCGAGCAGAAGCGCGGGGAGGAGCAGGGCGGCGAGGAGTCTCATGGGATATCCGTGAATGATGGAGGGGCAAACCTTCATCCTGCCTATGGGGCGGGACACCGACGCTTACTGGTCTTGAAGGTCCCCAGTGTATCGCAGATGAGGTCCGCCGGATTCGCGGTACCTTGGGCGCATGGACAGGCCCGATTCTGGATTTCCGCAACCATCCCTCCCGCCGGGGGAAGTTCCCGTTCCTCTCCGGGTGATCCTGTGAATCCCCTGGACTGGGATCTCGGCAACGTGCCGCCGGGCGTGGCCTGGGGCGGCGTGGACGAGGCGGGCCGTGGCGCCTGGGCGGGCCCGGTGGTGGCGGCCTGCGCGGTGCTGGATGCGGACACCGTGCGGCGGTGGGGCCACGTGCTGAGGGGCGTCCGGGACAGCAAGCAGCTGACGCCGGAGAAGCGCGAGGTCCTGGCGGCCGAGCTGAAGGCCATCCTGCCGGCCTACGGCATCGCCGAGGTGGAGCCCATGGCCATCGACCGGGAGAACATCCTGGAAGCCACCCTGATGGCCATGCGGCAGAGTGTGAAGGACCTGTCCCTCCGCCCCCGCCTCCTGTTCATCGATGGCAACCGTGGGCCGAAGACGGGCCTGCCGGAGCGCCTGGTGGTGGACGGGGACGCCATCAGCTGCGCCATCGGGGCGGCCAGCATCCTGGCCAAGGCCCATCGGGATGCCTTCATGATCGCCTTGGAGGAGGCCTACCCGGGCTATGGCTTCGGCCAGCACAAGGGCTACGGCACGGCCCTCCACCGGGCCCGGATCGTCGCGCTGGGCGTGTCTCCCGTCCACCGCATCAGCTACGCGCCCGTGGCCGCCCTCCAGCGCGTGGACGAGGAACTGCGCGATGCGCTCCACCACAGCCTCGACCACTGCGCCAGCGTGGCGGAGCTGCAGGCCTGGGTGGGGACCGATCTGAGGCCCGCCTACGGCCGGCTGAAGCTGGTGTGGGTGGAGACCCTGCGCCGGCGCTATGCAGACCGCCTGGCCCAGTTCGCGAACCGGGAAGGCCTGGAATGACGGAGGTGGCCCTGGCTCTGATCGGCCGGGAGGGACGCTGGTTCCTCCAGCGCCGGGCGGGCTCGAATCCGGTGCTCCCGGGCCTGTGGGAATTCCCGGGCGGGAAGGTGGAGCCTGCGGAGACGCCGCTCGAGGCGCTGCGCCGGGAGCTCCTGGAGGAGATCGGGCTGGAACTCGAAGCGGCCACCGCGCTGCCGGTCCTGGAAGGGCCGGTGCGCCTCCACCCCTTCCTGGTCGAAGCGCCGGGCCGGCCGCGCACGGACCTGGCCTGGGGCTGGTTCTCGCCGGGAGAGATGGCGAACCTGCCCGTCCCGCCGGCCAATGAAAGCCTCATCCACCGGCTGGGAGACCCGCAGGCCGGGCGTCAAAACCCGATCTGATAGGCTGGACTCTTCCCCAGGCCCGGAGCTGTCATGCCGCGATTCCTCGTTCGGACCTTCCTGCTCGCCCTCACCGCGCTGGCCCTCCAGGCCCAGCAGACGGAGGTGGTGCTGAGCGCTTCCAGCAGCGCCAAGCTGGTGCTGGGCATGGCCCCCCCGAAGGTATCCGGGCTCGATGATGCGCAGGTGGCTTCGGAGTTCACCGCGGTGCTCAAGCGCGATCTGGACGAGACTGGAGTCTTCGCGGTGCTGCAGGAGAGGCTGCCCGCCGGCTCCGCGCCGGCGAAGGCCTGGAAGGAGGCCGGGGCCCAGTGGCTGTTGAACGTCGGGCTCACCAGGGCGGCCGCGGGCGATCTCCAGCTCGAAGCCTCCGCTCTCGACACCGCCGCGGAGAAGGCGGTCTTCACCAAGCCCTACAAGGCCGATCGGATGGTCCCCCTCCGCCGCCTGGCCCATGCCCTCGCCGATGATCTCGTGGCCCGGCTCACTGGAGAGCGCGGCGTGGCTTCCAGCCGGGTGGTCTTCGTCCGCCAGATCGCGCCGGGTGTGAAGGAACTGTTCCAGATCGACCGCGACGGCGCGAACCAGGTCCAGCTCACCCGGCACGGCAGCCTCACCCTGTCTCCCACCGTGGCGGCGGACGGCCGCCTGGCCTACGTCACCTACAAGGGCGGCGCGCCCGAGATCTGGGGCCAGCGCCGCCGGGATGGCGCCCACGAGAAGCTCTATCCGGCCACCGGTTCGGGAGCCATGGTCTCCACGCCGGTGTGGTCTCCGGACGGCCGCCGCCTGGCCTTCGTCCAGGGCGACCGGCGCGGCAACAGCGACATCATGGTGCTGGATCTGGACTCAGGACGCGCACGGCGTCTGACCGACGGTAATGGCATCAATACTGAACCAAGCTGGAACCCCAACGGAACCCAGATCGCATTCACCTCGGATCGGGAAGGGGGCCCCCAGGTGTTTCTCATGCAGGATGATGGCTCCAACCTCCGCCGGCTGACCGGCGAGGGCATGTACAACGCCAGTCCGGCCTGGAGCCCCAACGGCGCCATGATCGCCTATGTGTCGCGGTTCGAGGGCAAGTTCGATCTTTTTATCTATAAATTGGGAGAAGGAAAGG
Organism: Geothrix edaphica; assembly: GCF_030268045.1. NCBI lineage: Bacteria > Pseudomonadati > Acidobacteriota > Holophagae > Holophagales > Holophagaceae > Geothrix > Geothrix edaphica. Next base: position 840,668 of record NZ_BSDC01000001.1, read on the forward strand.
CCTATCAGATCACGACCGGCGTGAGCACCTCGGAGTCGCCGGCCTGGTCGCCGGATGAGCGCAGGCTTGTGTTTACGAGCAACCGGTTCGGCTCCATGCAGATCTTCACTACGGACCTCTCCGGACGGCAGGTGGTCCGGATGACCGAGCTTCCCGGCTGCCAAAGCCCCAAGTGGACGCGAGGGCGTTAAAAAATAAATGACAATTTCCTGAGTGTCATCCATCTATACTCAGGCTCATCCAGGAGGAACAATCCCATGAGATACGGAACCTACCTCGTCCCCGCTGCCATCGTGCTCACGCTCGGCAGCCTCGCTTGCAAGCCCCCCAAGACCGCCGAGCAGATCAAGCAGGAGACCCAGGCGGCCTTCAACGAGGGCTACCAGGCTTTCAAGGACGGTAAGGCCCGCGAGACCAATCCCTATCTGAGCGCCAAGGAAGCCAAGGAAAACCCGCACAAGATGCAGGGTTGGTACGATGGCTGGGACAAGGCCAAGGCCGACAAGGATGCCGCTGACAAGGCCGCCGCCGACAAGGCCGCCGCCGACAAGGCCGCCGCCGAGGAAGCCGCCCGCAAGGCCGCCGCCGAGGAAGCCGCCCGCAAGGCCGCCGCCGAGGCCGAGAAGGCCGCCGCCTACAAGAAGGCCGCCGAGGCTGCCCTCAAGACCATCCACTTCGACTACGACAAGTCCGACATCAAGGAAGCCGACCGCGCCCTCCTCCAGGGCATCGCCGACTTCATGAAGGCCTTCCCCGCCGCCAAGCTCGAGATCGAAGGCCACTGCGACGAGCGCGGCACCAACGAGTACAACCTGGCCCTCGGCAACCGCCGTGCCGCCGCCGCCCTGGCCTACCTGAAGACCCTGGGCGTCGACGAGGCTCGCTTCACCACCATCAGCTATGGCAAGGAGAAGCCCCTCTGCACCGAAGCCAAGGAGATCTGCTGGAGTCAGAACCGCCGCGGCGAGTTCAAGCTCAAGTAAGCGTTCCGCATCACGCGAAGCGGGGGCCTCGGCCCCCGCTTTTCGTTTAGGATGAACAGGCACCCCGGAGGCCCCATGACTGCCCGCACGCTGCTCCTTCCGGCCCTGACCGCCCTCCTCACCATCGGATGTAGTTCCGAGGATCAGCTCCGCCGCGTGGAGCAGGAAGTGGGCGACCTCAAGCTCGAAGTCTTCAAGCTGCGCCAGCAGGTCGAGGACGGCAACAAGCGCTCCGAGGCCGAGCAGAAGGCCGCCCAGGAGGCCCGCACCCAGGACCGCCGCTTCCAGGCCGACCTGCAGGAGAGCCTGCGCCAGGTGCAGGACACCACCCGGGTGCTGAACAATCGCCTGAACAGCCAGCCCAGGGCCGGGGCGCGGCCGCCCGCCGAGAGCCAGCCCGCGGCCCAGGCCTCCGAGGATGAGCGCGCCTTCAACGTCGCCGTGCTGGACTACAACCGCGGCAACTATCCTCTGGCCGCCGAAGGCCTCGACCACTTCCTGAAGAACTACCCCCAGAGCGCCAAGCGGCCGGACGCCCTGTTCTTCCTCGGCCTCTGCCACTACAACCTGCGGGCCTTCGACAAAGCCCAGCTGGCCTTCGATCGCATCATCAAGGACCACGCCGCCTCGCCCCAGTTCCTGCCCGCCAAGCTCAAGCGCGCCCAGTGCCTCCTCAAGCAGGGGCTGAAGCCCGCGGCTGTGAAGGCCTTCCGGGAGCTGGTGGATGGCTTCTCAGGCAGCGCCGAGGCCCGCACGGCCCAGCAGGAACTGAGCGACCTGGGGCTCTGAGCGCATGGAACCGGAAAGCTGGCGGGTTCCCGTCCGCATCGACTTCGCGGGCGGCACCCTCGATCTGTGGCCCATCTACGCCATGATGGGCGGCTGCCTCACGGTGAACGCCGCCGTGGATCTGTGGATCGAGCTGGAGGTGGTGCGCGGGGGCCCCGGCCACCGGCTCACCAGCCGGGACCTGGGGATCGACCTCGCCTTCGACGCCTGGCCCGCGGGCCCGCCCAGGGGGCTTTCCTGGGTGTGGCGGGTGCTGGACGGCTCGGGCGCACCGCCGGCGGCCCTGTCCATCCACAGCCCCGTGCCGCAGGGCTCGGGCCTGGGGGTGTCCTCCTGCCTCGGAGTGGGCCTGCTGGGCAGCGCCCTGGGCGAGGAGGCCGGTGAAGGTCTGGCCCGCAAAGTGCCGATTCTGCGTGACCTGGAAAGTCGAGAACTTCAGACTCCGGCGGGCTGGCAGGACTACTATCCGGCGGCCCTGGGCGGGGCCCTGGCGCTCCACTGGGACGGCCCCGCCCCGCGCTGGGAGCAGCTGGACCCCCACCCGACCCTGCTGGCGGATCTGGTGGTGTTCTACACGGGCAAGCCGCACCACTCGGGCATGACCAACTGGGAGGCCTACAAGCGCTTCATCGAGGGCGACGCCCAGACCCGGCAGGCCCTGTCCGACATCCGGGGAATCGCCGGGGAGATGGCCCGGGCCCTGCCGTCGGACCCTGCCGAAGTGGCCGTGCTGCTGGAGCGGGAAGGGCAGGCCCGGGTGCGGCTCTCACCGGCGGTGGAGACGGACGCCATGCGCGCCGTGCGGGAGCGCGGCCGCCGCGAGGGCTGGTATGCGGGCATGAAGCCCTGCGGGGCCGGCGGAGGTGGCTGCTGCCTGCTGGTGGTGAAGGACGGCCACCGGGAGACCGCCGAGGCCGCCTTGCGAGACATGAGCCTGCCCCCCCTGGATCTGCGGATCACGCCGAAGGGGCTGCACAGGCTCCGATGAGGGCGAAGGGATCCGGCGCCTCGAGGGGTCTCTGCCCCGGCGTGGCGAGGAGATCGCGCAGGCGCTGGTCCCGCTTGCCCAGGGGCAGGGCCGGGAGGTCGCCGATGGGAATCCAGCGCAGTCCCTCCGCCGCCTGGAAGCGCCTGTCCAGGCGCAGGTGCAGTGGGCTCACGCTCTCTCGGCGGTGGGTGTAGACCTGGATCCAGCCGGGCCAGGCGGTGAGGGACGCGGCGCCGCGGCCAGCGGGGACCGCCTCCGCATCCAGCGCCGGCCAGCGCCAGAGGCCGGCCAGCAGGCCCTTCGCCGCCGGGGCATGCAGCAGCACGTGGCCCTCGGCTTCCAGGGCCACCAGCCAGAGGGAGGAGGCCTTCGGCTTGGCCCGCTTCGCCACGGGCGGAATCTCCCCGGTACGGTCAGCCCGCCGCGCCCCGCAGCGATCCGCCAGAGGGCAGCCCCCGCAGGTGGGCGCCGGGGTGCAGACCGTGGCGCCCAGTTCCATAAGCGCCTGCGTCAGGCGGGAGGGACCGTGGGCTGCGAGGGCGGGGGCGAGCCAGACCCGCAAGTCCGTGGCCCGCGCCTTGGGATCGCCCTCGATCAGCAGCAGCCGGGCCAGCACGCGGAAGGCGTTGCCATCCAGGGCGGGGGCGGGCCACTGGAAGGCGATGGAACCCACGGCGGCGGCGGTATAGGGGCCGAGGCCCGGCAGCCGTGCGAGCCCCTCCAGATCGCCGGGCCAGCCTTCCGCGGCGATGGTGCCGGCGGCGGCCTTCAGGAACCGGGCGCGGCGGTAGTAGCCGAGGCCCTCCCAGGCCTTGTGGACAGTGTCCTCGCCGGCCTCAGCCAGGGCCTCGGGGTCGGGAAACTGTTCCATCCAGCGCGTGAAATACGGAATCACCGTGGCCACCTGGGTCTGCTGGAGCATCAGCTCCGACACCAGCACCGCGTAGGGATCCGGGTGGGGTGCGTCGAGGTCCCCGGCCCGCCAGGGCAGGTCCCGCCGCGCGACCTCGAACCAGGGAGCCAGGGGGGCGAGGAGGGTGGGAGCAGACGGCCAGAGCATACCCAGACCCTACCATTCCGGGGCCCGGCGACCCCTGGCGGGACGGGCTGTTTCCAGGTGCGAATTGGGGGGTTTTCGGAAAGCCGAGTCCGTTTTAGACTCATTCTTTTTTCACGGATGACGGATGAAAACCATGACCCACACATCCCGTTCAGCACTGCTGTTCCTTGGCTTGGGGCTGGCCTCCTTCTGGGCCTGCGGCGGCGGCTCCAGCTCCGGCACTGTCGGTTCCCCGGCCCCCTCCGCGCTGAAGCTCCTGCCCGCCACCGGCGACATCAAGGTCGGCGGCATCCTGCAGGTGTGGGCGGAGGACGTCCAGGGCCACACGATCCCGGCAACCTTCTCAGTGGTGGAGCCCCAGGGGGGCACGGTGGACGCCAGCGGCCGCTACCAGGCGCCGACCACAGCCGGGACCTACCACCTCCGGGCCACGAGCAGCCAGGTTCCCGGGGCGGTCGCGGAGGTGCCCGTGAAGGTCTCCGCCTACCTGGCTGCCCTCAGCCAGGCGGCCTCGACCCAGTTCTCCCGCTCCGACCACAGTGCCACCCTGCTGCCGGACGGCAGCGTGCTGCTGGCGGGCGGGATGGAATCCAGCCAGCTTGAGCGGTACCTGCCCGCAGCGGGCACCTTCGTGTCCGCTGGCGACCTCGGAACCAGGCGCTGGGCCCACCAGGCCTCGGTCCTCCCCGGTGGCGGCGTGCTGCTGACGGGAGGTGTCTACGGCGTGAGCGTCCTGGCCACTGCCCAGGTCTACGAGGCGGGGACCGGCTTGCGCACGGTCGGGCCCCTGACCGCCACGCGGATGCTCCACGCCGCGGCGGAGCTGGCGGACGGGCGCATCCTGCTGACCGGCGGGCTGCCCGCCACGGGCTCGGATGTCTACGCGACCTCGACCTCGGAGCTCTTCAACCCCGCCACCGGCGGGTTCACGGCGTCAGCGTCCATGGCTTCGCCCCGGACCGGCCACACGGCGACCCGCCTCCCGGACGGGAGGATCCTCATCGCCGGCGGACGGAACAGCACCTGCTGGTACGGCTGCCCGGAGCTGATCTGGGCCTCCGCCGAGCTCTATGACTCCGCCACGGGCACGTTCACGCCGACAGGGAGGATGGCCCAGGCCAGGTACGGGCACACGGCGACGCCGCTTCCAGATGGCCGCATCCTGATCACCGGAGGCACCACGCCGGACCTCCCGAACACGGATGTGTCCTCCTCCGTGGAGATCTACGACCCCGCCACCGGGGCCTTCACCGCGGCAGGGACCATGCTCCGGCCCCGGAGCCACCACACGGCCACCCTTCTCACCGATGGGCGGGTCCTCCTGGCCCACGGGCGGACCCAGGGCGAGGGCTCCCTCGCGTCGGCCACGCTGGAAGTGTTCGATCCGCTCCTGGCCAAGAGCATGCTGCTGACCTCCAACCTGACCACCCGCTACCGCCACACGGCGACGCGCCTCCTGTCGGGCGACGTGCTCCTGGCCGGCGGCACCGAGGGCGGCGGCGGCATCAAGCTGACCGAAGTGTTCCGGTAAGCCTGGAAGCCGGTCCCCGAAACGGTAAAACGAGCGCCCGAAGGCGCTCGTTTCGTTTGGTGCCCGCGAGCAGACTCGAACTGCTACGGCTTGTGGCCACCACCCCCTCAAGATGGCGTGTCTACCAATTTCACCACGCGGGCACGTGGAACAACCATCTTCACTCAAAGCGCTGACGCGGTCAATGCCCCGTTTCGCGCGAGGCGCGGCTACTTCTTCGCGGGCGCGGGCGCGTGGGCAGGCGCGGGAGCGGGCGCAGGCACGACTGGCGCCGGCACGGTGATCGCGGGCTTGTCGGAGATCTTCTCCAGCACCGAGCGGTTGCCGCGGATGATCAGGACTTCGATGAACAGCGTGGTGCCCAGGAAGCCCGCGGCCAGCCAGTAGGTGGCCTTGGAGAGGAACGGCGTGGCGCCCTGGGCGCCGAAGGCCGAGTTCGCGCCGCCGCCGCCGAAGGAGGCGCCGAGGCCGCCCTTCGTGCCGGGCTGCAGGAGGATCGTCCCGATGAGCAGGACACCGAAGAGGATCAGAAGCGCGAGGGCGAGGCCATTCATGGAAACTCCGAACCTCCTAGTCTTACACAGGGCGGGGCCTACATCCATAGCCCAGTGAGGCTGGGCGCCTGCAGGGCGCGATGCACGGCCTGGGCCCGTTCCACGAGGCGGATGAAGTCCGAGGGCAGGAGGGCCTGGGGGCCATCGCTCAGGGCCTTCTCGGGGTTGCAGTGGGTCTCCACCAGCAGGCCGTCCGCGCCCGCGGCCACGCCTGCCAGGCCGCAGGGGATCACCAGGTCCCGGCGCCCCGTGGCGTGGCTGGGGTCGACCATGACCGGCAGGTGGGTGAGGACCTTCGCCGCCGGGACCACGCTGACGTCCAGCGTGTTGCGGGCGTGATCGGACCAGGTCCGGATGCCCCGCTCGCAGAGCACCAGGTTGCGGTTGCCCTCGCCCAGCACGTACTCGGCGGCGTAGAGCCATTCCTCCAGGGTGGCCGAGGGGCCCCGCTTGAGGAGCACGGGCTTCTCGCAGCGTCCGGCCCGGCGCAGCAGGGCGAAGTTCTGCATGTTGCGGGCGCCGATCTGCACCATGTCGGCGCTGCGCTCCACATCGTCGAAGGTCTCGACTTCCGTGGCCTCGGTGACGATGCCCAGATCGAACTCGGCGCGGGCCTCCTCCAGCAGCCGCAGGCCCTCCAGGCCCAAACCCTGGAAGGCATAGGGGCTGGTGCGGGGCTTGAAGGCGCCGGCCCTCAGCAGCTTCACGCCGGCCTCGGCCACGTAGCGGGCCACGGTGAAGAGCTGCTCGCGGCTCTCCACGCCACAGGGCCCGCCCACCAGCGCCAGCTCGGGGCCGCCGATCCGCACCCCCCGCACGTCCACCACAGTGCGACCCGCCGCCGCGTCGGCACTGGCCAGCTTGTAGGGGCTGGTGATGGGCACCACGCGCCGGACGCCTGCCATGGGCTCGATGCGGTCCGGTTTCAGGGCCTTGGAGGCGTTCGGCGCCACGATGCTGAGCGCCCCGGGCGTCTCGTTCACCTGGCTGCGGATGCCGGCGGCTTCCAGCAGGGCCAGGACTTCACCCACCTGGTCACGGGTGGCGGCGGGTTCCATAAGAATGAGCATGCGGCCTCGCGAAGGAGCCTGATTCTACCGCCCGGAAAGATCGAGCCGCCTGGACAGGGAACGGACCCGCCCCCAGACTTGGGCCCGGAGGTCCCCATGCGGCGCGCTCCCATCCTGCTCCTCGCACCCCTGATGCTGGTACTGGCCTGCCAACGGCCCGAGGTGGAGGCCTTCCGGCAGCATCCCGGGCCCGTGAGCGTGTCGGTGAGCCTGCCCGAGGGCCTGGCCGACCGCGAAGGCTTCCAGAAGGAATACGCCTCGGCCCTGCGCGCCCGGCTGGCCACCCGGGTGGTGGTCGTTCCCGAGGGCGTGAAGCCGCCCATGGGGGCCGTGGAGCTCCAGGTGGACATCCGCGACATCTCCCCGGCCCCGGGCCAGGCCAGCCCCGCCACGGTCGGCGTGGCCGTGGGCGCAACGGTGGGGGCCCTGAGCGCCGCGTCGGGCAACCGGGGCTGGAGCGTGGTGGATGGTCTCTTCTGGGGCCTGTGGGCCGGTTCCCACGCCGCCATGGCGCAGGAGCACACCCGGGACCGCCTGGGCTACCGGCCCCAGGTGGTCCGGGCCCAGGTCCGGCTGGTGCAGCCCGGGAATCCCGAGCCCCTCTGGACCGAGGCCATCGAGCCCCAGGAGGTGGTGGAGGCCATGGATCCGCTGCCGCCCGGGGCCCGAGATGATGACGGCCGCATCCGCGAGGAGGAGGCCAAGGGCTTCGCCCGGGTGGTGGTGCAGAAGCTGTCCGCCGACTTCCGGTGGACGCGGCGCTCGGAACAGCGGTTCTACGAGGATCCGTCCGCGAAGCGGGACGAGGCGCCAGCGCCGGCACCCGAGCCGAAGAAGGACTGATGGAAGCCCAGACCCTCCGCTGCTCCGGTTGTGGCGCTCCGGTACCTCCGGATGCGCCCCAGTGCCCGTACTGCCAGGCCCAGCTGGCCACGGTGGCCTGCGCGGCCTGTTTCGCGCTGGTGCCGCTGTCAGCCAGCCACTGTCCGGCCTGTGGAGCGGCCCTGGCCCCGCGAGTGCCCCTCGTGGCCGAGGGAGCCCCCTGTCCGGCCTGCGCCAAGCCCCTGGCCGCCAGTCGCGTGGGGGACCTCGAGACCCGGGCCTGCCTGGCCTGCGGCGGCCTGTGGCTGGACCGGGCGGTGTTCGAGCAGCTGGGTGCCAGCCGGGAGCGCCAGGGCGCCGTGCTGGGGGCCCTTCCCACGCCCCCGGTCCCGCCGGTGGCGGCCCTGGAGCCGGTGCAGTACCGCCCCTGTCCCGCCTGCGGAGAGCGCATGAACCGGGTGAACTACGCGCGCCGGTCGGGCGTGGTGCTGGATGTCTGCAAGGCCCACGGCCTCTGGTTCGACCGGGACGAGCTGCGGCGGCTGCTGACCTTCATCGCGGGAGGCGGCCTGGACCGCGCTCGGGAGCGGGAACTGGAGGACCTGAAGGAGGCCAAGCGGGCCGCGGTCCAGCTCCCCGGGCACCCGGCGTCCTCGCATGAGTTCACCCAGCAGGCGGACGCCTCGGGGCACTGGCTCACGGCGGCGGGTTTGGTGGGGCTGGCCATCGAGGTGGCCGATCACTTGTTCGGCAGGGATTGATCAGCCCGCCTGCTTCACCAGAGTCGCGAACTTGGCGGGGTCCAGGCTGGCGCCGCCCACGAGGCCCCCGGCCACCTCGGGGATGTCCAGCAGCTCGGGGAAGTTCTCCGGCGTGATGCTGCCGCCGTAGAGGATGGGCACCGGGCCGAAGTTCAGGCTCATGAGCGTGACGATCCTCGATTTGATGAAGGCGTGGGCCTCCCGGATCTGCCCCACTTCGGCGCGCAGGCCGGTGCCGATGGCCCAGACGGGTTCGTAGGCCACCCAGAGGGGCGTGGGGCCGGTGCGGGCCAGGATGGAGAGCTGGCGGTCCAGAACCTCCAGCGTCCGGCCCTGTTGCCGCTCTTCAAGGGTCTCGCCCACGCAGAGCAGGGGGAGCAGGTTCCAGTCCCGGGCGGCCTTCACCTTGGCGACCAGGGCGTCGTCGGTCTCTCCGAAGAGCTGGCGCCGCTCGCTGTGGCCCAGGATCACGCCCGAGCACCCCACGTCCTGGAGCTGGGCCATGGAGATCTCGCCCGTGTAGGCGCCATTCGGCTCGGCGTGGCCGTTCTGGCCGAACACGCGCACCTGGCGGCTCCTGAGGCTGTCGGCCACCGGGCGGATGAGGTGGAAGGGGGGCGCGACGGCGGCCGTCACCGAGGGCGACGGGCTGTAGCCCGCCAGGAAGGCCTCGCAGAAGTCCCGGGCCTGGCCGGACAGGAAATTCATCTTCCAGTTGGCGACGACGAAGCGCATGGGGATCTCCTGTGTAACGGGGCCGGCAGCATGATCGGAGCATGACCTGCGGGGGGAGACGGAAAGGCTACCAGTGTGGCGGCAATCTGGCATGGCCGGGTGATGGCCGGGGATGGGTCATGCCGATGCGTACGGCTCGCCTCGCGGGTGATTTTTCGGATTTCATCATTCATCCTTTGTGCAGTATCTTTGGCGTCTTTCTACAATACCGTCATCTACTTCAAGACGAGTTCCAGTCCCGCCTGCCGATCAAGGAGGGTCCATGCCCGCACCACCCGTCCTGAGACCAGCCCTCGTCCTGCTGGCCTGCCTGCCGCTTGGTGCGGCGATGCCGGTCCCACCCGATTCCGCCACCCCCGGAAAGGAGGCCCGTGTCACTGCCCAGGCCAAGGGCTCCTTCGAGGTCAAGGTGGTGCCCCTCGCGGAAGGGGCCCAGGCGGGCGCCTGGTCCCCTGGGCGGATGTCCATCGACAAGCGGTTCAAGGGGGATCTGGACGGGGCCAGCCAGGGCCAGATGCTGACGGCCATGACGGAGGTGCAGGGCTCGGCGGGCTACACGGCGATCGAGCAGGTGCGCGGGACGCTCCTGGGTCGCAGCGGCAGCTTCCTGCTGCAGCACTTTGCCGTGATGACTCGCGGGGTGCCCGGCCAGTGGACCGTGATGGTGGTGCCGGACTCGGGTACCGGAGAACTGAAGGGGCTGGCCGGGACGATGACCATCGTCATCACCGGTGGCCGGCACACCTACACGCTGGACTACACGCTGCCCGCCAGGCCTTGACCGGCGGACCGACCGGCCATCAGCGCTGAAGCGCCGCCACGCCAGGCAGCTCGAGGCCGCTGAGGAACTCCAGGCTGGCGCCCCCGCCCGTGGAGACGTGGCTCATGCGGGAGGCCACACCGGCCTTGTTCACGGCGGCCACGCTGTCGCCGCCGCCCACCAGCACGAAGGCGCCCCTGTCCGCGGCTTCGGCCAGTTCCTCGGCCATGCTCAAGGTGCCGGCCGCATAGGACGCCATCTCGAAGACGCCCATGGGGCCGTTCCAGAGGAGGGTCTTCGCGGCGCGGATCTCAGCCACGTAGGCGGCCACGGTCTCGGGGCCGATGTCCAGGGCCATGCGATCGGCGGGGATGTTCTGGTCCACGGTGATGGCGCAGTCCGCGTCCTCCTTGAACTCGGGGGCCGCCACATGGTCCAGGGGCAGCAGCAGGCGCGTCCCCTTGGCCTCCGCCTGCTTCAGCAGCTCCAGAGCCAGGTCCAGCTTGTCCTCCTCGCAGAGGCTCTTGCCGATTTCGAAGCCCTGGGCCTTGAGGAAGGTGTAGCTCATGGCGCCGCCGATGAGGATGGCATCGGCCTTGCCGAGGAAGTTCTGGATGAGCTCGATCTTGTCGCTCACCTTGGCGCCGCCGAAGATCACCACGAGGGGCTTGTCCGGGTTGTCCGTGACCTTGCCCAGGGCCTTCAGCTCCTTCTCCATGAGGAAGCCCGCGGCCACGCGGTCCTTGGGGAAACGGCCGACCATGCCGCTGACCGAGGCGTGGGCCCGGTGCGCCGCGCCGAAGGCGTCATTCACGTAGGTGTCCGCCAGCTTCGCCAGGCTGGCGGCGAAGTCATCGTTGTTCTTGGTCTCGCCCTTCTCGAAGCGCAGGTTCTCCAGCAGGAGGATCTGGCCCGGCTGCAGGGCCGCGGCCTCGGCTTCCACGGCCGCGCCATTCACGTAGCTGGCCAGGCGGCAGTCGAAGCCCTGCTCCTTCAGCCAGGCTGCCACCGGCGCGGCGCTGAAGGCGGCCTCGAAGCCCTTGCCCTCGGGCCGGCCCAGGTGGGAGGCCAGCACCACGGAAGCGCCGCCGTCCAGCAGGCACTTCAGCGTGGGCAGCGTCTCCCGGATCCGCGTGGCGTCCGTGATGCGGCCCTCCTTGAGCGGCACGTTCAGATCCGCCCGGAGGAAGACGCGGTGGCCCTTGACGTCGAGATCCCGCACCGACTGGAAGCCCATGGCTGCTCCTTGCAAATGGAAGGCTCCATTCTGACGGAAGAGGGGGCTATCAGCTATCAGCTGTCGGCGGCCGGAGCCTTCCCGAAGATGCCGATCCATCGCGGGCTGTCCTCGGTGAAGGCATCGCCCGCGTAGGTGCCCATGACGCTGCGCAGGCGCAGGCCGGCGGGAGCCGCCATCTCCAGGAGGGCCGATGGGGGATAGAGACGGACGCTTTCCATGGCCTCGCGGGTCTCGCCGGTCGCCAGGCGCGTAAGCGTCATGCGCTTCACGATGCGGTCGCCTTCGATGGCGCGCCGGCTCAGGACCCGCATGCCCGCGCGTTCCAGCGTGTCCTCGGGCACCAGGGAGCGCGCCACCAGCCCGGCGTTGAGGTAGTCCATCACGAGCACGCCGCCGGGGCGCAGGAGGCGCCCCAGATCCAGCATCAGCGCGCGGTTCTGGGCATCGGGGAAATAGCCGAAGGGCGTGAACCAGAGGCAGATGCCGGACAGGGCCTCCGGCCGCACCGGGATTCGCCGCATGTCCCCTCTCAGCAGCCAGGGGCGCAGCCCCGCGGGAGCCAGCCTGAGGAGGGCAGGGGAGAGATCCATGCCGAAGGCCAGGGGGTTGGTCTGGCGCAGGATCTCCAGGTGGCGCCCCGCACCGCAGCCCAGATCCAGCACCGGGCCCTGGCCCAGCTCCGGGGCTTCACGCAGGGCCCGGCCCACGGCCAGGCGCGCCTCGTCCGCGTCGCGGTGGGCGTACAGCAGCGCGTAGTCGTCATCGAACCATGCTTCGAACCAGTCGGCCAAGGTGGCGCCCTCTGAATGATCCAGAGTATCCAACCGGCGGCCCGGGGGGCCCGCCGGCCGGGCGAAAACCCAGGTCGGCTACAATGGAGCCTGAAAAGGAATCGCATGCAACGCCCCGAACGCCTTGAAGACCAGGTCCACTTTCTCCTCTCCACCCTCGTGCAGCGTGAGCTCCGGGACCCGGAGCTGGGCTTCGTGACGCTCACCGCAGTCCGCCTCTCGCCGGATCGCAGCGTGGCGAAGGTGTATTTCACCGTGCTGCCCGCCAACGGCGGCGACCAGGAGGCCCAGGATCTCCTCACCCGCAAGGCCCTGGGCCGCGCTGCGGGGTTCCTGCGCAGCCAGCTGGCCAACCGCCTCAAGATGCGCCGGGTGCCCGAGCTGCGGTTCTTCCCGGATGGCACCCTGGAAGACGGCAACCACATGGAGACCCTCCTCGCCGAGATCGAGAAGGAGCGGGCCGCGCGCCCCGCAGACCCGGCCTCGGAAGAAGGCTGAATGGTCGAGTCCGGCATCCACCTCGTCCACAAGGCCGTGGGCCAGAGCAGCTTTGACGTGATCCGGGGCTTCAAGCGCCGGGCCTTCGAGGCGGGACAGAAGAAGCTGGCCCTGGGTCACGGCGGCACGCTGGATCCCTTCGCGGACGGGCTGCTGCTGGTGCTGGCGGGCCAGGCCACGCGGCTGATGGAGCTGCTGCACCCCCTGCCGAAGACCTACGTGGCCGAAGTGGCCTGGGGCGTGGAGACGGACACCTGCGACCTGCACGGGAAACCGGTGGCGGAGTCGGACGTGCCGCCTTCACAGGCGGCGCTGGACGCAGTCCTGGCGCCCTTCCTGGGCTGGACCGACCAGGTGCCGCCCGCCACCAGCGCCAAGAAGATCGATGGCGAGGCCGCCTACAGGAAGGCCCACCGGGGCGAGGACGTGGTGATGAAGCCCTGCCGCGTCTTCCTGCTGTCGGCGCGCTGGATCGCCCACGACTTGCCGGGACGCAGCACCCTGGAACTGACCTGCCGGGGCGGTTTCTACGTCCGCAGCCTGGCCCGGGATCTGGGCCGCGCCCTGGGCTGCGGGGCCCACCTGACGGCCCTCCGCCGCACGGCCATCGGCCCCTGGGCAGATCCCGGCGAAGGTCGGGAGCGGCTGCTCACCGGCGCCGAGCTGCTGCCCTGGTGCCCGTCGCGTCTGCTCTCCGACGAGGAGGCGGATCACCTGGGCCACGGCCGGAGCATCCCCGCGGGGGAGGCTCTGCCTGCCACCTGGGCCCTGCCCGAGGGTTTTCCCGACCCCGGCGCCCCGCTGCGGGCCCTGCATGACGGACGTCTCGTGGCCCTGCTGAAGCCCGCCGAAGCGGGACTGCGGACCTTCGCCAACCTGCGGGGCGGGTTGTAGTGAAGCGCATTTGCTGGGACAGGATTAACAGGATGAACTGAAGGGGTAACAGGATTTCAAAAGAATTGATCCTGTTAATCCGGCCTTCAATCCTGTTAATCCTGTCCCCGCATTATTGGAGTGTTGCCTCAGTCCTGAACAGGCACGCGCGCCGCCAGGTCGTCGAGGACCGCCAGCATGTGCTGGCACTCCTCGCAGCTGGTGTGCGGGCTCCCGCAGGGGAAGCCGTCGCTCTGCATGCCGAGGCAGCGGGGCTGCTGGATGAAGCGCGCCAGCTCGGCCATGAGGCCGGAGACCTTCGTGCGGAGCGGGCTGTCCGGGATCTCCCGGAGGGCCATGACGAGCTTCCATTCCTCGGCGCTGAGGGTGGTCTGGATGGCGGTGTCCGTCATGGCTGCCTCCTGGGGGATGGGGGATCCGGGCCTATCTGTCGAGCGCTTCCACGGACTTGATGCCCCAGGCGAAGGCTTCTTCGTTGAGGGGGATCAGGGCGCACTTGTCCTTCAGGGCCACACGGATGGCCGTGAGCATGGTGTCCTTGGGGAAGATGTTCGTGGCGGCCTGCAGGGCGCCCAGGGCCACGATGTTCTTCACCACGGCCTTGCCCAGGTCGGTGGCGATGCCCGTGAAGGGCACGGGGAACAGCTTGATGCTGGGATCGAGCACGGGCGCCTCGGTCACCACGGAGCTGTCGTAGATCACATAGCCGCCCTTGCGGACCGTGGGGCCGAACTTGACGAGGCTGGGGGTGTTGAAGGCGATGAGCACCTGTGGATCGGGGGAGCCGGGGTTCAGCACCTCCTCCTCGGCCACGTGGACATCGGCGTAGGACGTGCCGCCGCGGCTCTCAGGGCCGTAGCTGGGGATGTGGGTGGCGTCGAAGCCCTCGTTGATGGCGGCCCGGGCGATGAGCATGGCCGCGGTCTGGGCGCCGTCACCGCCGGAGCCGGCCAGCTTCAGCGAGATGTCATTCAGCGCCAGATGCGTGGGGAAGCCCTTGCAGAAGCGCTCGGGGTGCTCGGAAGTGGCACCGGCCAGGCTGAGGATCTTCTCGCCCTTGAAGCAGGGCGGGTTCCGCTTGAACCAGGGGTCGACGGTGACGTCCTTCTTCACGCCCAGCGGGTACACGGGCTCCATGCACTCCTTGACCCACTTCTCGGTGTCCTCGGGATTCATCTTCAGGTGCGTGGGGCACTCCGCCAGCACTTCGATGAAGGAGTAGCCGCGGCCTTCCACCTGGAGCTTGATGGCCTTCTGGATGGCCTTCTTGGCCTTGATGCGCTGCTTGGCGTCATAGAGGGCCACCCGCTCGACGTAGATGGGGCCGTCCAGACCGGCGATGAGCTCGGCCATCTTCATGGGCTGGCCGTTATACTCGTTGCGGCCGGAGGGGCTGGTGGTGCTGCTCTGGCCCATCAGCGTGGTGGGGGCCATCTGGCCGCCGGTCATGCCGTAGATGGCATTGTTGATGAAGATGACGGTGATGGGTGCGCCGAGCTGCGCTGTGGCCACGGTCTCGGCCAGGCCGATGGAGGCCAGGTCGCCGTCGCCCTGGTAGCTGATGACCACGCTCTCGGGGTTGGCGAACTTGTGGCCGAGGGCGACTACGGGTGCGCGGCCGTGGGCGGCCTGGCTGTTGCCCACATCGAAGTAGTAGTAGAGGAAGACCGAGCAGCCCACGGGACTGATGGCCACCGTGCGGTCCTGGATGCCCAGCTCGTCGATGGCTTCCGCCAGGTACTTGTGGGCCAGCCCGTGGCCGCAGCCGGGGCAGTAGTGGGTGGCGTGGCCCTTGAGGCCCTCGCCGTGGGAGTGGCGCTCGAACTTGTCGTAGAAGACGCTGGCCTTGCTCATGCGAGCACCTCCTTCCGGCCCAGGACCCGGGTCATGATTTCGCTCTGCTGGGGCAGGACTCCGCCCATGCGGCGGACGTTTTCGATGTCGGGGAACTGCCGGACGCCCGCCTTGCTGAGGGCGAGGCGCACCTCATCCTCCAGCTGCCCGGCGCTGGCTTCCACCACCACGATGCGCTGGGCGCCGCGGATGGCCGTCTTCAGCTCTTCCACCGGGAAGGGCCAGAGGGTGATGGGCCGGAAGAGGCCGGCCTTGATGCCCTGGTTCCTCAGGTCCTGCACGGCGCCCTTGGCCGTGCGGGCCGGAGTGTTGCAGGCGATGAGCACCACCTCGGCGTCGTCGCACAGGAAGGTCTCGGCGCGGGCCTCCACCGCCATGGCCTCGTACTTCGCGTTCAGGTGGACGTTGTGGGCCTCGAGGTCGCTCTCCGTGAGGAAGATCGAAGACACGAGGTTCTTGCGGTGCATGGCATCGCCGTAGACCGCCCACTTGGGGATGCCGGGCTTGATCATGGTCTCGGGCAGCTGCACCTTGCCGGTCATCTGGCCCAGGTAGCCGTCGCCGAGGAGGACCACGGGGTTGCGGTACTTGAAGCTCAGCTCGAAGGCCAGCATGGTGAGGTCGAGCATCTCCTGGGGCGTCGAGGGCGCCAGGGTGATGGCGTGCGTGTTCCCGTGGCCGAGGCCGTGGCAGGCCAGCTTGATGTCGGACTGCTCGGGGGCGATGTTGCCGAGGCCCGGCCCGCCGCGCATGACGTCCACGAAGACGCCCGGCAGCTCTGCGCCGATCATGTAGGACACGCCCTCCAGCATCAGGCTGAAGCCCGGCGAGGAGGTGAAAGTCATGGTGGGCAGCCCCGCGCCGGCGGTGCCGTACATCATGTTCACGGCGGCCACTTCACTGACGGCCTGGAGGAAGGTGCCATCGAGCTTGGGCAGGAACTTGGCCATCAGCTCGGCGCCCTCGGTGGAGGGGGTGATGGGGTAGCCGTAGACGTGGCGGCAGCCGGCCAGCAGGGCGCCCAGGGCCGAGGCGTAGGTGCCCTTGATGACCAGGGGCTCCGTGCGGGGCAGGGGCAGGGTCTCGTCGGGGATGTCCACCGGCACGGGCGCGTCGCTGGGCTTCACGCCGAAGAGCTTGGCCGGATCCTCCAGCTCGAACTCCTCGATCTCGCCCTCGTGGGCGGGCCGCAGGCCGTAGGGCTCGGGGCAGGCGTCCATGCAGAGGCCGCAGGCATTGCAGTTGCTCAGGTCCAGCTCCACGGGCACCAGGCCCGTCAGCGGGTTGATCTGATCGCTGAGGGTGATGCAGTCCTTGGCGCAGGCGTCGAGACACCGGCCGCAGCCCTTGCAATACTCCGGCAGCAGAAAGGGTTTGGGTCGTTCTTTGAGGGCCATGGGGACTCCATGCAGGGACGCAGGTCCTACTAGGGGGAAGTGTCAGGCCCACCCCATGTGCGCGCGGTCACAAGCGGGCCTGAGCGCAGACCAGCGCCGACCAGATGGTCAAGAATGGTGTGGGGACAGGGCGGTCTGTGGGGGACAGACCGGATCTATCGATCCCCCCAATGCAGCTTCTGCTGGAGCAGGGCGAAGAAGTCGAGGCCGGGGCGCTGGAGGAGGGTGATGCGCGTGCGGGCCTGGCGCAGGCGCACCTCGTCTCCGGGCAGCAGCTGGTGGCCGATCTGGCCGTCCAGGGTGAGGTGGGCATCCTCGGCTTCCTCCAGCGTGATGGAGATGGGCTGGGAGGCGGGCACCACGGAAGGCCGCA
Source organism: Geothrix edaphica (assembly GCF_030268045.1). Lineage (NCBI taxonomy): Bacteria > Pseudomonadati > Acidobacteriota > Holophagae > Holophagales > Holophagaceae > Geothrix > Geothrix edaphica. The sequence continues at coordinate 857,768 of NZ_BSDC01000001.1, forward strand.
GGGTCAGGGTGTGCGGGCAGATGGGGGCAATGACGAAGGCCTCCAGGCTGGGATGCAGGATGGGGCCGCCCGCGGACAGCGCGTAGGCGGTCGAGCCCGTGGGCGTCGCCACGATGAGGCCATCGGCCTTGATGGGCCCGGCGTCCTGGTCGCCCACCCGCAGGTGCATGTCCATGATGCGGGCCAGGGCGCCCTTGGCCACCACCGCGTCGTTCAGCACCGTCTGCTGCGCCAGCAGGCGTTTGCCGCGCCAGAGTTCCACTTCCAGGGTGGGGCGCCGGTCCGCGACGAGGGTTCCCGCCAGGAAGGCCTGCACGGTGCTGGCGGCCTCGGAGACGGGATGGGCCGTGAGGAAGCCCAGGGAACCGAGGTTGATGCCCAGGATGGGCGTGCCCCGCATGCCCACGCGCCGGGCCGCGTGGAGCAGCGTCCCGTCGCCGCCGAGCACCAGGCACAGGTCCGCCACAGGATTCGAAGCGCCCAGGTCCTGGTCCAGGTCCAGCCGGGCGGGGGCCAGGCCGGCCAGGGCCCAGGCTTCGGCCATCGCCGGCTCGCCCGTCACGATCCAGCCCCGGTCGAGGAAGGGTGGCAGGGCCGCCCGCAGGGTGGAACCCAGGTGCGGGGATTTGACCTTGGCCACGAGGATCAGTCGCTGGGGCATGCGACCACTCTAACGCTATCCTTTCTGCATGGCTTCCACCCAGGCATCCTCCTCCTCCCCCACGCGCCGGTGGCTCGGCCGGGCGCTGTGGGCCTTCGTGGCCCTCGCGGTCGTCGGCGGCACCACCCTGGCGGTGTCCTGGTCCGTGCTCTCGCGGGACGCGGACAGCTTCCTCACGCTGTTCGCCCTGCGCGTGCCCAAGACCATCACCAAGGTGCTGGACCACGACGGCAACGTCATCGGGATCTTCGCGGAGGAACACCGTGTCGTGATCCCCTACGGCGACATCCCCAAGGCCTTCGTGAACGCGCTGGTGGCCACGGAGGACTCGGATTTCTGGGGGCACAGCGGTGTGTCGGGCCGGGGTCTCATGCGCTCCGGATGGAATTTCGTGACCAGCTTCGGCCGTCGCCGGGAGGGTGCCTCGACGCTCACCATGCAGCTCATCCGCACCGTCACCGCGAAACGCCAGAAGCGCCTGGACCGCAAGCTGAAGGAGATCATCCTGGCGCGCAAGCTGGAGAAGGCCTACTCCAAGAAGCAGATCATGGAGATGTACGCCAACGAGGTGTATTTCGGCGGCGGACGCTATGGCATCGAGGCCGCGGCTGAGTTCTATTTCGGAAAGAGCGCCCCCCAGCTCAACGTGGAGGAGTGCGCCCTGCTGGCGGGGCTGGTCCAGAATCCGAACTGGTACAACCCCTACAATCCGGACCCCAAGGCCCGGGCGGCGGCCAGATCCCGGCGCAACCACGTGCTGCTGCGCATGGTGAAGGAGGACTACCTGAAGGCGCAGGAGGCCAGCCTGCTGGTCGAGAAGCCGATCCGCCTGGCCCGCGAGAACGCCCGTGAAGAGGCCGTGGCCCCCTATGTGGTGGAGGAGGTCCGCAAGTACCTCTATGAGAAGTACGGCCGGGAGCAGGTCCTGAACGGCGGCCTGGAAGTGACCACCACTGTGGACAGCTTCTGGCAGGAGGCGGCCAATGGGGCCGTGCGCGCCGGGTTGAAGGTCGTGGACCGGCGCCGAGGGTTCCGGAAGGACGCGGTGCAGTTCGTGACCGATCCCGAGACGACGCAGCTCAACGGATGGAAGCGCTACTTCGAGACCGGCGACAGCATCCGGGGCGTCGTCCTCGGCTGGAAGGCGGGCAAGGCGCAGGTGCGGATCGGCAAGGCCGTCCTGGAGGTGCCGGAGAGCGCGTTTGCCTGGGCCGGCAAGGATCTCCAGAAGCTGCTGCCCCGCGGGGCCGCCCCGCTCTTCCTGGTGAAGTCCGCCGAGGACGGCACTCCGAAGACTCTGGAGCTGGACCAGGAACCCCAGGTGGAAGGCGCCCTGATGGCGCTCGACCCGAAGACCGGCGAGATCCGCGCCATGGTGGGCGGCTACGACTTCAACCGCTCCAAGTTCAACCGCGCGACCCAGGCCCAGCGTCAAGTGGGCTCCACCATGAAGGCCTATGTGTACGGCGCGGCCTTCACCGCGGGGAAGACGCCCGCCAGCATGGTGCTCGACGTGCCCACGCGCTTCCTGGACACCGTGGACTTCCTCACGGTCACGAACCCGGACGGCACATCGGAATACAAGCCGCTCCGCGGCGGCGTGAAGCCCTACGAGCCGAAGAACTACGAACGGGACTTCTGGGGGCCCATCCCCATCTGGGAGGCCCTGCGCGATTCCCGCAATGTGCCCGCGGTGCGCACGCTCGAGGAGACCGGAATCCTGAACGTCATCGACTTCGCCCGCAAGTGCGGCATCACGAGCAGCATCCCGCCCTATCCCAGCATGGCGCTCGGCTCCGCGGACCTGACCCTCAAGGAGATGGTGCGGGGCTACGCCACCATCGCCAACGACGGCCTCCAGGCCCCCTTGCCCTTCTTCATCAAGAAGGTGGTGGACCGCAACGGCCGCGTCCTCGAGAGCCACAGCGGCGCGGCCACGGAGCAGGTGCTGGATCCCCAGAGCACCTACCAGCTCATCCAGTGCCTCCAGGGCGTGGCCACCAGCGGCACCGGTGCGAAAAGCAACGAGCTGGGGTGGCCCGTGGCGGGCAAGACCGGCACCACGGACGACCACACGGACGGATGGTTCATCGGCTTCTCGACCCGGGTGGTGTGCGGCGTGTGGGTGGGCCTGGACGAGAAGAAGACCATCTTCCGGGGCGCCGATGGCGCCAAGGTGGCCCTGCCCATCTGGGTCGATTTCATGAAGGCGGCCCTGCCCACCACGCCCCGCGAGGAGTTCCAGGCTCCAGAAGGCCTGGAATGGGCGGACATCGACCGCTACACAGGGTTGCTGGCCACTTCCGCGACCGTGGACCGGGTGCTCCACCTGGCCTTCAAGCCTGGCACCGTCCCCAAGTCCGGCAGCGATGCCGAGGCCATCCAGAAGGTGAAGGAGGCCCGTGACAAGGCCAATGTGCAGCCCGTGGAGAACCGCATCTGGGGCCGCCCGAAGGTGGTCGAAGAGGCCCCCAAGCCGGTGGATCTCAACGCGACGGATCCGAACTCCTAGGGTGTGTCCCACCCCATCTTTGCCGCATAGGCACAAAACGAGGGCGCCTTCGCGCCCTCGTTTTGTGCCTTGGGTTGACGCCAGCCAGAGCTGCTACTTCTTCTTCCACGCCTTGGCCGGAGCGGCCTTCCAGGGGCGGGGCGTGTCCTTGGGAGCGGGGCGATCCTCCCAGGTCCGGCTCGGGCGCGCTGCGGTCTCCGGCTTGGGCTTCTGGTAGGGGCGGGGCTTCTCATCGAACTCGCGGCGGGGCTTGAAGCTGCCGTCGGGGCGGGTCTTGGAGAAGGCGGAATCGGGCCGGGGCGCCTCGCCGCGGGCAGCGCTGCGTTCCGCGTAGGTGCGCTGGGGGCGGGGGCCGCCCTCTTTGCGCTCGCGGGTGGAGTCGAAGCGGGGCTTGGCCTTCTTCTCCGGCTCATTCGGCAGGTCGAAACCGGCGGACTTCTCGGCCTGGACCAGGCCCAGCAGGCCCGCCACGAGGCGCACGGGATCAGCGTCCTTCAGCATCTGGGTGGCCTGGGCCAGGAGGGCGGCGCTCGCGGCACCCTGGATGCCATCCAGGAGCTTGGCGGCCTGGGCTTCGCGGATCTCCGCAGGGGTGGGAACGGCGCGCCAGTCCAGCTTGAGCCCGCCGCGGCGGCCCCAGGCCAGGAGGATGCGGCTTTCCTTCCAGCCCACGAGGGCCAGGCTGGTGCCCTTGGCGCCGGCGCGGCCGGTGCGGCCGCTGCGGTGGATGTAGTTCTCGAGCTGCGTGGGGATGCCCACGTGCACCACGAGCGGCAGGCCGGTGATGTCGAGCCCGCGCGCGGCCACGTCGGTGGCCACCAGGTAGCGCAGCTTGCCGTCCTTGAACTGGCCCAGGATGCGGGTGCGGGTGGCCTGGGCGAGATCGCCGTGCAGGAAGGCCGCGGGCAGGCCCGACACCGTCAGCTCTTCCGCGACCTCCTCGGTCTGGGCCTTGGTCTTGGTGAAGATCAGGGCGGCGCTGGGCTGGTCGCGGAGCAGCAGGTTCACGAGGGCCCGCACATGCTGGTGGTCGGGCACCAGCACGGGCGTGTGGGCGATGTCGGCATGCACGGCATGCTCGCCGGCATCGGCCAGCTGGATCTGCACGGGGTCTTTGAGGAAGCGCTTCGCGAGCTTGGCGATGGGGGCGGGCAGGGTGGCCGAGAACAGATAGGTCTGCGGACCTTCAGGCACCTTGGCGAGGATGGTCTCCACGTCCTCGAGGAAGCCCATGTTCAGCATCTCGTCGCACTCGTCGAGGACGATCATGCTCACGCGGCTCAGGTCGAGGGTACCGCGGTCCAGGTGATCCTTCACCCGGCCCGGCGTGCCCACGACCACGGGGGAGCCCATCTGCAGGGCCCGGAGCTGGGGCGGGTAGGCCACGCCGCCGACGAGGTTGGCGATGGGCAGCTTGGGCATGAGGCTGTGCAGCTCGGCACCCACCTGCTGGGCCAGCTCCCGCGTGGGCGCGAGGATGAGGGCCTGGGTGTGGCGCTCATCGGAGAGCCGGTGCAGCAGGGGCAGGCCGAAGGCCAAGGTCTTGCCCGAGCCGGTGCGGCTCTGCACGAGCAGGTCGCGACCTTCGAGGCCCGGCTTGAAGGTCTGGGCCTGGACGGGCATGGGGGTCTCGAAGCCGCGCTTGGCCAGGGCGGCCAAAAGCACTTCGTTGCAGCCGAGGGCTGCAAAGGTCGTCTCACTCACTGGTATCTCCCGGGGCTGTCCCTGCGCGAGTGTGCCGAATGGCAGTCTCTGTTGGCGGACAGCGCCAGCCGGGAGGGGCCCAAACAATCAGCATCCCATGAAATGCCTTGATATTCCAGGAAGAATCGCGAGTCGGGCATACTGGTCCATGGCCCTCCCCCCTGATCGCATCCTCACCCTTCCCCTCGGCTCCGACCCCTCCCTGCGCCGGCGCTACATGCTGCTCGACGAGGATCTCCCGGCCAACGTGCGCTTCGGGCTGATCCTGGAGGTGCTCGACAAGGTGGCCGAGGAGTGCGCCCTCGACTACGCGCGGCAGGCCCATCCCCAGGCCCGGGTGGTGACGGCGGCCATCGACAACATCTATGTGCGCAGTGCCGCCGACGTCCACCGCGATCTCGTGTTCCGCGCGCGGGTCAATTTCGTGGGCCGCACGAGCCTGGAGGTGGGCATCCGCGTCGAGCACGCTGCCGGCGCCGATGGCAGCCCACCCGCGCACATCGCCTCCTGCTACTTCACCATGGTGGCCCGCAGCACCACGGGAGCCGCTGCGGAGAGCCTCGTGCTGCCGGCCTTTGAACCCGACGACGCCCTGGCGGTGCGGCGCTGGGAGCGGGCCATCGCGCGGCGGGAAGGCTACCGGCACCAGCTGCATCAGGCCCAGGAACCCCCCAGCCGCGAGGAATACGCCCTGCTGACGTCCCTGCATGCGGCCCAGGAAGAGCCCGCGTTCCAGGGCCTCATGGCCGCGGACTGCGTCACCAGCGGCTGGGAGCGCACCTATCCGGAGCACGAGAACGTCCCCACCAAGATCTTCGGCGGGCACCTGATCCGCCAGGCGTTCGAGCTGTCTTCCATCTGCGCCGAGCAGGTGGCCCCGCACCGGCCTGTCATCGTGGCGGTGAACCGCATCAACTTCGTCCAGCCTGTGCGCATGGGCGACAAGCTCCAGTTCCTCAGCCGGGCGGTCTACTCCGGGAGCACCAGCGTCTGCGTGGAGACGGACATCATCCGCATCAGTCGCGACCGCACCCAGACGAACCTCTCCAACAGCTGCGTCTTCACGTTCGCGAACGTGGACGACGAACTGCGCCCCCAGCCGGTGCCGCCCATCTATCCCACCACCTACGCCGAGGATGCCCGCTACCTGGCCGCCCACCGGCGCCGCGCGGCACGGCTGGCCTGGAAGGCGTCCCGGGGACGGTGAGCCCGAGGGCGGTAAGATCGCCTCATGACCACGCTGCTCCTCATCCGCCATGGCATCGCCGAGGACCTCCGGTCCGGCCAGCGCGACGCGGACCGCGCGCTGACCCGCGAAGGCTGGACCAAAACCCGCGCGGCCATGCAGGGCCTGGTGGCCCAGGGCCACGTCCCCACCCGGGGCTTCAGCAGCCCCTACCGCCGCGCCATGGAGACCATGGCCTGCCTCCAGGAGGCCGCAGGGGCCTTCCCCATGGAGACTTCCCTGATGGTGCTGCCGGAGAGCCGCCCTCCCCAGGCTGACCTCTGGCTGCGGGGCCTGGCGGCGGAGGCGGAGGGCACCCTCGCGGTCATCAGCCACCAGCCCTTCCTCGGGGAGCTGATCTTCCACCTCACGGGCCGCAGCCTCGAGGTGAAGAAGGCCAGCTGCGCCGTCATCCGCTGGGAGGCCGGTGTCTGGCGCTTCGAGCGGCAGTACCAGCCGTCGGAACTGAGGCATGGATCATGAGGCCCCAGGCCACCTTCGTGACCCTGGCCTCAGGCGTGAAGCTCCACTACCGCGTGCAGGGGAATCCCCAGGGCCCCTGGCTGGTGCTGCTGAATGGCCTGCTGTCGGACACCACCATGTGGGCCGGGGTGCTGCCGGGCCTGGCGGACCGCTACCGCGTCCTCACCTTCGACAGCCGGGGGCAGGGGAAGTCCGACGCGCCCGAGGCGGGGCCCTATGCCACGGCCCTGCTGGCGCAGGAGGCCTGGGAGCTCTTCGGCGCCCTGGGTGTGGAACGTCCCTGGCTCGTGGGCCTGTCCAACGGCAGCGCCATGAGCCTGGAGCTGCTCACCACCCATCCCGGCGCCTTCGCCGGGGCGATCCTCACCAGCGCCATGTGCCGCATCGACTTCGCCATGGCCCTCAAGACCGAGCACTGGGCCCGCTGCCTGGAGGTGGGCGGCCCTCTGATGCAGTTCGACGCCGTGGCGCCTTTCCTCTGGGGCGACGCATTCCTGGAGGCCCGCCACGGCGTGCTGCGGGCCTACCACCAGGTGGTGACGGGTGGCGCCGGGAAGCCTCTGCACGGCAACCTGCACCAGATCCGGGGGATCCTCGGCTGGGACATCCGGGAGCGCCTGAGTCTCATCCAGGATCCGGTCCTGCTGCTCTCCGGCGCCGAAGATCTGCTGACGCCGCCCTGGAAATGCCTGGAGACCGCCCGGCGCATTCCCGGGAGCCGCTTTGAGATCATTCCGGGTATCGGGCATGCCTACCCCGTGGAGGATCCCAGGAAATTCGTGGCATTGATTCGGGCCTTCATGGATAAAGTCGACGCCGGGTTTGGCCGATAGGGGAATCTGGCCTACCATACATGCTTCCCCGAGCCACTTCCGACTCGCCCTGCCCCGAGGTGACCTATGGCCACCCCTTCTCAGTCTCCCGCCATCTTGAGCTTGCAAGAGCTCAAAGAGCTCTCCATCGGCAAGCTGGCCGAACTGGCGAAGGATCTGCAGATCGAGAGCCCGCTGTCCATGCGCAAGCAGGAGCTGGTGTTCCGGGTGCTCCAGGCCCAGGCCGAGCGCGAGGGCCAGTTCTTCGCCGAGGGCGTGCTGGAGGTGCTGCCGGAGGGCTTCGGCTTCCTGCGCAGCCCCGACCAGAACTACCTCGCCGGGCCCGAGGACATCTACATCTCGCCCAGCCAGATCCGCAAGTTCAACCTGCGCACCGGCGACACGCTCTCCGGCATGATCCGCGCCCCCAAGGAGGGCGAGAAGTTCTTCGCCATGCTGCGGGTGGACGCCGTGAACTTCGATCCGCCGACGCTGGCCAAGGAGCGCATCCACTTCGATGACCTGGTGCCGCTCTACCCCAAGCACCATCTGCGCATGGAGCGGGACGCCCAGGAGCTGAGCACCCGCGTCATGGACCTGATGACGCCCCTGGGCAAGGGCCAGCGCGCCCTCATCGTGGCCCCGCCGCGCACGGGCAAGACCGTGCTGCTGCAGAACATCGCCAACTCCATCACCGCCAACCACCCGGAAGTGTTCCTCATCGTGCTGCTCATCGACGAGCGGCCCGAGGAAGTCACCGACATGGAGCGCAGCGTGAAGGGCGAGGTGGTCTCCAGCACCTTCGACGAGCCCGCCACCCGCCACGTCCAGGTGGCCGAGATGGTCATCGAGAAGGCCAAGCGCCTCGTGGAGCACAAGAAGGACGTGGTGATCCTGCTGGACTCCATCACCCGCCTGGGCCGGGCCTACAACACCGTGGTGCCCCCCAGCGGCAAGGTGCTCTCCGGCGGCGTGGACTCCAACGCGCTGCAGCGGCCGAAGCGGTTCTTCGGCGCGGCACGCAACATCGAGACGGGCGGCAGCCTGACGATCATCGCCACGGCCCTCATCGAGACCGGCAGCCGCATGGACGACGTGATCTTCGAGGAGTTCAAGGGCACCGGCAACAGCGAGATCGTGCTGGACCGCAAGCTCAGCGACAAGCGCATCTTCCCGGCCATGGACATCCAGAAGTCCGGCACCCGCAAGGAGGACCTGCTCATCGACGCCGCCAAGCTCGCCAAGATCTGGGTGCTCCGCAAGATCCTCAGCGCCAGCGGCCCCAGCGAGAGCATGGAGCTGTTGGTGGATCGGCTCGGGAAGGCCAAGACCAACGATGAGTTCCTGGCCAATCTCCAGGAGCCGCCCCCGCGGCGCTAGCCATGACCGGCATGGCGCAGCATTGGGAGAAGATCCACGCCACGAAGGGCAATGCCGTGAGCTGGTACCAGCCCACCTCAACGGAATCCGCGCGGCTGATCCGGGCCTGCGGGTTGCCACCGGGGGCTTCGGTGCTGGATGTGGGCGCCGGAGCCTCGGTGCTGGTGGATGAGCTGCTAAAAGCGGGCTATCGGCCCACCTTGCTGGAGATCGCGGAAGCGGCCTTCGTCCGGGTGAAGGACCGGCTGGGGGCGAGGGCTGCGGAGGTACGCTTCATCCTGGGTGACATCACGGGGACGGAATTGCCCGAGGCCGCCTACGATCTGTGGCACGACCGGGCGGTCTTCCACTTCCTCACGGAGCCGGCCCAGCGCACGGCCTACGTGCAGGCCTTGCAGCGGGCTCTGAGACCTGGCGGCTTCGTGGTGCTCGCCGGATTCGCACCCGACGGCCCCGAGAAGTGCAGCGGCCTGCCGGTCTGCAGGTACGATGCGCAGGGCATCGCGGAACAGCTGGGGGCTGAGTTCGAGTTGCTGGAATCCGTGAGGGAGCTGCACCCCACGCCTTCCGGTGCCACCCAGGCCTTCCAATACACGCGGTTCCGGCGGCTCTGAATCCGGCTGCGCCGAATCCAGAGTTGGAAACGCTTCGCGTTTCAACAGAGCAATCGGTTATGCGGGAGGCGCCAGCCTCCCAGCTCTGAATTTGGCCGCAGGCCGAATTCAGAGCCCCGGCTAAACTGAAAGGTCGTTTGAAAGCCCAACCGTGACCTTCCCCCACAGCCCCTTCCACATCCGCGACATCGAGGTGCCCAACCGCCTCGTGATGGCGCCGCTCCACGAGATCACCGACCAGCCCTTCCGGAAGTTCATCCGGGAGATCGGCGGGGTGGGGCTCACGGTGTCGGAGATGATCAGCAGTGAGGCCCTGATCCGGCATGCGGTGAAGGCGGAGCGGATGATGGCGGCCACTGGCGAGCGGCCCCTGTCCATGCAGATCTCCGGGGGGCGCCCCGAAGCGCTGGCGGAGGGCGCGGCCCTGTGCGAAGCGGCGGGCGCCGACCTGGTGGACCTGAACATGGGCTGCCCGGCCAGCAATGTCACGAAGGGCGGCGCGGGCTCGGCGCTGCTGAAGGACATCCGCCTGGCGGAGCGCTGCGTCACGGCCATGGTGAAGGCGGTGAAGGTGCCTGTGACGGTGAAGATGCGGGCGGGCTGGGACGCGTCACAAAAGGAGCGGGGCGAGTTCCTGGACTTCCTGCGCATGTTCGAGGCCGTGGGCGTGCAGGCCCTGGCGATCCATCCCCGCACCCGGGCCCAGCAGTACGAGGGCCACGCGGACTGGGGCATCATCGCCCGCGCCGTGGAGGCCGGCACGTCCTATCCCATCATCGGCAACGGAGACGTGAACGCCCGGGAGGATGCCTACCGGATGGTGGAGGAGACGGGCTGCGCCGCCGTGATGATCGGCCGCGGGGCGCTCTACAACCCCTTCCTCTTCCGCCAGATCCTGGAGCCGGAGTTCGTGGTGACCACGGAGATGCGCATCGACGCCACCCTGCGGCTCTTCCAGATCCTGCTGGATCTGCTGGAGCCCCGCGAGGCCCTGCACAAGATCAAGAAGATCGGCGCCTGGTTCACCAAGGGCGTGCCCGGCGGCCACGGCTTCCGCCAGAACCTCCACGCCGCCAGCGACCCCCAGGCCCTCATGGCCGCCATCGACGCCCTGAGGCATCAGGCGGCCTAGCGCCTGCGCCCTCCGCCGCCGAAGATGGACCCCATGACGCCACGGATGATCTGGCGGCCGATGGAGCTGCCGGCGGCGCGGATGACGCTCTTGCCGAAGGCCTCGACCATGCTGTCGGAGCGGCGGGTGGGTTCCTTCGCGGCCTTGGCCTCCGCCTTGGCCTGGGCCTCGGCGGCCTCCTGCTGCATGGCCACCTCGGCGCGGGCCTTCAGCTTCTCAAAGGCGCTCTCCCGGTCCACAGCCTGCTCGTAGTGGCCGGCCAGCAGGGAGCTCTTGATGACCTGCTGCCGCTCCTCGGGCGTGATGGGCGCCAGCTGGCTTTCGGGCGGGCAGACGAAGGCGCGCTCCACCACGGTGGGGCGGCCCTTCTCATCCAGCAGGGAGACCAGGGCCTCGCCCACGGCCAGCTCGGTGATGGCCGTGGCCACGTCGAGCTCCGGGTTGGCGCGGAAGGTCTCGGCGGCGGCCTTCACGGCCTTCTGGTCGCGGGGCGTGAAGGCGCGCAGCGCGTGCTGCACCCGGTTGCCCAGCTGGCCCAGCACCTTCTCGGGGATGTCCAGCGGGTTCTGGCTCACGAAGTAGACGCCCACGCCCTTGGAGCGCACCAGGCGCACCACCTGCTCGATCTTGTCCAGCAGGGCGTCGGGCGCATCGTTGAAGAGCAGGTGCGCCTCGTCGAAGAAGAAGGCCAGCTTGGGCTTCTCGGGATCGCCCACCTCGGGCAGGCGCTCGAAGAGCTCCGACAGCAGCCAGAGCAGGAAGGTGGCGTAGAGCTTGGGGGCGTTGATGAGCTTGTCCGCCGCCAGGATGTTGATGACGCCGCGACCCTTGGCATCGGTCTGCAGGAGGTCGTCGAGGTCGAGGGCCGGCTCGCCGAAGAAGGCCTCGGCGCCCTGGCTCTCCAGCTCCAGCAGGCCGCGCTGGATGGCGCCGATGCTGGCGGCGGAGACATTGCCGTACTGGGTCTTGAACTCGGCGGCATGGTCGCCCACGAACTGGAGCATGCTGCGCAGGTCCTTGAGGTCCAGCAGCAGCAGGCCGTTGTCGTCGGCGATCTTGAACACCAGATTCAGCACGCCGCCCTGGGTGTCGTTCAGGTTCAGCAGCCGCGAGAAGAGCAGGGGCCCCATGTCGCTGATCGTGGTGCGGACCGGGTGGCCCTGCTGGCCGTAGAGGTCCCAGAAGGCCACCGGATAGCCCTTGTACTCGAAGCCCTCGAGCTTCAGCTGCCCGACGCGCTCGGTGACTTTCGGGTTGTCGCCGCCGGGCTTGCAGACGCCTGGCAGATCGCCCTTCACGTCCGCCAGGAAGACCGGCACGCCGATGGAGGAGAACCGCTCGGCCATGGTGCGCAGCGTCACCGTCTTGCCAGTGCCCGTCGCGCCCGCCACCAGCCCGTGGCGATTGGCCATGCGGGGCAGCAGGACGAGTTCTGAGGTGCCTTTGGCGATCAGCAGGGGCTCGGGCATGGGGGCCTCATGACAGTGGTACGAGTGTGGTGAAGCTCAGGCAGGGCCTGCGGCCGTGGCCTCTTCCAGGGCGAAGGCCACTGCCTCGGTCTGGGGAGAGCGCCGGATGGCGCAGGTCTCGGCGGGGCAGCGCTCGCAGTAGAGGCGGCCGCAGGGATCCACGTGGGTGTGGACTTCGCCCTCGATGTCGGCCTCTTCCAGCGTGCGCTTGCCGAAGCTTTCGCAGAGGTCATGGGCCTGGCGCACGGGGTAGTACTCGGGCACCACCATGTGCACGTCCACGTGGGTGTAGCGGCCCGAGCGGAAGGTGCGCATCTCGTGGACGGCGATGATGTCCCAGGTCCGAACGCGGTTCATGGCCGCGAGCACCTTGGCCAGCACCTCCGGATCCTCCATATCGAGCAGGGCCTGGGAAGACTCCTTCACCAGGCGGAAGCCCGTGCGGGCCAGCAGGAGGCCCACGATCATGGCCATGACCGGATCGAGCCACTTGATGCCCGTGAACTTCACGGCGAGCAGGCCGGTGACGATGCCCACGGTGGTCCAGAAGTCGGAAAGGATGTGGTGCCCGTCGGCCTCCAGGGCCCTCGAGCGGGTCTTGCGGCCCTGGGTGAGAAGGAACCAGCCCAGCAGGCCGTTGATAGCGCCGGCCAGCAGGTTGACGGCCAGGCCGCGGCCCAGATCCTTCAATACGACACCATGGATGAGCCCTTCGGTGGCCTCGAAGAGGATGAAGGCCGCGGCCAGGGAGATCAGGCCGCCTTCGAAGGCCGCGCTGAAGTGCTCGATCTTGCCGTGGCCATAGGGATGTTCCTTGTCTGCGGGCTTCCCGGCGAAGACCACGGCGCCCAGGGCGAACACAGCCGCCACCACGTTCACCACGCTCTCGATGGCGTCGGATTTCAGGGCCACGGAGCCCGAGAGAACGTAGGACAGGTACTTCAGCCCGAGGACGACGACGCCTGCCGTGATGGAGACGAGGGCGACGCGGACCCGGGATCGCTGTTCGAGGTGTTCGGCGGACATGGCTGCTCCGGCTTTCACGGTACCAGCGGCCGAGCTTGCAGGCTCACTCGAACCCATCGAACAACCCCCGCTGCACGCCGTTGCCTGGGTCCGCCGGGAAGGGGAAGGCCGCGGGCGGGAACCAGGGGCGCTCAGGGTCGAAGGGCGGTGGTGGTGGCAGGTCCGGCGGCAGCCAGCGGAGGGCCGGGGCGGGCTGGATCTGGGCGAGCATGGCCTGGGCGCCGGCTTCGGGAGGCACCGCGGGCACCCGGAGGAGGATGGCCGGGGGATGATCCAGGGTGTCGGGCCAGGCCGCAGGCTGGAGGGCGCGGGCCTCCAGCGGTGCGGGATCCCGCGGATCCGCGGCGAGGCCGGGCGTGAAGGCCCCGGGGGCAGGGGGGAGCGGCAGGCTCGCCCGCCAGGGCAGGCCCTCCCGCAGGGCCTGGCGTCCGAGCAGGGCCGCGAGCCGCGGATCGCCGCAGGCGCCCAGATGGATGGGCGTCCTCAGCCGCTCCTGGAGCAGGGCCTTCAGGGCCCGCAGCTGCCCGAAAGCCGCGGGCCAGGCTCCCCCGGCCCGCTGGAACTCGATGCCGCCCACCAGGGCCAGACGCCAGCCAGCGGCCCGGCGCAGGAAGGGGAGGTCCACCCAGGCGTTCGCCGACATGCGCTGGGCCAGGCCCCGCTCCGCCGCGCCCTGGGCTTCCGACATGGCGGCGGCCAGGGCCTCGCCCGAAGCCAGGGTGGAGAGGGCCCCGATGGGCAGGGTCACCTCGCCCCAGAGCCAGCCGGGAGGCACTTCATCGCCGGGCGCGGGGGTGCCCAGGTCAGGCAGGTGCCAGGCGATTCCGGTCCGTAGAACCCAGCCCACGACGCCCTGGCGCCAGGCCTCGCCGAGCGGGCCCTCGGGCATCTCCGGGGCATGGAGCCAGGCCCGGAAGGCGCCTCCGGGCAGCTGGGCCGCCGCATCCGGCCCCAGGTGCAGGGTCAGGCCGGGAATGGCCGAGATGGCCTCCCACCAGCCCTGTCGGGATTCCGCGGGGAGGGCCTCCATCCAGGCCGGGGGGTGGTCCCAAATCAGGCCGAAGCCGCCGGGGAGCAGGGCCGCCAGGTTCATGAGCCGGGCCAGGGCACGGCCCGGCGCCGCATGCACCGAGGCCAGCCCTTCTTCCAGGAACCGCGAGCCCGCCCAGCCCGCCCAGGGGCCGTCGGTCGCCGCGCGCAGCATGAAGCCCCGGCCTTCGTTCTCCGTCACCGGGCCCCCCTGGCAACGGATTCCGGTCTCCCCTGCAGGGGCGCGAACATGGGCCGGCCCGCGCCGCCGGGCGAGAAGGCCTGGTTCCAGCGTTCCCGCAGGCGCCGGGCAGATTCTACGGCGGCCGCGCGATCATCCAGCCCCCACAGGCGCAGGCCCAACCAGGTGGCGGACAGGAGACAGCCCGTGCCCCGGCGCTGGCCGGGCAGGCGCGGGGCGGCTTCCAGCGGCATGATGCCCTCCTGCGTGATCCACAGGTCCTGCACCAGGTCGCCCGGGGCGTGACCGCCCTTGAGCCATACGGCCGAGGCTCCCGCCACCAGCCAGGGGGCTGCCAGAACCTCGGGTGCCGCTCCGCGGATGGCTTCCGGTGGCAGGCCGGCGAAGGCGGCGGCTTCGCCACGGTTGGGGCTCACCACCCACCCGCCCATGGGCAGCAGGTCCGCGGCCATGCGGCGGAGATCGCCGCCGTCGTGCAGGCCCACGCCCGCGCTGGGGGCCAGGATGGGATCCCAGATCCGCAGGGGCGGCGCAAGATGGCGCAGGGTGACGCAGAGCCGCCGGAAGTCGCGGGGCTCAAGGGCGCAGAGGCTGAGCTTCACGCCCCAGCGACCCGCCAGATGGGGGGCGAGGGTTTCGAGGCGCTGGACCGGGTCCAGCCCCGGAGCTTCGATCCGGGTGCAGGCCAGGCCGTTCTGGAGGGTCTCCGCCAGGCTCACCGCCATGGGCTGGCAGCCCAGCTCCGCCAGCGCCAGGGCATCCCGCAGGAGGCCCGCCCCTGCGGACGGATCCATCCCGCCCAGGCACAGGGCGACCGGCGGGGCACTGGGGCGGGTGGCATCCATGGCGAAGCCCCAGGATGACACAGGATGGGCACCCGGCGCTGCCCCCGAGGTTTCCCCGGATCACAAAGAATGACGGGGTTTACAGCGCTCCGCCTTGGGGAAAACGAGGGGCCGGGCCCCTCGCGGGCTCCCAAGAGTCATCGGCCTTTAATATTTAAAAAAAGTGCTTTGACATGAAACAGGGCCCACCGAAGTGGGCCCTGCGATCCTGGTGTCCGGCCTGGGCCGGTCAGCCTGGTCCTACTTGCGCTTCTTGCCGCCCTTGCCGTTGACTTCGTCAGCGAGCTTCTTGCCGGGCTTGAACTTGGCGACCTTCTTGGCAGCGATCTTGATGGGCTTGTTGTCGCGGGGGTTGCGGCCGGTGCGGGCGCCGCGGTTGGCGACGGAGAAGGTGCCGAAGCCCACGAGGGTGACCTTGTCGCCGGAGCGCAGGGCGGAGGCGATGCCACCGAGGACCTGATCCAGGGCCGCAGCGGCCTGGGCCTTGGTGATACCGGCCTTGTCGGCGACGGCGCTGACCAGTTCAGCCTTGTTCATGGAAACCTCCGAATTTGGGGATCTGTGTCCCCGGGTTGAGGAAAACGAAATCGGCTCCACATGGAGACGACCGTGGCTGTTAGGTTTTCGAACATCATTGGCCCGGAAAGGCCCATGAATACTGTATTTCCTAAACTGCCAAGAAGCTACGCCGCAGATGCAGCATGGTCAAGGCTTTTCTTTCGAAAAAAAATGCAGATCCGCCGCCCTGGGGCCTCTGGGCCGGCATGGAACACACGGAAGGCCGAAAATACTACGGCCTAAGTTCCATGTATGTCGCAGATCGCCGTAGAACGGGCCATTGGGGGAGAGACCCCTCCTGGAAGGCCCGCAGAGGGGCGATTCGGGGCCTATGATGGGTCCTATGACACATCCCTACTTCCTCACCGTGGCCTACGCGGGCGGGGCCTTCCACGGCTGGCAGATCCAGACCAGCCTGCGGAGCGGCCAGGGGGACCTGTGGCAGGCCCTGCGGGCCTTCGATCCCGAGGCGCCCATGCCCCAGGGCACCGGCCGCACAGATGCGGGCGTGCATGCCCGGGCGCAGGGTGTGCTGATCCACACCGCGCGGGCCTGGGACCCCTACCGCCTCCTGGCGGCGCTGAACGCGCACCTGCCGAAGGACATCCGGGTGATGCAGGCGCAGCCCGCTCCGGAAGGCTTCTTTCCGCGCCAGCATGCGGTGGCCAAACGCTACATCTACCGGCTGGGCCTCGGACCGGCGGAGGATCCGCTGCTGGCGCCCTTCCGGTGGCACGTCCACCAGGCCGTGCCGCTGGATCTGGCGGCCATGGCGGATGCGGTGCCCCCCCTGCTCGGCACCCACGATTTCTCCAGTTTCCGCTGCGTCGAGTGCGCCGCGAAGACGCCGGTCCGAACGCTGCACGGCATCCGCATCGTTCCCGGCGAGGCCGGCGCGGAGCTCATCTTCGAAGGAAGCAGCTTCCTCATGCACCAGGTCCGCATCATGACGGGCACGCTGGTGGAGGTGGGGAAGGGGCGGCGGAGGCCGGATTCCCTTCCTGCCGTGCTGGCCGCCAAGGACCGCACGAGGGCGGGGCTCACCGCTCCGCCATGGGGGTTGTGCATGGAGAAGGTCTGGTACGAAGCCCGCTGGGGGATGGGCGACCCCAGCCCCTGGGGCGAGCGCGAGTAGACAGGCCTCGGTCTTCAGTCCAGATAGAACCCCACGCCCTGCCAGACCTTGAAGCGGGTCTTGCCGTCCTTCGAGGCGGCCGGGTCGAACACGAGCTTCTTCGCGGCTTCCACGCAGGCTTCCCCCGCCTCGTTCACCTCTGGCCCATCGCCCGGCAGGCCCTGGATCAGGCGCGACGCGACGACCTCGCCCTTCTCGTTGATCAGGACGTTCACCACGACCACGCCCTTGGGTCGGCCGGCGAACAGGCCCGAGGATTTCAGGCGCGGAACCACCCGGTTCAGGTTGATGGGCCGGGCGGGCTGGACCTCCTGGCTGAGCACCACCAGGTCCCCCTCGGCGGGGACGGCGCTCAGCTTGCCGCGGAGCTCCTCGTTCTCGGTCTTGGCCTTCGCGGCCGCGGCCTTGGCCTCCTCGGCCTCCTGTCGGGCGGCCTGGAGATCCTGCAGGATGGCGTCGCCGCCGCGGCCATTCTCCTGGAGCGTGGCGCGGACCTGGTCCGCCTCTTTACGGGCGGCTTCGGCCTCGGTGCGGGCCAGGTCACGGGCTTTCTGCGCCGCGGCCAGCTCCTGCTGGATATCCTCGGTGGCCGCCAGCCGCTGCTTGAGGTCGTCGCGCTCTTCCGTGAGCCGCTTGACCTGGGCCTGGAGCTGGGCGGGCGTGGGCTTCTTCGCCGCGGCGAGGGGCAGGGCGATCAGCAGCAGGGCGATGACGATACGCATGGCGCCTCCAAGTCCGGGAGAGGTCAGCGCATGGTGCCCGGCTGATCCCCTTCCCTGGTGAGTTTCGACGTCTTGAGAATCCCACGCTTGATGAGCCGGGAGAAGATGGCGAGGCACTCATCCTGCTCGAATGGGGCGATGGTGAGGATGTCGCGGATGGACCACAGGCCGTTCACGCGGCTGGCCAGGAAGGCCTCGTTCGGACCGAGGTCGGTGGTCATCAGCTCATCCAGGCTCACGGCCAGCACGGGGACCAATTCCTGATCCAGCTTCCGGTCATCGAGGAGATCCTGGACCACGGCCATCATCCGGCCAGCGTCCACATGGCGGGGCTGGTCCTTCAGGATGCGCCGCAGCTCCTCCTGGGCCTCCTGCAGCTTCTGCTTCTCCACCAGGGCCCGGGCGCGCTGGAGCTGGAGGCTCGGATTCTCACCCAGGTTGCCTCCGGCATGCACGAGGCGCACCAGGCCCTTCTCGTGGAGGTCGAAGAGCAGCTTGTTGATCTTGAACTCGGGCATGCGGATATCCAGCACCAGCTGGTCCACGCGGATATGCCCGTCCAGGCGGGCCAGGAGGTCGGCATCTTCGGTGGCCAGGGGCAGGCGCTCGGCGATGGCCTCGGGAACGGGCGCCAGCACGGCATCGCCGCCCCGGATGACCCTCCGGATGCGCTTCCAGTCGTCCATCCGGCGGGCGCCCTCCAGCACGATGCCGGTGACGTCGAGGCTGAGCAGCATGGACTTCTGGTGGGAGGCGACGCCATCGTGGAACTCGAAGCTGCCCACGCTCCACAGGAACGTGTCGTAGATGCTCTCCTCGACCTTCAGCTGGACGATGCGCCGGATCTCGGCTTCCGTGATCAGCTGGCGGTTGATGAGGATGCGCCCCAGCAGCTGCTGTTCGTCCTCCTGGGTGGCCAGGGCCTCCCTCAGCTGATCCTCGGTGATGCGGCGGAAGGCGAGGAGGTACTGGCCCAGGTACTCGCGAGGATCCGAGGACCAGACGCTGGTGATGCGGCCCTCGTGGAAGGCCACGCGCTTGGTGTGCAGGGGGCCGCGGAGTTCGAGGACACCGGATTTCTTGCCCACGGCGAGCCACTGGAAGAGATCCTCCAGGCCCATCGTCGCCAGATCACCGCTCAGGGCCAAGACCGTGCCTCCTGTCCTGACAAGGCTACCTGGATCCTGGTTGGAAACCCAGGCTGATCAGGATTCTACAAGCCTCCGGACCCAGCCCGTGCCTCGGCTGGGGTGGGTCCAGCGAGGAGGTCGACGCCAGCTCGTCAGAGCCGGGTGAGGGTCTCGCGGATGGCCTGGTTCAGGAGGTCCGGGTGGTGCCGCGCCATGGGGGCCTCGGGGTCCAGCAGGGGGAAGCGGTGCACGGGAATGCCCAGGACTTCGGCGGAAGGGGCGGCGATCGGCTCGCCGCCCTCCTCCCGGTAGCGGGCGAGCATCTCGGGCTGGAGCGGGGCCGAGTTGGCGATCACGGCGGAAATGCCCACGCGCCCGAAGGAGGCGATGGCGGCCACGTGGTTCTCCAGGTCCAGTCCGGAGGATTCGCCGGGCTCGGTCATGAGGTTCGCCACGTACACCACCGGTGCCCGGGAGATGGCCACAGCCTCCTGCAGCTCCGACAGCAGGAGGTTGGCGATGGTGGATGTATAGAGGCTGCCGGGGCTGAGGATGACCAGGTCCGCGCGCAGCAGGGCGAGGACGGCCTCGGGCAGGGGCTCGGCCTCGGCGGGCTCCATCCAGAGGCGGGCCAGGGGCGGGCGGCAGGAGCCCACGGCTGTCTCCCCCTCGTAGCGGCGCCCTGCCATGTCCTCGGCGCAGAGGGTGATGGGCACCACGGTGGAGGGGAACAGCCGACCCACCGTCACCAGCACGCCCGAGAGCTGCCGGATGGCCCGCACCCAGTCGCCCGTGAGGTCCGCCAGGGCCCAGAGCATGAGGTTCCCGAGAGAGTGCCCGGCCAGACTGCCGTCACCCTTGAACCGGTAGTTCAGGAGGTCGGAGAGGGCGGAATCCTCCAGGGTCAGGGCCGAGAGGCAGTTGCGGAGATCCCCCGGCGGGATGCCACCCAGCTCGTCGCGCAGCCGCCCAGAGGAGCCGCCGTTGTCGGACACGGTGACGATGCCCGTGAGCTTCCAGGGATCACGGCTGCGGCCGGCCTCGCGTTTCAGGGCCCGCAGCAGCGCGGCAAGGCCCGTGCCGCCGCCCAGGGCCACCACCTTCAGGGGCTGGTCGGCATGGAGACCCAGGGGGCCTGACACGGGGCGGGCCGGCGGAGCCTAGCGGCCTTCGGTGAAGGCGAAGAGGGGCGACTTCCGGACGGAGTTGAAGTCCGGCTCCATGTGCCACTGGAAGACCAGATCTGCGTCCAGTTCCACGGCCTTCTTCAGGCTCTCCGCGGAGGCCTCGGTGTTCTCCGCCTGGGCGAAGGCCACGGCGCGGAGGTAGTGGAGGTTGCCCTGGGCGGGGTGCGCCTTGATGGCCTTCTCGAGCTGCTTGAGGGCCCCATCCGTATCGCGCCGGTTGAGGCAGGCCTGGATCTCGGTGATGACATCGGGGGCGACGGCCTTGGGGGGATGCAGCTTCGCTTCGGCAAGGGTGCGGTAGACCTGGGCCCGGCGCTTGACGGCCCAGTCGCCGGTGGCCTGGGCCTCCGCCATCAGCGTGTCCAGGGCCTTCACGGCTTCGGCGTGCTTGCCCCCTTCCACGAGCTTCACGGCTTTCGCGTAGGCGTCCCCGAGCAGCGAAGGGTGGCCGGCCTGAGCGGGGGCGGACTTGGGAGCGTGTTCGGACTTGGCCTTCGTCGCCATGCGGGATCCTCTGGAAGCCTTGGAGAAACTATAGGATGACAGCTTTCCCCGGGCAAATGCCCCCGCCGGCCCCCGGAATCGGTCCTCAGGCTTTGAACAGGGCCTTCTCGCGGTTCAGGATCCGCGTGGAGACCCAGGTCATGATGGCCGCCAACCCCACGGTCATGGCGAAGGCCACGAGGTATTCCAGCTGGTTGAACTGCTGGCTGAACAGCTTGCGCAGGGCCAGGCAGACATTCACCACGGGCACGTAGGAGAGGAAGGCCATCTTGTCCACGCCCGGGGACATGGTGAAGATGCCGAGGAAGACCACCAGGAAGATGCCGGGCGTGATGGCGCTGCCGGCCTCGATGGTGTTCCGGGCCTGGATGCCCATGAGCAGGATGAAGTTCGAGAAGAAGAGGCCCAGGGGCACCATGATCATAAAGGTGAGGCCCAGGGTCATGGGGTTGGCCAGGGCCGCCATGGCCTGCATGGAATTCGTGGAGCCGCCGCTCATGAAGGGGATGGAGAGGCCCATGCTCAGAAGGTTCAGGAGGGCGGCGATCACGCCCATGCTGAAGATGTAGAGCAGCTTGCCGAGGATGATCTGATTCCTGGGCAGGCGCGTGGCCATGAGGCTCAGGAGCGTGTGGCGCTCCTTCTCCCCGGCCGTGGCGTAGATGCCGTGCTGCATGGAGCCGGTGTACATCATGATCATCAGCAGGTAGGGGAGGATCCGCCCCATGACCTTGCCCATCTCCAGGATCGGGTCCGCGGCATTCTTCACTTCCAGCTTCAGGGGTTCCGCCAGCTGGGGCGAAGCGCCGAGGATCTCCAGGCGCGCCTGGATCCAGGTCTTCTCCTGGCCCGCGAGGGCCTCCTTCAGGCGCTTGAGGGCCAACTCGGAGGTGCGCTCGCTCTCGTCGACGGTGGCGGCGATGGTGAAGGTCGCGTGTTTCCGGAGCGCTTCGGCCGCGCCGGCATCCACATCCAGGGCCAGGTCCAGCTTCTGGTCCCGCACCGCCTGCCGCAAATCGCCCTCGGGCCTCGGGGCCAGCTCGAAGCGCTTCGGATCAGCCTGCAGCATCCCGGTGATGGCGCCGGAGGGATCGGCGAGGAAGACGCGGCTGGCCTTGTTGCGGTTCTGCGCTTCATCCCGCTTCGCCATCTTGGCCATCATCCCGAAGATGGCCGGGTAGAGCAGGAAGGGCAGCACGAAGGCGAAGAAGAGGGTCTTGCGGTCCTTGGAGAGCTCCAGGAACTCCTTCTTGGCGATGAGCAGGGCGCCGCGCATCAGTTGCCTCCTTCGGACTCAGCCGCCAGCTGGAAGAAGACTTCATCAAGGCTCTTGGCGTGCCTGGATTGCAGGAGGTCCCGGGGCGGCGCGTCACCGTGCAGCTTGCCATCGAAGATGATGCCCACGCGGTCGCAGATGTCCTCGACCATGGGCATGACGTGGGTGGACACGATCACGGTGCGGCCCTCCTCGCGCATGATGCGGAGCAGATCCAGCACGGTCTTGGCGGTCAGCACATCCAGGCCGGTGGTCGGCTCGTCGAAGATCACCACCTTGGGATCGTGCAGCAGCGCCCGGGCGATGCTCACCTTCTGCTTCTGGCCCGAGGAGAAACCCTCCATCTTCACGTCCGCGAAATCGGCCAGCTGGAGCTTCTCCAGCAGGTGCAGGCCCCGGCGCTCCGCGACCTTGGGGTCCACGTCCTGGAACTCCCCGAAGATCCGCAGCAGCTCCCGCGGCGTGAAGCGGGCGTATACGCCCATGTCCGTGCTCAGGTAGCCCAGGCAGCCCCGGACCGCCTCGGGCTTCTGGCGGGTCTCGTGGCCGCAGACATGGATGGAGCCGGTGTCCGGCTCCATGAGCCCCGCGATCATGCGCAGGGTGGTGGACTTGCCGGCGCCGTTGGGCCCCAGCAGGCCGTAGATCTCCCCAGGCCGCACCTCGAGGGAGATCCCGCGCACGGCGTCGATGCGCTTGGTGAGGCGGGTTTTCCGGTCCTTCACGGTGAAGGATTTGTGGACCTCACTGAGCTGGATCACCGAACCTCCGGATGGGAGGTCCCAGTGTAGGGGCAGAGCCTGCGATCCAGCTACGGGGACCGGTGAACGGGGCTGGCGGGCCGGCGAACGGTGGCCCCCCGGACCTCAATGGTGGCCCAGGGCCCCGGTGGTGCCGAGGACCAGCATCACCACACCCAGGCCCAGGCAGTACACGGCGAAACCGTTGAGCCTCGGCTTCCGGGTGAAGCGGTCGAGGAGCCCGATGGCGAGATAGCCCGAGATGGCCGCGGCCAGGACGCCCACCCCGCAGAGCAGGGCCGGGGAGGCGGAGCCGGCGGGGAAGGTCAGGTCCGCCGGCAGGGGCTGATGCCTGAGCAGGGGCTTCACCAGACCGCGCAGCTCCACCACGGCGGCGGCGGCAATGGTCGGCACGCCCAGGAGGAAGCTGAACCGGGTCGAGGCTGGGAGCCTCAGGCCCTGGAACACGCCCATGGCGATGGTGGACCCGGAGCGGGACAGCCCGAAGCCGCCGCCGATGCCCTGGATGGCGCCCACGGCCAGTGCGTCCGAGGCCCGAAGGTCGCCGAGGCCCCGTCCCGCCTGATCCTCATGGCGCAGGTTGTTCCGCTGACAGCTGAGGCGGTTGGCGAGGTAGAGCAGGCCGGAGGTGCAGACCAGCCCAATGCCGTAGACCCAGAGGTGGTCCTTCGCGGCCTCCTTCACGCCCTTGGTGGCCAGCCCGAAGAGGCCCGTCGGGATCATGGCGAGGAACAGCCAGAGGGCCAGCTTCCGGCCCTCCGAGTCCCGGCCCAGGCAGCCCATGGCCACCTGGAACAGCTCCCGGCGGAAATAGATCGTCAGCGCGATCAGGGTGCCCCCGTGCAGCAGCACGTCGAAGGCCAGGGGCATGGGCCGCCCGCCGAACATCAGGTGCTCGGCCAGGGTGAGGTGCGCGGTGGAGGACACCGGCAGGAATTCCGTCAGGCCCTGGATCAGACCCAGGAGGATGGCGTGGAGCGGATTCATTCGTTCTCCGGCACAAAGAGACAGTGTGCCAGAGCCTTCAG
Organism: Geothrix edaphica; assembly: GCF_030268045.1. Taxonomy (NCBI): domain Bacteria; kingdom Pseudomonadati; phylum Acidobacteriota; class Holophagae; order Holophagales; family Holophagaceae; genus Geothrix; species Geothrix edaphica. The sequence continues at coordinate 881,163 of NZ_BSDC01000001.1, forward strand.
GCTTCCCGGGGAAGTGCCCGCAGGAGGGCCAGGTACTCGCGGTGTTCCTTCCAGCCCCGAACCATGGCCAGGGCACCCCAGATCAGCACCAGGTAAATGAGGACGAGCAGGCCGATGCCGGTGACATCGCCGAAAAGTCCCCACCCAGTCTTCAGGGGAGGTGCCGGGGGGCCGAAGCTGAAAAGGAAGAGGGGGATGAGCCAGAGGATGCACTGGCCGACCAGGACGGCATAGGCCCGCGCCTCCTCGATGCCGCGAATGACCCAGGGCATGGGTAGGAGGTACAGGAACGGCATCAGCAGGATCCACATGGGAGGAGGGAAGAGGGCGGCCCGGGGCTGGTTCGCTTGCAGGAATCCAGACGTGAAGGCATAGAGGGCCGCCAACAGCACCGTGATGAGGAACAGTGCAAGGCCCAGGATCCAGAACCAGCGCTGGCGTTCGTAGGCGCCGTCGGGCGAGGCTTTCACAGTGCCGAGGCCCCGGTAAAGCGCACGGCCAAACACGCCTTTGAGTACCAGCCAGAGGAAGGGTACCCAGACGAGGTACTCAATGAAGAGGTGATCCAAGACCTGGGCCCCCATGAAATTCGGGCTCAGCGCGGCGATGACCAGGACGACGGCCAGCAGCCCTCCCAGGGCCGTGGCCAGGCCGCTCTTGCGGGACTGGAAGGTGGCATAGTCGCGGGTCAGGGCGGCCAGGGCTGCAAGGTCCGGCCCGTCGAGATCGGTCGTGGTCATGACTTTCCTTCCTTCGGGAGCAGGGCCCGGAGCTGCTGGTGATAGGTGCGGAGGGCGGCGCGTCCGTCCTCCGTGATGCGGAAGCTGGTGACGGGGATGCGGCCCTGGAAGGTCTTGACCGTTTCCAGATACCCGGCCGCTTCCAGCTTTTGCGTGTGGCTCGAGAGGTTGCCCTTGCTCAGGCCGGTGACCCGCTGGAGGAAGAGGAAGGCCACTTCCTCCGCCGCGGCCAGCACGGTGAGGATGGCCAGCCGGGCCGGCTCGTGGACCATCCGATCGAGGGCGAGAATGGCCTTGGGACTGGTTCCGCTTTTGTTCATGAAACAAGTTTGCGTTGCAAACCTGTTTCGTCAATCAAAAATGTCCGCCCATGTTTGAATCTCCCCATGCGATCCATCGACCTCCGCTCCGACACCGTGACCCAGCCCTCGAAGGAGATGCGCGCCGCCATGGCGGCCGCGGAAGTCGGGGACGACGTGCTGGAGCACGATCCCACCATGGTCCGGCTGGAGGGCCGGGTGGCCGACCTGCTGGGGCTTGAGGCGGCGCTGTGGGTGCCCTCCGGCTGCATGGGCAACCTCATCGGCCTGATGCTCCACCTGAAGCGGGGTGACCGCTTCCTCGCCCCGGCCCAGGCCCACGTGCTGGGCGCGGAGCTGGGCACGGGCGCCTGGCTGGCGGGCGGCATGCCCGAGGCCCTGGCCTGGGAGGGCGGCCCCGGCCGGCCCACCCCGGGGCAGGTGACCAGGGCCGCGGGGTCGCCCGGTCCCTACTACTCGCTGCGCACGACCCTGCTCTGCCTGGAGAACACCCACAACTTCGCGGGGGGGGCCGTGACGCCTCAGGCCGAGCATCGCGCCCTGGTGGCTGCCGCCAAGGCCGCGAAGCTGGCGGTGCACCTGGATGGCGCGCGGATCTGGCACGCCGCGACCGCGCTGGGGCTTGCGCCCTCCGCGCTCACCGAAGGCGTGGATACCGTGCAGGTTTGCCTCAGCAAGGGGCTGGGTGCGCCGATGGGATCGCTGCTGGCGGGTACGAAACCCGCCATGGCCGAGGCTCGCCGCCTGCGGAAGATGCTGGGCGGCGGGGTCCGCCAGGGCGGCGTCGTGGCCGCAGCGGGCCTGGTGGCCCTGGACTACCTGCCGCGGGTGGCCGAGGACCACGCCAAGACCCGGCGGCTCGCCGAGGGACTGCGGGGCTTCGGCATTGCCGCTCCCACTCCGGAGACCAACATCCTGCTGGTGCCCGTGCCCGATGCCGGCGCGGCCCTCGCGGCCCTGGAGGCCGTCGGCGTCCGGGCCCTGCCGGTGGGATCAGCGGTCCGCTTCATCCCGCACCGCGATCTGGAGATGGCCGACATCGAGGAGGCCCTGCGCCGCATCGAGCCCCTCGCCCACCTGCTGCGGGCTGCCTGACCATGAAAGCCCGTCTCATCCTTGCGGTTGTGGTGGTGCTCGCCCTGGCGGCGGGCGGTTACTGGTGGTACCAGGACACCCTGGTGCCGGTGCCCCTGGCTTCGGGCGACCAGCTGTTCGTGCCCGGCCAGCCCGAGTTCGGCGAGGACGAGGCGGTGGTCGAGGCGTTGCTGCCTCCGGGGCCGGGGGCCGAGGCCTTCCTCGTCGCCCAGTCCGATCTCGCGCTGCTGGAGAAGGCGCCCGAGGGCGGGTGGATGGGACAGCTGCTGTCCAGTCTGGATGGTTCCCGGCACGGCCGGCGGTGGCGCCTTGCAGTGCGTCCAGGCTGGCGGATGCAGGACGGGACCCTGCTGGATGCGGCCCGGGTCGCCAAGGCCGTCGCGCCCGAGGCGAGCCGTCTGGGCGGAACCGTCCGCGTGATCGACGGGGCCAGCCTCGAGCTGCGCTTCCAGTCCCGGCAGGGAGACCTGCCCGCCCGGCTCACCGGATGGCGGGTGCCCGGCAGCGGACCTTTCGTGCGCCAGGGCATGACCCTCACCCGCTTCGAGCGGTTCACCCCCGGCCGGCCGGGCCTGGCGGGGGTGAGAGTCGCCGTGGATCCGGCCCTGCTGGAAAGCCGCGCCTGGTCCGCAGGGCTGGCTTCCGGCCGCTGGGCCTGGGCCGTGTTCCCCGGCCAGATCGCCCCCGAGGACATGGCGAAGGTCCGCATCGCACCCTATGACGAGTACCGCCTGAAGAACGGCTCCGTGTGGTTCCTCTCCCGGCGCATGCGGCGCTTGCGGCCGGATCCTTCGGATTGGACCCGCACCCGGCTCTTCGGCGTATGGAAGAGTTCCACAGAGTTGCCGTACGACCCGCTGGGCTTCTAGCCGTCACTCCAGATTGGCCGACTGCTCGCGGATCTGATCCAGCGCGCCCTTGGCTTCCATGACCGCGCGGGTCATGGCGATGCGCTTGCACTTGCTGCCGGTGGTGTTCAGCTCGCGCAGGACCTCCTGGCACCACACATCGATGGCCTTGCCTTCGAGGCGACCGGTGGCGAGGCGTTCGGCGAAGTCGTCGAGGTGGGCGGCGAGGCGGGTCAGCTCTTCGCGCACATCCTGGCGCTCGGCCAGCACGCCCGCTTCCGCCAGCAGGCGCTCGGCGGGGAGCTGGCCGGCGAGGCGGGCGTCCTCCAGGAGCTGTTCGATGCGCTGGCGGTAGAGGCCGGGGAGCTCGGCGGCCTGGAGATCCGCCTCGGCCTGGAGGCGTTCGCACAGGGAGCAGAGCCGCGCCAGCCCATCCACGAAGAAGGGGCGCAGCCGCTCGGCCTCGCGGGCCCGGCCTTCATTCCAGGTTTCGAGCAGGGCCGCCAGGGCTTCGCGCACGGGCGCCTCCATGCGCTCACCCAGGTCCGAGGCGGGGGACTGGAAGGCGCCGGGCAGGCGGAAGAAGGCCTCGGCAGTGAGGGGCGGAAGATTCAGCCATTCCGCGTCCTCCTGCCAGCCTTTGGCCACGGTCCGGAGCAGGGCGCGGTTCATGCGGGGTTCCAGGGAAGGCTCGTCCTGGACCTCCACGGTGAGGTCCAGCTTGCCGCGCTGGGCCGCTTCGCGCACCTGGGCCCGGAGCCCGGCCTCCAGGGGGAACAGGGCGGGGGGCAGGCGCAGGCTGAGGTCCAGGGCCTTGCTGTTGACGCTGCGGAGGGACAGCCGCAGCTGCCCGGCGGCCAGGGGCCGGACGACCTCGGCGAAGGCGGTCATGGATCTCATCAGGAACCCCGGAGGTTGATCCTCCAGGGTAGCGCGTCACTGTCCGCCGATGGCCAGCCAGGGCGCTTCGGCGCGTCGCCGGACCTCATAGGCTTCAATGTCGGCCAGGTTCGCCTCGCTGCGCTTGATCTCATCCAGGCCTTCCAGCAGGGTGGCCTTCCGGGTGGGCTCGATCTCGAAGCGGAAGCCGCAGCTCGCGCCGCTCACGGTCTGGGCGGGCAGGTCCACCGTGAGGAGGCCTTCTTCAGCCGCGAGCCGGGTGATGGCCTCTGCGGGCAGGACCACCGGCAGGATCCCGTTGGCGAAGCAGTTGTTGAAGAAGATGTCGGCGAAGCTGGGCGCGACGACGCAGCGGATGCCGAAATCCAGCAGGGCCCAGGGGGCATGCTCGCGGCTGGAGCCGCAGCCGAAGTTCGGGCCCGAGAGCAGGATGGCGGCCTGCCGGTACGGCTCGCGGTTCAGCAGGAAGTCCGGCAGTTCCCGGCCCTCGGGGCTGTAGCGGAGCTCATGGAAGAGGTGGCGGCCCAGGCCCGAGCGTACGAGGGTGGTGAGGAACTGCTTGGGGATGATGAGGTCCGTGTCCACGTTGGCGCGGAGGAGCGGCGCGGCGATACCGGTGAGGGTGGTGAAGGGGACCATCAGCGCACCTCCATGCGGCGGACATCCGTGAAGTGGCCCGCCACGGCGGCGGCGGCGGCCATGGCCGGGCTCACGAGGTGGGTGCGGCTGCCGCGGCCCTGGCGGCCCTCGAAGTTGCGGTTGCTGGTGCTGGCGCAGCGCACCCCGGCCTCCAGGCGGTCCTCGTTCATGCCGAGGCACATGCTGCAGCCGGGCTGGCGCCACTCGAAGCCCGCCTCCAGGAAGATGCGGTCCAGGCCCTCGGCCTCGGCCTGGCGCTTCACCAGGCCCGAACCGGGAACCACCAGTGCCCGCACGCCCTGCGCCACCTTCCGGCCGCGGGCGATGCCTGCGGCTTCGCGCAGGTCCTCGATGCGGCCGTTGGTGCACGAGCCGATGAACACGGCCTGGATGCCGATGGCCTCCATGGGCGTGCCCGGCTCCAGACCCATGTAGGCCAAGGCCCGCAGGATGGCTTCGCGCTCATCTGCGTTGCGGCCCTGGGCAGGATCCGGCACGCGGCCCGTGATGTCCGTGACCCACTGGGGGCTGGTGCCCCAGGTGACCTGGGGCGCGAGGTCGTGGAGGTCGATCACCACCTCCTGGTCGAAGACCGCCTCAGAATCCGAGACGAGGGTGCGCCAGTGGGCCACCGCGGCGTCCCACAGGGCGCCCTTCGGCGCGAGGGGTCGCCCCGCCACGTAGGCGAAGGTGGTGTCGTCGGGGGCCACCAGGCCCGCCCGGGCGCCGCCCTCGATGCTCATGTTGCAGAGGGTCATGCGGCCCTCCATGGAGAGGGCGCGGACGGCGGGACCCGTGTACTCCATCACGCAGCCCGTGCCGCCCGCGGTGCCGATCTGGCCGATGAGGCGCAGGGCCATGTCCTTGGCGCCGGTGCCCGGGGGCAGGCCGCCCTCGAACCGCACCCGCAGGTTCTTCGAGCGGCGCTGGGGCAGGGTCTGGGTGGCCATGACGTGCTCCACCTCGCTGGTGCCGATGCCGAAGGCCAGGGCCCCGAAGGCGCCGTGGGTGCTGGTATGGCTGTCCCCGCAGACCACGGTGGCGCCGGGCAGGGTGAAGCCCTGCTCCGGGCCCACCACGTGGACGATGCCCTGGCGGTCGTCCAGGAGGGGGATGTAGGGCACGCCATGGGCCTTCACGTTCGCTTCGAGCGCCTCGACCTGGAGGCGGCAGGTCTCGTCGGCGATGCCCTTCTCCCGGTCCGCCGTGGGGACGTTGTGGTCCGCCACGGAGAGGATCTGCTCCGGCCGGCGCAGGGGGCGCCCCGCGAGGACCAAGCCCTCGAAGGCCTGCGGGCTGGTGACCTCGTGGACCAGGTGGCGGTCGATGTAGAGGAGGCTGGTGCCGTCGGCGCGGGTGGCCACCAGATGCTCGTCCCAGATCTTGTCGTAGAGGGTGCGCGGGCTCATGGGCTCTTCCTAGCTGGAACGGGGTCGGGGCGGTCGAGGTCGAGGGAGCGGATCAGGTCGAGGAAGGCCCGGGTGGCCGGGGAGAGGGCCGCCTCCCGGCGGGTGACGATGCGGATGAGCTTCTCCACCTGGAGCTCCCGCACGGGGATCTCCACCAGCCGGCCCTCGCGGACGGCGGTGGTGGTGGTCATCCGGGGCAGGATGGCCAGGCCGGCGCCCAGGCTCACGAACTCCAGGATGGTGGCGATGGAGGCCAGCTCCATGGTGAGGCGCAAGGGCGTGTTGCAGCGGGCGAACAGCTCGATGATGGCGGTCCGGGTGGGGGTGGGCGCGTTGTGGGCCACGAAGCGCTCGTCCCCCAGGTCGGTGATGCTGAGGTTCTTCTTCCGGGCGAACCGATGCCCCGGCGGCGCCACCAGGACCATGCGGTCCCGGTGGATGACCTGGCTCACCAGCTCGGGATGGAGGGCGTCGTAGGAGACGAAGCCCACATCCAGGCGCCGCTCCAGCACCTCCGTGGGGATGCGCTCCGAGGTCTGGCGGTAGGCCTGGATCTTGATGGCCGGCCAGGCCTGCTGGTAGGCCAGGAGGATCCGCGGGAGCAGGAACTCGGACACGCTCTCGTTGGCGCCCACGTTCAGGCGACCCTGCTGGAGGCCCTTCAGGGCCCCGAAGGTGTCGAGGATCTCCTGGCGCAGGTCGAACATGCGCTGGGCCAGGGGGAGCAGGGTGGCGCCGGCATCCGTGAGGGTGCCCCCCTTGGTGGTGCGGTCCACCAGGGTCTCGCCCAGCTCCTCCTCCAGGCGCTTCAGGGCGAGGCTCACGGCAGGCTGCGTCCGGAAGAGGCGCTCCGCCGCGCGGGAGAAGCTCTTCTCGCGCGCCAGCACCAGGAATGTTTCCAGCTGCCCGAGGTCCATGGACCCTCCGCCAGGAAGTGTAGGATTCCAAGTATTACTTATGTAATCATAAAAAAAATTAAATGTATTTATGGGTTGGATTGGGTGATCTTCGATTGATCCCACCGGCTCCGGCCGGTCCAGGAGCACCGTCATGGGCAGCGAGCGGATCGCCATCTTCGACACCACCCTCCGCGACGGAGAGCAGTCGCCCGGCTGCAGCATGAATCTGGACGAGAAGCTGCTGATGGCCCGCCAGCTGGAGGCCCTGGGCGTCGATGTCATCGAGGCCGGGTTCCCCGTGGCCTCGGAGGACGACTTCGCCGCCGTGCAGGCCGTGGCCCGAGAGTGCCGGAAGCCGGTCATCGCCGCCCTCTGCCGCGCCCTCCCCCGGGACATCGAGCGGGCCTGGCAGGCCGTGTCCGGGGCCGCCCGACCGCGCATCCACACCTTCCTGGCCACCTCGGACATCCACCTGGAATTCAAGCTCCAGAAGACGAGGGAAGAGGCTCTGGTGATGATCCGCGAGGGCGTGCGGACCGCCAAGAGCTTCACGCCAGATGTGGAATTCTCCGCCGAGGACGCCACCCGCAGCGACTGGGACTTTCTTGTGGCGGTGTTCACGGTGGCCATCGAGGAGGGCGCCACGGTCCTCAACGTGCCCGACACCGTGGGCTACACCGTCCCCGATGAGTACGGCCGCCTCATCCGGTACCTGAAGGACAAGGTGCCCGGCATCGACGGCGTCACCATCAGCGTCCACTGCCACAACGACCTGGGCCTGGCCGTGGCGAACTCCCTGGCGGCCGTGGCCGCCGGGGCCCGCCAGGTGGAGTGCACCGTGAACGGCATCGGCGAGCGGGCGGGCAACGCGGCCCTGGAAGAGGTGGTGATGGCCCTGTCCGTGCGCCGGGACGCGCTGCCCTTCGAGACGGGCATCCACAAAGAGGTCATCACCCGCGCCAGCCAGACCCTGGCCAACATCACGGGCGTCGAGGTGCAGCCCAACAAGGCCATCGTGGGCCGGAACGCCTTCGCCCACGAGAGCGGCATCCACCAGCACGGGATGCTGAGCCACCGGTCCACCTACGAGATCATGACCCCCGAATCCGTCGGGGCGAACCGCACGAGCCTGGTGCTGGGCAAGCACTCCGGCCGCCACGCCCTGGGCAAGCGCTTCGAGGAGCTGGGCTATCCCCTGGACAAGCCGGCCCTCGAGAAGGCCTACAAGCTCTTCACCAAGCTCAGTGACCAGAAGAAGGAGATCTTCGACGAGGATCTGCTGGCCATCGTGCGCGATGGCCTCACGCAGATCCCGGAAGCCTTCAAGCTACGCTCGGTACAGGCCACGGCCGGCACGGCCATGTTCGCCACGGCCCTCGTCACCCTGGGGGGCGAGGCGGGGGAGGCCACGGAGACCGCCATGGGGGACGGCCCGGTCAACGCGGTCTTCGCCGCCGTGGACAAGCTCACGGGCCTGAAGGGCCGGCTGGTGGATTTCCGCGTGCATTCCATCACGGGCGGCGCGGATGCGGTGGGGGAGGTGTTCGTCCAGGTCGAGTTCGGCGGCGTCATCCAAGGGGGGAAGGGCGCCAGCACGGACATTGTCGAGGCCAGCGCCCGGGCCTACCTGAACGCCTCCAACAAGGTGCTGTTCGCCCGTCGCTCTGCCGAGGCGCCCGCCGCCGGTCCGGCCCCGGCCGCCACGAGGTGATGCGATGAAAGAACCTTTGCCCGAGGGCCTTGAACTCACCGCCGCCAGGACGGACCTTCCCGTTCCGGCGACCGCACTGCCCGCCCCGCCCCTGGAAGATGGGGCGGATCCTGACCAGTACCTCTGGGGAGTCTGATCGTGGAAGCCCGCATCACCCTTCTTCCCGGCGACGGCGTGGGCCCCGAAGTGGTCCACGAGGCCGCCGCCTGCCTCACGGCCGTGGCCAAGGCCTATGGCCACCGGTTCCACCTGGAGGAGGCCCTCATCGGGGGTGCCGCAGTGGACGCCACCGGGGATCCGTTGCCGGCGGCCACCCTGGCCCGGTGCCAGGCGAGCCAGGCGGTCCTGCTGGGCGCCGTGGGCGGGCCCGCCTGGGACCGCCACCCCCGGGACCAGCGGCCCGAATCCGGCCTCCTGCGCCTGCGGCGGTCCCTGGGTCTCTACGCCAACCTCCGCCCCGTCAAGGTCCACCCGGCCCTGGAGGATGCCTCGCCCCTGCGCCCGGAGGTGACCCACGGCACGGACCTGATGATCGTCCGCGAGCTGGGCGGCGGCCTCTACTTCGGCGAGCCGCGCTCCTTCTCGGACGAGCGCGCCGTGAACACGCTGCCCTACACGCGCACCGAGATCGAGCAGGTGGCCCGCGTGGCCTTCGAGCTGGCCGCCTCCCGCCGGCGCCGGCTGGTCTCCGTGGACAAGGCCAACGTGCTGGAGACCTCCCGTCTCTGGCGCCAGATCGTGGACGAGTTGGCTCCCTCCTATCCGACGGTGCAGGTCACCCACGCCTATGTGGACAGCTTCGCCATGGCCCTCATCACCCGGCCCCGGGACTTCGATGTGGTGCTGACGGAAAACCTCTTCGGGGACATCCTCAGCGACGAGGCGGCGGTGCTGGCGGGCTCGCTGGGGCTGCTGCCCTCCGCCAGCCTGGGCGGCCCCGTGGGCCTCTACGAGCCCATCCACGGCTCGGCGCCGGACATCGCGGGCCGGGATGCGGCCAATCCCATCGGCACCATCCTCTCGGCGGCCATGCTGCTCCGCCACAGCCTCCGCCTCGAGACCGAGGCCCTGGCCCTCGAAGCCGCCGTGGACCGTGTGCTCAAGGGTGGCCACGGCACCTCGGACCTGGGAGGCCTCAAGCACCAGCACGGCACCCGGGCCCTCGGCGAGCGGATCCGCGAAGCCATCCGCCCGCCGCGCGCCAAAGGAGCCCGGCTTGCCGACTCCGCCTATGCCTGGTGCGGTTCGCCCGAAGGCGCCCGCTCCCACCTCTGATACCACCCCTCTGGAAACCGGCCCATGCTCCCTGCCTCCCCCAGCCCCGACGTGACCTCCGCCTTCGAGGCGGGGTCCATCGCCGTGATCAACCGGCTGCCCGGGCTGGTGCTGTGGCTGGCGGGCTAGGGGAGGGGACGACACCACACGGAACCCGGCCCCGCACCCCACCAGGCGGGGCCTTTCCACATCGGCCAGACCCTTTCCGCGACCTCCCGAGGGACCCCATGACCCGAACAGCACAGACTTCAGCCTTGACTTTTTCCACACGAACCCGGAAACTCGTCCGCCATGAGCCTCTCCCACCTCGACCACTCGGCAGCCGCGGCGACTTCGCCCGTGGTGCTGCGCCCCGTGGCCGGCCTGGTGGCCATTTCCGCCGTGCTGATTATTAGCGGCGAGGTGGGGGCCTCCTAGACGTTCTCGGAACCAACCGAAACCGGCCCCGCACCTCGAAGGATGCGGGGCCTTTTCACATCGGTCCTGCCATTCCGAGGTCGGCGGCCTTCCACAGAGGAAGACCATGACAGTCCCAGGACAGCCGCTCAACGCCCGCAGCCGGGCCATCACCCAGGGCCCCAACCGCGCTCCCGCCCGGGCCATGCTCAAGGCCATCGGCTTCACGGACGAGGATCTGGCCAAGCCCATCATCGGCATCGCGAACACCTGGACCGAGATCGGTCCCTGCAACTACCACCTGCGCGAGCTGGCGGAGCGCGTGAAGGCGGGCGTCCGCGCCGCCGGCGGCACGCCCATGGAGTTCTGCACCGTCTCCATCAGCGACGGCATCACCATGGGCACCGAAGGCATGAAGGCCTCCCTCGTGAGCCGCGAGGTCATCGCCGATTCCATCGAGCTGGTGGCCCGGGGCAACGCCTTCGACGGAATGGTCTGCCTCTCGGGCTGCGACAAGACCAACCCCGGCGTGGCCATGGCCCTGGCCCGCCTGGACATCCCCGGCCTGATCCTCTATGGCGGGTCCACGGCCTCGGGACACTGCGACGGGAAGGACCTCACCGTGCAGGATGTCTTCGAGGCCGTGGGCGCGCACAGTGCGGGCCGCCTGGATGACGCGGGCCTGAAGGAGGTGGAGGACGCTGCCTGTCCCGGCGCCGGGGCCTGCGGCGGGCAGTTCACGGCCAACACCATGTCCGCCAGCCTGGAGCTCCTCGGCCTCAGTCCCATGGGCCTCAATGGCATCCCCGCCGAGGATCCCCGCAAGGGCGAGGCCGCCGAGACCTGCGGGCGTCTGGTGATGGAACTGCTGAAGCGCGACCTGCGCCCCAGCGCCATCCTCACGCGGGAGGCCTTCGAGAATGCCGTGGCTGCCGTGGCCGCCACGGGCGGCTCCACCAACGCCGTCCTGCACTACCTGGCCCTGGCCCGGGAGGCGGGTGTGCCCTTCACCCTGGAGGACTTCGACCGGGTCAGCGCCCGCACGCCCCTGCTGGCGGACATGAAGCCCGGCGGGCGGTTCATGGCGCCGGACCTGCACGCCGCCGGCGGCATCCGCCTCGTGGCGAACCGCCTGCTGGAGGGCGGGCTCATCCACGGCGCGGCCCTCACCGTGACCGGCCGCACGCTGGCCGAAGAGTTGGCCGGCGCGCCGGAAACGCCCGGGCAGGAGGTGGTGCGCCCCTTCGACAAGCCCATCAAGCCCACGGGCGGCCTCGTGATCCTGCGCGGCAGTCTGGCGCCGGAGGGCTGCGTCATCAAGGTGGCGGGCCACGAGCGCCTGCATCACACCGGTCCCGCCCGGGTCTTCGAGCACGAGGAGGACGCCTTCGCCGCCGTGCAGGCAGGCCGCATCGAGCCCGGCGACGTGGTCGTCATCCGCTACGAGGGCCCCAAGGGCGGGCCCGGCATGCGCGAGATGCTGGGCGTCACCGCGGCCCTGGTGGGCGCCGGGCTCGGCGAATCCGTGGCGCTGCTCACCGATGGCCGCTTCTCGGGCGCCACCCGGGGCCTGATGGCCGGCCACGTGGCGCCGGAGGCGGCCGTGGGCGGCCCCATCGCCCTGGTGCGCGAGGGCGACACAGTGGTGATGGACATCCCCTCGCGGCGCCTGGACCTGAAGGTTCAGGAGGACGAGCTCGCGCGGCGCAAGGCCGAGTGGAAGGCCCCGGCCCCGCGATACAAGACCGGCGTCTTCGCCAAGTACGCCGCCACGGTCGCCAGCGCGGCCGAGGGCGCCATCACCCTGGCCCGGTGAAGGGGGAACCATGACTAGGACTGGATCGCATACCGGGGCCCAGCTCATCTGGGAATGCCTTATCCGGGAGGGCGTCACCACCGTCTTCGGCTATCCGGGCGGCGCCATCCTCCCGGCCTACGACGCCATGGTGGGCTTCGACATCCGGCACGTGCTGGTGCGCCACGAGCAGAGCGCCGTGCACATGGCGGACGGCTACGCCCGCGCCTCGGGCCGCGTGGGTGTGGTGGTGGCCACCTCCGGCCCCGGCGCCACGAACCTGGTGACGGGCCTGGCCACGGCCATGATGGATTCCACGCCCCTGGTGGCCATCACGGGGCAGGTGGGCTCCGGCGTGCTGGGCACGGACGCCTTCCAGGAAGTGGACATCACGGGCATCACCCTGCCCGTGACCAAGCACAACTACCTGGTCACCCGGGCCGCGGACATCGTGCCGGCCCTGCGGGAGGCCTTCGCCGTGGCGAAGAGCGGGCGCCCCGGCCCTGTGCTGGTGGACATCACCAAGGACGCCCAGCAGGGCCGGGCAGAGCTTGATTGGGAGGCGGCGGAGCCCATCCGCCACCTGCGCCACCTGCCGCCCCCCCTGGATCCCGAGGCCCTGGCCCGGGCCCTGGAGCTGATCCGCCATGCCAAGCGGCCCCTCATCCTGGCGGGCCACGGCATCCAGATGTCGGGCGCCCGGGCCGAGGTGCTGACCCTGGCGGAACGGGCGGACATCCCCTTCGCGTTGACCTTGCTGGGGCTGGGCGCGGTGCCCGCCACGCATCCCCTCAGCCTCGGCATGATGGGCATGCACGGCGAGTCCTGGGTCAACAAGGCCATCCAGGAGGCGGACCTCCTGCTGGCCCTGGGCATGCGGTTCGACGACCGCGTGACCGGCAAGCTCAAGGAGTACGCGCCCCACGCCAAGAAGATCCACATCGACATCGACGCCAGCGAGCTGGGGAAGAACGTGCCGGTGGACGTGGCCATCGCCGGGGACCTGCTCGCCGTCCTCCGCGCCCTGCTGCCGGGGGTAGAGGTGGCGGACCGCTCCAAGTGGCTGAAGCAGATCCGCGGCTGGCGGGGCGATTCCGCCGTCCGCGACATCAAGAACCTGCCCGACGACGGCCACCTCTATGCCGCCCATGTGATGCACGACCTCTGGCGGCTCACCGACGGCAAGGCGGTGGTGGTGACGGACGTGGGCCAGCACCAGATGTGGGAGGCCCAGTACTACCACCACGATGAGGAGCGCAGCCTCATCACCAGCGGCGGCGCGGGCACCATGGGCTTCGCCCTCCCCGCTGCCATCGGCGCGAAGGTGGCCCGGCCCGAGGCCGAGGTCTGGGTGGTGGCCGGCGACGGCGGCTTCCAGATGACCTTCGCGGAGCTGATGACCGCCGTGCAGGAGGGGGTGAAGGTCAACATCGCCATCATCAACAACGGCTTCCTCGGCATGGTCCGCCAGTGGCAGGAGCTGTTCTACGAGGGCCGCTACGCTGCCACGCCCATCCTGTCACCGGACTTCGTGAAGCTGGCTGGCGCCTTCGGCATCCACGGCCAGCGCGTGGACACGCGGGCGGATCTGGCAGGGGCCGTGGCCGCGGCCCGGGCCGCGGAGGGCACGGCCCTCGTCGAGTTCCGGGTGGAGCAGGAGGACAGCGTCTATCCCATGGTCCCCGCCGGGGCGGCGCTGCACGAGATGATCCGCCGGCCTTCTGCCAGCGCCATTGCCGAAACCGGGTCCGACCCTGTCTGAAAGGAACCCCATGCCCCATGTGCTCGTGGTCTATACCGATGATGAACCGGGCGTGCTGACCCGCGTGGCTTCCCTGTTCCGCCGCCGGGGCTTCAACATCCACTCCCTCACCGTGGGCCCCACGGAGCGTTCCCGGCAGGCCCGCATGACCATCGTGGTGGATGCGGAGGAAGCCACCGTGCGGCTGGCGGTGGAACATCTGCGGAAGCAGGTGAACGTCCTCGAGGTGCAGCAGCTGGGCGACCGCCCGAAGGTGGTGCGGGACCTGGCCCTCATCCGGGTGGCGGCGGGGCTGGATGTCCGCTCCGAGATCCTCCAGCTGGCCCAGGTCTTCCGCGCCAACGTGGTGGACATCGCCGGCGACAGCCTGGCCATCGAGTGCAGCGGTGGCCCCGACAAGATCGATGCCCTGGTGGATGCCCTGCGCCCCTTCGGGATCCTCGAGCTGGGCCGCACGGGCGCCGTCGCCATGGCCCGCGGCCCGCGCGCTTCGCCGGAGCGCCCCGCCGCAGCCCCCCCACCGGCCAGCAACCAGGCCATGTCTGTCTGACCTTCCACCTTCCGATCACCCCACAAGGAGCCTCCCATGGCCAAGATCCACTACGACGCCGACCTCGGCCTCATCCGCGCCCGCAAGGTCGCCATCCTGGGCTACGGCTCCCAGGGCCACGCCCATGCGCTCAACCTCAAGGACAGCGGCGTCCACGTCCGGGTGGGCCTGCCCGCCAGCTCCGCCTCCCGCGCCAAGGCCGAGGCCCAGGGCCTCACCGTCACCACGCCTGCCGAGGCCGCGGCCTGGGCGGACGTGATCATGGTGCTCACCCCGGACACGGGGCAGGCGGCCCTCTACCACGAGGCCATCGAGCCGCACCTGACGCCGGGGAAGACCCTGATGTTCGCCCACGGGTTCAACATCCGGTACGGCCTCATCAAGCCCCCCGCGGGTGTGGACGTGAGCCTGGTGGCCCCCAAGAGCCCGGGCCACCGCGTCCGCGAGGTCTTCGTGGAAGGCGGCGGCACGCCGGCCCTGGTGGCAGTCCACCAGGACGCCAGCGGCCAGGCCCAGGCCGTGGCCCTGTCCTATGCGGCGGCCCTTGGCCTGACCCGGGCAGGTGTTCTGGAAACCACGTTTACGGAAGAAACCGAAACCGATCTCTTCGGCGAGAAGGCCGTGCTCTGCGGCGGCACCAGCGCCCTGGTGAAGGCCGGCTTCGAGACGCTGGTGGAAGCCGGGTACCAGCCCGAGATCGCCTATTTCGAGTGCCTGCACGAGCTCAAGCTCATCGTGGACCTGATGCAGCGGGGCGGCCTCAGCTACATGCGCTACAGCATCAGCGACACGGCCGAATACGGCGACTACACCGGCGGCCCCCGCATCGTGACCGACCAGACCAAGGCGGAGATGAAGGAGATCCTCAAGGAGATCCAGGACGGGCGGTACGCCAATGCCTGGATCGAGGAGAACCGCACGGGCCGCAAGTGGTTCGAGGCCCAGCGGGCCGCCGATCACGATCATCCCCTTGAGCAGGTGGGTCGTGAGCTGCGCCGCATGATGCCCTTCCTTGACCCCGTCGAGGTCCCCGCGCCGGCGCAGGCCCCACGCAGCTAGGAGAATCCCGGGGGAGCGGTCGGGGCTTTTGACCCAAGGTAGGAAGGTTGAACTCCGTCACAGGGGTATTGGCCTCACAATAGTCCTTGGGAGATAAGCCATTTCCGCTCCCCCGGAGCCATGCATGTCCGAGTCCTTCTTCAACACCGCGTCCCTGCCCACCCTCCAGGGCTGGCAGGCTCCCGGGTCCCTTGATTTCCAGGCCGCCTTCCTCCGGGCTGGCGGCTGGGCTTTGCCCCGCACCGAAGCCTTCCCCGACACCGCCAAGCTCCGGGAACGGCTGCAGGAGCTGCGGGCCTCCATGCGCGAAGGGGGCAAGATCGGTCTGGACCTGCGCGGGCTCCGCGACAGCGCCGACAGCGTCATGGCCGCCGCCCGCGAGGCCGGTGTCGCCTTCCTGCTGCACACGGCGGAGCTGCCGCCCTCTCTCACCATGCTGCGCCACGCGAACCTGCCCCGCATCGTGGCAGTCCAGAATGCCGAGGAGGCCGCCCAGGCCAAGGCCGGCGGCGCCTCTGCCCTGCTGGCCCGGCCCGGGCTGGTGGCGGCCCTCCGCTCCCTGGGCCTGCCCGTGATGGCCACGGCCGATACCGAAGCCGAGGCCAAACAGGCCATGGCGGACGGCGCCTTCGGCCTCCAGCCCCGCACCCCCTCGATGCTGGACGCATCGCCCCTGGCGGCCTTCCGGTCGCGCCTCATGGCGGGCCTCGATTCCATGGCCCAGGCCCTGGTGCGCAAGGGCGCCTGCACGCTGCCGCGCCTGCGCATCCGCAACCTCGACCTGGCCTATCCCATCCAGCAGGGCGGCATGGGCGTGGGCATCTCCTGGGAAGGCCTCGCCGGCGCCGTCGCCCACGAGGGCTGCGTGGGCCTGGTCTCGGCCATCGGCACGGGCTACCACGGCTCGGCCAACCCCAAGATGCGCCTGGGCCGCCCGGACGGCTCCGACTCGCTGAACCCGCCCAAGGCCCTGGAATGGATCATCCGCGAGGCCCGGGAACGCGCGGCCGGCCGCGGCGCCGTAGGCGTGAACATCCTCTGCGCCATCGAGGGCTACGAGGCCGCCGTGAAGGCCTCCCTCGCGGGCGGCGCCCAGATGATCGTGTCCGGCGCGGGCCTGCCCCTGGGCCTGCCGGGCATGGTGGGCGACGCGGACGTGGCCCTGGTGCCCATCGTGTCCTCGGGCCGGGCGCTCCAGGTGATCTGCAAGCAGTGGCAGCGGAAGTACAACCGCCTGCCGGACGCCGTGGTGCTGGAAGGCCCCGAGAGCGGCGGCCACCAGGGCTTCAGCCACGAGGGCTGCGCCGATCCGGCCCACACCCTGGAGAACATCCTGCCCGAGGTCATCGAGGAGCGGGACAAGTGGGGCGACTTCCCCGTCCTGGTCGCGGGCGGCGTCTGGGACCACGCGGACATCCAGAAGTTCCTGGCCCTGGGCGCCTCCGGCGTGCAGATGGGCACCCGCTTCATCGGCACCTTCGAGTGCGACGCCTCGCCGATCTTCAAGGAGGTCATCCTCCGCGCCAAGGCCGAGGACATCGGCCTCATGAAGTCCCCCGTGGGCCTGCCCGCCCGCGGCGTGCGCACCTCCCTGCAGGCGCGCATCGAGGCCGGCACCGCGCCCCAGATCCGCTGCGTCAGCAACTGCCTCTCGCCCTGCGGCCACGGCAAGGGCGCCGCCGCGGTGGGCTACTGCATCGCCGACCGCCTGGCCGATGCCATGAAGGGCGACCAGGAGAATGGCCTCTTCTTCACCGGCAGCAACGGCGCCAAGCTCCGGGACCTCATCAGCGTCCGCGACCTCATCGAGGAACTGACCCAGGATCCAGGCTTGCAGCGGGTCTACGCCTGAAGTCCTGAACTGCTAACAAAACTACGCACGCGAAGGTCGCAGAGGATGCGGAGGTAGGCGGAGAAGAGAATCATCAGGCTGCTGTCTGATTTCCTCTGCGTCCCTCAGCCTTCTCCGCGACCTCCGCGAGTGTGGTTCCCTTCAGTCAGTCCCGCCGCTCGGCCACGATCTCCAAGACCATGGGCGTGATCATCAGCGTCCGGGGGTCGGCGGCGGCGTCGCGCAGGGCGGTGCGGACGGCGTTCGTCCAGGCCTGGTCCACACGGCCCAGCTCCAGGAGGCGCTGGAGGTTGATCTCCACGAATTCGGAGGGCCACTTCCAGATGAAGTCGCTGGGGGGGATGACGAAGACTTTCGGCTCGAGGTGTTTCACCGTGAGGCCGGCCGCCTCGAGCAGGGTGGGCAGCGCGAGGGCCACGTCCGGCTCGCCGCCGGAGGCGCGCCAGCTGGCCATGACCTCCGAGACGAAGGCTTCCAGGGGCGGGCAGGGCGGGGCCAGGCGCCAGGTGCGGTAGTCCAGGTACTCGTGGAAGATGGCCACGCCACCGGGCTTCAGGGCCCGGGCCACTGTGGTCACCAGCTTCGCCGGATCGGACACGAAGGAGGCCACCCAGCGGCACCAGGTGGCGTCCATGCCGCTCACCTCCAGGGGACCGGCCATGAGGTCCTGCTCATGGAAGCGCACGTTCGACAGCCCACGGGCCGCGCAGGTCTCCCGGGCATGCTGGACGAAGTTGCCCGAGCGCTCGGCGGCGTGGACCTCCCCGGTGGGGCCGACGATCTCCGCCAGGTCCACGGTGGCGTAGCCCGGTCCCGCGCCCACATCCAGCACGCGGGACCCCGTGGTGATCCCGGCCCGGCGCCAGCACTCCAGCACATGCGGCCGCCAGACCCGGTGCTGGAGCCCCAGCCGCTCGATCTCCTCCCGGTGGGTCCCGAGGACGTAGTCGCGCTCACCTGATCCGGCCACTCCTGCCTCCATGCCTGTCATGACGCCAGTCTAGCGGAGGGGGCGGGAGTCCCCGGGAAGCGGGCCTGCATGATTGATTCTGTGATAAAAAATAATGGCGTTAATTTACAATTGATTTTGCGTCTCATGGGCTTAGTTTGGATGGACCACTCCCGAAGTGCCTCACCCACTGGAGCTCATCCCGGAGGATGGACATGGCCACCGAATCGCGCTCCATCGCGCTCGCCCCCCCGCATCGCCTCTACACCTTCGGGGCCTGGGCGGTGGCGGGCGTCGTGGTCCTGGGCTTCGCGAAGACCTACTACCTCAAAGTGGTCTTCGGCACGCCCACCCTGTCGCCCATGCTGCACCTGCATGGGCTGGTGATGACTCTCTGGTTCGGCCTGTTCGTGGTGCAGACCCGGCTGGTGGCGGCTCGCCGGCTGGATCTCCACCGGCAGCTCGGGCTGCTCGGGGCCTTCCTCGCCGCGGCGGTGCTGGTGGTCGGCACGGTGACAGCCATCGCCGCGGCGCGGGCGGGGCGCTCCCCGGGGCCGCCGCCCCTCATCTTCCTGGTGGTGCCCCTGGGGGACATGGTGGTGTTCGGCAGCCTGGTGGGCGCGGGGCTGTGGCTTCGGGGCAAGGGGGACTTCCACAAGCGGCTCATGCTGCTCTCCTGCGTGGGCATCCTCGCGGCAGCCATCGCGCGGATCCCCCTGGACGCCATCGCCAAGGCGGGACCTCTGGCCTACTTCGGCCTGACGGACCTGGCGGTGATCGGCTGCGCGGCCTACGACCGCCTGCGGACCGGCCGCTTCCACCCGGCCTTCCTGTGGGGCGGGCTCTTCGTCATCCTGTCGCACTGGCTGCGCCTCGCCTTCTCCGGCACCGGAGCCTGGATGGCCATCGCCACCTGGCTGACGCGGTAGCGTCTCCGTCCTCTTCAGCTCGCGTTCGGATGCCGCTCCAGCAGCTGGCGCAGGGGCGCGTTCCGCTTCACGGCGTCCTGGCGCCGGAGGTGGGCGATGAGCTGGGGCGGGGCCGCGCTCCAGCGGGCGATGTTCTGGATGAGCAGCGTGGAGACGTAGGTGCGCCGGCAGAGCAGGGCGGTGGCGTGGCCGTCGAGGGTCAGGCCCACCAGGCTGGCGAGGCAGCGGCCCTCGGTGGTGAAGATGAGCTCGGCCTTCTCCTCGCCCGTGCGCTGGGTGAAGCTGGCGCGGAGCAGATCGCGGGCCATGGCGCGCACCTGCTCCGGCGCGTCGCGCGAGGTGGCCACCAGGTACTGCTCCAGCAGGCGCCGGGTGGACCAGAGCCGGCGGTAGAGGCCCACCGGCAGGAGGGGATTCTGGAGCAGGGAGCGGCGCACACCCCCGTCGTTCGTGAAGGCCGTCCGCCCGCCCAGGGCCTCCAGGCCCGCGCTGGTGCGGTGGTGGGCGGCGATGAGGCGCGCGTGGAGGGAGCCCACCCGCGGGTTCTCCAGCACGGCGCGGACCACCTCCGCCGTGGGATCGAAGCAGAAGGCGCTCAGCTCTGGCTCGACGGCGACCCGCGCCTGGGCCACGCGCTCATCCACAGGCTGCGGGTGCAGCCGCCGCTCGAAGAGCTGGCGGTGGGTCGCGGCCAGGGCCGCCGCCGTGGGAGCATCCTCCTCGCCTTCGGCATGCTCCACCGGAGGGTCCTGGATGGAGGCGCGCGGCCCCGCGTCCGGGCCTGGTTCCACCGCACCGAGGGCCACCAGATTCGTTAGCATCCCCTCCAGTTCTGGTTCCTCCAGGCCCATCAGCGAGGCGAGGGTCGGAATGTCCAAGGTCCCGTCCAGCCGGGACAGCAGGAAGCCCTGGCGGGCATCGAGGGGGAGGGAGGCGTGGCCCTCACCTTCCCGGGAGCGGGGTCTCCAGGTCATAAGACGAGCCTACGTGCATCCAGTGCCGGAGGCATCTGGAGAATCCCTCCTTCCACCGGATTCAGGAGGGCGAAGGCGCGGGGCTGGGCGCCGGGGCCGCCTCCTCCCGGCCCACCAGCCATGGCGCCCAGCGCTTGAAGGCGGGCGTCCAGTAGGACCAGTCGTGTCCGCCCGGGCTGAGCTCCAGGCGCATGGGCCGGTGTCGCTCCGTGCAGACCCGCGCGAATGTGCGGCAGGCCTCCGCCAGGCCATGGCCATCCTCGGTGCCGCAGCCGACGATGAGCTCCGCAGACCCTCCGAGGTGCTTCCAGGGATTCCAAGGCGCGAAGGCCGCGGGGTCGAGCGGGAAGACCTTCACCAGGCTGCGGCGGACGAACCAGTTCAAGCCCTGGAAGGGGCCTTCGACCAGGGCGGGGGAGAGGGCGAGACAGCGCGAGAAGGCGCCCGTCCGGGCCGCGAGGTTGAGGGCACCGAAGCCCCCCATGCTGAGTCCCGTGACGGCCCGCGCCTCCGGACTGCCCCCGAAGCCGGGGTACCGGGCCTCCAGGAGCGGCAGCAGCTCGTCCATGAGAAACCGCTCGTAGGGGAAGGTGCCGTCGGCGCGGTCCGCGTACCAGCTTCGGAAGTGGGTCACCGCCACCCAGAGGCTGGGCGGGAGCTCCCCCCGGGCTTCCTGGTCCGCAAGGAAGGCGTCCAGGCCCTCCCGCTGGAAATCTCCCGGGCCGTCATAGGCGCCGGGCAGGAAGAGGACCAGGGTCATGGGGCCGGGATGGCGGACGGTCCACTGCCGCACCACCGCGGGCGTCGGCACATGGAGCGCCACGGGCACATCGCGGCGCAGGCGTTCCGAATGGATGGTTTCCAGAGTGCGGCCCAGGCAGGGGAGGGCCAAGGCAAAGGTCAAGGTAAGGCTGAAGGCGAGGAACCACCGTCGCTTCACATGGCCTCCACGATCCTTGGATGCCGCAGGCGCCGGGGGTGTGACCCGGAAGGGGGCGGCGCCTACTCCTCCGCCACACCCTTCAGCCAGGCCTTGCTCCGCAAGCGTTCCACGCTGACCTCGGGGAACAGGTCGAGGGGGCTCTTCCCCTCGAGCCCCAGGCGGGGCACGGCAGCCGCGGCGAAACCCAGGCGGGCCCCCTCCTGGAGGCGCAGGGGCAGCTGGGCCACGGGACGCACTTCGCCGGTGAGGCCCACCTCGCCCATGAAGAGACATTTCTCGGCCAGCAGGCGGCCGCCGGCGCTGCTGCAGAGGGCGGCGATCACGGCCAGGTCCGCGGCGGGGTCCTCGATCTCCAGGCCGCCGGCCACGTTCACGTAGACATCCCGGTCGTGCAGCTGCACACCGCCGCGCCGCTCCGCCACGGCGCAGAGCATGGCCAGCCGCGGCCCGTCGATGCCGAGGGCCGTGCGGCGGGGGATACCCAGGCCCGCGGCGGCCACCAGGGCCTGGATCTCCACGACCATGGGCCGGGTGCCGCTGAGCACCACGGTGGCGGCGCAGCCGGGCCGGGGCTCGGCGTCGAGGAAGAAGGGGTTGCCCTCGGCGGGCACCAGGCCCTTCTCGGTCATGGCGAAGATGCCCAGCTCGAAGGCGGCGCCGAAGCGGTTCTTGAGGGCGCGCAGCAGGCGGTGGTGGTGGTGGCGATCGCCCTCGAAGGCCAGCACCGTGTCCACCAGGTGCTCCAGCACCTTGGGGCCGGCCAGGCCGCCGTCCTTGGTGACGTGGCCCACCAGCACCAGCGGCGTGCCCGTGGTCTTGGCCCAGCGGGTGAGCATGGCCGCGCAGCCGCGCACCTGGCTCACGCTGCCGGCGCTGCTCTCGAAATCGGGGTCGAAGAGGGTCTGGATGCTGTCCACCAGCAGCAGGCCCGGCTGCATGCGCTCGGCCTCCTCGATGATGCGGCGCACGTCCGTCTCCGCCAGCAGGTGGATACCGGGGTTCTCGGCGCCCAGGCGCTGGGCCCGCAGTTTGATCTGGCGCTCGCTCTCCTCGCCGCTGGCGTAGAGGACCGTCCCCTGCGCCGTGGCCGCCCACTGGAGCAGCAGCGTGGACTTGCCGATGCCCGGCTCGCCGCCCAGCAGGGCCACCATGCCCGGCACCACGCCGCCGCCCAGGACGCGATCCAGTTCCGCGAGGCCCGTGGGGCTGCGCTGGGTGTCCGTCACATCCACATCGGGCAGGGCGACGGGGCCGGCGTAGTGGCTCTGGGAGTAGGCCGAGCCCGCCCGCTGGAGGTCGCGCTTCAGGCTTCCGCGCACCTCCTGGACCGTGTCCCAGGCCCCGCAGCCCGTGCACTTGCCCATGGCCTTGGGATGGCGGGCGCCGCAGGCCGTGCACTCGAACAGGGGTGAGGTCTTGGCCATCAGGCGGAGGTCTCGCGGCGGATGAACGTCACGATGTCGTCGGTGTTCGTGCCGGGCTGGAAGATCTCGCGGATGCCGAGGGCCTTGAGGCCGGGGATGTCGCCGTCGGGGATGATGCCGCCGGCGAACACCAGCACGTCATCGGCGCCCTGTTCCTTCAGGAGCCGCATGACCTCGGGGAAGATCTGGTTGTGGGCGCCGCTGAGGATGCTCATGCCCAGCACCCGGGCGTCCTCCTGCACCACGGCCGCCACGATCTGCTGGGGCGTCTGGCGCAGGCCCGTGTAGATGACCTCCATGCCGGCGTCCCGCAGGGCCCGGGCCACGACCTTGGCGCCGCGGTCATGCCCGTCGAGGCCTGGCTTGGCGATGACGACGCGGATGGGGGCCTGGCTCATGGGGGCTCCGGTGGATGGGTTACCAGTTCTCAGTCTGCCGCAGCGCCTCGTAAAGGCCAATGGCCGCGGCCTGGGCCAGGTTCAGGCTGCGGTGGTGGTCGCCCAGCATGGGGATGCGCACCAGGTGGTCCTTGTAGGTCTCCAGGAGGTCTTCCGGAAGGCCGACGGTCTCGCGGCCGAACACCAGGCCGTCGCCGAAGGCCCAGGGGATCTGGGTATGGCGGCGGGCCCCCTTGGTGGTGAAGAACCACAGGCGCATGCCGGGATTGCGGGCCAGGAAATCCTCCCAGCTCTCGTAGTGGGTGGGCTCCAGCTTCTCCCAGTAGTCCAGGCCCGCCCGCCGCAGGTAGTAGTCGCTGGTGTCGAAGCCCAGGGGGTGGATGAGATGCAGCTTGGCGCCGTTGTTCACGCACAGGCGGCCGATGCTTCCGGTATTCTGCGGAATCTCGGGTTGGTGCAACACAATATGAAACATGGAGGTCCCTGATGAGCGCCGCTACGAGCGAATGCCTGTTCTGCAAGATCGCGCGGAAGGAGATTCCCGCTGTTCCAGTCTACGAAGATGACAGCCTGCTCGCCTTCAAGGACATCTTTCCGCAGGCGCCGGTCCACCTGCTGCTCATCCCCAAGGCCCACTGCGAGGGCCTGGCGGACATGACGCCCGGGATCGCCGAGACGGTGGGCCGCCTTCCCCAGGTGGCCGCCCGCCTGGCCCAGGAACACGGGGTCGCCGCCAGCGGTTGGCGCCTCCTGAGCAACAACGGCCCCGACTCCGGCCAGAGCGTCTTCCACCTCCATTTCCACCTCCTGGGCGGCAAGCCCCTGGGCGGAAAGCTCTGTCTCTAAGCTGACGCTCCTAGATTCTTTTCATATTTAGCGAAAAAGACACGCGTTTGCGTGTCTTTTTCGCTTTTATTTCCGCTTGTGGCATCTCGCCGTCTTTCTAGACTTTGAAGTGGTTCTCAGTGGAGAAAAGTGGGCTGAAGTGGATCAAAGTGGTCTCATTTCGGTCTCCCGGTCTCTCCTGGACCACTGGTTGAAAGGCGACACCGGTGCTGCGACTACGCGGAAACTCACCGGCCACAGTAGATGAGAAGGGACGACTGAAGCTCCCCTCTTCCTTCAAGGCCGAGCTCGAATCCTTCGCCCAGGGCGAGGGAGCGGAAGCTCTGCGTGAAGGTGCCGGCGCCCTGCGGCACTACCTGACTTCCCTGGACGGCCGCTCCGCCCGTCTCTACCCCCTGCCAGTCTGGGAGGCCATCGAGGCCCGCCTGGCGGGCCTGCCTTCGACCAGCCCCGCCAAGCGCAAGTTCCTGGAGACCACCGCCTACTTCGGCAGCGAGGTGGAGCCGGATGCCCAGGGCCGCTTTGTCATCCCGCCCATCCTGCGCGAGGCCGCGCAGCTCACGGGCGAAGTCGCCGTGCTGGGGCAGATGGATCACCTGGCCCTGTGGAACAAGGCCGGCTTCGAGCGCCGCCTGGCGGCTGAACCCCTGGGCGCCGACGACCTGGCCCAGCTCGCGGAACTGGGGATCTGATGATGACGATCCCCGTCCATGTCCCCGTGCTGCTCCAGGAAGTGCTGGACAGCCTCGTGCTGCCCCCGGCGGCCCGGGTTCTCGATCTCACCCTGGGGCTGGGCGGCCACGCCGAGGCCCTGCTGGCCCGCTGCGACAAGGCCGCCCGCTACCTGGGCGTGGATCGCGACCCCGAGGCGCGCTACCAGGCCCGTCGCCGTCTGGGGGACGACCTGCGCCTGGAGATCCTGGCGGGGAACTACGAAGACATCTGGAGCGATGCCCAGTTCCTGGCCTGGAAGGCCGAGTACGCCGCCGGCGGCTTCGACGCCATCCTCGCGGACCTCGGCGTCTCCACCCTCCAGCTCCGCACCCCGGAACGCGGCTTCAGCTTCCGGGACGACGGCCCCCTCGACATGCGCATGGATACCACGTCCGGCCCCACTGCCCTGGAATGGATCGCGGAACAGACCGATGAAAGCCTGGCCGACGCGATCTACCAGTACGGCGAAGAGCGTGCCAGCCGGCCCATCGCCCGCGCCATCCTCCGGGCGCACCGCGAAGGCCGGCTGGCCACCACGAAGGATCTGGCCGAAGCCGTCTATACCGTCATTCCCCGGGAGCCCGCCAAGCGGAAGGGGCACAGCGACCCGGCCACCCGCACCTTCCAGGCCATCCGCATCGCGGTGAACGGCGAACTGGACCGCCTGGCCGCCGCCCTGGAAGCCGCCGTTGCCAACCTCCGCCCCGAAGGGCGCTTGGCCGTCATCAGCTTCCACAGTCTGGAGGACCGCATCGTCAAGCAGACCCTGCGCCGCCTCGCGGGCATCTACGACGGGCCGGGCCGGACGGCCCCCGCCGAACTCCCCAGGATCCTCAAGCTCATCCATCCCGGTGGTCTCGCCCCCAGCGAGGCCGAGGCCGCCGGGAATCCCCCCTCCCGTTCCGCCCGCCTCCGCGTGGCGGAGCGTCTCCCCTGACCGAGGTACCCATGGCCGCCGGAACCCTCCCGAGCCCCACCCCTCCCGTCCGCATGGTCGAGAGCGAGGGCATCCTGCGCATGCTGCTCCTTGTGCTGGCCCTGGCCATGCCCCTGGCCACCCTCGCCTACCTGAAGATCCAGAGCACCCGCCTGAGCTACGCCATGGGCGAGCTGAAGGAGCGCATCCGCAAGGAAGAGGAGCTGCAGCGCAAGCTCCTGCTGGAGCGCAGCCGGTACCAGCGGGATGAGGAAGTCCAGGGCTACGCCCAGAAGGCCGGGCTCCAGCCCCGCAAGCAGGGGCACCTGATCCGCCGCGCCTTCACACCCGAGGATCAGCGCCTTGCCAAGCTCCGCCCGGTCTCGTCCGATGGATTGTAGTCTGTAGGCTGGGGGCTGCGGCCCCGCCACCGCGTCATCCAGCCCCGGCCTTCCCGTGTCCATCC
Organism: Geothrix edaphica; assembly: GCF_030268045.1. Classification (NCBI taxonomy): domain Bacteria; kingdom Pseudomonadati; phylum Acidobacteriota; class Holophagae; order Holophagales; family Holophagaceae; genus Geothrix; species Geothrix edaphica. The sequence goes on from NZ_BSDC01000001.1 coordinate 906,972, forward strand.
GTTTCGCCACCGAGCCCCGCATCTCCCGCCGCCTGCTGGGCCGGCAGGATCCCCAGGATCTGCTGAGCCAGCGCCTGCCCTGGATCCTGGGCGGCATGGCCTTCTGGGCCCTGTGCATCCTGCTGCGGCTGCTCTGGCTGCAGGGGGTGGAGCACAACCGCTACCGGGCCCGGGCCGAGCAGCAGCACACCACCATCGTGCCGATCCCGCCCATCCGGGGCGAGCTCCGGGACCGGCGCGGGGAGCCCCTGGCCATCTCCATCAAGGTCGAGAGCCTCTTCGTGGATCCCCGCGTGTTCTACCCGGACTACAAGCCGGGGAAGGGGGAGGAGCGCCAGTGGGGCGAGCCCGACCGGAAGGCCGCCGCCGCCGTGGCCGCGAAGCTGGCACCCATCCTGGACCAGACCCGGGGCCAGGTGCTGGAGAAGCTCCTCCGCAAGAAGACCTTCGTCTACCTGGAGCGGCACCTGCCGCCCATCAAGACGGCCGCCGTGCGGGCGCTGAACCTGGATGGCGTGGAGTTCCAGCCCGAGAGCCGCCGCTTCTACCCCCGGGGCAGCTTGGCCGCGCAGATCATCGGCTTCACCAACATCGACGGCTTCGGCCAGCTGGGCATCGAGCAGACCTACGACAAGCAGCTGGCCGGCGTGAAGGGCGAGCTTATCGCCCCGAAGGACGCCCACGGCAAGCTGCTCATCCTCCAGGAGAACTACAGCCAGGTGCCCGTGAACGGGGCGTCGCTCCAGCTCAGCCTGGACGCCTCCATCCAGCACATCGTGGAGGACGCCCTGGAGGAGGGCGTGCGCCTCTCCCGGCCCCGCACGGCCTATGCCGTGGTGGTGGATCCCCGCACCGGGGAGATCCTGGCCATGGCCGGCACGCCCACCTTCGACCCGAACCACATCCTGCCCAAGAAGTTCCGCAACCGGGCCGAGTCCGAGCTTTCCACCGCCGAGCGGGAGGAGCTGCGCCGGGAGCTGGAGCGCCAGAAGGCGGCCCGCAAGGTGCATCCGGTGGAGGACGTCTACGAGCCCGGCTCCACCATGAAGATCTTCACCGCGGCCATGGCCCTGGAGGAGCGCAAGGTCCACCTGGGCGAGCGCATCGACTGCATGTCGGGCCGCTGGCTCTACAGCCCCAAGATCCCCCCCATTACGGATACCCACCGCCACGGGCTGCTCACCTTCGAGGAAGTGCTCTGGCAGAGCTCCAACATCGGCGCCGCCAAGATCGGCATCCGCCTCGATCCGACGATGCACTACCAGTACCTCCGGAAATTCGGCTTCGGGGACGCCACGGGCCTGAACTTCCCCGGGGAGAGCTCCGGGCGCCTCATCGCGCCGGACCGCTGGAGCGTGCCCACCCAGTACACGATGTCGTACGGCTACGGGCTGAGCACCACGCCCCTGCAGATCCTCATGGCCGGGTGTGTTTTGGCCAACGGGGGCAAGCTCATGCAGCCGATCCTCGTGCAGCGCATCTACAACGACAAGGGCCTGCTGCTGAAGGAGTTCAAGCCCACCGTGCGCAGCCAGGTCCTCAGCGAGGAGACGGCGAACCTGATGAAGGAGACGCTGAAGGGCGTGATCACCCAGGGCACGGGCAAGCGGGCCAAGCTCGACAACGGGGTGGAGGCCTTCGGCAAGACCGGCACCAGCCGCAAGCTCATTGATGGACAGTACGATCCCAAGCGCCACTACGCCTCCTTCATGGGGTTCTTCCCCGCGGACAAGCCGCAGTTCGGCGTCCTCGTGATGCTCGACGACCCCGCCGGCGACACCACCGGCGGCGACGTGGCAGCGCCGCTGTTCAAGCGCATCGGCGACGGCATCCTCCGCTTCCGGCAGACCGCCGCCGATCCGGATCGCGAGGCGGACCTTAAGCTGTCCCTGCGCGACTGGCCCGTGAGCGAGACCGACGAGGCGGCCCTGCACGTGGAGCGTGGCCGGGTGCCCGACCTGCAGGGGCTGAGCCTCAAGGCCGCCATCCATCGCGTGGTGCTGGTGGGCGGGACCCCCAAGGTGGAGGCGGCGCCTGGCGTCACGGCCACCCATGTGGTGGGCCAGAGCCCCAGTCCCGGCGCGCCGCTGGAGCCGGGCACCGTGGTGAAGATCAAGGCGGGGATGCCATGAAGCTGGATGCGCTCATCGAGGGGTTCGCGGTCCGGCATTCCGGCCCAGATGCGGAGGTGGTGGATCTCACCAGCGACAGCCGCGAGGTCCGCCCCGGGTGGGTTTTCCTGGCCCTCAAGGGGGAGAAGGCCGATGGCGCCGCCTTCGTGCCCCAGGCCCTGGGGCAGGGCGCTTCGGCGGTGATCTCCGAGGCGGCGCTGGGGCTGCCTTCGACTGTCGCGGACTGCGCCTTCACAGAGGAGCCCCGCCTCGCCATGGCGGAGCTGGCCCGCCGCCTGCATGGCGCGCCGGACCAGCGCCTGGCCCTCATCGGCGTCACAGGCACCAACGGCAAGACCACCACCACCACGCTCATCCGCCAGCTCCTGCGGGGGGCCGGGATCGGCTGCGGGGTGGTGGGGACGGTCCTGAATGCCGCGGGCGACCTGGAAGAGGAAGCCGTCCGCACCACGCCCGAAAGCCCGGCCTTCTACCGCTGGCTGCACCGCAGCGTGGCAGCGGGCGATGCGGCCTCGGCGGTGGAGGTGAGCAGCCACGCCCTCTGCCTGGGCCGGGTCCACGGGGCGCGGTTCCGCGTGGGCGTCTTTACGAACCTCACCCAGGACCATCTGGACTTCCACGGCACTCTGGAAGCCTACTTCGAGGCCAAGCACCGGCTGGTGGCCCAGAGCGACCGCTTCCTGGTGAATGCCGACGACCCCTGGGGCCGAGGTCTGCTGGAGCGGGAGGGCCACGTCAGCTACGCCGTGGACCGGCCCGCCTGCTACCGGGCCCACGGCTTGGAGCTGGGCCCCACGGGCACCCGCTTCACCCTGCACTCGGCCAGGGGCAGCTGGGAGGTCCAGAGCCCGCTGCTGGGGCGGTTCAACGTCTACAACCTGGTGGCGGCCCTGGCCGCCTGCGCCGAGGCGGGCTTCGACCTGGATCGCCTGGTCCCCGCCGCCCGGAAGGTCAGCGGTGCCCCGGGCCGCCTGGAGCGGGTGGACTGCGGCCAGCCCTTCGGCGTGATGGTGGACTACGCGCACACGCCGGACGCCCTGGAGAAGCTGCTGGCAGAAGGCCGGCGCCTGCTGCCAACCGGCGGCCGCCTGCATGTGCTCTTCGGCTGCGGCGGCGACCGCGACCGCGCCAAGCGCCCCCTCATGGCCGCCGCCGTGGCCGCCGGCGCGGATGTCCTCTGGCACACCAGCGACAACCCCCGCACGGAGGATCCCGAGCGCATCCTCGACGATGCGGCGCCGGGGATTCCGGAAGCCATTCGCACGAATCGGGCGCGGTACCACCGCAACGCCGATCGTCGGGAGTCCGTGCGCCAGGCCCTGGCGGACTGCCGCCCCGGCGACCTGCTGCTGCTGGCCGGGAAGGGCCATGAGCCCTACCAGGAGATCCACGGCGTGAAACACCCCTACAGCGACCGCGCGGCGGTCGAGGCGGCCCTCGGAGGTCCGCGGTGACCCGCCTCCTCCCCGTCACCGGGCCGGAGGATCCGGCCATCCAGGAGGCCGCGACCCTGCTGCGGGCCGGGGGCCTGGTGGCCTTCCCCACGGAGACGGTGTACGGCCTGGGGGCGGACGGCCTGAACCCCGAGGCCGTGGCGAAGATCTACGCAGCCAAGGGCCGGCCCGCCACCAACCCGGTGATCCTCCACGTGGCCGATGCCGCCGCCGCCCAAGCGCTGGTGTCCCACTGGCCCACGGAGGCCCAGGCCCTGGCGGAGCGGTTCTGGCCCGGCCCGCTCACTCTGGTGCTGCCGGCCTCGGAGCGAGTGCCTTCCATCGTCCGCGCGGGCGGTCCCTCCGTGGCCCTGCGCTGCCCGGCCCATCCCGTGGCCCTGGCCCTGATCCGCGCCGCGGACCGGCCCCTGGCCGCCCCCAGCGCCAACCGCAGTCAGCACCTGTCGCCCACCCTTGCCCGGCACGTGGCCTCCAGCCTGGGGGACGCGGTGGATCTGATCCTGGACGCCGGCCCCACGGCGGCGGGCCTCGAGTCCACCATCCTCGACCTGACCGGGGCCCGGCCGCGCATCCTGCGTCCCGGCCCCCTCGGCCCAGCGGAGCTGGCGACCCTGGTGGGACCCATCGAGCTCTGGGAGGGCGCGGTGAGGGCGGGCGAGGTGCAGGCGGCCCCGGGGATGGCCGAGCGCCACTACGCGCCCCGGGCCAGGCTGGAGCTGGTGGCGCCCGGGACCGGGGCGCATGCCGTCTCCGGTGCGGTGGCCTATGTGGGCCTTGGATCGCTGCCCCCCCTGCCTGAGGGGGTTCGCGGCATCCTCCTGCCGCTGGACGCGGAGGTGGTGGGCGCGCGCCTCTACGCCCTCCTCCATGAACTGGATGACACTGGCTTCGAGCGTATCTTCATGGAGCGCCCGCCGGAGGACGAGCGCTGGCTGGCGGTGCGCGACCGTCTGCGGCGGGCCTCCGCCAAGGAGCTGCCATGAGCCTCTGGTCCCTGTTCCAGGCTGCTTACCAGGTGGGTGGCGAGGTCCTTGGCGATGGCGCCGTGGTGCCGTCGTCCCTTTCGCTGGATACCCGGACGATCCAGCCCGGCGCCTGCTTCGTGGCTCTGCGGGCGGAGCGGGACGGGCATGACTTCATCGGCCAGGCCGAGGCCAAGGGGGCCGCGGCCCTCCTGGTGGACCATCCGGTGGACAGCGACTGTCCACAGCTTGTGGTGCCCGACACGGAGGTGGCCCTCCAACGCTGGGGTCAGACCCGGCTGGCGGCGGTCCGGCCGAGGGCCGTCTTCGGCGTCACTGGCAGTGTCGGCAAGACCAGTACCAAGGAACTGCTGGCGGCGGCCGTGGGGGGGTGGAAGACACCGGGCAACCGCAACAACACCCTGGGCCTGCCCGAGGCCCTGGCCACGCTGCCGGAGGGCCTGGGAGCGGCGGTGCTGGAGATGGGCATGAGCACGCCCGGAGAGATCCAGCTCCTCACGGAGATCGCACCCCTGGACTTCGGGATCATCACGCTGGTGGGGACCGCCCATGCCGAGAACTTCGCTCACGGTCAGCAGGGCATCGCCGAAGCCAAGGGTGAGCTGGTGGCCGGTCTGGTTCCCGGTGGCGTCTGGGCCCACCTCGCCTCGGACCCCTGGTGTCGCTGGATCGCGGAGCAGCCCTGGGCCCGGCATGCAGTGGCCCTGCCCGTGGGTGAGGGGCACCCCTACGATTGGGAAGGCATCGCGTCCCTGGGGGCCGCGGGCGGGGCCTTCCTCATGCGGACGCCGCAGGGCGCGTTCCCGGTGCGGATCCAGCTTTCCGGAGAACACCAGGTGCGCAATGCCGCCCTGGCCGCAGCCATCGCCGTCCAGGCCGGGTTCGACCCGAAGCAGGTGGCGGCGGGTCTCGGCTCGGTGGCTCCCGACCCCGGGCGCGGGAGGCTCCACACGCTGGCCGGAGGTGGCTGCCTGCTGGATGAGACCTACAACGCCAGTCCCGACTCCATCCTGGCCTGCGCCCGGGCCCTGCTCCAGCTCCCCGGTGAGGAGGCCGTGGCGGTGCTCGGCTCCATGCGGGAGCTGGGTCTGGAGGCCCCGCGGATCCACCGGGAGACCGGCGCGGCCCTGAAGGCCCTGGGCCTGTCGCGGCTCTGGGCCTACGGGGAGTTCGCGAAGGACTACGCGGAAGGCTTCGGCCTGAGGGCTGTGGCCTTCCCGGATTTCGAAGCCCTCCGCGACGATGCCGCCGGTCTCTCCGCAATCCCGCCGGGAGCCCGTATCCTGGTGAAGGGCAGCCGGTTCTGGCGCGCGGAGCGCGTCGTGGATTGGCTCCTCAACCGCTGACTTCAGACCTTCAGACTTCAGACTCCGGACTCCCCATGCTGCCTTGGCTCCTCTATCCCTTCCGTGACGTGATCCCGGGTTTCTCGGTCTTCCGCTACGTGACCTTCCGGACCGCCCTGGCCGCCGCCACGGCCATGGTGCTGAGCCTGCTGCTGGGTCCCTGGGTGATCCGCACGCTGACCGCCCTCAAGATGGGCCAGCACATCCGCGACGTGGGCCCTGAGCACCACCAGAAGAAGGCGGGGACCCCCACGATGGGCGGCATCCTCATCCTGCTGGTGATCACGGTCTCCACGCTGCTCTGGTGCGATCTCAAGAGTGGTGCCATCTGGGTGGCGCTCATGGCGCTGCTGGGCTTCGGCACCGTGGGCGCCTTCGATGACGCCCAGAAGCTGCTGAAGAAGCAGAACCTGGGCCTCACCAGCTGGCAGAAGATGGCCCTGCTCACCGGCATCTCGCTGCTGGTGGCCTGGCTCATCCTGCATTTCGGCCTCCGAGGCACGGCGACCAGCCAGCTCTCCATGCCCTTCTTCAAAAAATTCCGACCCGACGTGGGGGTGCTCCTCATCCCCTGGATCTGGCTGGTCATGGTGGGCACGAGCAACGCGGTGAACCTCACGGACGGGCTCGACGGGCTCGCCATCGGCGGCACGCTCATCGTGTCGCTCACCTACGCGATCCTGGCCTACATCGTGGGCCACGCGAAGATCGCGGCCTACCTGGTGGTGCCCCATGTACCCGGCGGCGCGGAGCTCTCCGTCTTCATGGGCGCCATGGCGGGGGCCTGCCTGGGCTTCCTGTGGTTCAACGCCCACCCGGCGGAGGTCTTCATGGGTGACACCGGCTCCCTGGGCCTGGGCGGGGCACTGGGCACCGTGGCCGTGGTCATCAAGCAGGAAGTACTGCTGGTCATCGCGGGCGGGCTCTTCGTGCTGGAGGCCGTGAGCGTCATCCTCCAGGTTGGCAGCTTCAAGCTGCGCGGCGGGAAGCGCATCTTCCGCATGGCGCCCTTCCACCACCACCTCGAGCTGGGCGGGCTCCAGGAGACCAAAGTGGTGATCCGTCTCTGGATCACCGCCATCGTCTGCTCGATCCTGGCGCTCAGCTCTCTGAAGCTTCGCTAGGCAGAGCCAGCGGCTTCGGCCGCGTGGGCCAGGGCTGGCCGAGGATGTAGCCCTGGCCCCAGGGCACGTCCGCGTCCATGACGGCCTCGAGCTCTTCCAGGGTCTCGATGCCCTCGGCGATGAAGCCGATGCACATGTGCCGGGCGAAATGGGAGAGCGCATTGAGGAGGGCCGCCTGATAGGGCCGGCGGTGGACCTGCTCCACGAGGCTCCGGTCGGCCTTGATGTAGTCCGGCGCCAGCCGCGCCATCTGCGTGAGGCTGGCCACGCCAGCACCGAGGTCATCCACAGCCACGCGCAGCCCTGAATCGCGCAGCCGCTTGGCATAGGTCTGGAGCGCCTCGAGATCACTCATGCCCTGGGACTCGGTGAACTCCATCACCACGCATTCCACCGGGAAGGGGAGGGCCTCCAGCCAGCGGGGAAGGCAGCCCCAGAATCCGGGGGCCTCCAGGCTCACGGGTTCCAGGTTCACGAAGTGCAGGTGGGTTCCGGTCCCGCGCTGGGCCAGGGCCGAGAAAGTGGCCTCCAGGAACCGCAGATCCAGGGCCAGCCGGTCCTTCGGCGCCAGGGACGGATCCTGGAGGATGGGTCCCACCGGGTGGGCCACGCCGGCCTGGTCCAGGTGCCGCGCCAGGTACTCCTGGGCCATCATCCGGTTGTCGGACAGCCGGTACATGGGTTGGACGTGAGGCACGATGGCGCCTTCGCCGCTCAACAGACTTTCCAGGATGCCCTTGGGCATGGCCACTCCGAACTCATTCAAGGGTCCTGCCACTATTGTAGCGCGCCGGAAGCCCGCATGCAGGAAGCTTCTGCCCAGGTTACGCTGGAAACAGGGGGAGACATGCGTACCGTGGTCATGGGGGCGGGACGTTCAGGCCTGGCGGCGGCCCGGTTCCTGGCAGCGCAGGGGCAGTCTGTGGTGTTGACCGACACCCGCCCCAGTCCCGAGCCCACGCTGGAACTTGACCTGGCGAAGGACGGAATCCCCGGCGTATGGGGCAGCCACCCTGAGTCCCTCCTGGAGCAATGCGGGGAACTGATCATCAGCCCCGGCATTCCTCCCAGCGCCCCGTTTGTGGCGGCCGCCCATTCAAGGGGCATCCCCGTGATCGGCGAAGTGGAGCTGGCCCACCGCGTCCTCCGGGCACGGAGCGATGGCAGCCGCGTGCTGGCCGTGACCGGCACCAATGGCAAGAGCACCACGACGGACCTGGTGGCGCACCTGCTGCGGACCTCCGGCCTGCCCGCCGTGGCCTGCGGCAACCTGGGCACCCCGGTCATCGAAGCCGTGGTCGCGGGCGCCGCGGGCTCGATCTACGTGGCGGAGCTGAGCAGTTACCAACTCGAGACGGTGGCGGCCTTCCACGCGGAGGGGGCGGCCTTCCTGAACCTCACGCCGGATCACCTGGCCCGCCACGGGAACCTCGAGGCCTACCGCCAGACCAAGCTGCGGATTTTCGAGCGGCAGGATGCGGGGGATCTCCGCGTGGTGCCCGTCGCCCACCCGGAGTGGTGGCAGGACGCGCCGGGGGCCGGGCGGAATGCGCGCTTCGGCTGGTCCGAGTGCGAAGCCTGGTGCGATGGGTCAGGCCGCCTGAAGCTTCACGGCGAGGCGCTCCTGCACCGCGAGGACCTGCGCATTCCCGGCGACCACAATGTCGAGAACGCCCTGGCGGCGGCCCTCCTCGCGCGGCACGGAGGCGCGACGCTCGAGGCCATCCGAGCGGGGCTGCGCACCTACCCCGGGCTGGCTCACCGCATCGCCTTCTGTGGCGAAAAGGGGGGCGTGAAGGCCTACAACGACTCCAAGGGCACGAACGTGGACGCCACCCTCACGGCCATCAAGGCCCTGCCGGGGCCGCTGGTGCTGCTGCTGGGCGGCACGGACAAGGGCGCCAGCTACGAGCCGTTGCGGCAGGCGCTGGCGGGCAAGTTGCGCCGGCTGATCTTCCTGGGCGATGCGATTCCGCAGCTCACCCGCGACCTCGGCGACCTGCCCCACGACGTGGTGCCAGCCTTCGATGAGGCCGTGCGCGCCGCCCTCGCCCTCGCGCAGCCCAGCGACCAGGTGCTCCTCAGCCCCGCCTGCGCCAGCTTCGACCAGTTCGACAACTTCGAACAGCGCGGCGAGCGCTTCGAGGCCCTGGTGAAGGCCTGGCTCCAGTAGAATCGGTTATGCACGATGCCGTCTTAGCCGCCGCCGACCTCCGCGCCATGCTGGGCGCCGATGCCGTCCTGGCGGAGCCGGAGGATCTCACCCGCTACGAGTCGGGCTGGCGGTACGGGAAGGGCAGGGCCCTGCTGGCGGTCCGCCCGGGCACGACCGCCGAAGTGTCGAAGGTGATGGCCTATTGTCATGAGCAGGGCCTCCGGGTGATGCCCCAGGGAGCCAACACCGGCCTGGTCGGCGCCTCCAACCCGGACGCCAGCGGGGAGATGCTCGTGCTCAGCCTGGAGCGGCTGAACAAGCGGCTGGAGATCGACCCCATCAACCGCACGGCCGTGGTGGACGGCGGCGTGCTGCTCAGCACGCTGAACGGTGCCCTCGCGGAGCACGGCCTCATGTTCCCCATCGACCTGGGGGCGGACCCCACCATCGGCGGCATGATCGCCACCAACACGGGCGGCACCCGTCTCCTGAAGTACGGCGACGTGCGCCACAACCTGCAGGGCGCTGAGGCCGTGCTGGCGGACGGCACGGTGGTGGACGTGATGAACCACCTGCGGAAGAACAACACCGGCCTCGACCTCAAGCAGGTGCTTGTGGGCACCAGCGGTGTCTACGGCGTGATCACCGGCGCGGTGCTCCAGGTGGTGCCCGTGCCCCGGCAGGATGCCACGGCCCTGGTGGGCTGTGCGTCCGGGGATGCCGTGCTGGCCCTCCTGAAGGCCCTGGAGCGCGAGCTCGCGGATGTGTTCACGGCCTACGAGGTGATCAGCGCCAATGCCCTGAGCCCCGTGTTCAAGCACCACGACACCATCCGGAACCCCTACGGCGGCAGCAAGCCGCCGGCGTACACGGCTCTGGTGGAGCTCTCCTCCACCCTGCCCGAGACGGCCCTGAACCTGCCCGAAGTCCTGGAGGAGCGTCTGGGAGCCTTCCTCGAAGCCGACGGCGGCGAGGGCATCACGGATGTCTTCATGGGCAAGCCCGAGGACTTCTGGGCCATCCGCCACCACATCAGCGAGAGCCTGCGCAACGAGGGCAAGGTGCTGGCCTTCGACATCAGCGTGCCGCGGAGCCGCATGGCCGCCTTCACCGATGCCGCCGTGGCGCTGCTGGCCAAGGACTATCCCTTCGTCCGCTGCTGCGACTTCGGGCACTGGGGTGACGGTGGGACCCATCTCAATCTGGTGTGGAACGAGGCCGAGTCGCCCCGGCCGACGCCGGTGATCATCGAGGAGCTGCAGTCGCGCATCTACGAGCTGGCGGTGCGCGGCTTCGAGGGTTCGTACAGCGCCGAGCACGGGGTCGGCCCGCACAATCAGCGCTTCTATGATGCCTACACCCCTGAACCGGTGAAGGCCGTGAACCAGGCGCTCAAGCAGCAACTGGATCCCAAGGGCCTGCTGGGCACCACCCGGCTCGGTCCCCGGCCCTGATCGCGGCCGGAGGCATTCCAAGGTAGATTCGAGGTCTCCAGGGAGTTTTCATGCGCCCATCCACCCTCGCCCTCCTGCTTTGCACGCCCCTGCTGGCCCAGGCGCCCGCGCTCAAGGCGGATCCCTTCGAGGCCGTGCGATTCCTGGGCGGCGATTGGGTGGGGGAGTCGGACGGGAAGGCCGGCTCGCCCAGCGGTGCGGCCACCTTCCGCTTCGAGCTGGAGGGGAAGGCCCTGGTGCGGCGCAGCCACGCGGATTACCCAGCCGCCAATGGCCGGCCGGCCGCCCACCACGAGGACCTGATGACGGTCTTCGTCGAGGGCGGCCAGCTCAAGGCCTTCTATGTGGACAACGAGGGCCACGTCATCCGCTACCTGGCGGCCGCCGTGCCCCATGGCGTGGCCTTCACCAGCGAGCCGGCCCCGGGCCCCCGGTTCCGTCTCACCTATCTTCGCGGGACTGCCGACACCGTCGCCATCCGCTTCGAGATCGCTCCGCCCAACGCCCCCGACGTCTTCAAGACCTACCTGGAGGGTGTCACCCGCAGGGTGAAGTGACCTTTTAATGTTTTTACCTGGATGCAAAACGGCCCCCGGTTTCCGGGGGCCGTTTTGCATCTGGCAAAAAACTCAAGCCTTGGAATGCGGCTTCTGTTCCCAGAACCGTGCTGGCGCAGCGCAGATGGCCATGAAGACCAGCTGGCTGACGATGAACCCGGTCAGGGCGTAGAAGGCCTGGTCCATGAAGCCATAGGAGTGCAGGCCCACGCCCAGCATGTTCACGCCGAACCAGGAGCAGGCTGTGATCACGTTGCCGAAGATGGCCATCACCATGGTGCCGCGCTCACGCACGTAGCCTGCCCAGCGGGCGTGAAGGATGATGGCGTTCCACAGCACGATGAGCAGGGCGCCGTTCTCCTTGGGATCCCAGCCCCAGAAGCGGCCCCAGGACTGGTCGGCCCAGATGCCGCCCAGCACGGTGCCCACGAAGCTGAAGAAGAGGGCGAAGCAGATGATGCCGTAGGCCATGTCCACGAGGGCCTTGTCCGTCTCCACATCCACCTTGGCGACGATGTGCTTCCGGATGGCGTAGCCGATGGCGATGGCGCCCGCGAGGAAGGTGCCGGAATAGCCGATGGTGATGGTCACGACGTGGGTGGCCAGCCAGAAGTTGGAGTCCAGCACGGCCCGCATCATCTCCATGGTGTCGCCTTCGGTGCCCAGGTTCTGGGCCACGATGAGGGACGCGAAGCCCGCGGCGGCGGCCACGGCCGTGCCGAAGCCCTTGCGGTACATCCGCTCCACGATGAGGCCCAGGATCACCGCGCCCCAGCCCACGAACACGGCGGAGGAGTAGAGGTTCGTCACCGGGGGGCGGCCCTGGAGGATGATGCGCGCCGCCAGGCCCAGGGTGTGGACGATGGCGCCGGCGAAGAGCAGCGAATAGGCCGTGGGGCGCAGCAGCTCGGGCTTGTAGATCCAGGACACGCACAGGACGAGGAAGGCCACGAAGTAGATCGACAGGCCCACGAAGAAGGGCTGGGCGCGGTTGAAGACGATCTCGTTGTTCGCGTGGCTCAGGGCGCCGGGCTTCAGGGTGCTGACCACACCCTTCATGTCGGCCAGGGCGGCATTGAAGCTGGCGGCATCATTGGCGAGGTAGGCCGCGTTGAGCCGGGCGAGGGGCACCAGGGCCGGGTGGACGCCCTGGCCGGAAGCCATGGCGCGGAGGCCCTCACCCACGTTCTTCCACGCATCGGGGTTGCCACCGGGCAGGGGCGGCAGGATGCGGAAGGCCGCGAGCTGCATCAGTTCCTGGTGACGGGCGGCAGCCTCGGCATCGCCGATGGACTGGAGCTCCCAGCCGAGGCCAGGCGACCCCGCCAGCTGGAGGGTGTTCCGCAGCTTGTAGTAGAGGTAGGCGCGGTCGAACAGGTTCACGATGGCGCTCTGGAAGCGGGTCCGCTTCTGGGGCGCGATGGGCTGGGCGGTCTGCGCCTGCTTCTGGATCTCCTCCAGGTGGGTGGAGAGGTCGGCGAAGCTGAAGTAGTTGCGGTTCTTGGTCTGCTTGGCGCCGATGAGGCCGATGACATCCGGATCATCGATGACGAAGATGGGCTGCTGGTCGGCCACCTGGGGCCGGAACATCACGTCGAGGATCCACTCGTCGGGCCCGATGGTGCGTCCCTGGTAGCGGAAGCCCTGGCGGCTGTGGATGACCAGGAGGGAGTTGCGGGCCAGGGAATCCAGCGGCTTGACGCGTCCGCCATCGAGGATGGGCAGGTTGCCGAAGCCAGCGGCATCGAAGCCGCGGACCTTGCCGCCCGGCAGGGCGACGACCAGCGCGATGAGCAGAGCGAGGACGCCGGCGCCCCAGGCGAGGTATTTCTGCACGAAGGTCATGTCAGCCCTCCTTCTTGTCCTGGCGCCGCTTCAGCGAGCGTCGCAGGACGATGGCGAAGTGCACGAGCAGGCCCAGCGAGACCAGCACGCACGACACATAGGGGAGAAGCCAGCCGGGATTTTCGACCACGGAAAGGACGGACAGGGTGTCGTTCTTGCCAAAGCTCGCCTGGTAGAAGGTCTTGCCCTCGTACCGCAGCGGCTGGTTCATGTAGATGAGCACCTCCCGGGATTCCTTCTGGGAGGGGTTCACCACCTGCACCAGGCTCGAGAAGTTCTTGGGGATGTCGGTGCCGGGGTACACGTCATGCCGGAACTGCTTGAGCGTGAAGGAGTACGGAAGGTACTGGCGGCGCAGGCGCATGGAGAGCGCGTAGGTGCGGCCCTCGTGGGTGAAGGACTGGGGTGCCCCGATGGCCATGGAGGCCAGCCAGATGCCATAGCTGCGGCCACCGGCCACCGGCTCCACGAACACGGAGCCCGTGTTCATCTCATTGTCGTTGGTGACGGTGGGCCGCTCGACGACGGAGACACCAGGGCCGATGCCGGCGGTGGCCAGGGACGGCTGGGCTCCGGGCGGCAGGTTCGAAAGCTCCGAATTGGGGAAGTAGCGCTTCACGTTCAGGGTGATGGGCGTGCCGGGGATGGCGATGGCGCCCCCCTTGGCCAGCAGGGTGTCCGGTACCGAGTAGACCTCGTCCCAGGTGGGGTCGGTCGTGTCGATGACGGCCAGCTCCATGTTCTTGTAGCTCTGGACGTAGTTGACGGTCTGGCCCACCTCGATGGAGAGGTTGGTGTCCACCTGCATCAGGCCGGCCACGAACTCGCCGGCGAACAGGATCACCAGGCCCGCGTGGACCAGCCACATGCCGGCCTTGGTCCAGGTGCGCTGGATGTCGAGGGTCTTGGCGATGAGGTTGAGGGTGAGCATGAGGCCCACCAGGCCGCCGCCCGGGAACGTGGGGATCGGGAAGGGCAGGAAGCTGAACTGGTGCCAGACGAAGAAGCTGCGCATGTAGGCGTTCACGGCACCGGCCGTGCCCAGTTCCACCTGGGCCAGGGTGCAGAACACCACGAGGAGCATGAGCAGGGCCAGCAGCACGATGGTGAGCTGGAAGGACTTGAAGAAAGCCCAGGTGCGGGAGGCGAGTGTCTTAATCAAGGCGGAGGCTCTCCAGGATGCGCATGAAGTCAGGCTTGGCCTTGGCCACGGGACCGGCGTCGCCCGTGAGCTTGAGGAACCAGGTGTTCCCGTCCGGCGTGGAGATCAGGCCGGCCACCATGCGGCTCTTGGCCTGGCCCTGGCTGGTGAAGTCGTAGACGTTCAGGTCGCCGGCCTTGGACTTGACCACCACGCGGGCGGCGGCCAGGGTCGTCTCGTCGATGGGACCCAGGCCGATCTGGCCACGCCAGCGGTTCACGTTCGCCAGCTCGCCACCGGCGGGTCCGGGCAGCACCACCACCGTGGTTTCGTTCTTGCCCGGCACCGGCGACTTGAAGGTGGCGAAGCGCATCCCCTCGCCGGGAACCTCGCTCCAGCCCTTGGGCAGGGACCACTTCAGGGAACCCTGGCCCGTGGGCCTGGGCGGGGCGGGCATGTCGCCGGTGGCGGGGGGCATGCCCTGGGCGTGCTCCTCGTGGCCCGGGTGGTCCGGGTGATCGGCGACGGCCTCCTTGGGCACGCGGAAATGGCTCACCTGGTCGCGGCCGCATCCGACGGCCAGGGCCAGGAGGCCGGTACCGGCCAGGAGGGAGGCCTTCGCGACGAAGGACCTGGAATGGCGGGGAAACATCGATGTTTTCAACAAAGGGTTCCTCTAGGACACATCAGAATACCGGACCTTCCGGGGTGGAGACACGTGACATTGGGCAAAGGCTTACAGGTCGAAAGGCCGGACCGCTTCATCGATGAGTCTGGCCAACTGCTGATCCTTCTCTGTGATACCTCCAGCGTCGTGGGTGGTCAGGGCGATCCTGACGTGGCCCCAGCCAAAGATGATATCTGGGTGGTGATTCATGGCCTCCGAAGGTTCCACTACGGCGGTCACAATCCGGAAGGCGGTCATGAAATCCGGCGTCCGGAACTCCCGGACCAGGCATCCGTCCTGCTCGATCCAGCTCATGGTCTCGCCTCCTGGGCCAGGGTGGCCTCCAGCTCCGCCAGCTCCGCCTGGAGGAGCCATTCGTCCGGGTGGGCCCGGGCCCGGTCAGCCAGAGTCCGGAGGCGCAGACCATCGGGCTCCTCCCGCAGGGCCCGGGCTTCCACGTAGAGCCCGGCCAGCTCCGCGGACAGGGAGGAGGCCTTGCGGTCCCGGGCCTGGGCTTCGGCCTCGCCTTCTCCGAAGGCTCCCGGCCCGCCGTACCAGCGGTCCCAGGCGCCGGGATCCGCCGGTCCCCCTGCCACCGACGACAGGCCCTCGCTCAGGAAGAGCAGGGCCCAGCTGGGCAGGTCCAGGGGGCGGCCATCCTGGTGGCCCCGGAGGTTGATCACCTCGTGCTCACCCACCCGGAAGCCCGTGAGGAAAAGCCCCGAGGGCAGATCCAGGCTGAAAGGTCCCCGGGGGGGCAGCGTCCCGCGGCCGAAGGCCACCAGCGCCGAGCCGGGCCAGGGCTGGTCTTCCGCCACGCCGCCGCGCGACAGCAGCACAGGTCCCTCCACCCGCGCCAGGGCGGTGGAGAGGCCCGGAGCGAGCTCGCCCCGGGCGGGGATCCGCGCCACCACCTTGCCCGTGAGCTCGATGCCGCCTTCCAGGCCCAGGTGGTTCACCGTGCGCGCCCGCAGGGCCTCCTCCAGGCCGTGGTCGCCGCCCCGCCGCCAGCTGAGGGTGGCCTCGAAGGCGTCCAGCACCTCGAAGAGGTGGTCGAAGTCCCGGGCCACGAAGAGCTGGGGCTGCATGCGGGTGATGTCGTATTCGGTGTCGGCGCAGACGAGGCTGAGGGGCACCTTGGCCACGGTCGGGGTGAGACAGTGGGCCGCTTCGCCGAGGCTGCTGAGGAGCCCTGCGCCGTAGAGCTTGGGATCCGCCAGGTCGCCCACCAGGCCGTACTCGGCGGTCCACCAGTAGAGGCGGCTGGCCTTGGTGCTCTCGCTGACGTACCGGCGGCTGGCGGAGGCGGCCCGCAGGCGCTCCTCCGCGAGGTGGATTTCCGATTCCGTGGCTTCGGGATCCTCCTTCACCACGCTGAGGTTCCGGATGGCCTCGTAGACGGCCTGGTCCTCCACGGAGGCGATGGCGCGGAAGCCGGCCTCCCCGCAGCGCTTGAGGTAGTCCGCGTAGCGGCGGTCCGCCAGGATGGGCGCATGGCCCGCGCTCTCGTGGACGATGTCCGGAGCCGGCGTGTACTCGATGTGCTCGTGGCTGCGGATGTCGGCGGCGATGGCCAGCACGCCCAGGGACTGGAGCTCCGTGAACACCGCCGGGGGGATGAAGCCCCGCACACCCACGGCGGACCAGCCCAGGCCCTCCAGCTTGAGGTTCATCTCGTCCAGGCTGGGGATGCGCTCCAGGCCGATGCCCGTGGCCGCCAGGCCCGCCAGATAGCTGGCGTGGGCCGTGTCCCTGAGCCGGTCCGTCAGCCGGTGGAGGATGTGCCGCCAGACCGCGTGCTCCCGGGGGGTGTAGGCCCCGTAGTCCTGGCCCGCCACGTAGCGCCGAAGGTGGGCCGGAAGCCGGTCGATGGCGCGCTGGGTGGGGGAGGGAAGGGAAGGCATGGCGAGATCGTTACCCATTAAATTATAATATATGAACAATAGCTGGATATTCCAAAATCCGGAGACTCAGGCGGACTGCGGGCTACCCTGGTGCCATGACCTTTGATGCCTGGGATCCCTATCGCGACCTGCGCTTCGCCGGGACGCGGGAGCACCCGGAGTTCGGTCCCTGCTTCATCGCCGAGGGGCGGATCCTGGTGGAGGATCTGCTCGCCGCCGGCCGGGCGGGCCGGTTGCGCGTGGTGTCCGTGGCCGCCACGACTCCGGCGGCCGGGGCCGCGCGGGCCCTGCTCCCCGAGGGGACGGAACTGCTGGTGGCAGAGCCCGCGGCGCTGTCGGAACTGGCGGGCTTCCCCTTCCACCGGGGCCTCATGGCCTGTGCGCAGGTGCCGCCGCCGCCTTCCGCGGCGGCCCTGCTGGCGGCCCGGCGCCTGCTGGTGCTGCCGCGGCTCTACGACGGCGAGAACCTGGGCCTGCTGCTGCGCAGCGCCGCGGCCCTGGGGCTGGATGGCGTGCTGGCGGGGCCGGGGCCGGGCCTCTGGAGCCGCCGCACGGTGCGGGTCTCCATGGGCGCCGTGTGGCGCATCCCCGTGTGGCGGGTGGAGGATCCCTGGGCGCTCCTGGCGGACTGGAAGGCGGCGGAGTCCGGCTCGGAGGTCGTGGCTGCAGCGCTCACTCAGCAGGCGGAAGACGCCCGGCACTGGCGGCCCGCGGCCCGCTGCGCCCTGGTGATGGGACCCGAGGATACGGGCCTGGATGCGGACCAGCTGGCGCGCTGCGACCGGGCCGTGGCCATTCCCATGGCCTCGGGCATGGACAGCCTGAACGTGGCCGCCGCCGGGGCGATCCTGATGTTCCGGATGGTGGAGAACGGCTAGGGCTCGCGGCTGGCCGCGATGTCCACCAGGCGCAGGAGCTCGGCCACCACCTCGCGGCAGGCCGTGTCCTGCTCGTAGCGGGCGGACACCTTCTTCCGGGCCGCGGCCACGTCACCGCAGGCCTTGCCCCGGGCGATGAGTTCGCGGCAGCTCTCGGGCATGGGGCCCCAGTTGCCGCACTCCACGAAGCGGTCGCTCAGGAAGATGAACTTGGGGATGGCCTCGCCGCCGTTGGTGAGGAAGCGGGCGAACACATCCGGGTGCTGCTCCCGGCTGAGATAGCGGACCTTCAGGTTCGGGCCGGTCTCGGCCAGGCGCTGGAGCACGGGCGCGTGGCGCACCACGTCGCCGCACCAGTCCTCGGCGATGGCCACCACATGCACGGGCCTGGGCAGGGCGGCCATGAAGCCGGCAGCCTGCGGATCCAGCGCCAGGGCCGCCCGCTGGGCTTCCAGCTTGTCCCGCTGCTCTGCGGATTCCGCGGCGGCCAGCCAGGCGGTGTAGTCCAGGCCGGACTCGAACACGGCCTTCCAGTCCAAAGTGGGCAGGGTGGCGGGGCGGGGCATGGAACCTCCGGGAAACCTCTGATGCTGCCATGCCCGGCCCCGTGACTGGACGTACCTTTGGGGTGGCGCGGACCGCAGCCCGCGGGAAAGGGGGGCGCCATGAGGGCGATGTGGAATGCCACCAAGCCACCTCTCGAATGGGTGGATCCCATGGTGAGGGTGCCGAAGTACGAGCTCCATGCCGGCGAAGAGGTGCTGGCGCGACTGTCCCTGGAGCCGCTCTGCCGGACCTTCGCCACGGTGGAGACGGCGGAGGGGCGCTGGACCTTCAAGCAGACCGGGATCTTCACCACGCTCGTCCACATCCGCGAAGCTGGGGTGGACCAGGATCTGGCTGTCTTCCATCCCGGCCTCCTGGGGCGGGGGAGGCTCCGGTTTCGGGACGGCGAGACCTTCCAATGGCGGCGGGCCCGACACGATGGAGGCTGGTCGTTCCGGGACAGGGACGGCCGGGTGGTGCTCACCCTCAGGCTGGAGCCTGCGCCGCCGGGAGAGCCCTGGCCCCGCCGGACCCGGGCTGAAGTCGACATCACGGCGGAGGGGCGCCCCAATCCGCGGATGCCCTTGCTGACGGCCATCGGCTGGTTCCTGATGCTGCTCCATCCGCTTTAGCCGGACGGGCATCCCGGACCTGCAGGTCCAGAGGCCACGCACCGGGAAGTGCCTTCTTCACCTCGAGGCTCTGTGGTCTAGAGTGGAGGTCCGGTCTTTTCCAGGAGCTCCCATGACCATCGCGAAAGCCTACGCCGCTGCCTCTGCCACGTCTGCCCTCGCGCCGTTCCAGATCGAGCGTCGGGCCGTGGGGCCGCACGATGTCGAGATCGAGATCGCCTACTGCGGCATCTGCCATTCCGACATCCACCAGGTGCGGGACGAGTGGGGCGGCTCGAAATACCCCATGGTGCCCGGCCACGAGATCGTGGGCCGCGTCACCGCCGTGGGCGCTCACGTGAAGGGCTTCAAGGTGGGAGATCTGGCGGGCGTGGGCTGCATGGTGGACAGCTGCCGCACCTGCCCCAGCTGCCAGCGGAAGCTCGAGCAGTTCTGCGAGAAGGGCGCCGCCTTCTCCTACAACAGTACCGAAATGGACCGGAAGACGCCCACTTACGGCGGCTATTCGTCGAGCGTCGTGGTGGACGAAGCTTTCACGCTGAAGGTGTCTCCGAAGCTCGACCTCGCCGCCGTCGCGCCCCTGCTCTGCGCGGGCATCACCACCTACTCGCCCCTGCGCCACTGGAAGACCAAGAAGGGCGACAAGGTGGGCGTGGTGGGCCTGGGCGGCCTGGGCCACATGGCCGTGAAGATTGCCGCCGCCATGGGAGCCGAGGTGACCATGCTCAGCACCTCGAAGTCCAAGGAGGCCGATGCCCGCAAGCTGGGCGCCAGCCACTTCGGGCTCACGTCGGAGGACGCCACCTTCAAGCAGCTGGCCGGCCAGTTCGACCTCATCATCGACACCATCTCCGCGCCCCACGACTACAACAAGTACCTGGGCCTGCTCCGCGTGGAGGGTGCCATGGTGCTGCTGGGCGTTCCGCCTGAACCCACTCCGGTCGCGGCCCACGCGCTCATCGGCGGCCGCAAGACCCTCAGCGGATCACTCATCGGCGGCATCCAGGAGACCCAGGAGATGCTCGACTTCTGCGCCGAGCACGGCATCGTCTCGGAGATCGAGCTCATCCCGGTCCAGCAGGTCAACGAAGCCTACGAACGCATGATGAAGAACGACGTCCGCTACCGCTTCGTGTTGGACATGAAGACGCTGTGACGAGAATCCCGTCGAACGGGGCCACCACCCGGAAAAAAACGGTTGAATAAGCCAATATAGGAATGTACGATCTGGGGGTTTCCTCCCACCAGGGCGTGTGGAGGCTCCGTGTCTCCTCTTGTGATTGGCGAACTCATCGGTGCCTACGAGATCGTGGGTACCCTTGGTGCGGGCGGCATGGGCGAGGTGTTTCGGGCCTGGGATCCCAAACTGGGCCGTGAGGTGGCGGTCAAGGTCCTTCCTGAATCCTTCGTCAGCGAGCCGGTGAAATTGAAGCGCTTCCAGCAGGAGGCCCGCACTCTGGCCGCCCTGTCTCATCCCAACGTGGTGCAGGTCTTCGATGCCGGCGAACATCAGGGCCTCCCCTACCTGGTGATGGAACTGGTGGAGGGGCAGACACTGCGGCAGCGGATGGCCGCCGGCCCCATGCCCTGGCGCCAGGCAGCAGAGCTGGCGGCGGCCGTGGCAGATGGGCTCGCTGCCGCCCATGCCAAGGGCATCGTGCACCGGGATCTCAAGCCTGAGAACCTGATGCTGACGGTCCACGGCCATGTGAAGATCCTCGATTTCGGGCTGGCCAAACTGCGCAAGGATCAATCCCTGCCGCCAGGGTCCATCTCTGGCGCGGGGGTACGCCCGCCGCTCAGTGGGGTCACGGAGGTTGGCCTGGTGATGGGAACCGCCGACTACATGAGTCCCGAACAGGCCCAGGGCGGCAACGTGGGCGCCAGGAGTGATCTCTTCAGCCTGGGGGTGATCCTCTGGGAGATGGCCACGGGAAACCACCCCTTCCACCGCGCCACGCCAGCAGAAACCATGCGGGCCATCCTGACGGGTCGACCGGGAACTCCCGGGGATTCGGAACGCCTGCCCTGGCCCCTGGGCCGCATCCTCAGGGTCTGCCTGGCAAGGGACCCCGCGCACCGGTTCCGGACCGCCCGGGAATTGGCCGAGGCCCTGCGCTTTGCCGCACGGACGGACCTGGGACCCCGCCCCATCTGGGAGGCATCGCAACATTCCTGGGCGGTTCGCCGCTCGCAGGTTCTGGGTGCTGGCATGGCCCTGGTTCTTCTGGGCTCGGGGGGTGGTGTCTATGCCTGGCGACGGAGCCACCGGGCCCCGGTGGCGCCCGCAAACACGGCGCCTCCGCTTCCCAGTGTGCTGGCCCTGCCCGCGCGGGTGTTTGGGGCCGAGGATGCCGTCTACTTGACGGATGCCGTGCCGAACTCGCTGTCCACGCTGCTCTCGAAGGTGGAGGGCCTGGACACGAAGGCGCCGCCCTCCAGCTTCCAGATGGAGAAATGGAAGGGCGATCTGGCCCAGGTCAAGGAGGCCTACCGGGCGGACCACCTGGTGGTCACCACCATCACCAAGAAGGCGAAGCGCCTGGTCCTCAATGTGCAGCTGGTGGACACGCGGACCTGGAAGGTACGCTGGGGCCACCAGTACGAAGGGGTGCAGGCGGACTACAACAATCTGGTCCGCGACGCGGCGGAGGCTGTGGCCCGCACTTTGACTCGCGAGGAGGGGCTGGCCCCGGTCATCGCCCGGCCCGCGACAGGCTCCGAAGCCGAGCTGGCTTTTGGTGAAGGGCGGCACTTTCAGTACCGCTATCGGGCCCTGGGGCGGAGCGGGGACTACGACTAGGCCGTGGCGGCCTTCGAGAAGGTCGTCCGCCTGGATCCGCGACATGCCGAGGCCGCGGCGCAGCTGGCCTGCCTCCACGGGTGGCGGTCCTACGAGGCGGGGACCGCCCAGGCCGGAGAAGCCGAGCGACAGCTGGAGACCACCTGGGCGCGCCGGGCCCTGGACATCGACCCGCGCTGCGGTCTGGCGTGGAGTCTCCTTGGGGCGGTGGAGGTGCAGGGCCGTCGGGAGAACCCGGAGTTGGCCGTGGAATACGCGGTGAAGGGGGTCTGTCTCGCCCCGCACCAGGCCCAGGTCCACATCACCATGGCCACCATCCTGTCCGGGCCCGGCTCAGTGGGTCTCTTCATCGCGGGCGGCCGCCGGTCCATGGAACTGGATCCCATGGATCTCACGGGGCCCGCCTTCGTGGCACTGGGTCTGGCCTGGATGGGCCGGGCGGAGGAGGCGCTGGCCAATGTGGACCGGGCCCTCCTGAGGGAGCCGGGGCATGCCTTGTTGAACGGCACAGTCCGGCCCTATGCCCTGGTTCGACTGGGGCGCCTAGACGAGGCCGAGGCCCACTACGCACGTTTGGGCAAGCCCCCCGGCCCCACGATCCGGTTCTGGAGCGCGGTGGACCGTGGGCAGACAGGGGAGGCCCGGGCCCTCGCGGGACCCCTCCTGGCCCACTGGCTCGGCCCCAAGGAGCGGGCCATCGACATCGGGAACGCAGTGTTGTTCAACGCGCCCTACCTGGTGCGTGCGGGCCTGAGCGACGATGCCATCCGACTCCTCCAGCGGAGCGTAGACGTAGGGGCCATCCCGTGCCTGGATTGGCTCCTGGCCAACCCGGAGATGCAGCAGTTGCGCCGCGATCCCCGCTTCGCGCAGATCCTGCGGGCGACCCGGGACAGCGCGGCCATGGTGGCGCGGCATCTGGACCAGGCCAAGGCCCGGGGAGAACTGCCTGAATACTTGCAGAAGCCCCTGGAGGACCTGCATGGGCACATCGCGGAGGCCTCGCGGTTGGGTCCATGAGAAGCGCCCCGCCAAGGCGGGGCGCTTCTCGGTGGGGGCCTGCGCTCACTTGTAATGGAACACGAGGTCCAGAGTGGCGGGTCCGCCCTTGGTGCCGTTCTGCCAGGGGGTGATGGTGACGTCTTCGATGACGCCCCGCTGCAGATCGATATCCAGCAGCTTGGGGTTGAAGAGCAGTTCCCAGTTGGTCGCCTTGCCCATGGCCATGACACAGCCGTTCTTCAGGGCCGCTGGCGTGGTGCCGAAGGCAGGGATGCTGCCGTTGAATTTGGCCACAAGACTCGTAGCGAGGCCGGAACCATCGTAAACCAGGGGATCGCCGGGCAGCAGGGCCAGCAGCTGCACTCGGCGCTGCTGGATCATTGTGCCGGCGCGGCCCACCTGCATGGGATGGCGTACATCGATCACCGTGAGGGTGGCACCCTCGGGCAGGGCCCGCTGGAGATCGGCCACCTGGCTCTGGCTGCGGCCATAGTCGCAGACCACGCCGAAGTGGTTCATCCCCTGGTAGATGATGCCCGCTGCCTTCACCACGGGGCCGAAATCCTCGGCGACGAGGGACGTGGAAAGAGCTGCCAAGGCGAGCAGGGTGGTGGGGCGGAACATGGGACACCTCCATGAATGGGACCCGACCGGGTCCGGGTGGTGCCGAGCCGGAGGCTGCGGCAAGGGAAACCTCGGCCAGGGCCCCTCACCGGGCCATGACCGCTGACTGACGGTACAAGTTGTGTTTTCAAGCCACTTGCGAGACCCGTTTTTGCCCGCCTCCGGGGCCGGCCTCCCGGCGCAAGGGGGCCGTTAGGTCCCCGTGAGATCAGGGTGTTGAAGCGGATCTGTCCGGTCCCATACTTGCCACGCCTCCCGCGGTGCCGAATGACCCGATTGGCCTTTGGCGACTTCGAACTGGACCCCTCCACCGGAGAACTCTGGAAGGGGGAGGACTGCGTGCGCATCCAGGAGCAGCCCCTCAAGCTGCTGGTCTGCCTGCTGGAGCGGCCCGGTCAGCTGGTGGGGCGCGAGGACCTCCAGAAGCGGGTCTGGGCCGGAGACATCCACGTGGGCTTCGAGGATGGGCTCAATGCGGCGGCCTGGCGCCTCAGGCAGGTGCTGGGCGATTCCGCCGACCGGCCGCGGTTCATCGAGACCGTGCCGCGCAAGGGCTATCGCTTCGTGGGGAAGGTGATCCCTCTGCCGGGGAAGACGCCACCGCCCTCCGGTTCCTTCCCGATGCCCGTCTACCAGCCACCTTCGAATTCGAGCGTGTACCAGGCGGCCCGGGCCACCTGGCGCTGGAATGCCGGGAGATTCTGGCTGGCGGGTGCCCTGGTGCTGGGCCTCCTGGGGGCGGGCGTTGCGGCGTGGTCGGCGCTGAGGCCGAAGCCGGTGCCCCTCGTGGCCGCGCCCCTGCTGAACGTGACCGGGGACCCGGCCCTGGACTACTTCGCCTCCGCCCTCTCCCGCCAGGTGATCCAGGATCTGGCTGCCGCTCCGGGCGTGGAAATCAGGACGGCCGAACCCCGTCCCGCCGGGGCCGGTCCTCCTCCAGGCGCTCTGACCCTCACCTGGACCATGGCCCGGGAGGCCCAGGGCTACCGCGTCACTGCGAGCCTGATGGATGCCCAGGGGCGTGGCCGTGGCGACCGGGTTTTCCTGGTTTCCTCAGAGCACCTGCACCAGGTCCACCGCGACATCTCCGCCTACCTGGCCGACCAGGCCGCTCAGGAGCCCAGGCCCGGGGCCTCGCGCTGACGCCAGAGCGGGCCCCCCTGTCCCTGCGATCGTTTTGAATGCGGGTCTCCATCGTTTTGAACGATCTGAAGGTTGGGCCAGGTCCGGCTGTACCCCCTCTCTCAGCGCTGTTGGCGCGTCCAAGGCCTGATTCATGTGGGGTTGGAGCCGCGGGAGGAGGCCCCGGTCCCCCAGGCACGATCCTTGATCTGGGAGGTGCAACCAAGGGCAACACAGGCTGTTCTGGTTCGCGCCCTTTCGTGAATGGCTGGATGGGTCTCGGCGGGTTGCGCCTGCCCTTGGGCTGGAGGAGGTCGGACATGCTCATTCTCTTGATCGTCATCCTGCTCTTGCTGTCACTCGGCACCCTTCCCACCTGGCCCCACAGCAAAAACTGGGGCTATTACCCGAGCAGTGGCCTGGGTCTTGTGGTGGTGGTTCTCGTCATCCTGCTGCTCATGGGCCGGATCTAGACCCAGGGGCCGGGGCTTGAGTCGGGTCCTTCCAGAGCCATTGCCACAAAAGGGAAACCGAGGGGAACTGCCATGTCATTCGGGCTGTATGCGGCGGGATTCGCCATCATCGTCATCGGGCTCATCTATGGTGCCCATCTGGTGCATGTGCCCGCGGAATGGATTGCCGTGGGTGCCATTATAATGATTGGGGTTGGGATACTTACTGGCGTCAAGGCGACCCGCCAGAAGGATCCGCCAGCCTGAAGTTGCGGAACGGCACCCAGCTCGACTCAACCCAGGGGAATGGGCAATCCGTGTTGTCGGAGGAAGCTGAGCTTGTCCCAGTAGCCGCGCTGGAAGGCGATCTGCCCTCCCACGACGCGGAAGAAGCCGCAGCCGCGCAGACCCAGGGGATCGCGCCACTCGAGGATGGCCCACTCGCCGTCCTCGAAGAGGTTCTCCACGAGACACACCATCTCTGCGGCGGCGAACTCCCGCGCGAACATGGCACGGATCGCCTCCCGGCCAGCCACAGGTGCCGCCGCCACCTGGTGGTTCACGGCGTCCGCGTGGTACATCGCGGCCAGCGCCTCGGCGTCGCCACGGTTGAAGGCCTCGACCCAGGCAGCCACGAGGGCCTTCGGCGTCATCGCACCGTCTCCGGCTGGCCCAGCCGCCGGGGCGTGTGGTTCGGGTTATCCATGTCGGACACGATGGGCCACCGGCCCCCAGGCGCTGGCCAGTGCCGGGATCGGGGCCAGAGCGAAGGGCGGGTTCAGGCGGCGCATGGAGGTCTCCGGCGGGCTGGGGTGGCGCTCAGGGTCAGAAGATACGGTAGCCGAATCCCCGGTGGTTCAGATCTCGGCGGGATGGACGGCGGGCCGCCCCGGGCGGAGGCGGCGCGCCAGGACGGAGAGGAGCAGCATGGTCGCGAGGACGATCCAGACGGTGGCTTCGGGATGCTTCAGCCAGGCATTGAGGCGCAGGGTCGCGAGGGCCACCACGGCGTAGTAGAGCAGGTCGCCCGCGATGGCGATGGCCCAGCCCGCCAGGAAGCCGTGGCCTGCTGCCAAGGCGGCGCTCCGCCCCGTCATGGGGTCCACCCCGAAGGCGACCATGACGAGGGCGATGGGCCCCAGGCCCGGGCCGCCGACCTGAGTCGCGCTGCGGGCCATGGCCGCCTGCAACGCCGTGCCGAACCGGGCGAGGAAGGGGCTGCGTCGGGCCAGGAACATCAGGCCCCGGAGCACCGGCTCGAAGGCCAGCGCCAGGATCAAGTCCGACAGGAAGTACAGGCCCGCCGTCGGCGCCCAGCCCAGTCCCTGCGACTGGGCCAGCAGCACCCCCGCCGGGATCCCGCCCCCGAGGGGGAGCAGGAAGAGGAGGAGGACCGCAATCATGAACCCATGCTACCCGGGCCGGGGCCTGAACCCGGGGGCCGCGCGGGGAGGATCAGGACTCAGCCCTTGATGCGCCTGGGATCTGCGGACTTCGGATAGGTCCGCTCCTCCTGGATCTGGCCATTCTCCTTGTGGATCTTCACGGAGCCTTCATGGCCGTGCATGTAGGCCCGCATCTGCCCGATGGCCTCCGCCTTGGTCGCTGCGTGGACGACGGGTCGGCTGCCCCCCTCAGGCTTGAGGTTCCAGGCGTTTCCTTCCTTGGCGAGGTGATAATTTTTCATATCGGCCTCCCTGCATGTGGCGATCGCCGTTGCAGAACATAGGCTTTTTGCGCCGCTCCACCCATAAAACTGCTTGCCCCTGGTCCCGGGGGAAGCCTGGCGGTGGCTGGCGAATCAAACCAAGGTCACCAGGTTGTGCGCCAGGGTGCGACGGCTTCCTTCCAGATCAGCAATCGTGCCCGGAAGGCGGCGCGAGCCCAAAGCACAAAAAACCAGATGGCGAAGGTCGCAGGCAACATCAACACCCAACGGCCGTGGGCGAAGGCGGTCACCAACCCTAATACTCCGGCACAGGCCCAGATCAGCGAGAGAATCGCCGCGACCAGGCGGCTGGCACGACCGAGCTTGCGACCCGTTGGCATGTGAGTGAGGCCTGAGGAATGGAGTCCACCGGCCAGCCTGCACTGAGGTGCTGGGCAGAGCCGGGGATGCGGAGCGGTGAGAGAGAACGGAAGGCAGCTACGCAGGGTTCGGGTGGATCGGAAGGTCAGACCGCCGGAATGGGGCTTGGTTTTGCCGCTCCGCATTTCCAGCACTCGGTGAATTGGGGTTCAAGGGTTTCGCCACACGCTGGGCATCGCCAAGAAGGGCCGGATGACTGGGGGAGGGATTCGCCCCTGGAGAAGCGCCTGACGAGATCCAGGGCTTGCGGGACTTGATCCGGATTGGACACCCATACTTCCGGAGCAGCCCCGGGAATCATGGATGCCGCTTCCACGGTTGTGAACAGGGCCTCCCCCCGAACTTCTGCATCAATGCCGTGGGAGCGGAGCAGCCCTGTCACGAGATGCGCCTCTGCGTGATGCTGCGCGACAAAGACCTTCTGCATGGCGTTCTCCTGGGCGGACTGGCCGGGAATGACGCGAACGTGGAAGGGGCCGGAGTCTCAGCCCCAGACCCGCGTTCCGCCCACCCAGGTGCCGAGCACCTTGCCGGGCAGGCTCCAGCCCTTGAACGGCGTGTTGTAGGACTTGGACTGGATGAAGGCGCGATCCACCTGGATCTGGGCGTTCGGATCGAAGAGGACGAAGTCGGCGGGGACGCCGGGCTTCAGGGTGCCGAGGCCCTGGCGGTCGAGGTGGAAGACCTTCGCGGGCTCCCAGGTCAGCAGGCTGATGGCCTTGGCCAGGCTGATGACCTGGCGGTTCACGAGAAGCTCGAGAGTGAGGGGCAGGGCGGTCTCCAGGCCGATGACGCCGAAGGCGGCAATGGGCAGCTCCACTTCCTTGTCGTCCCAGCCGTGGGGGGCATGGTCCGTGGCGATGGCATCCACGGTGCCGTCGGCGATGGCCTCCAACACGGCCTGGATGTCAGCCTCGGTACGCAGGGGCGGGTTCATCTTGTAGTCGCTGTCGAACTTCATCAGTTCCTTGTCCGACAGGGCGAAGTGGTGGGGGGTCACCTCGCAGGTGACGGCGAGGCCACGGGCCTTGGCCTCGCGCACCATCCGCAGGGAACCCTTGGTGCTGAGGTGGGCGAGGTGCAGGTGGCCGCCCGTGTGCTCGGCCAGCACGATGTCGCGGGCCACCATGGCCTCTTCGGCCGCGGCGGGGATGCCCAGGCAGCCGAGAGAGGCGCTCACGGCGCCCTCGTGCATGTAGCCTTTGCCGGCCAGATCCCTGTCCTCCTCGTGGGCCACCACGGGAACATCGAGCCAGCGCGTGTATTCCAGGGCCCGGCGCATGAGCGAGGCGTTCGAGATGGGTAGGCCGTCATCGGAGAAGGCCACGCAGCCTGCGGCCTTCAGCGTGCCCATGTCTGCCAGCTCCTCGCCCTTCATCTCGCGGCTCACGGTGCCGATGGGGAAGTAGCGGCAGAGGCCGGCCTTGGCGGCCCGGGTGAGCATCATCTCGGTGATGGCCACGCTGTCGTTCACGGGCTTGGTGTTGGCCATGGCGCACACGGAGGTGAAGCCCCCGGCCACGGCGGCCCGGCTGCCGCTCTCGATGCTCTCCTTGCGGGTCTGCCCCGGCTCGCGGAAGTGCACGTGCAGGTCCACGAGGCCCGGTGCCAGCACCGCGCCCCCGCCATCCAGGACCTCGGCCCCCGCCGCCAGCGGATCGCGCTCCAGGTCCGCCCCGATGGCCGCCACGACCCCCTCCACCACCAGCAGCGCTCCCGGCCCGTCCAGGTTCTGCGCTGGATCCACAAGGCGGACGTTCTTCACGAGGAGGGACATGGGGGCTCCGGAGATGGGGACAGTTTAGCTTGGGGCTGTCAGCTATCAGCTGTCAGCTGTCAGCGACTGAAAGCTGATAGCCGAGAGCTGATAGCCAAAGGCCCTACTCCATCCGGTAGTTCGGCGCTTCCTTGGTGATCATCACGTCGTGGGCGTGGCTTTCGCGGAGGCCGGAGCCGCTGATCTCCACGAGGGTGGCCTTCTGCTGGAAGTCGGCGATGGAGGCGCCGCCGCTGAGGCCCATGCCGGCGCGGAGGCCGCCCATGAGCTGGGTGACCAGGTCGCCCATCTTCCCTTTGTAGGGCACCTGGCCCTCGATGCCCTCGGGCACGAGCTTGGTGTCGTCCTTGCCTTCCTGGAAGTAGCGGTCCTTGCTGCCCTGCTTCATGGCGCCCAAGGACCCCATGCCGCGGTAGGCCTTGAAGGTGCGGCCCCCGTAGAAGATGGTCTCGCCCGGGGCCTCGTCGGTGCCGGCGAAGAGGCTGCCGATCATGACGCAGTCCGCGCCGGCGGCGATGGCCTTGGCCACATCGCCGCTGAACTTGATGCCCCCGTCGGCGATGCAGGTGACGCCCGCCTCGCGGCAGGCCCGGCTGGCCTCGGCCACGGCGGTGATCTGGGGCATACCGGCGCCGGTGACGATGCGCGTGGTGCAGATGGAGCCGGGCCCGATGCCCACCTTCACGGCGTCGGCGCCGGCCTTCGCGAGGTCCCTGGCGCCCTGGTAGGTGGCCACGTTGCCGGCGATGACGGGAACGGCGGGAAAGGCCTGCTTGAGGGCCTTCACGGCCTCCAGCACGCCCTTGCTGTGGCCGTGGGAGCTGTCCAGGCAGAGGACGTCCACCTGGGCCTCCACCAGGGCGGCGGCCCGGTCCAGCAGATCCTTGCCCACGCCCACGGCCGCGGCCACCCGCAGGCGCCCATGGGCGTCCTTGCAGGCGCTGGGGTATTCGATGGACTTCTCGATGTCCTTGACGGTGATGAGGCCCTTGAGCTGGCCCTGGGCGTCCACCACCAGCAGCTTCTCGATGCGGTGCTTCTGCAGGATGCCCTTGGCCTCCTGCAGGGTGGTGCCCACGGGTACGGTGACCAGGTTCTCCTTGGTCATGGCGTCGCGCACGGGGATGTCCCAGCGGGTCTCGAAGCGCAGGTCGCGGTTGGTGAGGATGCCCACCAGGCGGTGGCCCTCCACCACCGGCACGCCGCTGATGCGGAACTTGGCCATGAGGGCCTCGGCGTCACGGATGGGCGCGTCGGGCCCGATGGTGATGGGGTCCGTGATCATGCCGGATTCCGACCGCTTCACCTTGTCCACCTCCTCGGCCTGGCGCTCGTGGCTGAGGTTCTTGTGGATCACGCCGATGCCGCCCAGCTGGGCCAGGGCGATGGCCATGCGGCTCTCCGTCACGGTATCCATGGCGGCGGACATGAGCGGGATGCGCAGGCCGATGTCCTTCGTGAGCCGGGTGCCCAGGTCCACCTGGTTGGGGTGGATCTCCGAGTAGCCGGGGACGAGCAGGACGTCGTCGAAGGTGAGGGCGCGCATCAGGGGCAAGGTCAGCATGGGGGGCCTTTTTCCGGACCCGCTGCCTGCGGGACCTTGCATCCCATGGTCTCACGGCTGGGGGCCGGGTTCCAGCGCCGGTGCTCAGCGGGAGGGCTGGAGGACGGGATGGAACGTCAGGGTGAGGAGCAGGGGGTGCATGCAGGATCTACTCTGCCGGTTGCAGCGGGCGATCGCAACGAAGACCGTGGTCGGGGGTTCCCTGCCAGGGCGACCAGTCCACACAGCTGCCCTGGCGGTCTGGGCAGCGGGGCTGGAAGGGGCATCCGGCGGGGCGGTCCTGGGGCGCGGGCAGGAAGCCCGCTTCGACCGACGGCTGCCGCCGGGCGGCCGTCAGGAGGCGGGCCGTGTAGGGGTGCCTGGGAGCCGAGAGCAGGTGGACGGCGGGCCCGGCTTCCACGGCCTCGCCGCCGTAGATGACCAGGAGGCGCTCGCAGGCCAGGGAGGCCAGGGCCAGATCGTGGGTGATCCAGAGGAAGGCCAGGCCCCGCTCCCGCTGGAGCTCGAGCACCAGGTCCAGGAAGGTCTTCTGGGCCAGGGGATCCAGGGCCGTGGTGGGCTCGTCCAGCACCAGCAGTCCGGGATCGCAGGAAAGGGCCATGGCGAGGCAGAGCCGCTGCCGCTGCCCTCCGCTGAGCTGATGGGGGAAGCGCCGGAGGAAACCCGCGTCGGTGGGCAATCCCAGGCGTTCCAGCAGGGGCGCCATCCGTCCCAGGGTCGCCCGGGGAGTTTCGCCCCGGTGGACGCCCGGCAGCAGGGCCACATGCTGGGCCAGGGTCAGCAAGGGGTTCAGGGCCTGCCGGGGGTCCTGGGGCACCCAGGCCATCCGGGCGCCCCGGATGCGGTCGAACTCCCTCCCGGGGTGGTCCAGGGGGGTGTCGAAGGCGGATACCGTTCCCCCCGCCTGGCGCACCCCAGGGGGCAAGACGCCGAACAAGGTCTGCACCAGCAGGCTCTTGCCCGACCCGCTCTCGCCCACCAGTCCCAGCCGCTCCCCGGGAGCCACCCGGAGGCTCAGGGGCCCCAGCAGGCGGACTCCGTCCACCCGTTCCAGGAGCAGCGCATCAATGGCCAGGGACATGGGCCGAGAATGACACGGAAGTAATGGAAATCAAAGGGTTCCATAGAGCCCGGGATTGCCCCTTGACGCCCTGTGGGGTGGTCCTACCCTTGGGTCCACCTGATCACCCTGCGGGCTCCGTAGCGGGTCCGCCCAGGCAAGGAGGATGCATGGATTTCCTGCGCCCAGATCTCCAGGAGCGCCTGATGAAGGAGCACTTCGAATTCCGCAAGCTCATGGAAGAGCACCGGGCCGCCGACACGCGCCTGTGCGATCTCCAGAGGAAGCCCACGCTCTCGGCCAAGGAATCCCTGGAGGAGGTGGAACTGAAGAAGACCAAACTCCGCGCCAAGGAACGCATCTACCACATCGTGCAGGAGGCCTCCAGGCACGCCGAACAGTAGGCCACCCCGCACTCGCAGGAGAAGCCCCGGGAATCGGCCCGGGGCTTCGTTTTTGGCCCCGGCCCTGGATCAGGCGGGCAGGAGCCTGGGCCGATAGGGCTCGCCCACCCAGTACACCAGCTCCAGCAGCTCATTCACGTCCCACAGCAGCACGTCGGCCTTGGCCCCGGGGAGGAGGTGGCCGAGATCTCCGCGGCGCAAGCTGCGGGCGGGGTGCAAGGTGAGAGCCGTGAAGGCCTCTTCGAAAGTCATGCGCAGCTGGAGGCAGCCCAGGCGAAGGATGGTGAGCGGGTCCACGCAGGGGCAGGAGCCGGGATTGAAGTCCGTGGCCAGGGCGACGCGACAGCCGGCCTCGATCATCTTCCGGGCGGGGGCCCAGTCGCGCATGCCCAGGAAGAGGGTGGTGCCCGGCAGCAGCACCGGCGTGACGTCGGCGGCGGCCATGGCCTTCATGCCCGCCTCGCTGCAGAACATGAGGTGGTCCGCGCTGGCGGCGCCCACCTCGGCTGCCAGCTCGGCCCCGCCGGTCCAGCTGAGTTCGTCCGCATGCACCCGGGGGATCAGCCCCAGGCGCTTCCCGGCCTCGAAGATGCGGCGGCCCTGGTCCGCGGTGTAGACCCCCGTCTCCACGAACACATCGCAGAACCGCGCGATGCCTGGGTGACGGCGCACCAGCTCCGGCAGCCACTCCTCGGCCACGGCCCGGGCATTGGCCTCGGCGTCCCCGACGAATTCCGGGGCCAGGTCATGGGCGGGAAGCAGGGTCACATCGAAGCTCCAGCCCCGCTTCTTCAGCTCCGCGTAGGCGGCCGTGAGGCGGGATTCCGCCTCCAGTTCCAGACCGTAGCCCGTCTTGCACTCGAGGTGCACCACACCCCGCTTGCGGAAGGCCTTCAGACGCTCCTCGCCCGCAGCCACCAGCTCCGCCACCGTGGCGCCCCGGGTGGCGCGCACGGTCTCCCGGATGCCGCCGCCCTCGGCGGCGATCTGCTGGTAGCTGGCGCCATGGAGCCGGCGGTTGAACTCGCCGGAGCGGTCGCCGCCGAAGAGCAGGTGCGTGTGCGGATCCACGAAGCCCGGCGTGGCCCAGGTCCCACCGCCATCCACCTTGGGTGCATCGGCCCACTGGGCGGGCAGGTCTGTGGCCTGGCCCACCCAGGCCACCCGGCCGTTCTCCATGGCCAGGGCCGCATCCGGAATGCGGTCCACCGCCCAGGCATGGGCGGGATCGGGGGTCAGCAGGCCCCGGAGGTTCACGAGCACGCGGCGGTCCGACATGGGTTCAGTCTGGCAGCAAATATTTCCACGGACGTCCCTTGCGCCGGGGCTCCGGCTTGATAGCATCGCTCGACACCGGAGGTTCCAGTGCGGGGCAGGGGGCGTGGCATGAGGCGACTCGCACAGGGTTTGTGCGTACTGGCGGTCCTGGCATCGGGAGCGGCCCGGTCGCAGGGAACCGTGCCCCCCTGGGCGCAGGAGCGCGCCCAGAGGTGGTCCACGTACCGCACGGATGCCCGCGGCCAGCGCATCTGGCAGGCCGTGCCCTTCGCCCGGATGACCCAGGCGGAGCAGTGGGACCAGTTCATGCAGCACCTGAAGCAGGGCGGAGAATCCCGCCGGGTAGCCCTGGCCTTCCTGGGCCAGCAGACTGTGTCGGTCTGGGCCGAGGAGGCCCTCAAGACCAGGGATCCGGAAGTGGCCCTCGCCCTCTACCGGCTGGGCTACCGCCAGCCCGGAGCAGACCCCTTCGCCTATCTGGGCTCGCCGGACCGCGTGGAGCGCCCCTGGACCCACGGCCTGGGCCTGCATCTCGACAGGACGGGCTGGCGCTTCCAGTGGATCCCGAGCCCGGCCCTGTTCACGCAGTCAGGCACGGCGGGACTGCCGAAGGGCCTGGGCCAGGCCGCCCAGCCCGGCGTCCTCATCCACCTGAAGCAGCTGCGGCCCGGCCTCGAGAAGCTGGTGGCCCTCAGCGGAGGGGGTAGTCCCGACCCGCGCGGTGTCCTGCAGGCCCTGGCCCAGGGCAGCCGCGCGGGCTTTGCCGTACGGCATCTGGAGCCCTGGCTGAAGCAGGCCTCCCCGGCCCTGGAGCCCCTGGCGAACCGCGAGGCCTGGGTGTTGCACTACGGAACCACGCGGGATGGAGCCGGCGGAATCCAGGGGACCCTGGTGTTCATCCCGGGGGACCTTCCAGCGCGCACCCAGCTGATGATGGCCCTGCTCAGGCTGAATCCGCTGAGTGCCGGGGCCCGCACCCGCGTGGAGAAGTGGACAGGCCCTGGCGCATCCACGGAGGTTCAGCAGCTGCGCGGATCGGGCGGTGTCTTCCACTTGATCCAGATGGCCGAGGGCACCTGGATCAGCGACCGCGAGGCCCCGCTCCGCGCCCTGCTGTTCCCGGGGCCCGTGCCCACCCTGGGGGAGCGCCAGGAATGGACGCGCGTCGCCCTGTCGGCCATGGCCGCGGACACGGAGTTGTCCTTCTGGCTGGCTCCGCGGATCGGCGCGGACGCGACCTTCGAGAACCAGGCCCTCCGTCGCCGTCTGGCCAATTCCCAGCAGGGCACCTGGCCCAATCCCTTCGTGGCCAAGGCCGCGCCCCGCACGGGGGCCATGGCGGTGGCCCTCGGCGCAGGGCCGACCGAAAAGCTGGTGGAGGCGATCCTCCGCGTGGACGATGCCCGCGACCTGCCGACTCCTCAATATCCGGTGTTCACGAATGGGGGGCAGGCCCTGACTCCCGAGCAGCGGAAAGGCATCAAAGACGCGGATGTTCGTGCAGAGGAGGCCCTACGTCAACGGACGGCCCTGCGCCAGGACGCCGCGGCCCTGCAGGCCTGCCTGGATCTCAGGGGTGCGGCGCTGCTCTGGAATGGCTGGGTCAGCGCGCCCCCGCTCGGGCCCAAGGAGAAGGCCTCGTTGGTGGAGCTGGCCAAGCTGCGGAGAGAGGATCCCTGGCGGGCCATGCAGCTCCAGCAGGAGGGAAAGGTGTCGGCCTTCGGCGGCTTTGGCGAGCCCGGCATGGCCCCGAGCCTGGCCCTGGCCATCCCCGTGCAGCCCGCCCGGCGGGTCCAGGCTGAGAACCTGCTGAAGAAGGTCCTGCCCCGCCTCTTCCAAGGCCAGAACCAGAAGCAGGCCCTGGGGGCGGCGGAGCTGCACCGCATCCTCACGGCCCAGGCCTTCCGGCCCGCCTGGACCCTGGTGGCCGACACCCTGGTGCTGGGCACGGACGAGGCCGCTGTGAAGGCCGTGGCTGCGGGGCTCCTGGGCCAAGCGCCCACCCTGGCGGACACCGACTCCCGCGCCTGGGCGCGCATGGAAGTGGACGGGGCCCGGGCGTCTGCCGAGCTGGAGAACCTTCTGCTGGCCTTCCTCCGCAGCCGCACGGGCAGCGGATGGTGGATCGGCGAGGCTGGCAGCCAGGACGAGTCGGCGGCGGAGCTGGCGATGAGCCTGGGGCCCTTCCTGGGCGCCCTCAAGGCCCTGGGGCCGGTGCGCCTTGAGTGGAACTGGACGGCGGGCGGCCTGGAGGGGCGGCCCCGATGAAGCCACGCCTCCTCCTGGGCGCTGGCGTCGTGCTGGCCGCCGCAACCATGCTGGTGCCCCTCCG
Organism: Geothrix edaphica; assembly: GCF_030268045.1. Taxonomy (NCBI): domain Bacteria; kingdom Pseudomonadati; phylum Acidobacteriota; class Holophagae; order Holophagales; family Holophagaceae; genus Geothrix; species Geothrix edaphica. Next base: position 942,297 of record NZ_BSDC01000001.1, read on the forward strand.
GCACCGGGCGGTCCTGGAGGCGGACCCGGCCAATCCGGTGGTCCGCATCCGCGTGGACAGCCGCTCCCTGGCGGGCCTCCGGCTGCCGGGCTGGGGTGTGGCGGTCGAAGGGGTCCCGGCCTGGCGCGGGCCGGGGGGCTTCTTCCTGATGGCCAACGGGCCGGCCTCCGCGCAGGTCAGGGCCTGGCCTGGTTTCCGACAGTCCCTGTCCATTCCTGGTGGAGGGAACTGGACTCCCGCGGGCCTTCCGGATGAAGGCGACCGGGAGGCCTTCCGGAGCTGGTTCGTGGCCCTTCTCGAGCAGCAGGTGGAGGCGCCCAGTCCCGCCTGGGAGCCCGCCCAGCGGGACTGCGCGGGTCTGCTCCGCTTCGCCTTCCGCGAGGCTCTCGTCCCCCACACGGTGGAATGGCGGAACCGCATCGCCTTCAGCGACAGCGCACCGGGCCAGGATCCCTCTCCCGCGCTCGGTGCCGCCTGGCGGCAGGGGTTCCCCACGCCGGATGGGCCGCGCCCCTTCGCCAAGGGCGCCTTCCTCCGGCGCCTGGCCTGCGTGCCCCTTGGCCGCGACACGGCCTTGGCCCGCCCCGGGGACCTGGTGTTCTTCGCCCGCGGCGGGGCCCGCACCCAGCCCGACCACGCCATGGCCTTCGTGCGGCCGGACGTGGACGGCGCCCCCATGCTGCTCTACCACACGGGGCCCGAAGGCAGCGGCACCACCCAGAAGCCCGGGGAGGTCCGCCGCGTCCGCCTGGATGACCTGCTGCACCACCCCGACCCCGAGTTCCGACCCGTGCCCGAGAACCCCTCGTTCCTGGGCCTCTACCGCTGGCAATTGCTGGCGGGCGGGGCCTCCGAACCATTCCTCCCCAGGTCCTGACATGCGCTGGTTCCGATCGATCCTCACCCTGCTGCTGCCGGCGCTCCTGCTGCTGCCCACCACCGGCACGGCCCAGAAGCGGGCCGCCGAGGCCCCCTGGCGCGAAGGCGGCTGGACCGGCGCCTTCGCCACCCTGCGGCCCACGCTCCCCGGGCAGGCAGGTCAGCTGGAAGCCGCGGGGCCCATTCCGGCGGAAGCCCGCATCCGGATCTACCGGGTGGAGGATCCCGAGGCCTTCCTGAAGAAGGTCCTGACGGACCGGAACCAGGCTGCGGCGGAAGGTGGACGCGGGGTCGCGGATCCCCTCGACCTGCTGCGCGAAGCGGTCCTGTGGGGCGGCCGCCGCGCCTTCGTCACCGTGCATCGCACCGCCACCCAGGCCCTGCGGGACGCCGCCAAGCAGACGGACCGGCTGCACTCCGCCCGCACCAGCCCAGAGCGTGTCCGCGAGGGCTCGGCCCTGCCCATCGAAGGGCGGCCCGGCATCACCTTCGTGACCGAGATCGTCCCGAAGATCAGCGAGGACATCGCCGGCAAGAAGGGGCATGAGGACGATGAATCCGGCGATGACGGGTTCACCAGCCGCGTGCCGCTGCCGGCCCAGCCCGCGGGCCTCTACCTGGTGGAGATCCTGAGGGGCAGCGATGCGGCCTATGTGCCCTGGATGGTCACGGACCTGGCGCTGCTGTCGGAGCAGGACGGCACCCGGATCCGCGTGCAGGCGGTGGATGGGCGTGATGGCGCGCCGAAGGCCGGCGCCTCCGGTCAGATCATCGAGGGGACCAGGGCCCAGCCGCTGGCCTTCGATGGCGGCGGCAAGGCCGAGGCCATGGTCACGCCGGGCGTGCGCCGGGTGGTCCTGGCCCGCAGCGGCGGGAGCTTCGCGCTCCTTGCCAGCGAGGGCCAGAGTGCCGCGGCCGTGCGCCAGCGCCTCTATGCCTTCACGGAACGGCCCCTCTACCGTCCGGGCCAGGAGGTCTTCGCCAAGGCCATCCTGCGGCGCGTGGAGGACGGTGAGAACCGCGTGGTGAACGGCGCCGCAAGCCTGCCCTTCACGGTGCTCGACCCCGAGGACACGAAGGTGGCGGAAGGTCAGGCGGAGCTGCTGAATGCCGAGACCGGCACCTACGCCGCCCAGTTCACCCTGCCGGGCGCAGGCCGCCTGGGCCTCTACCGCCTCGTGTTCCAGGGCCCTCAGGGCCCCGGCCAGGCCGAGTTCAAGGTGGAGCAGTTCGTGAAGCCCGCCTTCGAAGTGAAGGTGACCTCCGAAAAGACCAAGGTGGGTCTGGGTGATGCCCTGGCCTTCCACGCGAACGCCCGCTACTTCTACGGGGCGGCCGTGCGCGGCGCCAAGGCGGACTGGTTCCTCTACAAGGTGGTACCTCCGAAGAGTCCCTGGATCTGGGACGACGAAGACGCCGGCCCCGCGCCCGAACTGATGGAAAGCGGGCAGCTGGAGCTGGATGACGAAGGCCAGGCCGACCTGCCCACGTTCAAGGCCGAAAGCGATGGTCTCTGGCGCATGGTCGTGAAGGTGGCCGACGCCTCGGGCCAGCGCAACAGCGGCCAGGCCCAGGTGCGGGCGGCCGCCGGCGACCTGGTGCTGATGATCGCCGCGGACCGCCAGGTGGCCCTGCCCGGCAAGCCCTTCCAGGTGACGGCCCGGGCCCTCGATCTGGACGGCAAAGTGGTGCCGGGCGTGGCCATCACCCTGCGGGCCGCGCGCCTCGTGGCCCAGAAGGACCACGCCTACTGGTGGTCGCGCCCCAGTGCCCTGAAGCCCGGCGAGACCATCGCCTCCGCTCAGGGCCCCCAGGCCATGCTGAGCATCCCCGAAGGTGGTGCCTTCCTCCTGGTGGCGGAGGCGAAGGATTCCAAGGGCCGCCCCGTGACCGCCCAGCGCCAGATCACCGTGGCGGCGGAAGGCACGCCGCTGCCCGCGGTGCCGGACCTCCGCGCCGCCGCGGACAAGCCCGAATACCAGCCCGGCGACACGGCCCGCATCCTCGTGCAGCTGCCGCGGCCCAGGCTGACCCTGCACTGGGCCCTGGAGCACGAAGGCCTGGGCCAGCAGCAGAGCCGCGCCGTGCAAGGCACCACGGCGCTGATCGAGATCCCCGTCACCGCCGCCATGCAGCCCAATGTCTGGGCCGTCTTCGAGATCGTGAGCGAGGGCCGCCGCCAGCTGGCGGAAGTGCCGATTCGGGTGCCGAAACGGGACCGGCGCCTCCAGGTGGCCGTCACCACGGACAAGGAGCGCTATCAGCCGGGCCAGCCCATGAAGGTCTCCGTGGAGGTGAAGGATGCCTCCGGAAAACCCTCCGCCGCGGATCTCAGCGTGGGCGTGGTGGACGAGGCCATCTACGCGCTGAGCCAGGAGCTGCATCCCGACCCCGTGCGCTTCTTCCACCCCACGCGCCGCCACGGCGTGCTGCGATCCGGGTCCACGGACTGGAGCTTCCACGACCTGCTGCGCCGGCAGCGGCCCGTGTGGAGCCTCAAACAGACCAGGCGCGGCGACTTCAAGGCCGATGACGGCGACAAGGTGCGCCAGAACTTCAAGGACACGGCCCACTGGGTACCCTTCGTGGCCACGGGCCGCGACGGGAAGGCCAGCGTGGACCTGGTGCTGCCGGACAACCTCACGGCCTGGCGGGCCACGGCCACGGCCGTCACCGCTGACACCAAGGTGGGCGTGGGCCGGGCCTCCAAGCCTGCCTCCAAGCCCCTGCAGGTGGCCCTCACCCTGCCGCGCACGCTGAGCGTGGGCGAGGAGGCCCGGGCCATCGCCCTGGTGCGGAACCTCTCCGGTCAGCCCCTCCAGGGGAAGATCCGGCTGGAAGTCCAGAACGGCCGCTTCTCGGGCACCCCCGAAGGATCATTCAGCCTCCAGGACCAGGGCGAGTACCGCTTTGCCCTCCCGCTGTTCTCCGACAAGACCGGTCCGCTCACGGTGACCGCCCGCGTGGAAGGCGGCGGGCTGAAGGATGCTGAGCGGCAGAAGGTGGCCGTCCAGGACCAGCTCGTTCCGGCGTCGATGTCCGGTTCCATGCTGCTGGAGGGCGGCTCCCAGTCCCTCACCATCCCGCTCCCGCCCGCCGCCAAGGGGGACGCGACCCTGGTGCTCACGCCCGTGGGCAACCTGGAGCATCTGGCCGCGCCCTCGCTGCCTTACCTCATCGGCTATCCCTATGGCTGCGTAGAGCAGACGCTCTCGAGCTTCGTGCCCAACCTGCTGGTGGCCGACCTCGTGAAGCAGGGCGCCATGCCGGATCTCGACTGGAAGCAGCTCACGAACCTGGACCGCAACATCCGGGATGGCGTCTTCAAGGTCTACGGCTACCAGATGGCCAACGGCGGCTGGGGCTGGTACGCGCCCGGGGACTTCGCCCTGGACGCCAACCCCCACACCACCGGCTACGCCATCCAGAGCTTCGCCACCATGAAGCGCCTGGGCTATGCCGTGGACGAGGGGGTCTACCGCCGCGGCCGCCTGGCCGCCATGAACCTCTTCCAGCAGGTCGCGCGGCAGGCGGATCAGGCTGGCGCCACGCCCCAGGCCCGATCGGCCGGCCATGGGCAGTCGAGCGAGCCCGCCGCGGATGCCGCCTTCCTGCTGGTGTCCCTGGCCCAGGCTGGCGAACCCCTGGCGGGCCTGCTGGACAGCGCCGCGGACAAGGTGCTGCGGGGCCAGTGGCCTGGCGATCATGTGCTGGCCATGGTGGCGCTGGCCGCGGCCCAGGCGAAGCACCCAAGGACCGCCGCGCTCATCGAACGCCTGGAGCAGCGGGCCGTGGTGAAGGGGGGCTTGGCCCGCTGGGAGGGCCGGCGGGAGTTCTGGTGGAGCTACGCCTCGGGCGATGTGGTGCCCACGGTCATGGCCCTGAAGGCCCTGTGCCTGGCGCGTCCCCAGTCGCCGCTGATCCGCCAGGGCGAGACCTTCCTGGCCTCGGAATACCGTGGCTACGGCTGGTACTCCACCTGGAGCACGGGCCAGATCGTGGACCTGCTGCCCTACCTGATGAAGGTCCGCAAGCTCGATTGGGGGCCGCTCGCCATCCAGGCCGCTGTGCAGGGTGGCCCCACCTGGGACTTCAAGGAACGGCCTCAGCCCCGCCGCTGGAACGTCCGCGAAGCCCGCCCGGGCAGCTACGCCATGGCAGAGCCAAAGGCCGTCACCCTCACGGCCAGCGGCAAGGGCCTGCTGGTGTGGACCTACGCCTACCAGGTGCCGGGCAGTGCCGCGGGCGTCCCCAAGGGCGACGCCTCCTCGGCCCTCCGCCTGTCCGTGACCCGGAACCTCTGGCGTCTGAAGACGCCCCAGGAAACCGGCAATGCCCATCAGGGATGGGTCCGCCAGAGCTGGACGGGGACCCTGAACGCAGGCGAGGAGGCCTGGATGGAGGTGTCCTTCCGCACGGACCGGGATGCGGACTACGTGATGCTTGAGGTGCCCATCCCCGGCGGCCTCAGCCCCACCGTGAAGCTGGAAGGCTTCGTCCTGGAAGGGAAGCCCTTCACGGACGAGGGGGCTTCCGAGACCTGGACGAAGCCCCGCATCGAGGTCCACGCGGACAAGGTGACCTTCCTGTTCCCCCGGACCTGGAGCTGGGACACACACACCGTGCGGATCCTCCTGCGGGCGGGCATGGCAGGCAGCTACCGGCTGCGGCCGGCCAAGCTGAGCCTCATGTCGAACGAGGGGCAGTGGGCCACCTGCGACGGGGCGGACCTGAAGGTACTGGACGGGGGTGCGCGATGAGGCGGCTGCTGATTTTCTCCCTCCTGCTGACAGCCACCTTCCTGGGCGCCCAGAAGCCGCGGGCGGCGAAACCCCAGCCCGCGGGAGCCTATGTGCCCGACCTCAAGCAGTGGCGCCTGGAGGTGGCGCCGGCCCTCGGCGGATGGTCCGGGGACCGCACCGTGAACCTGCGCATCAAGCTCGTGGATCCCCGGGATCCCAACCCGCCCAAGGACCAGGCCCAGCCCCGATTTTTCGACGACGAGGAAGGGGGCGAGGACGAGCCCAGGACGGAGGACACCCGCACCGCCGAGCAGCTCCGTCAGGAGCGGCTGGCGCGGGAGGCCGAGGCCGCCCGCAACGCTTGGCGGTCGCGCAGCCTCCAGGTGTGGTTCAACGGCGCGACACTGCGCTGGCAGGCCAGTGTGGGCACCACCCTGCACACCGAACTCACCGCCCAGAACGGCGAGAACCGCCTGGAGATCCTGGAGCCGGATTCGGGCCTGAAGGTGGTCCGCAGCTGGTGGGTGTCCACGGCGCGGACCCGCCTCCGCGTGGTGTCCGTCCAGGTGGGCGAGGAGTACGCCAGCGGCAGCCTCCAGGTGCAGGAGCCGGACGGGGCCCTGGCGCAGGGAGGCCGCCGCACGCCCTCCGGTGGGATGCTGCGCTGGTCCGGCGAATACACCCACGAAACGCCGCCTCCGGGCACGTACACCCTGAAATGGATCAGCGGCTGGCGTGGTGGCCGGCCCGCCCGGGTCCGCCTCGAGGCCCTGCTGGACGGCGGCACCGACCAGGAGCGCCGCTGGATCTGGGAACGCCTCATCCTGCCCGGCGCTGGACCTGTCACCCTGGGGACCTTCGATGTGGAACCTTAGGCTGGTCGTCGCCCTCCTGGCCTTCCGGCTGCTGACCGCCCAACCGGCGCCGGAAACCGGGCCCAGTCCCGCGTTGCTGGCAGCCTCGCGGGCGCCGGTCCTCCGGCCGGGCGAGGGTTTCGCCATCACCCTGGGGGACGGCGAAGTGCGCGCCTTTGGGGAGGCCCGGAAGGAGGCTCCCATGGGCAGCCTCGCCAAGCTGGTCTGGATGCGGCTGGAAGGGGCCGAGTGGTCCAGCTCGGGCGTCCAGTACCGGTGCAAAGGCACTGATGGGCCCTTCGTGTGCTGGAATCGCGAGGGCCACGGCCGGGTGGACTTGGGCCGCGCCCTCCAGGAGAGCTGCAACCTGGCCTTCCTGGTCTGGATCGCGGGGTCCCGGGAGCGCTGGCTGCAGGACTACGGCCCGGATGCGGCCCGGGCGCGCCTGGAGGATGTCTTCCAGCCCTTCCTGGGCCGCCGCCTGCCACTGGGGGAAGGCCTGCCGCCCCTGACCGCGGCCTGGGTGGGCGACGGAGACCTGCTGCGGACCAGCCCCGAGGCCTTCCTTCGCTGGCTCATGGAACCGGACCAGGCGGAGGTGGTCACCTTCGGGAAGCGCTTCCTGGCGGGCTATTGGGTGGAATTCATGGATCTCTTCGGCAAGGAGGGCTGGTGGTTCAAGACCGGTACCGGCCCGGTGCCCGGCGAACCTACGGCCACCAGCGCCTGGGTGGCCGGTGGGCGCGGCTCCGCCCTCGTGGTGCTCCACCTGCCGCGGGGCCGGGGCAAGCAGGAGGGCATGGTGCGCATCCGGGAGATCCTGGGGCTGAAGCCTTGATCGTTCTGGCTGTGGCGGCCCCCGCGCCGCCGTTCACGCCTCCGGTGATCGACGGGGATCCTGCCGCCCAGCAGGCCGTGGAAACGGCCTTGCGGCAGTCGTTCGCCGCCACGACGGCCTTCGGGGCATGGCCCCCCGGGCCCTGGCGTGTGGTCATCCACGCTGACGCCACCGCCTTCGAGCGGACCACGGGCGGGGCCCCAAGTGCGCGCAGCGGCCAGTGGGTGGGGGCCACGCTGCACCTGCGGCCCTGGGAACAGCTGCAGCGGCGGGACCTGGGCGCGATCCTGCGCCACGAGCTGACGCACCGGCGCCTGGCGAAGGCGGGGCTGCGCCGGTGGACGGAGGAGGCCCGCTGCCAGTGGGCGGAAGGCCATTCGGGCCCGCCGAAGGTCTGGCCTGTCGCGCCTCCCGGCGGGCTGCAGGCGCGCCTCGACCGGGCCCTGGCGGGTGGCACCACTCGCGAGCAGCACTGGGCCTATGGGTGGCTGCGGGCCTGGCTGCGGGGTGAGCCCCTGCCGGCACCGCCCAGCGCCCGGGCGCCCCGGAGGGACGCGTGGGTGAAGGAGGCCGCCACCCTGGCGGAAACCGTCACGGTGGTGTGGCCGCCCGAGCGCCTCCGCCATCCGATGATCGTGAATGGACATCGACTGTCGCATCGAGCGGGCGGGACCTGGCGCTTCCAGGGGCAGGTCCGATTTGGTGGGGGCTCCCCCGTCCACACCCTGGCCGGTCGCGTGGTGGTGCGCGCCGAGGCCCGCGGCTGGCGGCTTGCCTGGACGGCCTCCCGGGCCGCCTGGGTTGCCGCGGCCACCGAGGGCGAACTCGGGGCCGAGGCCCCCTTCGAAGCGCGACGGGCCCTGGCGGCTGTGTTGCAGCGCTGGCTGGAGGGCCATCGCCATCAGCATCCCGGCGGTGTCCTCTGTCCTCTGACGCACTGTGCGGTGGTGCGGGGAAAGGCCTCGATCGATACGCTCCGTGCGGCCGCGACGGCACCACGCTTGGATGTGGATCCCCGCTGGGCCTTCTTCACGGGCTCATCCGGCGGTCACCCTCTCAGTCCCCGCGAGGTCTGGGGTGGGGGGCCCGAGGGTCCCGGCGGGGGCACGGAGGTTCCAGGCGACCGCTGGCTGGCTTGGGAGCGCACCCTCAGCCCAGGACAGGCCAGTGCGCTGAAGCAGGATGTGCGGCCCAGCCTGAAGCCGGGCCAGAAGGGCCTGAAGCTGGGGGACTCCGGGCCCTATGCGGTCGAGGAACTGCGGCTGGCCGCGGGGCGGCGCTTCGGCTGGACCACCTGGCCCAGCAACGCCTGCGAGGCGGAGGCGCTGCCCGACGGGTCGCTGCGGCTGCACGGCTGGGGCTGGGGCCACAATGTGGGCCTCTGCCTTGCCACGGCCCGCTTCCGGGCAGAGCAGGGCGCCACCGCGGAGCAGATCCTGGCGGAAGCCTACCCTGCTTCGTGGAGAGGCGCCCCATGACCTGGTGGCTGTACCTGCTCCGTTGCGTGGACGGCACGCTCTACTGCGGCATTGCGCTCGATGTGGAGGCGCGGTTGCAGCAGCACCGCGAAGGCAAGGGCGCCAAGTACACCAGGGGCCGCGGGCCCCTGGTGCTGGTCTACCGCGAGGCCTGTGGCTCGAAGGCCGAGGCGCTGCGGCGGGAGCGGACCATCAAGCGCCTGAAGCGCCCGGCCAAGGAGGCCCTGATCGCTACAGGAAGACCGTGATCGCGATGCGGATCCCCGGGTGGCGGGGATTGACCAGGTAGTAGCCATCGCCGTAGTAGTCGACGTACACCCGGTCCGTCAGGTACCAGTCATCCACCCAGAACTCCGGCCAGGGATCCACGATGAGGAACCAGTAGCCCCCGCACCGGAACCGGGGATAGCCCTGGTAGATCACGGGGCGGCTGCCGATGAGGAAGGGATGCTGATAGCCGAAGCGGGAGACGAACTGCGGCTCGGGGATGCGATAGCCACCGTAGCCACCACGCTGGGCCCAGGTCCGGTGGTCGCGCTCCCATTGATGAGCGCGATGTTCCCGCCAGCTGGAGCGGGCGGGCCAGGCGTCGCGGCGCCATGTGTCCCGCGCCTGCCAGGCACGGGCGGTCTCGGCGGCGCGTGGAGAGGGGCGCGCCTCACGCGCCTGCGGGCGGGAGGGCTCCCGGCGGTCGGAAGGCGGTCTCATGGTGCCGGGCGCCTCGCGCCGCTCCATGCGTCCCTCGGGGCGTCCCTCTGCGCGACCTTCGGGCCGGGTGGAACGCTCCTGCCGTTCGGGCCGTGCCTGGCGTTCGGGTCCAGGCATGGGGCGCGCCCGCTCCATGTCCCGCGAGGGGTGGGGTGCCTGGGGGGCGACTCTCGTGGGTGAGGGCTGCTCCCGGCCTCGTTCAGGAGCGCGACGTTCGGGGGGGCGACCTTCATGGGGGCGATCCGGCCGGGGACCTTCTTCCCGGCGGTCGTGTTGGGCCGAGGCCGGCATGGCCAGGATGGTCAGAAGCGACAGAACCAGAGGGCTGGACGTTCGATGGCGCGTCATGGACTTCTCCTTTCCACATCCTCGATGGAGGCACTGGATAAGATGCTGGCAAAGCAGGATCAGTGCCAGCCCATGCTGCCCCACCACCGAGCCGGAGGTGTTCCGGCGCCGTCGAGATCGGCCCCAGACCTAGCCGGAATCAGTGCTGCAGCAGGTTCCGCAGGTCGTCTATCTGCGCCTTCGAGGCCACCGGGCGGGCTGGCTGGGAACCATCGATGGGCACCGCGAGCACGTCCGCCGATTCGGCCTTTCGCGAATCGCTCCGGGTCTCCACGACCAGGTAGACCGTTCGACGGAGGCTGTCGTAGTGCCAATTGGCGCACCTGGTTCCCGTGGCCGTGATCGCGTGCAGATTCCTGCCCGACGCGTCGCAGAGCCAGATCCTGGCCTCGTCGCCTTCATCGAGGCGGCCATTCCCGTTCGTGTCCGAGTCGACGATGCTCACCACCAGGCCGTCGACCCGGGCGCTCCTGCCCTCCTCTGCGTCCTCGAGGGTGTCATAGCGGAGGATGAGGCTTTTCCGGGATAGCAGGGGCCGGGATGCCAAGGTCTTCGCGTCCACGAAGAGGAGGTTGAAGAGCGGGACGCTCGGGGCACCCTTGCTGTAGCTCCCGATGCCTCGGGGTTCTTCGGGCTCCTGCGGGAGTCCCTCCACGGGAACGAGCAGGGTATCCGTACCCTTCATGGGCTTCGGGAGGCCGAGACGCAGGATGGCGGCCTGGGAGGGAGGAGCGTCCGCCGTGGTTGCCGGGGCCCCAGCCGGAAGGCTCTGGCCCCGGTCACGAGTGGGCCAGAGCGCAGTGAGGCCGGTGGTCAGCAGGACCAACAGGCCCACCAGCAGGAGCGTTCCGTTCACGGCCCAGAGGAGGTGGTTGTAGCGCTGGAGGTCGATCCTCATGCCTGGCGTCCCGCGCCCATCTCCCGCAGCAGCGCGGCCACCGCGGCCTTGGGATCCTCCGCCTTGAACACCGCGTTGCCGGCCACGAGGCAGTCGGCGCCGGCGCGGACGAGCTCGGCGGCGTTCTTCAGACTCACCCCGCCATCCACCTGGATGAAGAAGGGCACCCCGCGAGCCGCCCGCAGGGCGTTGAGGCGCTTCACCTTGTCGAGGACGCGGGGGATGAAGCTCTGGCCGCCGAAACCCGGGTTCACGCTCATGAGCAGCACGAAGTCGAAGTCTCCCACGAGGTCCACCAGGGTCTCGATGGGCGTGCCCGGATTCAGTACCACGCCGGCTTTGCCGCCTGCCTGGCGGATGGCGGCGAGGGTGCGGTGCAGGTGGGGATCCGCCTCCTGGTGGATGCTCACCCAGTCGGCGCCGGCCTTCACGAAGTCCGCGGCGTAGCGCAGGGGCTCCAGGATCATCAGGTGGCAGTCCAGGGGCAGGGCGGTGGCCTTGCGCAGGCCCTCCACCACCGGCAGGCCGATGGTGATGTTCGGCACGAAGCGGCCGTCCATGACGTCCACGTGCACCACCCGGGCGCCGGCGGATTCGATCATCCGCAGTTCCTCGCCCAGCCGCGTGAAGTCGGCGGAGAGCAGCGACGGGGCCAGCAGGGGGGCGGCGGGACGGAGGCTCATGGCTCCAGTATTCCAGAGGCGGTCTCCATCCGCCGCGGAGATCCTTGTTTTCAGTGTCCGAGCGGCGCTTCCACGCCGTTCACCCACAGCCGTCCGGGCTTCACCTTCCGCAGGGCTTCGGGACTCACCTCCCCGAGGGGCACCTGGATCCACAGCAGGTCGGCCACGGCCCCCTTCTGGAGCGCGCCCAGGTCCTTGGCGCGGCCCAGGGCCGCGGCGTTCCCGGCCGTATAGGCACGGACGGCCTCGGCGCGGGTGAGGCGCTGGGCGGGCAGGAAGCCGCCGGGCGGGTTGCCGTCGGGATCCTGGCGGGTCTCGGCGGCAGCCAGGGCGATGAAGGGGTTGGCGTCCTCCACCGGGGCGTCGCTGCCGAAGGCGAGCAGGGCGCCGCCGTTCGCGAAGCTGCGCCAGGGGAAGGCTTCGTCCACGCGCCCGGGGCCCAGGCGGGCGGGAGTCCAGCTGTGATCCGAGGTGCAATGGGTCGGCTGGATGCTGGCCACCACGCCCAGCTTCCCGAAGCGGGCGGCGTCTTGGGCCGTGACGATCTGGGCATGCTCGATGCGTGGGGGCAGGGCGCCCTTGCCCTTCTTCATGGCTTTTTCGAGCAGGTCCAGGGCCGCCCGGTTGGCCGCGTCGCCGATGGCGTGGATGGCCGGCTGGAATCCGGCCCGCAGGGTGATGGAGGCGTCCAGGGCGACCTTGGCCGGATCGGTGACCCACAGGCCCTGGGTGGATGGTTCGTCCGAATAGGGGGCGAGCAGCCGGGCGCCGCGGCTGCCCAGGGCGCCATCCAGATAGAACTTCACGCCCTGCACCTGGAAGAAGGCCAGGTTCTTCGCCCGGCCCTGCTTCAGCTCCCGGAGCATCAGGGCGTGATCGTGGTTCAGGTAGGCGAAGACGCGGATGGGCAGGGTTCCCGCCGCGGCCAGGCGCCGGTAGGCCGCCAGCTCGCGGGCGCCGACACCCATGTCCGCCACGGCCGTGAAGCCGTCGGCGCGCAGGGCGATGAGCCCGGCCTTCAGGCGGGCTTCAAGTTCGGTGGAGGTGGGTTCGGGGATGAGCTTCTCCACGAGCTGTGTGGCCGCATCCAGCAGGATGCCCGTGGGGCGCCCGGCGGCATCCTTGAGGATGCGTCCCCCCTTCGGGTCCGGCGTGCCGGGGCCGATGCCCGCCAGAGCCAGGGCCGCGCTGTTCACCCAGGCGGCGTGGCCGTCCACGCGCTGGAGGAAGGCGGGCCGGGCGCCGGTGAGGGCGTCCAGGTCGAGGGCCTTGGGGAAGGTCTTGGCGGGCCAGCGGTTCTGGTCCCAGCCCCGGCCCAGCACCCAGCCCTGCGGGTGGGCGGCGGCCCAGGCCCGGATGCGCGTCAGGGTGCCGTCCAGGTCCGCCGGTCCCGTGAGGTCCACCTTCCGGCTCAGGGCGCCCAGGCCGCCCACATGCGCGTGGCCCTCGATGAGCCCGGGCAGCAGTGTGCCCCCGGGCAGGTCCACGCGCCGGGCTGTCGGGTGGGCTTTGGCGAGGGTGTCAGGCGTGCCTACGGCCAGGATCCTCCCTTTCCCGATGGCCAGGGCCTGACCGTGCTGCGGGCCCTGGGGGGTCCAGAGGTCGGCACCGGCGAGAATCAGGATGGGAGCTGGCGGCGGAGGCGGCAGGGGCATGGGGCTCTCTCGGAGGGGAAGGGCCAGTGTAGCGTCACCCCTCACGTGGGCGATAAGGTGGATCCTTCGGAGGCTCCATGTACCAGAAGGATTTCCTGGATCAGGTGCGGACACAGCTCACAGTGTCAGAAGATCCGGCAAAGCTTCGGCAGCGGTCCTTCGAGACAAGTTCGGGCATTCCGCTGAAGAACAGCTATACGCCCGCGGACCTGGCCGATCATGACCCTCTGCGTGACCTGGGCGCCCCGGGGAAGTTCCCCTTCACGCGGCACGTGCAGCCCACCGGGTACCGCGGCCGCCTGTGGACCATGCGCCAGTACGCGGGCTTCGCCACGGCGGAGGAGAGCAACGCCCGCTACCGCTACCTGCTGGAGCAGGGCACCACGGGCCTCTCCGTGGCCTTCGACCTGCCCACCCAGATCGGCATGGACCCTGATCATCCGATGGCGCTGGGCGAGGTGGGCAAGGTGGGCGTGAGCATCAGCTCCATCCACGACATGCGCACGCTGTTCCGGGACATCCCACTGGACAAGGTCAGCACCAGCATGACCATCAACGCCCCCGCCAGCGTGCTGCTGGCCCTCTATCTGGCCGTGGCGGAGGAGCAGGGCGTTTCCTGGGACAAGGTGAGCGGCACCATCCAGAACGACATCCTCAAGGAATACATGGCCCGCGGCACGTACATCTTCCCGCCGCGCCAGAGCCTGCGTCTCATCACGGACATCTTTGCCTTCTGCGCGGAGCAGGTGCCCAACTGGAACACCATCTCCATCAGCGGCTACCACATCCGCGAGGCCGGCTGCACGGCGGCCCAGGAGATCGCATTCACCCTGGGCGACGGCATCGCCTACGTGCAGGCGGCGCTGGACGCAGGGCTGAAGCTGGAGGCCTTCGCGCCCCGCCTCAGCTTCTTCTTCAACGCCCACAACCAGTTCTTCGAGGAGGTGGCCAAGTTCCGCGCCGCCCGTCGGCTCTGGGCGCGGATCATGAAGGAGCGTTTCAAAACGGACGATGCAAAAAGCCAGATGTTGCGTTTCCACACGCAGACGGCGGGCAGCACGCTGACGGCCCAGCAGCCGGACAACAACATCGTCCGGACGGCGGTCCAGGCCATGGCGGCCGTGTGCGGCGGCACCCAGAGCCTGCACACCAACAGCCGGGACGAGGCCCTGGCCCTGCCCACGGAGCAGAGCGCCATGATCGCCCTGCGCACGCAGCAGATCCTGGCCCATGAATCGCGCGTGGCCGACGTGGTGGATCCCTTCGCGGGCAGCTATCTCATCGAGTCCCTGACGGATGAGCTGGAGGCCCGCGCCTCCGCGCTGCTGGCGAAGGTGGATGAGCTCGGGGGCATGGTCGCCGCCATCGAGAAGGGCCTTCCCCAGCGCGAGATCCAGAACGCGGCCTACGCCTACCAGAAGGCCGTGGAGAAGGGCGAGCAGGTCGTGGTCGGCGTGAACCGCTTCGCCATCAGCGGCGAGGTGACACCGGATCTCCTCCGGGTGGACGAGTCGCTGGGCGAGGCCCGGCGCCGCCAGGTGGCGGCCGTGCGGGCGGGCCGGGACCAGGAGGCCGTCGCGGCCCGGTTGGCCGAGCTTGCCGCGGCAGCCAGGGGCACGGAAAACCTCATGCCACGCATTGTGGCGGCCGTGAAGGCCGAGGCCACCGTGGGTGAGATCTGCGATGCCCTCAGGCTCGTCTTCGGTGAGTACCAGGAGCACCTGGTGCTCTGATCGTTCAAAACCCCACGATGTCTTGTGAGAACTCCTGATCCGGGTACCCTTATTGCAGTGCGGTCCCCAACCCCGTCCCGCTCCTGCGGGACCCCCATCCGGAGGCACCATGCGCATCACCACCCTCATCGCCGCCGCGGCGCTGATCCTCGCCGTTCCCGCCCAGGCCAAGATGCCGTGGGTCAAGAAGGCCCAGGAACTCGGCTTCGCCGAAGTCAAGGACTGCAAGGCCTGCCACGTCGGCGCTCCCAAGAAGGGCGGCGAGATGTCCGCCCGCGGCAAGTTCCTCGAAGAGACCAAGGCCAAGAAGAAGGCCACCGAAGTCGACCTCAACTGGCTGAAGGACTACAAGGGCAAGTGAACCGCCGGCATCGGCTTCCGGACCTCACCGGGCGGGTTTTCCGCCCGGTTTTTTCTGTACCCAGGGGTCGCCCTCACAGTGGATCCCGACACATGTAGCGACATCAATGTTCAGCTGGGCAAGGACTTGGATCTTCCCTGGTGTCGTGATCTAGATCACCAACAGGTATCTTAATGGGAGGCAACCGCGTTAGGGTTATAGGCGACACGTGAGGTAGCTATGCGCCTGCTGATCGCCGGACTGTTTTCCGTATTCCTTGCGGCGGCTCCCCCCTCGGCCAAGGACTGCCTTTCCTGCCACGACATCGACCTGGCCAAGTTCGCGGCCACGAAACACGGCAGCATGGCCTGCACGGATTGCCACAGCAGCATCACGAGCCTGCCCCACGCCGACAAGCCCGCGCCGGTGAAGTGCGCCACCTGCCACGAGGATCAGGTCAAGGCCTACGGGAAGAGTGTCCACGGAGTCGCCAAGCAGAACGGGATGACCGACGCGGCCACCTGCGCCTCCTGCCATGGTCCCGCCCACGCGATCCTCGGTGCCGGCGATCCGGGTTCGAAAGTCGCCAAGCAGAATCTGGCGGATACCTGCGGGGCCTGCCATTCCAACCCGGATTTCCTCACCAAGCACAAGATCCCCTTCGCCAAACCGGTGGAGGCCTACCGCCTGAGCGTGCATGGCCGAGAGGTCGCCAAGGGGAATGCCGGCGCGGCCTCCTGCTCCGACTGCCACGGCAGTCATGACATCCTGGCCTCGCGGGACCCCAAGGCGAAGGTGAACCGGGCCAACGTGGCGGAGACCTGCGGCCTTTGCCATGGCGATGTCCAGTCCGCCTATGCCGACAGCGTCCACGGGCTCGCGGTGAAACGGGGGTCCAAGGATTCACCCACCTGCACGGGTTGCCATGGGGAGCACAGCATCCTGGCGCCTTCCGAGCCGGGTTCCCTGGTCAACGCGGCCCGTGTATCCACCATGACCTGCGGCCGCTGCCACGGGGACGAGCGCCTGAACACCCGCTACGGATTCGGCGACAAGGTGCCCGCCTACCAGGACAGCTTCCATGGCCTCTCCGTCCGGGGCGGCGGCAAGTCGGCCGCCAACTGCGCCTCCTGCCACGGCGTGCACAACATCCTCCCCTCGGCGGATGTACGCTCCACGGTGAATCCCGCCAATCTGAGCCAGACCTGCGGCAAGTGCCATCCCGGTGCCGGAACGAAGCTCGCCTCCGCACCCATCCACGTCCGCACCGCCACGATCACGGAGCACATCTCCGTGCGCTGGATCCGCCTGGCTTACCTGGTGCTCATCCCCCTGACCATCGGCTTCATGCTGGTGCACAACTTCCTCGACTGGCTGGCGAAGCTGCGGCGAGGCCCGCACCACGGTGGCACCCACGAAGGGTTCCCGCGGATGAACCCGACCTTCCGCATCACCCATGCCCTGGTGATCGTGAGCTTCGTCTCCCTCGTCGTCACCGGGTTCGCCCTGAAGTTCCCCGAGGCCGGCTGGGTGAAGCTCTTCCAGTCGTTCGACCCTACTTCGAGTCTGCGCGGCGTGGTGCATCGCATCGCGGCGGTGATCATGATGGCCGGCACGGTGTTCCATTTCATCCACCTGGCCGTGTCGAAGCGGGACCGGGTGATCCTGGTGGAGCTGCTCCCCTCCTGGCAGGACGCCAAGGACATCTTCAACATGCTCCGGTTCAACCTGGGCCTGATCCAGGACCGGCCGACCTTCGGCATGTTCGGCTATGCCGAGAAGATGGAGTACTGGGCCTTCATGTGGGGCACCGTGGTGATGGCCGTGACAGGCGTCCTGCTGTGGGCCGAGAACTGGAGCCTGCGGCACTTCCCGAAATGGGTGCTGGACGCCGCCACGGCCGCCCACTGGTATGAAGCCATCCTGGCGACGCTCTCCATCCTCGTCTGGCACTGGTACCTGGTGATCTTCGATCCCGACGTCTATCCCATGGATCTGGCCTGGCTCAATGGCAAGGCCTCGGCGGATCACATGCGCGAGACGCGGCCCGAGTACTACCGGAAGACCCTAGAAAAGCGCGAGACCGGTTCCGACAACTCGTGACACCCAGCCTGGCACACGACCCTGCCCCTACCCACTCCACAGGAACGACCATGACCCGAACGCCTTCTGATACTCAGGCTCCCGCCGCCGGCAAGCGACGCGGGGGGGGCCTCCTGCTGGCCCTGATCACCGGCCTCCTCCTTTTGGCTGCGCCCCTGCAGGGCGCGCCGGCCAAGGCTGCGGCCAAGGAGAGCTGCTTCGATTGCCACAGCGACAAGGACCTCACCAAGGAAGGTCCGAGCGGCACCACCGTGCCGCTCTTCGTCGATGCGGGCCGCTTCGGCGGCTCAGTCCATGCGTCGCTCTCCTGCAAGACCTGCCATGCCGAGCTCCACAAGGATCATCCGGGTGACGGCAACCCGGTGCCCAAGGTGAAGTGCGGCACCTGCCACACGGAGCAGGACAAGGTCTACCAGGGCAGCATCCACGGCATGAGCAAGGCCATGGGGGCTTCGGCCGCTGCGAACTGCACGGACTGTCACGGGAACCACTACATCGTTCCCGTGAAGCAGGCGGATTCGCCGGTCTACAAGATGAACCTGTCCCGGACCTGCTCGAAGTGCCACGCGAACAAGAACCTCACTGACGAATACAAGATGAAGTACCCGCAGGTGGCCTCCCAGTACCAGGAGAGCATCCACGGGAAGGCGCTGCTCGTGAAGGGGCTCATCGTGGCCCCCAGCTGCAACGACTGCCATGGCGTCCACGACATCAAGCGAAGCGTGGACCGGAGCTCACCCATCAACCATGCCAACGTCGCCAAGACCTGCGGCAAGTGCCATGTGACGGTGGAGGAGGTCTACAACAAGAGCGTCCACGGCCAGCTCCTGGCCAAGGGTGATCCTCGCGGCCCGGTGTGCATCCAGTGCCACTCCGCCCACCAGATCGAGACCCCGGTGAGCGGTCACTTCAAGGCCGGCAGCGACATGGTCTGCGGCAAGTGTCACGCCGACCGCCTGGAACACTACCGCGACACCTACCACGGCAAGGCCATGGCCCTGGGCAAGGCGAACACCGCCAGCGCGGTCGCCGCCTGCTATGACTGCCACGGGCATCACGACGTCCTGCGCGCCGCGGATCCGAATTCCCGGCTGTCCCCTGGGAACATCGTCAACACTTGCAAGCAGTGCCATGCCAACGCCACCGTCAGCTTCACGAAGTACGCACCCCACGCGAACCCGATGGACCGCAAGAACTACCCGGTGCTGCACTACGTCTTCCTGATCATGACCACCCTGCTCGTGTGCACCTTCTCCCTGTTCGGGGCGCACACGCTCCTGTGGTTGATCCGGTCCGTCTGGCTCTACCGCCACGACTCCAAGCAGTTCCGCGAGGCCAAGATCAAGATCCAGGAGGATGACGAGCAGTTCACCCGGTTCCAGCCCTTCGAGCGGTTCCTCCACATCCTGGTGGTGACGAGCTTCCTGCTGCTGACGATCACCGGCATGCCGCTGAAGTTCTACTACACCGACTGGGCCAAGGCGATCTTCCGCTTCTTCGGGGGGGCCGACGTGGCCCGCACCCTCCACCACTTCGGCGCGGTGATCACGTTCGTCTACTTCGCGCTGCACGTGAGCACCACCTTGGGCCACTTCTGGCGGAACCGCGGCTTCCTGAAGGACCCGGAAACGGGCGCCATCCGGCTGAACCGGATCTTCAAGGCCATGGCCCACCCGGATTCCATGATCCCCACCAAGCAGGACGTGAAGGACTTCGTAGCCCACAACCGTTGGTTCTTCGGCAAGGGTCCACGCCCCGAGTTCGACCGCTGGACCTACTTCGAGAAGTTCGACTATCTCGCCGTGTTCTGGGGCGTGTTCGCCATCGGCGTCTCGGGCCTGATCATGTGGTTCCCGGAATTCTTCAGCAAGTTCATGCCGGGCTGGATGATCAACGTCTCGCTCATCGTCCATTCCGACGAGGCCCTGCTGGCTGCCGGCTTCATCTTCACGGTCCACTTCTTCAACACGCACTTCCGGCTGGAGAAGTTCCCCATGGACACCGTGATCTTCTCGGGCCGCATCTCCAAATCCGAGATGCTCCACGAGCGGAAGCGCTGGTATGACCGCCTGGTGGCCGAAGGCCGCCTGGACAGCTTCCGCGTCAAGGATGAGTGGGAGGCCTGGAAGGGCATCGCCCGGAGCGCTGGCTACATCTTCTTCAGTGTCGGCCTCGTGCTGCTCTTCCTCATCATCTATGCCATGACCTCGCGCCTCGCCCACTGACGCCAGGATGGGTGGAGAAGGGCTCCGGTTCGCGCCGGGGCCCTTTTTCTTGGCGTGGCGCGCTTGCCCCTTCGTTGCCTCAAATGGCTTGAAATCAGTGAATTCAGAACCGTGACAAAGCTGTGACTACCATCACTGACGATCCAGCCCTGTCATACGACACTCAAGTCATCGGTTCCGTCCTGCTCGGATCGGATTCAAACCCCTACCCCCCTAAGGAGTTTCCATGCGCCGCATCACCCTCCTCACTGCCGCCCTGATCCTGGCCCTGGCCCCGATGGCCTCCGCCAAGCCCACCACCGTGAAGGGTGCCAAGTGCACCGCCTGCCACGAGGGCGCCCCCAAGGACAAGAAGTTCAACGATGCCGCCGCCAAGATGGTCGCGAAGTACAAGGAAGCCCAGTGCAAGGATTGCCACGGCTTCGCTGATGGCAAGCTGACCACCACGAAGAAGTAGTCGTTCTACTCTCCAGAAACGAGAAGGCGCCGGATTTCCGGCGCCTTCTCGTTTCTGGGGTCGGCTATAGGCCGAGCAGCGAGCGGGCTTCCGTCTCCATGAGATCCAGCTGGGCCTCGCCGCCCCGGCCCTGGAGGTAGACCTTCAGCTTGGGTTCGGTGCCGCTGGGGCGGAAGGCGGCGAAGGCGCCGCTCTCCAGGCGGAATTTCAGGACGTTGCTGCGCGGGATGGGCAGGGCGACCGCCCGGCTGTCGGGACGATCAAGGATGGGTTCGCTGCGGTCGCCATCGTGCCAGAGGCCGGTCTGGAAGTCCTCCCAGCTGACGACCTTCTCGCCACCCAGGGAGGCCAGCCCCGCAGCGCGAATGCGACCCATGGCCTCGGCAAAGCGCTTGGCGCCGCCGGGCCGGGGATCCTCCAGGTTCACCAGGCGGTTGCGGAAGGTGCCGACCTTGGCCATGAGGGCGTCCACCGCCTCGAAAAGGTTCTGCCCCATGGCCTTGTAGTGCCCCGCCAGCTCGGCGACGACCAGGGCGGCCGTGACGCCGTCCTTGTCGCGTAGATCCGGCGGCAGCAGCATGCCGTAGCTCTCCTCCGCGCCGAAGGCATAGGGCTCACCCAGGGCCTCCAGGCGATCCATGCACACGGCGATGTTCTTGAACCCCGTGAGGGTCCACACCACGGGCAGGCCGTGGTACCGGGCCACCTCAGCCATGAAGTCGGAGGTGACCACCGTGCTGACCACGGCGCCCTTGCGGCCCCTCTGGGTGCAGAGGTAGTCCAGGGTGAGGGCCGCCAGGTCGTTGCCGGACATGAGCTCCCAGGCCCCGTTCCGCCTGGCCACCACGCCGATGCGATCCGCGTCCGGGTCATTGGCGAGGATCACCTCGGCATCCATGGCCTCAGCCTCCTTCAGGGGCGCGGCATAGGCCGCCAGCTCCTCCGGGTTGGGGCGCGGGGCCGTGGGGAAGGTGCCGTCCTGCACGCCCTGGCTGGGGCTGACGGAGAGCGGCAGACCCGCCCGCTCGAAGAGGGCGGGCACGAAGGCGATGCCCGTGCCGTGGAAGGGCGTGTAGAGGATGCGGGCGGCCTCGAAGGCCTTGGGATGCTGGAGCAGGTCCTGGCCCATGGCGATGTAGGCTGCCTCGACCTCGGCGGGGATCGGTTGGATGCGGCCCGCCGGCACGATGGGTGGTTCGGGCACCAGGGGCAGGCCCGCCATGTGCGCTTCCACCTCCGCGTCCCAGGGCTCCACCACCTGGCCGCCCAGGTCGTTGTAGGCCTTGAAGCCGTTGTATTCCTTGGGATTGTGGCTGGCGGTGACGATGGCGCCGCAGCCGGCGCCCAGGCGCTTCATGGCGAAGCAGAGGAAGGGGGTGGGCAGGGGGCGGTCGCCGAGGAACACCTGATAGCCGGCCGCGGCGAGAACCTCGGCGCAGGCCCTCCCGAAGGCCTGGGAGTTGAGGCGGGTGTCGAAGCCCACGACGGCCACCATCTTCCCGGGGGCCCTGCGGCTGGCCACATTGGCCAGGGCCATGGACACGCGACGGATGTTGGGGAGGTTCATGCGGCGCAGGCCCGCGGCCATGAAGCCGCGGAGGCCGCCGGTGCCGAAGGCGAGGGGCTCGGAGAAGCGGTCCTCCAGTTCGGCCGAGGCCTTGGCATCCCCCGCCTCGGCGGCCTTCAGCAGGGGCTCCAGCTCCGCCCGGAGCTCAGGCTCCAGGTGGGGGAAGGCAAGGTAGGCGTGGGCGGAATCAAGGCTCATGGAAGGTCCCGTAAGAACATTCCAGGATTGCAGATCAAGGAAGCGAGGTCGACCCGGAGGGCTTGCGGGCCACCACCTGGACCACTGCGCCCAGGCCATGATGGTGGACGCCTTCGCGGATCTCACGCACCAGCTCCTGGCCAATTTCGAACTCCAGGCCAGGCAGGAGGCTTCTCAGTTCCGCCAGAGTGATCAGCAGGTCCACTTCCTTCGGGCCACCGGTGCCGTATTTCAGCTGGTCGGGTGTGTAGGCTTCCAGGATCAGCATGCCGCCAGGGGCGAGGGCCGCGGCGCAGCGTGGATAGAGGCTGCGCCTAAGGGCGGAAGGCAGGTGGCAGAAGATGGAGATGATGCCGCTCCAGGGTGTCCGGCCGAGGTCGAAGTCCGCGAGGTCGGCAGCCACCGTGGTTAGCGCCACGCCCCGGCTGGCGGCCAGTTCCCGGGCCCGGGCCAGTCCCACAGGAGACTGGTCCACCGCCGTGACGGCATGTCCCAGGGTGGCGAGGTGGACGGCATTCCGACCCTGGCCCTCGCCCAGCCCCAGCACGGGGCCGGGGGGAATGCGCGGCGCCATCTCCCGCAGGAAATCATTGGGTTCGGAGCCGTAGGTCAGCTCGGCCTCACCGTAGCGCTCATCCCAGAATTCGCGTCCCATCACGCGCCTCCCAGGGCGATGTCCTCCAGCAGGATGCTCAGGCCCGCGCTGCTGCCGTACCAGCGGAGGTCACTGCCCAGGGCGGCGATGCGGGTGAGGAAGTCGCGCAGGTTGCCGGCGAAGGTGAGCTTATCCACGGGTTCGGCCAGGAGGCCATCGCGGATGCGGATGCCGCTGGCGCCCACGCTGAGGTCGCCGCTGACGGGGTCCACCGTGTGCAGGCCCATGATCTCCGTGATGAGCACGCCATTCCCCGCCATGCGGTAGAGGGCGTCGGGCGCCGTGTTTCCGGGCAGGGGGAACAGGTTGAAGGTCGTGGCGCCCGGCTGGCTGCCGAAGCCCCGCCCGGCGCTGGCGGTGGGTGCCACGCCCATCTCCGCGGCGGTCTTGAGGGTGTGGAGGTAAGTCTTCAGCACGCCGCCTTCGAGCAGCACATTGCGGCGTGTGGGCAGGCCCTCGGCATCCCAGGGCTCGGTGCCTAGGGCCGGGCGGCCCGGCGCCTCGGGCAGGCGGCCGTCGTCCACCAGCGTGAGCAGGGGCGAGGCGATGGCCTGGCCCAGCTTTCCCGCGAAGAGGCTGCGCTGCTTGAGCACGGATTCCGCATCCAGCATGCCGGCCACGATGCCCAGCAGGTCCACGGCCACTTCCGGGTGCAGCACCACCGGGTACCGTCCAGCGGGCAGGCGCTGCGGGTGCAGCTTCCGCTCGCCTTTCAGGGCGGCCTCGGCGCCGATGGCTGCGAGGTCCAGGCCGGGTCGCCGGGAGACATCCCAGTGCCAGGCAGCCTGCCGTTCTTCGCCGTCAGCCACGGCCAGTTCGATGGCCGCGGAGCAGCTGGACCACGCGTCCGGCGTGCGTACGCCCTTCTGGGTGAGCAGCAGGCTGGCCCCGGTGCCGTCGCTCCAGGCGGATTCCCGCACCGCCGCGACTTTCGGGGAGGCCTTCCGGGCCTCAGTTTCCAGCTCCAGAGCCCACCCGATGCGCTGCTCGGGCGTGAGGGCCTCCACGGACGGGTCGAAGCGGCTGGGCAGGTCATCGGTGCCCTCGGGCGCCGCCTGGCGTAGCCAAGGGTCCTCATCGCCCAGGGCGCTCAGCTCCCAGGCCTGGGCGAAGAGGCCGCGGAAATCCACTGCGGCGAGGTCCGTGGTGGTGGCCAGGCCGGTACGGCAGCCCTTGCCCCCGTTGCGGATGACACGCACGCCGAGGCCCCCGCGCTTGCTGGTGGTCAGGTCCTCCAGGGCGCCGTTCTGCACCTTGGCCTTGCGGCTGCGGGACACGGACACGAAGGCCTCGGCGCCTTCCGCGCCCAGGCTCAGGGCGTGCCGGATGCCATCCTGGAGGCGGGACTCGAGGGATTCGGGAATGAACGTTCGGAACGGATCGGTCATGTCAGGCTTCCTTCTCGAGGGCAGAGCGCAGAACCATCAGGGAGCGGGCATCGAAGGCCACGAGGGTGATGGTCTGCGGGAGGTCATAGGCCGCCAGCCAGGCGCGACAGGTGGCCACGGCGATGGCGGCGGCCCGGTCAGCGGGGAAGCCGTAGATGCCCGTGCTGATGGCTGGGAAGGCCACACTGCCGCAGCTGTGGGCCTCGGCCAGCTGGAGGCTCGCCCGGTAGCAGGAGGCGAGGGTCTCGTCCTCACCCTGCTGCCCGCCGTTCCAGACGGGGCCCACCGCATGGATGACGAAACGGGCTGGCAGGCGGTGGCCGCCAGTCAGCTTCGCCTGTCCCGGAGGGCAGCCACCCAGGCCGCGGCATTCCCCCAGCAGGTCAGGTCCCGCCGCGCGGTGGATGGCCCCGTCCACGCCGCCGCCGCCCAGCAGGCTGCGGTTCGCGGCATTGACGATGGCGTCCACGGCGAGGGTGGTGATGTCGGCCTGCACCACCTGCAGGCGCTCGGAGCTCAAATCACGCTCGGCAGGGGCTCGGCGGTGCCGCCCACGACGAGGGCGGGGCAGAGGATGGTGGGGAGGGCGTCGCTCACCGGGACGCCCTGGCCGTCCTTGCCGCAGGTGCCGATGTCGAAGTGGTGGAGGTCATTCCCGATGCGGGTGAGGCCCTTCAGCACCTCGGGACCGCAGCCGCTGAGGGTGGCGTTCTTCACGGGGTACTTGGGCTCGCCGTTCTCCACCCAATAGCCCTCCGTCACCTGGAACACGAAGTTGCCCGTGACCGTGTCCACCTGGCCGCCGCCCATGCGCTTGACCAGCAGGCCGCGGTCCAGGTCGCGGAGGATGGCCTCGGGGGCCTCGCTGCCGGCGGCGAGGAAGGTGTTGCGCATGCGGGGGATGGGCAGGTGGCGGTAGCTCTCCCGACGGCCGTTGCCCGTGGGCTCCGTGGCCATCTTCCGCGAGGTCTTCCGTGATTGCAGGTAGGCCTTGAGCACGCCGTTCTCGATGAGGACCACGCGGCTCACGGGGTTGCCCTCATCGTCGATGGCCTGACTGCCGCGCTTGTGGGGCAGGGTGCCGTCGTCGATGATCGTCACGCCCTCGGTGGCCACCTTCTGGCCCAGCTTGCCCGCGAAGGCGCTCATGCCGGCGAGGGCGAGATCCGCCTCCAGGCCGTGGCCGCAGGCCTCGTGGATCATGGTCCCGCCGGCGCTGCTGCTGAGCACCACGGGGAAGGTGCCGGCCGGAGCGGGCTGGGCGTCCAGGGACTGCAGGGCCAGCCGGACCGCCTCATGCACGGTGTGGGCGACGGCCTCGTCCGTGAAGAGCTCGAACCCGCGGGTCTCGCCCAGGGCCTGGTAGCCGGACTGGAGCTGCTGGCCGTCCCCGGCGGTGACATTCACGCGAAGCACGACTTGGGTGCGGTGATCCTCGGTGAGGCGGCCGGTCCAGGTCCCGTCCGCGCGCTCGGCAGCGGCGATCCAGACCCTCTGGGTGCTGTCGCCGTAGCCTGCGGAAACCTGCTTGAGCGCGCCGGGGCGCAGGGCCTCCGCCTGAGATCGCGCCAGGGCCTCGGCGCGGCGCACCAGGGCCACCTTCTCATCCAGGGGCACCCCGCCCGGATCGCGCTCCACGGGGCTGGGCGTGGGGTGGACCTTCAATGTCAGGGCGGGGATTTCGGCCTGCCCGCCGGTACCCGGCGCGGCCAGGGTGTGGGCAGCCTCGAGCAACTCGTCGAAGCCAGGCGCGATGAGATCCGCGAAACGGGTGGTCTCGCCGTCCATGAGTCGGAGGCTCGCGCCGAAGGTCTCGGAGGCCAGCACGTCCTCCATGCGGCCGTCGTCCATGCCCAGGGCATGGGCCCGCCGCCGTTCGATGAAGGCCTCGCCGTAGTCCCCGCCCCGGCTGAGCAGGGTGGCCAGGATCTCGCGGAGCTGATCAGCGGTGAAAGGTGCGGGCATCGGCGCTCTCCAGGTCCGCGCGCGGCGGACCTTCCAGTTTGACAGAAGCGAGGCCTCGGCTCCCGCGAGGGTCTCCGTCAGATCCCTGCCGTCGTTGGGGATCACGAGGTCCGCATGGAGCGCCCGTTCGGGCGGGCCGGCCTGGGCGCGGATGCGGGCGAGGACGGCTTCGCGGGTCAGCCCGTCCCGGGCCATCAGGCGCGCCACGCGCAGGTCCTCGGGGGCGTCCACCGTCCAGAAGGCGTCGAAGTGGTGGGCCCTGGCCCGCTCCACCCAGAGGGCCGCATCCAGGACCGCCCCGCGGGTGGTGGAGGGAAGGGCCGTGAGGCGGGCCGCCAGGAGGGCCTCGATGCGGGGGTGGAGAATCGCGTTGAGGCGGCCACGGGCCGCGTCATCTGCAAACACGTGGGCGGCCATCCAGGCTCGGTCGAGGGCCCCGTCGGAGCGGAGGCAGGCTGGGCCGAAGGCTGCCGCCACGGCCGCCAGCCCCTCGCTGCCCGGCAGCACTGCATCCCGGGCCAGGGCATCAGCGTCGATCACGGCCCAGCCCCGGGCCGCCAGCAATCCGGCCACATGGCTCTTCCCTGCGGCGATGCCGCCGCTGAGACCGAGGAGGGGGAAGGGGGAGGACGGTTCTGGAGTGACCGGCATGGTTTCCACGGGCAGAAGGAGTTTAAAAAGGGTTTCACATTTCGCAAAGGTGTGATGGGCGTCTCTTGCCGACTCACTTTCCACATGCCAGCATGCCGGGGATTCCACCAGGAGTAACTCGTGAAAACGCGGATCATGTCAGCCGTATTCTGCTTGACCATCCGACTCATGGCCGGAAATGCCTGGCTTCCCATTCCACCTGAAGTCTGGGCCATCAAGGACGGCCCAACAGGGGCCGTGATCCTGGAAGATCGGATGAAACTCAACGTTCTTACCATTGATTACGTCTACCGGGTGCGCGTATTCGCTGAGGCCGGGCGCCAGGCGGCGGAGATTCCAGACCTTCCGAGCTCGGCCACCGGCGTGAAGGGCCGGACGGTCTATCCAGATGGCCGTCAAGTGGAATTCAACAGCCGGAAGGATTTCGCGGAGCGGGTCATCGAAAGCGGGAACGGCGAGCGGCGTAAGACTCACTTGGTGGCACCAGGAGTCACGACGGATTGCGTCGTGGAATTCCAGTGGTCTGAATCAGCAGATGGACTTCTCAGGGGATTGCCCGCCCGTTTTTATCAGGGGCTCTACGGTGTTTGGATCTTGGCTCATGCTTATCCTACGCAGGTCATGGCCATCGAGGTGGCCCAGCCGTTCCCGCTTGCCTGGTCGTTGAGTCCTGGCGCCGCACCTGCTCCCGAAGTCACGAGTTCCTGGAACAGCAAACGGTTGACCTTCAAGAACCTTCCAGCAGTGGAACTGCCGCCCTATAGCCTCAGGCCCACCCTCTGGTTACCGAGGTTGGTCATCTTCTGGCAGCCGGATGACATACGCGGTTCAGTGAGTGAGGGGGCTGATGCGTACTGGAACCAGGCCATCCGGCAGCATTACAAGCCAGATTATGAAGAGTCGATCGAGAAGGGAGGGGCCTTCAAGACGCTAGCCATCGAGTTGACGACCGATCTCTCAGGAACCCCCAGCAAACAGGCCGTCACATTGCTGGAACGCCTGGATAGCCGGATCGCCAATTTGAGCCAAGCCACGTTCGCGGAGTCCGCGGCCCTGCCGAAAAATTTCTGGAAGGATTTCGCACCCAAGAACCTCGCTGCCGCGGCCAAAAACGGGAAGACCAACGCCCAAGGGATGAGACTCATCTTTTACCACTTGCTCAAGGCGGCCGGACTGAAACCGATCATCGCCAAAGTACCTGACCGGGAATTCACCCTATTCGACTGGAACCACCTCAATCCTTGGCAGTTCTCTACTGATTTGATCGGTATCGAGGAACCCAACGGCGGGATGATCTGGTTTGATCCCACGCGTCGGTTCGCCACACCAGGTGTGGTGCATCCGGACTATACAGCGGTCACCGCCCTGATCATCGACTCCAGCACCTGGAAGGGGAAGAAAGGCCTGGTCGGCAGCCTGGGCGCGAACGCAAATCTGCGTCGCTACACCTACAGACTGAACCTGGACGAGGATGCAGATCGGTTTGAGGTGGACTCGGAATTCGCCGGGTACCCGGAGTATGTCGAGAGAAACCGGTACATGGCTCTTGAACCTAAGGAACAGTCGAAGCTGCTGAAGGAGAAGTTCGAGAAGGAGATGAAAAACCTTGTCGTGGCCTCGGCTGAGGTGAGAAACACTTCTGACGCCAAAGCTAGCGTCACGTGGCACCTGAAGGGGTCGCTGGAGCGGGAAGCCGGCCGCAAGCGAGTGTTGGACCCTTTTCCGGGCATGCCGTGGCCCTTATGGGTTCCTGGAAAGTTGGATGACTCCCGAACCGCGCCGATTGTGTTGCCCTATCAGGCCACACAACTTGCGATCGCCACTTTCCCGGTTCCACGGGGTTACACCATGGGCCCCCAGCAGGAGCTGAAGAAGCAGAACCTGTTTGGCCGAGTGTTCTGGGTGCCTGCCTTTGATCCCGCCACGGGAATGGGGAAGGTTGTACTTCGGGTGGAGGTGACTGCCCAATCTGCTCCGTCCACCCAGTGGGCAGAGTTCAGACAATTCCTGGGCTGGATTGAAGACGCCTGCCGACGGCAGGTCACGCTTTCGCGGGAGGGTTGATGCGCCTTCGATGGCTGGGGTTGTTCCTCCTGACGGCGCTGCTTCCCGCCCAGGATTTTGGACGATTGCCCGAGTGGGCCGCCCAGGTTGCCCGCGCCACGGCCGGGGAGGCCGCTCCGGAGAATGCCGTGGCCTGGGTGTTGTTGGATCGGACGGAGATCGCCTACACCGGTAGCGGAGAGATTCGTCAGCGGCGATTCAGGCTTGTGAAAGTTCTGGGAGAGCGCGGATTGCGGCAGGGCACCTTTGTCATTCACGGCCTTGGCGGGAAGGGAAACAAGGTGAAGAAGTTGAAGGGATGGAATCTCCGTCCCGATGGCGACCTGGTGAAACTGGATTCAGACGATGTCGTGACCATGAACGATGCATCTGAGGCGGAATTCAGCACGGATACCGTCACTGGTGCCACGCTAGATCGTGTGGTCAAGGGCAGTTACATCGCATTCGAGTCTCTAGAGGCCATTCAAAGTCCTATTGGTCCAGTGGCCGCGACGGGCCTGCTCGAAACGATCCCCGTCCGTCGGTGGGAACTCGATGTGGCCAAGAAGGAGGGGTGGTTCACCAACCTGCAGCTGGTCGATGTGCGCATCGATCGCCGTCACTTCCTCCCCTGGATTGCCAAAGTGGAACCGCTGGGAGCCACGGGCTTGGCTGTTTCGAATCTGCCAGTGCTACCGGAGGACGAAGGCGGGCATCCCCATCGGTACAATGTGCTACCGGTCATCAGGGTTCGATTCCTGGATCCGGCTCATCCCGCCGCTCGTATGTGGGCGACCTGGGATGAGGTCGCACGATGGACGGCCGGAAACTATGCCACGGCCACGGCCTCAGGGGGCGTGGCGGATCTGCATGGCCGGAAGGGCCCGGAAGGCCTCAATGCCCTCTGGTCGTGGATGGCGGCGGCGCTCAACTACAAGCAGGTGTACCTCTCTGCTGAACGAGGGTGGGTACCTGAACAGACAGTTGAAGTGGGGCGAAAACGTTACGGAGACTGCAAGGACCTGTCGGCCTTCTTCATCGCCGAGGCCAAAATGCTCGGTTTCACGGCGCATCCGACGCTGGCAAGGATCAACGAAGGGGAAATCGAGGCGCAGGAGGAGCCCTTCCCGATTTTCAATCATGTGATCACGGCCCTGCGACTGG
Organism: Geothrix edaphica; assembly: GCF_030268045.1. Taxonomy (NCBI): domain Bacteria; kingdom Pseudomonadati; phylum Acidobacteriota; class Holophagae; order Holophagales; family Holophagaceae; genus Geothrix; species Geothrix edaphica. The sequence continues at coordinate 971,869 of NZ_BSDC01000001.1, forward strand.
ACAAGAGCCTGGGACTTCCGGGCGAAGTGGAAAGTCCGAAGGGTCGGTTCCTTCTTGTGGACGCCACGGACCCCTTCACACCCTTCGGATTCCTGGGCTCAGGCCATTGCGGACGGCGGGTGATGATCTGTTTGCCCGACGGGGCCCAGTGGGTGACGGTTCCGGATGCCGCAATCCTGCGCGACCGGCTGTCAGTCGATCTTGAAGGAGAGGTGAACGGTTCCGCACTCCGAGCCACCATGAAGCTCAAGGAGACTGGAGCCTATTGGAATCTCCGCGCCATTGCTCACAAGGGAGGCGCAAAGGCCATGCGGGAGGCCCTCATGGGAGGTCGGTTCGACCTGCCGGCCACGGCCCAGATCGAGGTGGTTCGCCTAGGAGACCCGCTTTCCACGGATCGCCCCTTCGAGGTGGAAGTGAAGATCACCCATCCCGACGGATTTCACCGGAACGGCGCGGAATGGACCCTGGCGGCCTGGGGCATTCCCTACCCGCCGGCCCTCATCCAGAAGGCTGGTACGCTCCGGCGGTACCCCGTGGCGAGCATGGCGACGGGGGAACTCAGCTACCACGCCACTTTGACGTTCCCAGCCAAGATCAAGCCAGTGCTGCCGGAACGCAAAGGTGATACGCCGTTTCGCACCTTTGAGTGGAAGGCCGAAACCGAACCCATGGCGGATGGTACGCGCCTACGGCTCAGTCTTGCACATTGCTACAAGCCGGTTACTTTCGGTTTTGAGCAGCTAGACAAGGGGCTCCAGGCCTGGAAGCAGGACCGTGGTCTCGTGAAAGCTCTTAGGGAGGACGGCTTGGCTTTCACGGCAGTGGCGAACTAGACATCGGGCACGGTCGCACAGAGGGCTCCGGGGGGTGCCTGAGCTACTCTGGGTCAGCCCGGCCTGTTCATTCGCTCCTGGGCCCTCTACACTGGACCGTCCGACTTCCCGGCTCGAGGCTTCATGAAAGACGCGACTCCCGAACAGGCCATGGATCTGTCCCAGCTGGAAAAGCCGGTGCTCGAGCTGGAGGCCCAGATCCGGGCCATGGAGATGGACCCCTCCCAGTCCAAGGAACGGGAGAAGCTGGAAAAGAAGCTGGACAAGCTGAAGGCCGAGCTGTTCACAAACCTCACCGACTGGCAGCGGGCCCAGCTGGCGCGGCACCCCAAGCGCCCCTATACGCTCGACTACCTGGAGCGGATCTGCGAGCGCTTCGAGGAGCTGCACGGCGACCGCCGCTTCGGCGACGACGCGGCCATCGTGGCCGGCATGGGCTGGATCGAGGGCAACCCCGTCATGATCATCGGCCAGCAGAAGGGGCGGGACACGAAGCAGAAGATCCTCCGCAACTTCGGCATGCCCAAGCCCGAGGGCTACCGCAAGGCCCTGCGCCTCATGAAGCTGGCCGAGAAGTTCCAGCGCCCCATCCTCTGCCTCATCGACACGCCGGGCGCCTATCCGGGCGTGGACGCCGAGGAGCGCGGCCAGGCCGAGGCCATCGCCCGCAACCTGCTGGAGATGGCCAAGCTCGAAGTGCCCGTGGTGGCCGTGGTCCTGGGCGAGGGCGGCAGCGGCGGGGCCCTGGCTCTGGGCGTGGCCGACCGGGTGCTCATGATGGAGAACGCCATCTACTCCGTGATCTCGCCCGAGGGCTGTGCCTCCATCCTGTGGAAGGATGCCAGCCAGGCCCCCAAGGCCGCGGCGGCCCTCAAGCTCACGGCCCCGCATTTGCTGGAGCTGGGCGTCATCGACGGCATCGTGAAGGAACCCCTGGGTGGCGCCCACTCCGACTTCGACGCGGCGGCCGCTGCTCTGAAGGAAGCCGTCGTGGAGGCCTTCTCTGAGCTGTCCGAGCTGACCGCTGAACAGCTGGTGGAGGAGCGGTACCAGAAGTTCGCCCGCATGGGCAGTGTCGGCTGACATGGAAGCCAAGGCCTGGCGCCTCCGCCGGGAGATCCCGGCGGGTCCGGCGCCCTGGCGGGCCCTGGCCGCGGCCTGGAACCTGGATCCCCGCCTCGCGCGGCTGGCCTGGCTGCGCGGCGTGGATCAGCCGGAGGGTCTGGCCTGGCGCCTCGACCCCTCCTGGACCCGCAGCACGGACCCCCACCTCCTCCCCGGGGTGGACGCGGCCGTGGCGCGCATCCGCCGGGCCGTGGATGCCCGCGAGCGCATCGTGGTCTATGGCGACTACGACGTGGATGGCGTGACGGCCACGGCGCTCCTGATGCGCGCGCTGGAGCGGCTCGGCGCGGACGTCTCGTTCTTCATCCCCAACCGCTTCTCGGATGGCTACGGCCTGCACCTGGACTGCATCCGGGAGCTGAAGGAAACCCGTGATCCCGGCCTGCTCATCTCCGTGGACTGCGGCGTGCGCAGCGTGGCGGAAGTGGCGGCCAGCTCGGAGCTGGGCCTGGACTGGGTCATCACGGACCACCACGCCCTGGGCCCGGAGCTGCCGGCCGCCTGCGCCGTGGTGCATCCCCACCTGGACGGCTATGCCAACCCCTTCCTGGCGGGCGTGGGGGTGGCCTTCAAGCTGGCCCAGGCCCTGATCGGGGCCGCTCCCCATCCCGTGGGCGCCGATGCGGCCTTCCTGGACGGCATGCTCAAGCTGGTGGCCATCGGCACCGTGGCGGACGTGATGCCGCTGGTGGACGAGAATGCCCTGCTCGTGCGGCGCGGGCTCGATTCCCTAGGCGGCAGGAATGGTCCCGGGCTGGCGGCCCTGCTGCGCGCCGCCAAGAAGGAGGGCGCTCCCGGCGGGCAGGACATCGCCTTCGGCGTGGCGCCCCGGCTCAACGCCGTGGGCCGCATGGGTGGGGCGGAGGATGCGGTCCGCCTGCTCCTGACCCGCGATCCGGCGGAAGCGGAGACCCTGATGATCCGGGTGGAAGCGCTGAACCAGGAGCGCCGGGCCATCCAGGAGCAGCTGGCCGCCCGCCTGCCCCGTCCGGAGGATGCCGCCTTCGACCTGGTGCTGGATCCCTCGGCCCACAAGGGCGTCATCGGCATCGTGGCCGGCCACCGCATGCGCGCCACGGGACGCCCCGCGGGCGTCTGCACCGTGGTCGATGGCGTGGCCCACTGCAGCCTCCGGGCTCCGGAAGGCTACGATCTGGGCGGCCTGCTGGCCCTGGCCCAGCCCTTCATCCTGGGCGGCGGCGGCCATCGCGCGGCGGCGGGCCTAAGCTTCGAGCCCTCCCGCCTCGCCTTCGTCCGTCAGGCCCTCCAGCGGGGCGCGGCCGAGCAGGCCGCCGGGCGCGAGCTCCCGCCTCTGCTGGTGGACGGCGGCCATGCGGATCTTCCCGATGACGCGGACCTGGCCCGCCTGGAACCCTTCGGCCAGGGCTTCGCCCCAGCTCTGGCAAAGCTTGAGGGGGCCGTGGCCGCTTCGGCTGTGTTCGGGGCGGACCACTGGAAGCTCCGGCTGGCCGGGACCCCGGATCCCCTCACCTGGTTCGCGGGTCGCGAGCGACCGTCGCAGCCGGTCATCGGCGAGCGGCTCTGCGTGGCCGCCGTGCCTCAGGGCAGTGCCCGTTGGGGCCGCTCCTGGCTGGTGGACGCCCCCCTCGGGGAGGTGGCCCCATGAAGGTGCAGGCCCTGCTCCGGGACCTGCCGCCGGCCCGCCACCCGCTATGGCGGGGCCTGGGCTGGGGACTGGTGGTGGGAACCCTGGGCTTCACCCTGCGCTTCCTGATGATGGGCGGCGGGGGCATGCCGGGTCGCACCGTGGGCGGGGATCCCCTGTTCGGCGAAGGCACCCGGGGCACCGTGGGAACCCTCACCGAACAGCTGGGCCTGAACCGCATGGTGCTGGCCTACCGGACCATCGAAGGGTCGGAGGAGGACCTGCGCCTGGAGACAGTGACGGGTCACCTGGACGAGCCGACTGGCCAGTGGCGCATGCTGTCGCCCAAAGCCCGCCGGCAGGATGGCGTCTGGACCCTCCAGGGCCCTCTGGATCTGGAAGTGGCCGATCCAGGCACCAAAGCCATCCAGGGGCGGGGGCGGGTGGAGAACGCCGGGCCCGCGCTCCGCTGGGCGGAAGGGGAGTGGGAAGGGCTGGCTCCGTTGCGCTGGGAGGCCCTGGAGGGGTCCACCAGGGGCATCTGGAACCTGCCCGCCGGATGGCGCCGCGAAGCCGACGGCCGGTTCCGTGTGGAGCAGGGTCCCGTGCGCTGGCAGGCGCCGACGGACGGCACCGCCCCGGCCACCCTCCAGGCCATGGAAGCCGAGCGGCTGTGGGCCGTGCCCGGGTTCCAGACGGGCCATCTCGAGGGGGTGCGGGCCCGCCTGGCGGAAGGCTCACTGCAGGCTTCCGTGGCGGATCTGTCGCCGGACACCGTCACCTGGCCCGGGCCCCTGGCCTTCGAGCGTGCTGACGGCTGGCGCGGCGAGGCGAAGAGCGGGATGGCGCCGAGACCTGCGCCCGGTGCGAAGTTCCAGCAGGTGGAGTTCCGGAAGTTCCAGGCCCATCGGGGGCTGCCCACGGGCGAGGAGCGCCTGTCCACGGACGGGGCCCGCTGGACGCCCGCGGGCCTGCGCCTGGAGGGCAGCGTGGTCTGGGACCAGCCCATGGACGGCCAGCGCCTCGTGCTCCGCGCGCCGCGCGTGCTCATGCGAGAGGGGCCGGGGGGCGACCTGCCGGAAACCCTGCCCGTGGGCCATGCCGTGGCCGAGGGCCAGGCCCTGCTCACCTGGGGCCGGCGCACCCTGTCCTCCCCCCGCATCCTGGTGGAGCGGGCCACCCGGCGCTGGAAACTCCAGGCCCCGGTCCTGGGCCGCGGCGAGGACGGCACCTTCAGCGGCGGCGCGGGGCAGGGGGATCCCCGGTCCTGGACCATCGAGGGGCCCGTGCAGGTGAACCTGTTCGCCGGCGGCAACCTGCGGGGGGCGAAGCTCGTGTGGGAGGACACGCTGTGGACCCTCACGGGTCGCCCCGCGGCCTGGAGCCGCCTGCGCGAGCGGCTGTCCGGCCCCCGCATTGTCCGGAAGGGCGAGGCGGTGAGCTTCCCAGAAGGCCTGAGCGGGACCCTGGCCGCCGCGGACGGAGACCTCTTCCTGCGCGCGGAGCATGGCCAGAGCGAGGGGCAGAAGATCGTCCTCGGGGGCGGCGTGGAGTGCCAGGGCCAGGGCTGGCGTCTTGCGGCGGACTCGGTGACCGTCACCGTCGGGCCGGACCGCACGGCGAAGCTGATCCAGGCCCAGGGCACCGTCACCCTGCGGGGCCGCCTCGGCGAGGGCCAGGGCGAGGCCCTTGAGCTGGAGCCTGCCACCCAGACGGTCAAGTGGCAGGGGCGTGTGCGCGGCAAGGGCGCGGGCCCTGGCTGGTGAAGGCCGGGGCTTTCTCGGGCATCATGGAGCAAACCTCGTATTAGGAGGCACCATGCCCCGGTTCCGCTCCCTCTCGCCTCTGGCCCTGCTGCTCGCCGCTGTGCCGGTCCTGGCGGCACCGCCGGTGAAGGCCAAGGCCACGGAACGGGCGGGCTCGCCCCTGGCGGACTTTCCCGCCCGGAATCTGGGGCCGGCGGTGACCTCGGGGCGCGTCGGGGATATCGCGGTCGATCCCCGCAAGCCGGACACCTGGTACGTGGGCGTGGCCTCCGGCGGCGTGTGGAAGACGGTGAACGGAGGCACCACCTGGGCTCCGCTCTTCGACAAGGAGGGCTCCTTCTCCATCGGCTGTGTGACGGTGGATCCCCGCGACTCGAACACCGTCTGGGTAGGGACGGGCGAGAACAACTCCCAGCGCTCGGTGGCCTATGGCGACGGTGTGTACCGCAGCCTGGATGGCGGGAAGCACTGGGAGAACATGGGCCTGAAGGCCAGCGAGCACATCGCCAAGATCCTCGTGGACCCGCGCAACGGCCAGGTGGTCTACGCGGCCGTCCAGGGTCCCCTTTGGAAGGAAGGCGGCGAGCGCGGCCTCTACAAGAGCGCCGATGGCGGAAAAACCTGGAAGGCCGTCCTCACCGTGGATGCCCACACCGGCGTCACGGACGTGGTGCTGGATCCCCGCAACCCCGACGTGCTGTACGCCGCCACCTACCAGCGGCGCCGCCACGTCTGGGGCATGCTGGACGGCGGTCCCGGCGCCGGCATCCACAAGAGCCTGGACGGCGGCCAGACCTGGGTGAAGCTCACGGAAGGGCTGCCCAAGGAGGACATGGGCCGCATCGGCCTGGCCGTGCCGGCGGGCGAGCCGGACACGGTCTACGCCACCATCGAGGCTGCCAACAAGGCGGGCGGCTTCTTCCGCAGCCTGGACGGGGGTCGCACCTGGGAGCGCCGCAGCGAGCAGGTATCCGGCAGCGCCCAGTACTACCAGGAGCTCATCTGCGACCCGAAGGACCCGAAGCGCGTCTACTCCATGGACACCTGGATGCAGGTGACCGAGGACGGCGGCAAGACCTGGCGGCGCGTGGGCGAGACCTCCAAGCATGTGGACAACCACGCGCTGTGGATCGACCCCGCCAACAGCGACCACCTGCTCTCCGGCTGTGATGGCGGCGTGTACGAGAGCCGCGACCGGGGCGCCACCTGGGAGTTCAAGGCCAACCTGCCCGTCATCCAGTACTACCGGGTGGCCGTGGACAACGCGCGCCCCTTCTACACGATCTACGGCGGCACCCAGGACAACTTCTCCCTGGGCGGCCCCAGCCGCACGCGGAACCTGCACGGCTCCACGAACCTCGACTGGTTCGTGACCCAGGGCGGAGATGGCTTCTACAGCCAGGTGGACCCGGATGACCCGGATACGGTCTACTCCGAAAGCCAGCACGGCGGCCTGGTCCGCTTCGACCGCCGCACCGGCGAGCGCGTGGAGATCCAGCCCCAGCCGGCGCCCGGCGAGGAGCCTCTCCGCTGGAACTGGGACGCCCCGCTGCTGATCAGCCCCCACAACGGCAAGCGGCTGTACTTCGCCGCCCAGAAGCTCTTCCGCAGCGACGATCGCGGAGACAGCTGGACCGCCGTGAGCCCGGATCTCACCCGGAAGATCGATCGCAGCCGCCTGAAGATCATGGACAAGGTGTGGAGCGTGGACGCCGTGGCCCGCAACGCCTCCACCAGCTTCTACGGCAACATCGTGGCCTTCACCGAAAGCCCCAAGAGCGAAGGACTGCTGTACGTGGGCACCGACGACGGCCTCATCCAGATCAGCGAGGATGGCGGCAAGGCCTGGCGGAAGACGGAGCGCTTCCCCGGCGTGCCCGAGCTGACCTACGTCTCCTGCCTGGCGGCGAGCCCGCAGCAGGCCGGCACGGTGTACGCCGCCTTCGACAACCACAAGACCGGAGACTTCCGCCCGTACCTGCTGCGCTCCCGGGATCGCGGCCGCACCTGGGAATCCATCGCCGAAGGACTGCCCGAGCGGGGCAGCGTCTACACCGTGCGGGAAGATCCGGCCCGGGAAGGCCTGCTCTACTGCGGCACGGAGTTCGGTCTGTTCTTCAGCCTCGACGCCGGGAAATCCTGGTCGAAGTTCACCCAGCTGCCCACCATCGCCGTGAAGGACATGGCCATCCAGGCCCGGGAAGGCGACCTGGTGGTGGCCACCTTCGGGCGGGGCTTCTACGTCCTCGATGACCTCACGCCCCTGCGCCAGGCGAAGCCGGAGGACTTCGAAGCCGAGGCCCACCTCTACGGCCTCCGGCCCGCCCAGGCCTACATCCCGGCCGTTCCCTTCGGCGGACCCGGGAAATCCTTCCAGGGCGATTCCCTCTTCCTGTCGCCCAATCCGCCCTTCGGCGCCGTGTTCACCTACCACGTGAAGGTGGAGCCGAAGACATTGAAGAAGCAGCGCCAGGCGAAAGAGCAGGAAGCCGCCAAGGCCGGCCAGGATCCGGCCACCCCGGCCTGGGAGGCCCTCCGGGCCGAGGACCGCGAGCTGCCCCCCGCCGTGGTGCTGACCATCGCGGCGAGCGACGGCCAGGTGGTGCGCCGCATCTCGGCGAAGCCCGAAAAGGGCCTCCACCGTGTGGCCTGGGACCTCCGTCTCCAGGATCCGGCGCCCATCCGCCTGAGGGTCCCGAGCGAGCGGGATCCGTGGGATTACGGCGCCCAGGGCGCCCTCGCCGCGCCAGGCCGCTACCAGGCCACGCTGGGCTTCCAGGTGGATGGTGTGCTGAAGTCCGTGGCCGGCCCCGTCGCCTTCGAGGTGAAGCCCCTGGATGCCGACCGCCTGACCCCGGCCCAATGGACGGAGTACAGCGCCTTCTGCGCCCGCATGGGCGACGCCCAGCGCCGCGCCATGGGCATCTCTGAGCGCCTGACCGAGGCCCAGAACCGGCTGGATCATGCCCAGAAGGCCCTGCTCGAGACCCCGGCCGCCGATGCGGCCCTGCTGACCCGCGGCCGGGCGCTGCACGGCGAGCTGAAGGACCTGCGGGATCTGCTCAACGGCGATGCCACCGTCGCCTCCCGCCAGGAGCCCACTGTGCCCGGCATCCTGGGGCGGATCCGCGAGGTGTCAGGCAGCGTCTGGGCCACCACCCAGCTGCCCACCGCCACCCAGCGCCAGAACCTGGCCTGGGCTGAGGATGGCTTGAAGGCCCTCCAGGCGAGGTTCGGCGCCGCCCTGGGGGCGCTCAAGGCCCTGGAGGACGCCCTGGAGGCCGCCAAGGCCCCGTACACGCCAGGACGCGCCGTCCGCTAAAGGTTTTCCCTCCGCGCGCCGGCCACGGCGCGCGCCCCCGGCGCGATCGGGCAGTCAATATGTTCTGATAGATCCATGACAGAGCCCACCCCCTGCCTCGAGGCCGTGAACCTCCAGAAGCGCTACGGCGACCGCACCGTGGTGCGGGACGTGAGCCTCTGTGTGGGCATGGGCGAGGTGGTGGGCCTGCTCGGTCCCAACGGCGCGGGCAAGACCACGACCTTCTACATGGTGGTGGGCGTGGAGGCGCCGGATCGGGGCGGCATCCGCTGGCTGGGCCAGGATGTGACCGCCCTGCCCATGCACCGGCGGGCCCGGCTGGGCATCGGCTACCTGGCCCAGGAATCCAGCGTGTTCAGGGGTTTGACTGTTTGGGAGAACTTGCTGGCCCTGGCTGAGTTGCAGCCCATCCCGAAGACAGAGCAGAAAGACCGCTGCGAACGCCTCCTGGCCGATTTCCACCTGGGGAAAGTGCGCGACACGCTGGGCATGAGCCTATCCGGGGGCGAGCGGAGGCGCTGCGAGTTGGCGCGGGCCCTCGTGACCGAACCCAAGATCATGCTGCTGGACGAGCCCTTCGCCGGCGTGGATCCCAAGTCCGTGCTGGAGATCCAGGGCCTCATCGCCGACCTCAAGGCGCGAGGCATCGGCGTGCTGATCACCGACCACAACGTCCGCGAGACCTTGCAGATCGCCGACCGGGCCTATATCTTGGCGGACGGGATGATCATGAAACACGGCCTGCCCAGCGAGATCGCAGAGGATCCGGACATCCGCCGGGTCTACCTGGGCGACCGGTTCAGGTTGGACTGATCGTGGCCGGCCCCTTCCTCTCCCAGCGCCTGGCCCAGAGCCAGACCCTCGCGCTCACCCCCGCCATGCAGCTGAAGCTCAAGCTGTGGCAGATGAACCTTCAGGAGCTGTCGCAGACCATCGAGCGCGAGCTGGAGGACAACCCTCTGCTGGAGCTGGCCGACGACGGTGACGAGGTGCCGACCCTCGAGGCCATCGAGGAGGGGCGCGATTCCGACGTGACCGAGGCCTCCTCCGACCAGGCCGGTGATGGCGTGGAACTGCCCGAAGGGGTGGACACCGTCGATCTGGGACCCATGCTGGATGCGGCAGGCGAGATGAACCCCGAAAGCGATCTGGAGAAGTTCACGGAAGAGGGGGTGGCCCAGGTCCAGGAGACCGAGCTGGGCGCCGAGAACAGCTGGGATTCGGACCTGCCGCGCACCAGCAACCTGCCTGAAGAGGATCGGTTCTCCTGGGAGGATCGGCTCAGTGCTTACGAATCCCTCCAGGATCACCTGGTGAGCCAGCTCTACGAGACCCTGGAGAACGAGGATCCCCGGGCTGCGCTGGTGGAGCGCCTCATCGACCGCCTCGACCCCAAGGGCTTCCTGCGGCTCGATCCGGACCAGCCCTCGGTGGAGGCCACCCCGGCCGCCCTGGCGGCGGACCTGGGCGTCACGGAGGAGGCGCTGCGCGCGGCCCTGGACGTCCTCCAGGAGTTCGACCCCTCCGGCGTGGGTTGTTTCACGGTGCAGGAGAGCCTGCTGCTCCAGCTTCGTCACGCCGGTGCCGAGCCCGACGATCTGGCGGTGCGCATCATCCAGGACCACACCGCGCAGGTGGCGCAGCGGGACAGCGCCAAGCTGCGCCGCGCTCTGGGCTGCACCGACGCGGAGCTGTGCCTGGCCATGGACCAGCTCAAGCACCTCAACCCCTCGCCTGGCCGGGCCTTCGATCCCGAAGGCGAGCGGGTGGTGAAGCCGGATGTGGTGGTGCTCAAGGGCGAGGATGGCAACTGGAAGATCTACCTCAATGACGAGGGCCTGCCCCGGCTCAAGGTGAACGGCGACTACCAGCGGTTCCTGGCCTCCAGCGACGCCAAGGCCGACAAGGACTTCATCCGCGAGCGCTTCCGCAGCGCCCGCGACTTCATCCGCGGCGTCGAGGACCGGAACCGCACCGTCCTGCGGGTCTCGGCCCAGATCGTGGAGCTCCAGAAGGAGTTCCTCGAACACGGTATCGAAAGCCTGCGGCCCATGGTGCTGCGCGACGTGGCCGAGGCCACGGGCTTCCATGAGAGCACCATCAGCCGGGTGGTGAAGGCCAAGACCATCCACACGCCCCAGGGGCTCTACGACCTGAACTATTTCTTCTCCGCGCGTCCCAAGGATTCGGACATCTCCGCCACCGTGGTCAAGCACCGCATCAAGGCGTTCGTGCAGGCCGAGGATCCTGCCAAGCCGCTGTCCGATGAGGCCATCGCCGGCCTGCTGGAGCGGGACGGCATCAAGGTGGCCCGTCGCACCGTGAACAAGTACCGCGAGGAGCTCAAGATTCCTCCTGCCTCCCAGCGCCGGCGCCGCTGACAAGGGTTGAGGCCCCTTCAGGCGCTGCTTTCACCGATTTACGGGCCGCCCGGCCCCTTTCAGGAGTGTCCCATGAAGGTCCACTACACCGGCCGCCACGTGGAGCTCACCGAGCCCCTGAAGCAGTTCACCAAGGAGCGGCTGGATAAGATGGCCACCTATCTGGACGACATCATCGACGTCCACGTGATCCTGGCTGTGGAGAAGCACCGCCACGAGGCTGAGATCACGCTGAAGACCCGCGCCAGCGCCTTCGTCGCCTCCGCCACCACCGATGACATGTACACAAGCATCACCCAGGCCGTGGAGAAGCTGGACGTGCAGGCGCACAAGCACCAGGGCAAGCGCAACTCCCGCCCCCATGAGAGCGCCAAGGCCGGCGCCGTCGAAGAGTAGTCATTGCGTGTTTTCCGATCAAAGGCGGCCCATCCGGGCCGCCTTTGATATCCTTGAAGGTCCGGAGTCCGCCATGCCCGATCCCACCCATCTCTACGCCCCGAAGACCAGCACCGAGCCCACGCAGGTCTGCGAGAAATGCCGGAACCCCTACACGCTGGATCATTTTCAGCACGGCGTGGCCGGCCAGGAATGCGTCTGCCGTCGCTGCCTCCAGGTGATGGGGTACCAGGTCTAGACATGCTGAAGGCCCTCGATTCCCCCGAGGCGATCCTGGAGGGCGTCCTCCAGGGTCGCCGCGTCTCCGCGGCCGAGGCCCTGGTGCTCATGGAGCAGGCGGAGCTGCCCGATCTGGCCGTGGCCGCCACCGCCGCCCGGGACCGCCACAACGATCCCCGGCGCGTGAGCTACGTCATCGACCGGAACGTGAACTACACGGACGTCTGCAACGTCTACTGCACCTTCTGCGCCTTCTACCACAAGCCCGGCGACACCCGCGGCTACGTGCTCACCAAGGAGCAGCTGAAGCAGAAGGCCGAGGAGACCCAGGCCATCGGCGGCACCGGCTTCCTCCTGCAGGGCGGCGTGAATCCGGACCTGCCGTGGGACTACTACCTGGACCTGGTGCGCTACCTCCACCACGACCTGGGCATCTGGGTCCACGGCTTCTCCCCGGTGGAGATCCAGATGATGGCGAAGCTCAGCGGCCAGACGCTGCGGAAGACCATCGCGGACTTGCGCGAGGCCGGCCTCGGCTCCATCCCCGGCGGTGGCGCGGAGATCCTGGTGGACCGCATCCGCAAGAAGATCGCGCCCCTCAAGGGCGGCCGCGAGAAGTGGCTGGAAGTGATGGAGGCCGCCCACGAGGAGGGCGTGAAGACCACGGGCACCATGATGTTCGGCATCACGGAAACCCTGGCCGAGCGCATCGAGCATTTCGAGGCCCTGCGCGACCAGCAGGACCGCGCCCTGGCGCGCAACAATGGCGGCGGCTACACGGCCTTCGCCGCCTGGCCCTTCCAGAGCGGCCACACGCCCTGGGAAGGCAAGGTGCCCAAGCCCACGGATGTGGAATACCTCCGCACCATCGCCATCGCCCGCATCTTCCTGGACAACTTCGCGCACATCCAGAGCAGCTGGGTCACCATGGGCCGCAAGACCGGCCAGCTGGCCCTGCACTACGGCTGCGACGACATGGGCAGCCTCATGCTCGAGGAGAACGTCGTCAGCGCCGCGGGCACCTGCTACAGCGTGAACAAGGATGAGATGACCCGCATGATCCGCGCCGCCGGCTACGAGCCCTGGCAGCGGGACAACATCTACGGCGAGATCCGCGGCTGATCCGCCGGCGAACCCTGGGCGAACCCGTGAATCGAGCTTTCATCAAGGATCCGGATGACACGGGGCGCCCCGAGGACCTGCCCGACCGGCCCCAGAGCCCCCACCCGAACTACGTGACCCCCGCCGGCCTGCGGCAGCTGCAGGACCTGAAGGCGGATCTGGCCGGCCGCCAGAGCCGGCTGCTGGCGGAGGGCAAGCTTGCCAATCCTCAGGAGCTGGCCATCGTCCAGCGCGACCTGCGCTACTACCAGGAGCGCCTGAACCGGGCTGTCCTGGTCGATCCCAGCGGCAAAACGGGAGAGCGGGTCCATTTCGGGGCTGCCGTGGAGGTCTGCGACGAAGCCGGCGCCATCGCGACGTACACCCTCGTCGGCGAGGACGAAGCCGATCCCGCCCAGGGCAAGGTCAGCTGGGTCTCGCCGCTGGGAGAGGCCCTGCTGAACGCCGAGGCCGGCGATGAAGTCCTCTGGCGCCGACCCGCCGGAACGATGCGCCTGGAGATTCTCAGCATCCGTCCAGGCGCCTCCTGTTGATCCTGTCTACGCCTTTGCCTTCAGTGCGCCGAGCAGCATGTCCGCCAGCGGTCGGATCCGCCCGGGTTCGCTGAGGTAGGCGCCGCGGGCGGCGACCAGGCGGGCGGAGGAGCGCCCGAGCACGGCCGTTTCCACCAGGCCGTGAGCCTTGAGGGTGCCGCCGGTCTGCACGAGGTCCACGATGGCATCCGCCAGGCCCAGCAGGGGTGCCAGCTCCGCGCTGCTGCTGAGGGGTACCAGCTCGGCGGTGAGGCCTTCACGGGACAGCCAGGCCTCGGTGGCCTTCGGGAACTTGGTGGCCAGCCGCAGGTGCGGCTTGGCGCGCAGATCCTCCAAGGTGACGCCGGTCTTGGCGCAGAGTGACAGGCGGCAGGCGCCGAAGCCCAGATCCGCCAACTCCAGCAGGTCCATGTCCATTTCGTCCAGCGTGTCCGAGCCCACGATGCCCAGGGAGGCCACGCCGGCGGCCACGTAGCGGGGCAGGTCCGCGCCCTTGAGCAGCAGGGCCGCCACGCCGGGCGTGGCGGTGGGGATGCGGAGCACCCGGGACTTCAGGGCCGCGGTGTCGAGCGCCAGCGGGGTGCCCGCCAGCTTCGGCACCAGCTCGTCGCCGAGGCGGCCCTTGGGGAAGGCGATGAGCAGGGTCTGGTTCATCGGGGTTCCTCGAAGAGGTCGGGGCGGGTGGCGGCCAGGTCGAGCAGGCGGGACAGACGCACGCAGAAGCCGGCGGCCTGCCAGGGGCGGCCCAGGTCGGGGAAGAGGCGGTCGTAGCGGCCGCCTGCGGCCAGCTCCTGCTGGGCGCCGGGGGCCCAGAGCCGGAGTGTGGGGCCTGTGTAGAAGCCCAGGCCCGCCACGTCCGCCAGGTCCACCCGCAGCTCGAGGTTGGGTGGCAGGATGGGCAGCAGGGTCTTGAGGGCACGGTCCATGTGGCTCCGCTCCTCTTCCAGCAGACTCGCGTAGGGGCTGGATTCCAAGGCGCTGAGCGTTCCTGGGCCGTCGAGTTCGGAGAGCAGGGCCTCGGCGTGCGCAGACAGTCGTGCGGCGGACGGATGACCGTCGAGGGCCTCCCGCACCCGGTGGGGGGCGCGCCGGGAGAGGGCGGCCACCACGGCGTCCGCCAGCTCACCGAACAGACCTTCCGCTTCCAGGGGGCGCCGCACCAGGGCGGCGTTGCCCAGGTGGAGGATGGCGCTCTTCAGGCCGATGAGGCCGGGGATGGCCATGAGCATGCGGGCCAGCTCCACATCCGCCTCCGCGGCGGGCTCGCCTTCGGGCTGGATGCGCTCGCAGCCCACTTCGAAGCGCTCCACCGCCTCCCAGGGCTGGACGGGCCGCCGGAACACCGCGCCCGCATAGGCCACGCGGTCCGGCGGTGTGGGGAAGCTGCGGGCCAGGAGACCTGCCAGGGCCACCGTGAAGTCCCAGCGCAGGGCCACCAGCTCATCGCCGTCGAAGAAGCGCAGGGCGCCCTCGGGCACGGCTTCGCGCAGGACGAGGGAGGGGTGCAGCTCACGGTAGCCGTGGTCCGCAAGGAGCCCCATGAGGGCGCCTTCCCACCGACGGAGCCGGGCGGCGGAACCGAAGAGCAGATCAGGGAAATGAGGTGTGCGGACGGGCATCAGGCGGGCCCTCCGGTGCGCTCAGCGTGGCGGTGATGAAGCACCTCCACCACATCCAGCAGGCTGGCGCCACGTTCGAGGAGGAGCATGTCGAGGTGGAACAACAGGTCCGCGGCCTCGCCGAGGAACTCCTCGCGGTTGTCGTTCTTGGCGGCGATGACGACCTCTCCGGCCTCCTCCACCACCTTCTTGGCGATGCGGTCCACACCCTGGGCGAAGAGCTTCTGGGTGTAGCTGCCGTCCAGGTCCGCCAGCGCCTGGCGCGACGTCAGCAGGGCCTCCAGGCGGCCCAGCCAGGGCAGGGTGGCGGGCCAGGGAGCAGTGTTTGGGCCGCCTTCCGGACTGGAATCGAAGCAGCTCTCCGTACCGCGGTGGCAGCTGGGACCCTCGGGGTCGGCCACGATGAGCAGGGCGTCCGCATCGCAGTCGGGGCGGATCTGCACGAGGCGGAGCCGGTTTCCGCTGGTCTCGCCTTTCACCCAGAGCGACTGGCGCGAGCGGCTCCAGAAGGTGACGAAGCCCGTGTCGAGGGTGAGCTGGAGGGATTCCCGGTTGAGCCAGGCCACCATGCGCACTTCGCCGGTGCGGTCCTGCACGATGCCGGGGATGAGGCCGGCGGAATCGAATTTGAGCGTGTCGAGGTCCATGTCAGATCCGTATGGAGAGGTCGTTCTGGGCGAGGTAGGCCTTGAGGCGGGGGATGGGCAGGATGCCTTCGTGGAAGAGCGTGGCGGCCAGCACCGCGTCGGCGCCGTGCTGGAGGGCCTCCAGGAAGTGGACCTCCAGGCCCGCGCCGCCGGAGGCGATGAGGGGGATGGGCAGCTCCGAGGCCAGGTCCAGCAGGGGCAGGTCGAAGCCGTCACCGGTGCCGTCGCGGTCCATGGAGGTGAGCAGGATCTCGCCGGCGCCGAGGTCGTTGAGCTCCCAGAGCCAGTCCACGGCCGCCCGTTCCGTGGGCTCGGTGCCGCCCTTCAGGTATACGCGCCAGCCCAGGTCGGCATCGCGCTTCACGTCCACGGCCGCCACCACGCACTGGCGCCCGAAGGCATCCGCCAGCTCGCAGACCAGGTCCGGCCGCAGGGCAGCAGCGGTGTTCACGGCCACCTTGTCGGCCCCGGATCGCAGTAGGCTGCGGGCATCCTCCACGCTGGAGACGCCTCCGCCCACGGTGAACGGGATGCTCAGCTCCCGCGCCACCTCGCGGACCCAGGCCTCCCGCGTGCCGCGGTTCTCCAGGGAGGCTGCGATGTCGAGAAAGACCAGCTCGTCCGCGCCTTCCAGATCGTAGCGCCGGGCCAGGTCCACGGGGTGCCCCAGGTCGCGGAGCTCCTTAAACTGGACGCCCTTCACGACGCGGCCGTTCTTTACGTCGAGGCACGGGATGATGCGCTTGGCGGGCATCAGGCACCCCCTGCCAGGGCGGCCCGGGTGCGTGGATCGTCCAACGCGATGAAGCCCTCCATGAGGGCCTTCCCGCTGATGGCGCCCACGACACCGGGCAGCATGGTCAGCGGGTCAAGGTCGGCGAGGTCCTTCACGCCGCCGGAGGCCTGCACCCGGAAGCCCTCGCGGGCCACCCACGCGACCGCTTCGAGGCCGGGGCCTTCCAGCGTGCCATCGCGGCTCACATCGGTGACGAGCGCCCGGTCGAAGCCCAGGGTGAGCAGGGCCTCGAACACATCCGTGGAGGCGCAGGCGCTGGCGGCCTGCCAGCCGCGGGTGACGACGCGCTCGCCCTTGAGGTCCAGGGCGGCCACGATGCGATCGCCGGGGAGGCCCCGCAGGGCGGAGGGCTGCTCCACCGCCAGCGTGCCGACCACCGCGTCAAAGCCCAGGGCCAGTACCCCCTCGATGGCCCCGCGGTCCCGCAGGCCGCCGCCCAGCTGGAAACGCACCTGGGGGAAGCGGGCGGGAAAGGTGGTGAAGGTCCCCTGGCGGGGCCCACCGAAAGCGCCGTCCAGATCCACCAGGTGGATGCGCCGCGCCCCGGCCGCGATCAGGTGTTCGACCCAGCCCTCGGGCGTGAAGTCATAGAAGGTGGCCTGCTTCCGGTCACCGTGGCGCAGGCGGACCAGGCGGCCCTGCAGCAGGTCCATGCTTGGAATCAGTTGCATGGAGCCTCCGAGGACACGGGCAGGGCGCCCATCCAGGCCAGGGCCGACTGGAGCAGCCCGAGGCCGGCGGGGCCGGACTTCTCGGGGTGGGGCTGGAAGCCCAGGACCTTCCCCCGGGCCTCCACGGCCGCGAAGGGGCGACCGTGGTCGGCCAGGTAGATGGTCTCGGCGGAGGGCTCCAGGGCGTAGCTGTGGACGAAGTAGAGCCAGGCGCCGTCGGGATCGGGCAGGGCCGGGTGGGCGCTGCCCTGGCGCACCTGGCACCAGCCCATGTTCGGGACCTTCACGCCCGGCCCCAGGCGCCGCACGAGGCCGGGGATCAGGCCCAGACCCGAGGCGCGAGGCGCCTCTTCGCTGCCTTCAGCCAGCAGCTGGAGCCCGAGGCAGATGCCCAGCAGGGGGCGGCCTTCGGCCACCAGCTCCGGCAG
Source organism: Geothrix edaphica (assembly GCF_030268045.1). Taxonomy (NCBI): domain Bacteria; kingdom Pseudomonadati; phylum Acidobacteriota; class Holophagae; order Holophagales; family Holophagaceae; genus Geothrix; species Geothrix edaphica. Next base: position 989,336 of record NZ_BSDC01000001.1, read on the forward strand.
AAGCTGCCACCAGCCGCGCTCGCGCAGGGATTTCCGCGCAGCCTCGAAGTGGCCCACGCCCGGCAGGACGATGGGGCCGGAGGCGGTGGCCTGGTCTGGCGACGCGGCCCGCACGTAGGCCAGGCCCAGGCGGTCCAGGGCGCCTTCCAGCGAGGCCAGGTTGCCGGCCTCGTAGTCGATGAGGGTGATGCGGCCGGCGCTCATGCGGACAGGGTCCCCTTGGTGGAGGGTACGCCGCCGCCCTCGGCGCGGGTGGCCTGGCGCAGGGCCTTGGCCAGGGCCTTGAAGAGGGCCTCGACCTTGTGGTGGGTGTTCACGCCGCGGATGAGGTCCGCGTGGATGGCCAGGCCGCCGCGCATGGCCAGGGCGATGAAGAACTCCCGGACCATCTCCACCTGGAAGCCGTCGCCGAGGACGACCGGCGGCAGCTCTGCGTGGAACTCGCACCAGGGGCGGCCGGAGAGATCCACCACCACCCGGGCCAGGGCCTCGTCCAGGGGCACGTAGGCGTGGGCGAAGCGGGCGATGCCGGCGCGGTCGCCCAGGGCCGTCTTCAGCGCGTCGCCCAGGCAGAGGCCCACATCCTCCACCAGGTGGTGGCTGTCCACGGGCAGGTCGCCGGCGGCCTCCACCTCGAGGCCGAAGCCGCCGTGCTTCGCGAGCTGCATCAGCATGTGGTCGAAGTAGCCCAGACCGGTGCGGATGCGGGCCTCGCCCCCGTCCAGGGAGAGGCTCAGCTTCACCTGGGTCTCGGCGGTGGCACGGGTCAGGATGGCGGTTCTCATGGCAGCTCCTGGTTCAGCATCGGCAGAAGGGCGCGCAGGGTCTCGAACTGGACATCCCCGGCCGCGGCGAAGTGATCGCGGTCGGGCCCCAGGGCGGCGAAGCGCCAGGCCACCTCGGGCTTCAGGTCCGCGGCGGCGCGCAGGCAGCGCGCATCGTCGACGGTATCCCCGGCGAAGACGATCTCCTCGGCCCGGAAGGCGTCCGCCAGCTGCAGCAGGCCCGCAGGTTCGGGCTTCCGCAGGTGGGGTGCGGCGTCGCAGACCGCGGGCAGCGAGAAGCCGAGCACCTTCCAGGCCAGGTCCAGTTCCTCGGGTGGCCGCCCGGTGAGCACCGCCAGCTCCCAGCCCGTGGCCTGGAGGTCGGCCAGGGTGGCGAGGGGACGCTCGAGGCGGATGGTGTCGACGTAGTGTTTCTGAACGAGGATCTGCGCCGGGGGTTCGAGGGCCTCCATCCGCGCGTCGAGCTCCGGGAAGCCACGGCCGTCCGCCGCTTCGATCACGGGCCGGAGGTCCACGTCACCGTGCACCTCCGCCAGGGCCAAGGCCCCAGCCGCGAGGCGGAAGTCGTTGTTGTAGCCGCCCAGGCGCTTGAAGGCGCGATAGGCCCCGTCGGACCAGGGCAGGGCAGGCCGGCACTCCGCCAGCGCCCGGGCCACAGCCTCCATGAAGCTGCGGTCGGCGTCGATGAGCACGCCGTCGATGTCCAGGACCAGCAGGCGGCGGCGTGGCCGTGGCGCGGGTTGTGGCAGCGTCGCGCCCAGGGTCGTGGCCACGCGGGTGGTGTCCGCCTCCGTGCCGATGGTGAGCCGGGCGGCGCCGGTGCCGGGCAGGCGGCGCACCTTGATGCCCTCGGCTTCCAGCGCATCCGATGGATCCGGCGTCACATGGATGAAGTTGCCGGCGCTGGGAGCGGCGTGGTGCAGAGGCAGAGACGCGACCAGGCGGTCGCGCCGCTCCGGCAGGGCCCGCACGGCAGGCTCGAAGGCCGGGGCGAAGTCCAGGGCCACGTCCAGGGCTTCCAGGCTGGCGGCGGGGATGGAGTAGGGCAGCTGCAGGGTGGCCAGCTTCGACACCAGGGCCGGATCGCCCAGGAGGTAGCCCAGGCGCCAGGAGGCGGAGGCCAGCGCCTTGCTGAAGGTGCGGAGCAGCACCACGTTCGGGTAGCGGTCCACGGCCAGACGGTGGGTGGCGGGGGCGAATTCCGCGTAGGCCTCGTCCATCACCAACAGGGGCGGCACCGGCCGGGCCGCGGCGGCGGCCAGCAGGGGCTCCAGTTCTTCCGGCGACACCCAGGCGCCCGTGGGATTGTTCGGCAGGGTCAGCCAGATCTGGCGGCAGTCCAGGGCCTCGAACCAGGGCTCCAGCGGGAAGTCCGTACCCTGGGGCACCTTCCGCACCTGGCCGCCGTTCCTGCGCACGAGCATGGGATAGAGGCTGAAGCCCGGATCCGGGATGGCCACCGTGTCGCCGAAGCTGAGGCCCGCCATGGCCACCAGGTCCAGGAGGGCGCCGCTGGAGGGGCCCAGCAGCAGGCCGCCCTCGGGGGCGCCCACGCGCTTCCGCAGGCGCTCGGTGAGCTCCTCCTGGCGCTCGGGATAGAGGTGGAAGGGCATGTCCCGGAGCCGCGCCAGCAGCGCCTCCCGGGCTTCGGCGGGCCAGTCGGAACCAGCCTCGTTCATGTGCAGCCGGAGGCCCGTGGGCGGCTCGGGAGGCCGCCGGTAGGCGGGCAGATCAGCGAGGTCGGGTCGGAGGAAGGACATGGGCAACTCGGGATGAGGGTAGGAGGAAACCTGGCTTCTGGGAGGAAGAAGCGGAACGGAGCGCTCGGCGAGGAGGCGCTCCCTAGGGGTGGTGATGGCCGCGCAGGCCGGCGCTGCGGCCGTGGTGGGTGAGGCCCTCGGCCTCGGCGAGCTTCTCGACCCAGGGGGCCATGGTGGCCGCGTCGGCGGCAGAGAGCCGCAGCAGGCTCTGGCGCTTGAGGAAGGTGGCCACGCCCAGGGGGCTGGTGTAGCGGGCGCTGCGATCCGTGGGCAGCACGTGGTTCGGCCCGGCGCCGTAGTCGCCGAAGGCCTCGGCGCTGGCGCTGCCGATGAAGACGGCTCCGGCGGCGGTCAGCGAAGGCAGCCACGCCTCGGGATCGCGCACGCAGAGTTCGAGGTGCTCGGGCGCCCAGGTCTGGGCCAGGGCGATGGCCAGGTCGCGCTCGGCGCAGACCAACCGCCCGTGGGTACCCAGGCTCTGCTCGAGGATCGTCCGGCGGGGCGAGGCGGTCACGCGGTTCTGGAGCTGGGCCTCCACCGCCTTGAGGAGGGCGCGGTCGGCGCTCACCAGCACGGCGGCGGCGTCGGGATCGTGCTCGGCCTGGGCCATCAGGTCCTCGGCGAGCCAGGCGGGATCAGCGCCGTCGTCGGCGATCACCAGCAGCTCGGTGGGGCCCGCCAGGGCGTCGATGCCGCAGGTGCCGATGAGCTGACGCTTGGCCTCGGCCACGAAGCGGTTGCCGGGGCCGGCCACCAGGTCCACGGCAGGTTCCCCGTAGGCCAGCCAGGCCAGCGCCTGGGCGCCGCCGAAGGGGTACAGTTCGGTGAGGCCCAGTTCCGCCGCGCAGGCCAGTACGAGCGGATCCACGCCCCAGGCTCCGGGCAAGGTGGGCTGGGGCTTGGGAGGTGTGACGCCCACGATGCGGCCCACGCCGGCCACTTGGGCGGGGATCACGGTCATGGCGAGGGTGGAGGGATAGAAGGCGCGCCCGCCGGGGATGTAGACGCCCGCGGTCTTCAGGGGGCACCAGCGCTCGCCCACGGTGCCGCCGCCGGGCAGGGGCAATTCCAGGTCGCGCAGGCAGCCGCGCTGGCCTTCCGCGAACCGGCGCACATTGGCGATCATCTCCCTCAGGGCGGCCATGAGGTCGGGCTGGCGGCGGTCCAGGTCCGCTCGGGCGGTCTGGAGGGCCGCTTCGGGGATGCGCAGGGCGGCGGGATCGAGGGCCACACCATCCAGACGCGATGTCCAGTCCAGCACGGCCTTCAGCCCGTCGCGACGCACGTCGGCCAGGATGGCCGTGACGGCCTTCCGCGTGTCCTCTTCCGTCTCCCCGTTCCGCGCCAGCGCGGCCACCCACCCGGGCACGTCCGCCCGGTTCGTCAGGTCAGTGATGGAGATGAAGTAACACCTGTGCACCTCAAGGGTGAAGAGAGAAGCCTGACAGCCGATGGAGGGGGGTGCAAGCAGGAACCCTGTCTGGGCAGATTCTTTACTACGACCGTCCATTGTTTCCTGCCACCTTCAGCGCCTAGCATCGAGAGGTGCTGCTGCGTCTATCACAACCGATCTTGAGATCATGAAATCATGACGAACCTGGATGACCTGATCAAAGAGACCCTGGTGTTCACCGCCCAGAAGGGTTGGACCCAGTCCCATGCGGGGTTCTTTCCGGCGTTGGTGCAGTTTCTCGGCGAAAAGCTGGGTGTGGAGTACGCCCTGGTGGACGAGCTTCTTCCCGACCAGAAGCGTGCACGGACCGTGGGGTTGTATGCCTCCGGGGAACTCGTCCCGGACGTGGAATACGACCTGAACGGAACTCCTTGCGAGAACGTCATGGGAAGGGGCCTCTGCTGCTACCCCAGGGGAATCCAGCGCCTCTTCCCAGAAGATCTGATGCTCCAGCAGATGTCCGCGGAGAGCTACATCGGGATTCCGCTATGGGATTCGCGGGGCAACCCCATCGGTCTGATCGCCGTGATGGGGAAGAAGCCCATGGAGGACAGGGAACTGGCGGAATCCATTCTGCAGATGGTGGCGGTGCGCTGTGCCCACGAGCTGGAGCGCAAGCGGGCGGAGGAGGAGCGGCGGCGGATCCAGGCCGAGCTGCTGCGATACCAGAAACTCGAATCCATCGGCAGCCTCGCCAGCGGCGTGGCGCACGACATGAACAACGTGCTGGCCGCGATCATGGGCGTGGCCACGGTCCTCAGGGACCGTTTCGAAGGCGATCCTTCCGTGGCGGGGAATCTTGATCTTCTCCTTAACACGGCTATGCGGGGGCGGACGCTGGTCAAGGGGCTCACCGATTTCGCCCGCGACAGGCTGGAAGACGCTGTTCCCCTGGACCTGAATCAGCTCCTTCGGCAGGAGGCGGAGCTCGTCTCCCGCACCAGTTTCCAGAGGGTCGATCTGGACCTGGACCTGGAGGAACCCCTCCCGAAGGTGATGGGGGAGGCCGCCTCGCTGGCCAATGTGCTCATGAATCTCTGCGTGAACGCGATCGACGCCATGCCCGAGGGTGGCCGCCTGAGGTTCCGATCCAGGGGGCTGGGCGAAGGCGGCGTGGAAGTGGTGGTCGAGGACACGGGCCAGGGAATGACTCCTGACGTGCTGGCCAAGGCCCTCGATCCCTACTTCACCACCAAGCCCGTCGGCAAGGGAACGGGACTGGGGCTCTCCGTCGTCTATGGGGCGATGAAGGCCCACGGGGGCAGCTGCAACATCGAGAGCGAGCCGGGCTGGGGTACACGGGTCACGCTCCGCTTCCCGGCCCTGGTGGTCCCGTCCCCCGGGCCCGAGGTGATCCCGGAGGGTCCCCGGGCTTCAGAGCCCAGGTCTCTGGGCATTCTCCTGGTGGATGACGAGGAGATGATCCGCGAGTCCGCTTCGGCCCTGTTCCGTCATGTGGGCCACCGGGTCGAGGTGGCGGCCAGCGGCCGTGAGGGCCTGGACCGGCTGCAGGCCGGATTGGCGGTGGACCTGGTGGTGCTCGACCAGAACATGCCCGGGATGACCGGCGTGGAGGCCCTGCAGGAGCTCAGGACCTCGCGACCCGACCTTCCGGTCATCCTCTCCTCGGGAAGGGTGGACCGGGCCGTGGAAGGCGCCCTGGCTTCCTATCCCCGGGTGTGGCTCCTCAGGAAGCCCTTCGACTTCGCCGAGATGCAGGCAGTCGTCCGGAGAGCCTGCCCCTAGGCGCAGCAGGAGCCTGGGTGGATGGGCCGGGTTCGCTCAGGCGGGCTGGGCGGCGATGCTGAGCTCGGCGGGCCGGAAGAAGAACTGCACGTTGGCCGGCACGGCATCCTCGGTCCATTCCCAGCAGCCGGGGTCCGCCAGGATGGCCTGGGCCAGGGCGACATGCAGGGCGTGACCGGCGGCATGGGCTTCCACCAGGCCCAGCAGCGGGGCGCCAAGCAGAGCCAGGTCGCCCACCAGATCGAGCATCTTGTGGCGCACGGCTTCGTCCTCGTAGCGCAGGGACTCGTTCAGAGGGCCGTCGGCGCCGAAGACCACGGCGTTGTCGAGGCTGCCGCCCAGGGCGAGGCCGCGGGCGCGCATCATGTCGATCTCCTGGGCCAGGCAGAAGGTGCGGGCAGCGCCCAGCTCCCGGCGGTACTTCTCCGGGGTGAGGCTCAGCTCGCGGCTCTGGCGGCCCAGGGCGGGGATGGGGAAGTCGATGACGTACCGGAGGCGGAGGCCGTCGAAGGGAAGGGCGCGGATCCAGCGGTCGCCGTTCCGGACCTCGATGGGCCGCGTGATCTTGAGGAAACGGCGGCGGCCTTCGAGGGCCCGGGTGCCCGCCTGCAGGATGGCCTCCACCCAGGGGGCGGCGCTGCCGTCCAGGATGGGCAGCTCCTCGGCGTCCACCTCGATGCGGAGGTGCTCGACCTCCAGCCCCATGAGGGCCGACAGCAGATGTTCGATGGTCTGAAGACGGACCCCATCCTTCACCAGGGTGGTGGCGAGGACCAGGTCGCCGGCCAGGCCGGCCTTGGCGGGAATCTCGGTGCCCGTGGGCGTGTGGATGAAGACCAGGCCCGTGGGAGCTTCCACCGGCACCAGGCGCACCGAGCAGGGGCGGTTGCCATGCAGGCCATGGCCCGAGACGGTGATCTCGCGGCTCAGGGTCTGGGGTGCGGTGCTGCGGGGCATGGTTTGTCCTCGCAGATTGTTAAGCCAGTATCGTGCCGTTTTACTACTCAAATCATTTCATGATTTGTGTAGAGATGGAGGAGGCACGGATGTGGGTTCATCCACCACACACCGTGGTCGGAGGTCAGCGCGGCTGGGTGCGCTCCCAGTCCTCGGGGGTGGTGAGCTTCAGGTTGGAGCTGGGGCTGGAGATCAGCCTCACGGCCAGGCCCAGGCGTTCCAAGAGGGCCACGTCGTCTGTGGCACTGAAACCCGCTGCATCGGCGTCCCGGAAGGCATGGAGCCAGGTCCCCAGGCGCGCGATCTGGGGGGTCTGGGCCCGGAAGAACGGCTCCCGGGGTTCGGTGCCGAGCACTCGGCCCTCCGGATCCACCCGCTTGAGGGTGTCCGTGGAGGGCTCCCCGAGCAGGACGCCGTCGAAGCGGTTCAGGGCTGCCAGGGCCTCCCAGAGGGGCGCGACCGGTGGGAAGGGGCGGACGGCGTCGTGGATCATGACGGGGGCCATGGGCTGGTCGGGCAGGGCCCGGAGGGCAGCCCAGACAGAATCCTGGCGGGTATCCCCGCCCGGTACCACCCAGCAGGGCACACTGAAGGACCAGCTGCGGGTTTCCTCCAGGTGGCCCTCAGGCACGGCCAGGGCGATGCCGGCCAGGGGCGGCATCCCGGGGGCGAGGAAGGCATCGACTGTGGCCTGGAGCAGGGGACGCCCCCCCCAGTCCCGGAACTGCTTGGGCAGGCCGCCCCCCATGCGCAGACCCCGCCCCCCGGCCGGGATGACCAGGAAGGGGCGCAGGGGTTCAGCGCTGGCGGGTGATGAAGGGTTCGACACCGCGGTCCTTCAGGAGCTTGGCGAGCTGCTCGGCGGCCTGTTCGGCGTCCTGGCGGCTGGTGTAGCTGCCCACGCGGACCCGCTTCACGGCCAGCCCACCGCGGGTGGTGGCGCTCTGGGTGGTCACCACGCCGAAGGTGTTTTCAAGTTCGCGCGTAAGTGACTCGATGTTCTTGGGATCGGAAAGTGCAGCCACCTGCACGACGAAGGGGTCCGCATGGTCCATGGCCGGGTCCAGTGCGGTGGGGAGGCCCATGGCGTCCACAGAGCGGAGGCGGATGCGGGTGGTTCCCCGGCCCATGAAGCCCAGCTCTTCGGCCCCGCGCTTGGAAAGATCCAGCACCCGGCCCTTGATGAAGGGGCCGCGATCGTTCACCCGGAGGACGGTGCGCCTGCGGTTCTCCAGGTTCTCCACTTCCACGAAGCTACCGAGGGGCAGGGTCCGGTGGGCGCAGGTGAACTGTTCGGGGTCGAAAATTTCCCCGCTGGCCGTGGGCCGGCCTGCGAATCCGTCATCGTTGCCGCCGTACCAGCTGGCCATGCCCTCTTCCACATAGGCCTGCCCGTCGACCGACAGGGCGCCCTGGCGGGAGCCGGCGAGCGATGAATCGTAGGTCGCGGGGGGCCGGGTGCAGTGGAGGGTGAAGCTGAGGGCCACCAGGGTGGCCACGCGTGGGGTGCTCCAGCGCATGAGCCTGAGAACACCGCCCTTGCCTGGGTCCACCGGAGTTGGAGGGTCGAAGGCGATGTGGATCTCGTGGATCCAGAGCGCGCAGGCCTTGCTCCAATTGGTGGGATGGAAGGGTGACAGCATCGGACTCCACAAAGATCATCAGGTCGCATTTAATGGACCAGCTCGTATACATATAAAGTATGCCCCGGGCCGGCCCTTTTGTAAAGAGTCGCAAATGACAATGGGAATATATATGATGAAGACGGGAATGATGCCTATTGCCGGCTGGGGATCTGATCCGCCCGGAAGGGCTTCGGGCGGTTCCCCGCCGCCAGGAAGGGAGCGGGAAGGCGCTTGGCGGCGGTCATGGCTGCCGCTTCCGAGTCGTGGCTCCCCAGGAAGACCTGGTAGCAGGTGCGCCCGTTCCGCATGGTCATGGGCAGGATGAAGAGATCCGGGTCCCGATCCTTCAGCAGCCCGGCGGCGTGCTGGATCGTCTCGCCCTGGCAGGCGATCTCCAGCCGCAGGGACCACTTCCCCTGCATCGCGCCCAGCTGGGCGGCACCCTGGGTGAGGGCCAGCTTCCAGTTCCCGTCACGGATGGCCTTCATGCGCTCTGCCTTGGAAGGAACCGCGGGAGGCTTGGGCGCCGGCTTCGGGGTGACCGGGGGGGGAGCCTGGACGGCGGGCTCAGGCTCGGGGCTGGCCTTCGCCTCGATCTTCGGGGGGGCTTCGGTCGTGGGAGGCTCGGGTTTCGGTGTGGCCGGTTCTGGGTTCTGGTGGGTCGCCTGGGCCAGTCTCGGGAGAATGATGGGGTTCCGCTTGTACCACCGCAGACCAGCCCATAGCCCGAGGGCGACCAGGAGGATCAGGAACAGTATCAGCGGGCGCCGGGACGTGGCTCTGGGCTCAAGGTAGGGCGGCTCAGGGAATTCCGTGCTTCCAGCCGCCGTTTGCTGGATGGGGAGGGCACGCTCCTGGGGGGCCGGAGGCTGGAAGCCTCCCTGGGGAAGGGGCTCGTCCACCTCGTCCTCAGGCCCCAGCTGGTCCAGGGCCTCGGAAAGGTGCTCCAGGTTGGTGGTGGGGAGCTGGGCGGCCTGGATCTCCTCGATCAGCGAAGACTTGGGCGCCGGTGGTGGGGTGGGGGGAGCCACCGGAAGAGGGATCGGGAACGGTTCCAGGACGGGGATGTCCAGGGTGGGCGCCCCCTCCAGCCGGACCCAGCCCATCTCCCGCAGGAACAGCACGAAGGCACCCAGGCGAAAGGGCTCGACCCCGGCTTCGCGGCTCAGTTCCAAGAGGGTCCGAGGGCCGTCGAGGAGGGAGGGAATGCGGACCAGGTCGGGGGGGAGGCTGAGCTCGGGGGGCCGCCTGCCCTCCAGGGCCACCGTCTGGTCCAGGGGGCCCAGTTCCGCCAGCAGGCGCTCCCGGTCCTGCAGGTTCAGCACCCCGGCCAGCAGCATGGCGGGGGTGTCGAAGGGCAGCCGGACGGTGCTGGCATCCAGGGGCTTGGCCTCGAAGGCGGGGGGCTCGGCCGCCCCGGCCATGGAGGCCCAGACCACCCGCTCCACCTGGGCCCGGGCCACATCCAGCAGGTCGCGCTGGGTGATGAACCCCATTTCGATGAGGTTCCGGCCGATGGACATGGTCGGATTCAGGTTGGCCATGGCGTAGTCGAGCTGGACCTGGGTGAGCTTGCCGCGTTCCACCAGGAGGTGGGTGAGGCGGTCCAGGGGGTGGCTGCTGGATGCGAACACCACATTCCCCTGCTCGAAGAAGATGGTCCGGCCGGGCTCGTGACCCAGACGCCACAGCCCCGTGGCCCCCGTCCTGTGTCTCGCGAAGAGGTCTCTGAGGGCCGGAAGGCTCATGTGATCACCCAGCGCTCGAGCTTGAGCTTGCCGACCTTCACGAGGATGGACTGGCCGGAGCTCAGGACGAGCCGGAGAGCCGGGTCTGCGGCCTTCTGGCCATCCAGGCTCACGGCGCCCTGGCCGATGAGGCGCTCGGCCTCCTTCCGGCTGGTAGCCAGACCCCGGTCTACGAGCAGCCGGCTGAGGGGGACCTCGCCCCCGGTGGCGGCCACGGCGACCTCGGGGGCCGCCTCCTGGCTGCGCTCGGAGAAGCGGCGCACCCAGCGTTCCTCGGCCTCCCGGCCGGCGCCGGCGCCGTGGAAATCCGCCACGATCTGCCGGGCCAGGGCCTTCTTGGCGTCCATGGGGTGGCCCTGCTTGAGGGCTTCGATCTCGGCAGGGAGCTTGTCGGTCAACAGGAGGTACCAGTCCCACATGAGGGCGTCGCTGGCGCTCATGGCCTTGCCGAACTGGGTGTCCGGATCCTCCATGAAGCCGATGTAGTTGCCCAGGGATTTGGACATCTTCTCGATGCCGTCGAGACCCAGCAGCAGGGGCACGGTGAGCACCACCTGGGGCTTCTGGCCCGAGGCCTCCTGGAGGATGCGGCCCTGCATGAGGTTGAAGAGCTGGTCGTTGCCGCCCAGCTCCACGTCAGCTTGGAGGGCCACGGAATCGTAGGCCTGGGTCAGGGGATAGAGCAGCTCGTGGAGGGCGATGGGCTCGCGGGCCTCCATGCGCTTGGCGAAATCGTTGCGCTCCAGCATCTGGGCCACGGTGAAGCGCGAGGCCAGGCGGATCCACTGCTCGCCGTGCAGAGGACCAAGCCATTCGCTGTTGAAGCGGACCTTTGTCTTCTCGGGATCGAGGATCTTGAAGACCTGGGCCTTGTAGGTCTCGGCGTTGGCGAGAACCTCTTCGCGTGTGAGGGGCGGGCGCGTGGCCTTCTTGCCCGTGGGATCGCCGATGAGGCCGGTGAAATCGCCGATGAGGAAGGTCACCTCGTGGCCCAGCTTCTGGAACTGGGCCATCTTGCGGATGAGCACGCCGTGGCCCAGGTGCAGGTCGGGCGCCGTGGGATCGAAGCCCGCCTTGATCCGCAGAGGCCGGCCCTCCTTGAGTTTCGCCTCCAGCTGGTCGAGCTTGTGGCAAGTCACGGTGCCCTTCGTGAGCAGGGCTAGGGCGTCAGATACGGATCCGGAAGCGGCGGTCATGCTTGAATCTTGGCGGAAAACGCGTGGCGGCTCAATGCGCAGGTCAGCGGACGTCCACTTCCAGCACGCGTCGAGGGCCCCTGTCTCCGGGTTTCCGGGCGCCCTCGAAGGTGACGTAGACGGCCCGGCCCGACTTCGGGCTCCAGCCCACCTCCACCTTGCCGCCGAAGTCATGGTTGATGCGGAGGCCCTGATGCTCCATCAGGTCAGGCGTAAGGTCCGGGGTGGGGGCCAAGTCCTTCTGCCACTTGGCCGCGGCTTGGAGGAAGTCGGATTCGGTGGCCCAGGTCTTCGCCAGACCGGGGTTCCCGGCATAGAGGGCGCGGCAGCCCTCGGGCGTGCGGAGCTGATCCACCACGCCGCGGAAGTCCTCCCAGTCCGGGCGGATCTTCTCTAGGGCGAACCCCATGATCTGGTTCTTGAAGCCTGCGGGGTCCTTCTTGGCCTTGTTCGCCACGTAGGCGATGCCGCCCACGCAAGTGACCAGAGCCACCAGGAAGGCGATGCCGCAGCCGAGGGCGACCTTGCCCCAGAGCGGCAGGCCCGGCTTGAGGGGGACGCCGTGTCCGCCGTTGTCCCAGGATGAGTCCGCCATGAAGGGCTCCTACAACAGGTTGCTCGCCAGCTCCGCCAGCTTGCTGCGCTCACCCTTCATGAGGGTGACGTGGCCGGAGATGTCGAGGTGTTTGAAGTGTTCCGCCAGGAAGCTCAGGCCGTTGGTGCTGGCATCCACGTAGGGGTTGTCGATCTGGTGCGGATCGCCCGTGAAGATCACCTTGGTGCCCTCGCCGGCGCGGGTGAGGATGGTCTTGACCTCGTGGGGCGTGAGGTTCTGGGCCTCGTCCACCACCAGGTACTGCTTGGGGATGCTGCGGCCCCGGATGTAGGTGAGGGGCTCCACGCTGAGGTAGCCGGCCTCTTCCAGCTGCCCCGCGGTCATGGTGGTGCGCTTCCGGGCCTCGGTGTTCGCGCCCACGATGAACTCGAGGTTGTCGTAGATGGGCTGCATGTAGGGCCGCAGCTTCTCGCCGATGTCGCCAGGCAGGTAGCCCAGATCGCGTCCCATGGGCATGACCGGCCGGCTCACGAGGATCTTGTCGTAGGCCTCGTCGTCCACCACCTGCTGGAGGCCGGCCGCGATGGCCAGCAGGGTCTTGCCCGTGCCGGCCTTGCCCAGCAGGGTGACCACCTGGACCGTGGGATCCAGCAGCAGCTCCAGGGCGAACTGCTGCTCGCGGTTGCGGGGCTTGATGCCCCAGGGGTAGGACTCCATGCGCTTCACGGGCCGCAGCAGCCCCTCCCCGGCCATGAACCGGGCCAGGGCGGTGTGGCTGGGATTGGTCTGGTCCACCAGGGTGAGGAACTGGTTGGGTTCGAGGTGCAGCTCGGGGTCGGGCTGGAGGCCGCCGTCATAGAGCAGGTCCACCTTGGCGGGGTCCACCTCCCAGGACTTGTGGCCGGTGTAGAGTTCGTCCATCTCCACCCGGTCGGTGGTGTAGTCCTCGGCCAGGATGCCGATGGCGTCGGCCTTGATGCGGAGGTTGGTGTCCTTGGTGACCAGGACCACCTTCTCCTTGCGGGCGGTGAGGAGTTGCTTGGCGCAGGCCAGGATCTGGTTGTCGGCCTTGTGCTTGTCCTCGCGCAGGATGCCGATGTCCAGGGGATGATTCTCGACGTCCACCTTGAGGGAGCCCCCGCCCTCCAGGGCCACGCCCACGCTGAGGCTGCCGGTGGCCCTGAGCTTGTCCAGCATCCGTGAGACTGTGCGGGCGTTCCGGCCCACCTCGGTCTGGTCCTTCTTGAAGTGGTCCACCTCCTCGATGACCACGATGGGCAGCACCACATCGTGTTCCTGGAAGTGGAGGATGGAGTTCGGATCGTGCAGGAGGACGTTCGTATCCAGGACGAAGACTTTCTTGCTGGATGGCGGGACCAAGAGACCTCCGGTTCTGCCCGCACCCTACCACCAAGCTTCCCCGGTTGCACGGCTGGGATTGGGCTTCCCGAAGGTGGGAGAATGACCGCCCCCTTTGGAGACCCGCATGAGGATCCTTGCCATGGCCCTTGCTTTCACCGCAGTCCTGTCCGCCCAGCCTCCCATCACCTACCCCGCCACCCGCAAGGCCGACGTGGTGGATGACTTCTTCGGGACCAAGGTGGCGGACCCCTACCGGTGGCTGGAGGACGACAACTCCCCGGAAACCAAGGCCTGGGTCGAGGCCCAGAACAAGGTCAGCTTCGCCTACCTGGAGCAGATCCCCGAGCGGGCGAAGATCCGGGAGCGCATCACGAAACTGTGGGACTTCGAGAAATACAGCGCCCCCTTCAAGCGGGGCAAGCGGTACTTCTACTCCTACAACACGGGCCTCCAGAACCAGTCCGTGCTGTTCGTGACCGAGGATCCCAAGGCCCAGGGCCGGGTGCTCCTCGATCCCAACACCCTGAGCAAGGACGGCACCGTGGCCCTCAGCGGGGCCAGCTTCACGGAGGACGGGCGCCTCATGGCCTATTCCGTGTCCGTGGCCGGCTCGGACTGGCAGACCTGGAAGGTGCGGGATGTGGCCACCGGGAAGGATCTGCCCGACGAGATCCGCTGGTCCAAGGCCAGCGGCGCCTCCTGGCTGAAGGATGGCAGCGGCTTCTTCTACAGCCGCTACGAAGCCCCCAGGGAGGGTGGGGCGCTCACGGGCGTGAACAACAACCACATGCTCTATTTCCACAAGCTGGGCACTTCGCAGGCGGAGGACGTGCTCATCTACCAGCGCCCGGACCAGCCCGAGTGGTACATCGGCGGCACCGTGACCGATGATGGCCGCTGGCTCGTCATCACCGGGAGCAAGGGCACCAACCCCGAGACCAGTCTGTTCCTGAAGGACCTGACGAAGCCCGGCAGCCCCGTGGAGCCCTTCCTGGACCGCATGGATGCCTCCTATGGCGTCGTGGACAACGAGGGCGACACCTTCTTCGTGCTGACCAACCAGGGCGCTCCCCGCAACCGCCTGGTGGCCATCCGGAAAGGGCAGGCCGATCCTGCGAAGTGGACGGGCATCATTCCCCAGGCCAAGGGCAAGGACGTGCTGGAGTCCGTCTCCCTGGTGGGCGGACGCTTCATCGCCACCTGGATGCGGGATGCCCACTCCGCCGTGGAGTTCTACGATCCCAAGGGCAAGCGGACGGGCAGCCTGGCCCTGCCCGCGCTGGGCACGGCCGGCGGCTTCGGCGGGCGCCGCGAGGACACCGAGACCTTCTACACCTTCGGCAGCTTCGCCTATCCCGGAACCATCTACCGCCTGGACCTGAAGACCGGGAAGAGCACGGTGTTCCGCACGCCGAAGGTGGCCTTCAGGCCCGCGGACTACCAGGTGGAGCAGGTCTTCTACCCCAGCAAGGACGGCACGAAGGTGCCCATGTTCCTGGTGCACAAGAAAGGGTTCAAGCGCGACGGCCAGAACCCGACCCTGCTCTACGGCTACGGTGGCTTCAATGTGTCGCTGACGCCCGCTTTCTCCGTCTCGCGCATGGTCTGGCTGGAGATGGGCGGCGTCTACGCCATGCCGAACCTCCGCGGTGGCGGCGAGTACGGCCTCGAGTGGTATGACGCGGGCCGCAAGGACAAGAAGCAGAACGTCTTCGACGACTTCATCGCCGCGGCAGAGTGGCTCATCGCCCACAAGATCACCTCCACGCCGAAGCTGGCCATCAACGGCGGCAGCAACGGCGGTCTGCTGGTGGGTGCCTGCCTGACCCAGCGGCCGGACCTCTTCGGCGCCGCGGTGCCCGAGGTGGGCGTCATGGACATGCTGCGCTTCCACAAGTTCACCCTGGGCTGGGGCTGGAAGAGCGACTACGGCAGCAGCGAGACGAAGGAGGGCTTCGAGACCCTCATGAAGTACTCGCCCCTCCACACCATCAAGGCCGGCACGAAGTATCCGCCGACGCTGATCACCACCGGCGACCACGATGACCGCGTGGTGCCCGCCCACAGCCACAAGTTCACGGCCACCCTGCAGGCCGCCCAGGCGGGTCCGGCGCCCATCCTCACCCGCATCGAGACCAGCGCGGGGCACGGCGCGGGCAAGCCCACGGCCAAGGTCATCGCCGAGCGGGCGGATGTGCTGGCCTTCCTGGTGAAGAACCTCGGCATGAAGCTGCCCTGAGGGTTGTTCTAGCCTTTTGTTACGAGGTATCCTGAGGGGCATCCCCCATGCCCTTCAGGAGGTCCTTTCATGCCCCTCGCCCTGTCCCGATCCTGCCTTCTGGCCTTCGCCGCGTCGGCGCTGGTGGCCCAGGCCCCGCTCACCTATCCGGCCACCCGCAAGGCGGATGTGGTGGACAACTACTTCGGCACCAAGGTGGCCGATCCCTACCGCTGGCTGGAGGATGACCACTCCGCCGATACAGCCGCCTGGGTGGCCGCCCAGAACCAGGTGACCCAGGCCTATCTCGGCCAGATCCCCGAGCGGCAGGCCATCGAGGCGCGGATGACCCGCCTCTGGAACTACGAGAAGTACGGAGCGCCCAGCAAGCACGGCAAGTACTACGTCTACTCCTACAACTCCGGCCTGCAGAACCAGGCGGTGATCTACCTCACGGAGCGCCTGAAGGAGAAGGGCCGAGTGCTCTTCGATCCCAATGTCCTCAGCAAGGACGGCACTGTCGCGCTGGGGGGCATGCGCTTCAGCGAGGACGGCGCCTTCGTGGCCTACAGCCTGTCCAAGGGCGGCTCGGACGTGAGCACCTGGAAGGTCCGCAACGTGGCTACGGGCGCGGACCTGCCGGACACCTTCCCGGCCGGCCGCATGGGCGTCAACAGCTGGGCCAAGGACGGCAGCGGCTTCTACTACACCGACTACCCCAAGGTCGAGGCCGGCAAGGCGCTCACCGCCGTCTACAAGAACCAGAAGCTGTACTTCCACAAGCTGGGCGATCCGGTCGAGAAGGACGTGGTGGTCTATGAGCGCCCGGACCAGCCCGACTGGGGCTTTGGCGCCGGCGTGACCGATGACGGCCACTGGCTGGTCATCTCCCAGCGCCAGGGTACCGAGCGGAAGAACCGGGTGTTCCTGAAGGACCTCCAGAAGCCGGGCAGTCCCGTGGTGCCCCTGTTCGACCAGTACGACGGGTCCTATTCCATCCTCGGCAATGACGGCGACACCTTCTACGTGCACACGGATGCCGGCGCGCCGCGCCATCGCATTGTGGCCGTGGGCCTCAAGGATCCGAGCCCCAAAGCCTGGAAGGACCTCATTCCCGAAGGGAAGGGTCGCGATGTCCTGGCCGGGGCGGACCTCTTTGGTGATACCTTCGCGGTCACCTGGAAGGTGGATGCCCTCAACGTCGTGAAGCTCTATGACCTGAAAGGCCGGCTCCTCAAGGAGATCAAGCCCGAGGGCCTGGGCAACCTCAGCGGCTTCGGCGGCCGCCGCCAGGACACCGAGACCTTCTACACCTTCACCTCGTACAACCAGCCGCCCACGCTGTACCGCTACGACCTGAAGACTGGCATCAGCACGGTATTCCGCCAGCCCAAGGTGGACATCAAGCCCGCCGAGTACGAGGTGAAGGAGGTCTTCTACCCCAGCAAGGACGGCACGAAGGTGCCCATGTTCCTGGCCTACAAGAAGGGTCTGAAGCTGGATGGCACCAACCCCACGCTGCTGTATGCCTACGGCGGCTTCAACATCGCCCAGTCGCCGGGCTACTCACCCGTGTCCCAGGTCTGGATGGAGATGGGCGGCGTCTATGCCGTGGCCTGCCTGCGGGGCGGCAGCGAGTACGGCAAGGACTGGTGGGAGGCCGGCAAGCGTGAGAAGAAGCAGAATGTCTTCGACGACTTCATCGCCGCGGCCGAGTGGCTCATCCAGGAGAAGTACACCAGCACCCCCCGGCTCGCCATCCACGGCGGGTCCAACGGCGGCCTGCTGGTGGGCGCCTGCATGACCCAGCGCCCGGACCTCTTCGGCGCGGCGCTGCCCGCCGTGGGCGTCATGGACATGCTGCGCTACCACACCTTCACCATCGGCTGGATGTGGAAGAGCGACTACATGTCCAGCGACACCCCCGAGGGCTTCGCCAACCTCATCAAGTACTCCCCGCTGCACAACCTGAAGCCCGGCGTGAAATACCCACCGACACTGGTGACCACTGGCGATCACGATGACCGCGTGGTGCCCGCCCACAGCCACAAGTTCATCGCCACCCTCCAGGCCGACCAGGCCGGCCCGGCCCCCGTCCTCACCCGCATCGAGACCAACGCGGGCCACGGCGCCGGGAAGCCCACGGCCAAGCTGATCGCCGAGCGGGCCGACCTCTGGGCCTTCCTCGTCAAGAACCTCCACATGAAGCTGCCCTCCGGCTTCGCCCAGTAGTTGATTCCAGGGCCTTCCCAGGGCAAACTGGGAGGCCAGCGCCAACTTAGCTCAGCTGGTAGAGCAGCTGATTCGTAATCAGCAGGTCGCAGGTTCGAATCCTGTAGTTGGCTCCAGTGAAAAGGCCCCGCTTGCGGGGCCTTTTCACTGGAGTGAATCCCTCCGGGATTCGAACCTGCCCTCGCGATGCATGCGTCGCAAGGATCTAGGGTCGAGTGGGACCGCCCGAGGCGCGACTCTCCACCTGACGCATCCTCCACCGGAGGATGCTCCCACTCGCTTCGCTCGCGGAGTTGGAGCCTCTGTCGCGCCGAAGCGGGACCGGCGACCGGCAAAGCCGGGCGCAGTTCGAATCCCGCCCGAGTGGGTCGACGCCCCTTCCTGAGCCCTTGACTACGGCCGAGGGTGCCCTTTGGCCTGGCCTTCATGGAAGGACACTCCCGGCGAGGACCCCTCTCTTTTCCCCAACCAGCAGCTGATTCCCAATGGCCTGACCGGCCGATGCTGTTGCCGGAGGAAGCACAAAGTCGGCCTCCAGCAAGTCGGCCCGGACTGCGGAGAGGGGACGCCAGTGCACGTTCTCGGCCCTGTTCCAGCCGATCTTGACAGCGGCCTGTTCGCAGAGGCGCGTCAGGATCGCCACGCCGCCGGCGCGGCCGTCCATCACGCGAACCAGCAGCCGGCCACCTTCAGGCAGGTGGGAGGCGGCCCTGAACAGCAGCGCGCGTTGCTGGGCGGGTGGGAGGTAGTGGAGGACGTCCAGCAAGGTGATCACCGAACATTCGGGCCAGGGCTCCTTGAGCAGATCGCCGCACTCCACTTGGATGGCAGGGGTCGATTCGGCCAGCTGTCGGGCGAAGTGCGCTTTGGGTGCATCCCATTCAATGCCGTGGATGTCGTTCTCAAGGCCTCGCGCGGTCAGAAGCAGCCCAAGCAGGCCGACTCCACACCCGAGGTCCAGGACCTTCGCGCCTGGGGGGATCAACGGGAGAACAGCACGGTAGATGGGATCCAGCCGGATCTTGTACTTCCCATAGCCAGCGAGCCAGTACGCACCCGGACCGGCTGCGGCCGTCAGCCTCGCGGACACCGCCGCGAAAGGGTTGCCGGCCCGATCGGAGGAGAGATCGCTGAGGTCCGTGGATTCGATCGTGTTCACCGCGCTCCCCAACATGGACCAGCCCCGGGCCATGGGGGGCTTGATGACCAGTCTATTCCGTCGTCTTGCCATCAAAGTGTTCGTTGTCTGCTTCGGCGTCACGGCGGGTCTGATGGACGACACCATCCCGATGATTCGGCGGGGCGTAGAGCGTATAGAGCTTCAGCGGAACACTGCCGGTATTGACGATGTTGTGCTTCGCCCCTGCGGGGACGATCACCGCGAAGCCGGCGTGGATCGCCGTCCGGACGCCATCGAGAACCGCTTCCCCGTCCCCCTCCTCCACGCGGAAGAACTGATCGAGCTGGTGGACCTCCGCCCCGATCTCCTCCTTGGGTTTCAGGGCCATGACGACAAGCTGGCAGTGCCTGGCGGTGTACAACACCCGCCGGAACGCGTCATTACTGATGGCGAGACTTTCGATGTCTTTCACAAAGCCCTTCATCGCTGTTCCTCCTTTGTCAGGCAGATTGCTTCTTGGCGACTTGCGCCACATGGCTTCCCTGGAAACGGGCGACCTTCAATTCGTTTTCCGACGGTCGGCGGCTGCCATCGCCGCCGGCCAGCGTACTCGCACCGTACGGCGATCCGCCGGTGATCTCGCTCATGTTCATGATCTCCTGGCAGGAATAGGGCACCCCCACGAGGATCATGCCGTGGTGCAGCAGCGTGGTATGGAACGAGGTGATCGTGGTCTCCTGGCCGCCATGCTGCGTGGCCGTGGACGTGAACACGCTGCCCACCTTGCCGATCAGGGTGCCCTTGAGCCACAACCCGCCGGTCTGGTCCAGGAAGTTGCGCATTTGGGCGCACATGTTGCCGAACCGTGTCGGAGTGCCGAAGATGATGGCGTCGTAGCCCGGCAGCTCGTCCACGGTCGCGACGGGGGCCGCCTGATCGAGCTTGGCGCCCGCCTTCCGGGCCGCTTCTTCGGACATCAGCTCAGGCACGCGTTTGATGGTGACCTCGGTGCCTGCGACGCTGCGGGCGCCTTCGGCCACCGCGTTCGCCATGGTTTCGATGTGGCCGTACATGCTGTAGTAGAGAACCAGGACTTTTGCCATGTCGTATCTCCTCGTTGAGTGATGCCGTGGAATGAGGGCCCGCATCAGCGGCGGCGCAGAGTGGGATCTCCGGCGCTTGTGGAAGGTCAGGCCTGGAGGAAGGCGAGCAGATCGGCATTGACCTGGTCTTTATGGGTCGAACAGAGGCCGTGGGAGGCCCCGGGGTAGGTCTTCAGCGTGGAGCCCTCCACGAGCTTGGCCGCGAGCAGCGCTGTGGTGTCGATCGGCACGATCTGGTCGTCATCGCCGTGCATGATGAGCGTCGGAATATGGAAGGTCTTGAGATCCTCGGTGAAGTCCGTTTCCGAGAAGGCCTTGATGCAGTCGAGCACGCTCTTGAGACTGGCCTGCATGCCCTGGCGCCAGAACGAATCCCGGAGGCCTTGGGAGACCTTGGCATCGGGCCTGTTGGCGCCATAGAACGGCAGGGTGAGGTCCTTGAAGAATTGCGAGCGGTCGGCGAGCACGCCAGCGCGGATTTTGTCGAATGCATCGAGCGGCGCTCCCCCGGGGTTGGCGGCTGTCTTCAGCATCAAGGGCGTCACGGCGGCGATCAGCACGGCCTTGGCCACCCGCTTGGTGCCGTGGCGGCCGATGTACCGGGCGACTTCGCCGCCGCCCATGGAGTGCCCGACATGGATGGCATCCTTCAGGTCGAGCATCTCGACGAGTGCCGCGAGGTCATCCGCGAAGGTATCCATGTCGTTGCCATCCCAGGGCTGGCTGGAGCGCCCATGGCCACGGCGGTCGTGGGCGATGCATCGGTATCCGCGGGCACCCAGGAACACCATCTGGTCTTCCCACGCATCGGCACTCAGCGGCCAGCCGTGGCTGAACACCACAGGCCTCCCGCTGCCCCAGTCCTTGTAGTAGATCTCCGTACCGTCCTTGGTGGTGATCGTGCTCATGGCGGATGCTCCTTTCGCTGATTTGCCGTGGTCACCCCAGGAAGCAGATCTGGGGGGGGTCAGGCGGTCTTCAGGGCCCGGCCGCAGTACCCGACCCTCTGGGACTTGGTGAACTTGAACTGGAACTGGTCGCTCACCCGTCCCGTGAGCAGCAGCTTGAGGAAGGCCCAGGTGAAGATCCGGGGCTGCACGCCCCGCACCACCTCGACGGCGAGGTGGTGCCGGGCACACAGATCCTTGAGCTCCGCGGGCTTCAGGAACAGGTCGTAGACATGCATGTGCTTGGGGGTGTTCTTGACGAACCATTCGACGCCCTTGATGGCAATGAGCCAGCTGATGGGAGTCCGATTGAACGTATGGAAGAAGAAGAAGCCGCCGGGCCTGAGGACCCTGGAGGCTTCCCGCAGGACGGCATCCCGTTCGACCAGATGCTCGAGGAAGTCCATCATGCAGATCGCGTCGAAGCGTCCGGCGGGAAGGGACAGCACCCGCGCATCCATCGAGCGGTAGATCACGGAACGAGTCGTGTCGTGTCGATGGGCCACCGCCAGGCTGTCCCGGGAGAGATCGATCCCGGTGACCGCATGGCCGGCCTCCGCCAGGGGATTGGCGAGGAACCCGGCCCCGCAGGCTACATCCAGGATGGTGAGGGGCGGCTCGCCAAAATGCGCCTGCAGTTCCGACAGCACCCAGGAGGTCCTGAGGCGGGACTCCGCCCTCAACAGGGCGACCGGATCATCGGTGGCTGTGTACCATCTTTCGCCCAGCTCATCGTAGAGGGTGTTGTTGATGCCGGGCCTCGTGCTCTCCCGTCGCTTGCGGGTCGACCAGTAGACGACCTGGAACACCAGGAATCCGGACACGGCGAGGCACTGGAACAGAAGCATCGCCCTTGCCGAGGCCAGAGCCGGTGTGGGAATTCCCTTCAAAGGTATGGCCCCCGTGCTGATCCAGAGCAGGGCCGTGGCGATCAGGACCAGGGGATGCAGGATGAACAGGACGGCATGCACCCAATGCTCCCCCCCGGGGCATAGGCGCTGGTGGAGGAACTCATCCTTGGTGATCAGGAGGCAGGAGAGCACGGCCAGCACCCCGTAGAGGCCGAGGTTCGAGGCCACCGGGGGGAGTAGGAGCGGGCAGGCGAGGCAGGCCAGGAACACCGAAGTGTCCAGGGCGTGCCCCATCCACTCACCACGGGGCAGGGTCCTCCGGCGGTGGAACCAGAACTCGTCCACCCCCATGGCGAGCCCCTGGAGGCCGAAAGGCAGGGACCAGAGCAGCAATCCGTTCACGCGCTTTTCCGAAGAAGGGCGCCGGAGATGGTCAGCCCGGGCCCGAAGGCCAGGGAGACGATCAGGGTGCCGGGTTGGACAGCTCCATCCTCCAGGATGGCCTTCCACACATGGGGCAGCGTCGCGGAGGACATGTTTCCGAAATCGCCCAGGATGGCATTGCTGGCCTGGATCTGCTCCGGGCGCAGACCGAGGTGCTCCGCGATTTCGTCGATGATCCGGGGACCGCCGGGATGGATGGCGAAGAGGGCTGCCTCGCACAGCTGGGCCGTGGTCAAGCCTGCGGTGGCGGCCAGGCGGTCCAGGAATGCTCCCAGGCCGGCGCGGATGTGGTCCGGGACCTTGCGGGAAAGGGTCATCAACATCCCGAAGTCGGAGACCATCCAGCTCATGGCGTCCTCCGTGTTCGGCACGATCTCCTCGCGGGTGGCGATCAGTTCCAGGCCGTTCGCGACCGGAGGCCCTTCCCCCATCCGCGAGGCGGAGTACCGGATCACGCCATCCGCGAACAGGGTCTGCACCACCAGCTGTTCGGGCAGATGCTGGGTCGGATCCATGTGCAGGGTGCACAGCTCGGTGTGGACGATATCCACCCGGGCCTTGCCCCTTTCCACAAATCCCGCGGCCATTCGGATGGCGGGCAGCGAGGCGTAGCAGCCCATGTGGTAGGCGTGGATCACCTCGGTGGACTGCCCCCAGTCGCGCTTGGCCACCAGCCGCTGGGCCCCGCTGGGTGAGACATATCCCGTGCAGGTGACATGGATGAGCACTGGCGGCGGGTCTGCCTCCTCGGCGTAGAACTGGTCGAAGGCGAGGCCGCTGACCTCCCGGAAGAAACGGCTCCGCTCGCCGCAGGGCTTGCCCGACGGATATTCCTTGAGCCGGAAGATCCGCATGCGATCCCAGTCGGTGTGGGTGAAGTCATCCAGGGCGGAGTTGCGGGAACGGATCCGATCCGTGCTGCAGCCGAAGCGCATGACCAGCTTCCGGTATTTCCGGGTGATGGCCTCTCGCGCTTCGTCCGTGGTCGGTTTCTGAAGGGTGATTTCCGCCTGGGCGTGGGCCGCGGCGATCCATTCCAGGATCGCGCCCTGCCCCGAGTGGTGTTTGGGCGGCTGGCTCTGGAAACTGTGCAGGAGGACCGGAGAGTGAGTCATCTGCACTTCCAAGCATTTTGTGAACCAAACTATAACCTATTATATTGTAATAATTAAATAATACAAACCAACGGCTGCCCAAGGGCATTGAATCAACATGAAACACCGACGCCTTCAATTTGAAGGCCGATCCCAGCTCCAGGCGGCAACCTGGCCGGCCGGGTGGTTGAGGTCTCCTCCTCACAACTTGACGGCGCAACCCGCTTTTATGCCCTATATTCCTCAAGGGAGGGGAACGGAAGATGAATCGACGGATCAGCCAGACCCCCTTGAACTACGACCGCGAAGCTGGGACCGAGCGACGCGCCCTGCGTTCTCGAGGCGACCGCCGCCGCCACGGTCGGGCCCTCCGCATCTTCTTCATTCCGCTGGACATGTTGGTGCATAAGCTGCGCAGCCGCACCCTGGTCGTATTCTGAACGGCCGGGCCTGCTAGGACTTCACCACGCCGTCGACGTACACCCAGCGGCCATTCTCCCGTGCGAAGGTGCTGGTCTCGATGTGGAGGGTGCGCCGGCCGTTGGCCTGGAGGCTGGCGTGGAAGGTGACGATGCCGGTGTCGTCGGCCTTGCCGCCCTTCTCTTTGGCGATGATCTTCAGGCCCACGCAGCTGACGGACTTGCAGTAGGTGGCAAGCTCCTCCCGGTTCTCCTCGGCGCGCTTGTCCTCGGGGCGGGTGGCGATCAGGTAGTCCACCTTGCCGAGGGCATAGGCGGAGAAGCGGGAGCGCATGAGCTGCTCGGCGGTCTCGGGCTGGGCCATCCCCGCGTGATACGGGCCGCAGCAGCGGTCATAGGGCTTCTTGGAAGTGCAGGGGCAGGGGCGGGACATGGATCCTCTCTTGGGACGGTCAGCGGGTTTCGATGCCGGGGGCGATGGTGACCTGGACCTTCTGCTGCACCTTGGCGGCGCCCAGAGTCAGGGTGGCAGTGTAGGTGCCGGGGCGCACGAACTTGTCGGGGCCCAGGCCGCCGTACTCGGTGAGCAGGGTCTTGGTCGGGCGCAGGTTCCAGGCCACCCGTCCCAGGCCCGGCGTACGGGGCAGGGGGAAGGTGGCCACGGGCTGGCCTTCGGCATTGGTGATCGAAAGGCTGGGAGCCTCGTCGCCCAGGTCGCGGATCCAGTAGGTGAGCACCGCGCCCTCGGGCGGGTTCTCCCCGCGATAGATGCCCCTGCCGGCTGAGTCCTCCCAGCCGGGCAGCAGATAGGCGCCTTCCGCGGGACGCACGGGGAAGAGCTCCAGCGGCTTGGCGGCGACCTCGGCGGTGAGGGCCTCCAGGGGCGAGATGTCGTCCAGTACATAGAGGCTGCGGCCGTGGGTGGCGATGACGAGATCACGCTCCCGGGGCTGGATCTGAAGGTCGTCCACAGCCACGGCGGGCAGGCCGCCGAGCTTCACCCAGTTCGCACCCCGGTCCAGGCTCGCGTACAGGCCGGCCTCGGTGCCTGCATAGAGCAGGTCCGGGTTCACCGGATCTTCCCGGACCACCTTCACGGGCACGTCCGGAGGCAGGTTGGCGGCGAGGCTCTGCCAGGTGCGTCCGCTGTCGGCCGTGCGGTAGACCAGGGGGGCGTAGAGGCCGGCCCGGTGGGCGTCCACGGCCAGGTAGGCCACCTTGGCGTCGCGCCTTCCGGGCTCGATGCGGCTCATCCACTGGCCGCGGGCCGGCGTGGGCACGAAGGCGCTGAGGTCCGTCCAGTGGCCGCCGTCGTCCTCGGTGAGCCAGAGCTTACCGTCGTCCGTGCCGGCCCAGAGCAGTCCGGCCTTCACGGGCGACTCCGCCAGGGTGTACACCACGCCGTAGGTCTCGGCGCCGCTGCCCGTGGCCGTGGTCTTCTGGGGGTCCCGAGTCGAGAGGTCGGGGCTGATGACCTTCCAGTTCTCCCCGCGGTCCGTCAGGCGGAAGATCCGGTTGCCG
Source organism: Geothrix edaphica (assembly GCF_030268045.1). Classification (NCBI taxonomy): domain Bacteria; kingdom Pseudomonadati; phylum Acidobacteriota; class Holophagae; order Holophagales; family Holophagaceae; genus Geothrix; species Geothrix edaphica. Next base: position 1,014,473 of record NZ_BSDC01000001.1, read on the forward strand.
CCCAGGTACAGGGCGCCCTTGTCGTGGCTGCTGCCGAAGAGTGGCGCGTTCCAGTTGAAGCGGAAGGCGGGCTGGCCCTCGGCCGGGTTGGGGCGCAGCGTCTTCAGCTCGCCGGTGCGGAGGTTGAAGCGGTGCAGCATGCCCTCCTGGCTCTCGGCGTAGATCAGATCGGGGTCCTGGGAATCGAAGGCGCAGGAGAAGCCGTCGCCCCCGCCGATATTGGTCCAGTCGGAGTTGAGGATCCCGTCCTTGGAGCGGGTGCGGCTGGGGCCCACCCAGTTGAGGTTGTCCTGGAGGCCACCGGCGATGCGGTAGGGCGTGCTGTCATCAAGGGTGATGCGGTAGAACTGGCCCGCAGGGATGCTGTTCAGGTGGAGCCAGGCCTGGCCGGCCTCGTAGCTCTGGTACACGCCGCCATCCGTGCCCAGCAGCAGCCGAGGTGAGACGGGTGGCAGCGCCGGCTCGCCGGGCGCGGGGGGTTCCACCTTCGGGGGATCGGCCTTGGGGAAGGCCAGGGCATGGCAGTCTGCATGGACCTTGCCGAAGAGGTCCTCCCGGAAGCTGCGGCCCCCGTTGTCCGAGACGTGCAGCATGTAGCCCGCCACGTAGACCCGCTGGGGATTCACCGGGTCGATGCGGAGCTGGCTGAAGTAGAAGGGGCGGGGGTTCAGCGCGTTCATGCGGATCCAGCTCTCCCCGCCGTCTTCGGAGCGGAACACGCCGCCGGCGCGGCTCAGGAGGTCGTCGATGCCCACGGTGCCGCCCTGGTCGCTCTGGACCACCGCCATCACGACGTTCGGGTTGCTGCGGGAGACATCCAGGCCGATGCGACCGGTGAGTGTGGGCAGGCCCTTCCCGAGCTTGCGCCAAGTGGCTCCGCCGTCGGTGCTTCGGTAGATGCCGCCGACATCCTGCCCCTCCGAGGCGGCGATGCCACAGCTGAAGGACCAGGGGGTGCGCTGCCGCGCGTAGAGGGTGGCGTAGAGGGTATCCGGGGTCGAGGGATCCAGGACCACATCGCCGCAGCCCACGCGGATGTCCAGGCCGCCGGGAGCCTTGAGGACGGCCTTCCAGGTCTTCCCGGCGTCGGTGGTCTTGAAGAGCCCCCGCTCGCCGCCGGGGTTCCACAGATCGCCCATCACCGCCACCCAGGCGATGGCGGGGTCCTTGGGATGGACCACGACCCGCGGGATGGCCCTGCTGCCCTCCAGGCCCGCCCGGGCCCAGGTGGCGCCGCCGTCTGTGGAGCGGTAGACGCCGTTGCCCCAGCCGGAGCTGTTGCGGTCGTTGGCCTCTCCCGTTCCGACCCAAAGCACCTTCGGATCTGAAGGGGCCACAGCCACGGCACCGATGGACTGAACGGGCTGCTTGTCGAAGAGGGGGGAGAAGGTGGCGCCCGCATTGGCGGTCTTCCAGACGCCTCCCGTGGCCAGGCCCACGTAGAACGTGTCGGGGCTTGCCGGATCCACGGCGATGTCGGAAACCCGGCCGCCCATGATGGCGGGCCCGAGGCTGCGGGCCTTCAGGGCCGCGAGACGGGCCGCATCCACGACCGGCCCCTGCGCTTTCGGGGCGGGCGCGGGTACCTTGCCCTTCGGGCCAGCCGTCAGCGAGGCGCAGAGCAGAAGGGCGGACAGCAGGCGCGGAAGGCTGGCGGGCATGGAGACCTCGTCGGGAAGATCCGCCAGCTTACCGCAGGGCTTGAGGTATCCGCTGATCCAGTGGCATCAGCCCTTCATGGGGATGTGCAGGCCGATGGTCTCGGCATGCTCGCGGGCGGTTTCGTAGCCGGCATCGGCATGGCGGAAGACGCCCATGGCGGGGTCGTTCCAGAGCACGCGGGCGATGCAGCGGTCCGCGCGATCGGTGCCGTCGGCCACGATGACCACGCCGCTGTGCTGGCTGTAGCCCATGCCCACGCCGCCGCCATGATGGAAGCTCACCCAGGAGGCGCCGCCGCCCACGGCGGTCATGGCGTTGAGCAGCGGCCAGTCGCTGACGGCATCGGAGCCGTCCTTCATGGCCTCGGTCTCGCGGTTGGGGCTGGCCACGCTGCCGCTGTCCAGGTGGTCGCGGCCGATGACGATGGGCGCCTTCACCTTGCCGGTGCGGACCAGCTCGTTGAACTTCAGGCCCGCCAGGTGGCGCTCACCGGCGCCGATCCAGCAGATGCGGGCGGGCAGGCCCTGGAAGGCGATCTTCTCTTTGGCGGCCTTGAGCCAGCGGATCATGCCTTCGTTCTCGGGAAACAGCTCCATCATGGCGGCGTCCGTCACCGCGATGTCCTCGGGATCGCCCGACAGGGCCGCCCAGCGGAAGGGGCCGATGCCCTTGCAGAAGAGGGGCCGGATGAAGGCGGGCACGAAGCCCGGGAAGGCAAAGGCGTTCTCGAAGCCGGCCCGCTTGGCCTGGGCGCGGATGTTGTTGCCGTAGTCGAAGGTGACGGCGCCGCGACGCTGGAACTCGACCATGGCTTCGACATGGGTCCGCATGGACGCCAGGGCCCGCTCCACGTAGGCCTCGGGCTCCTCCTTGCGCAGGATGGCGGCCTGTTCCAGCGAGAGCCCCGCGGGGATGTAGCCGTTGTATTCGTCGTGGGCGCTGGTCTGGTCCGTGACGAGGTCAGGCTGGAAGCCGCGCTTGAGGATCTCGGGCAGGAGCTCCGCGGCGTTGCCCAGCAGGCCGATGCTCCGGGCCTCGTGGGCGTCCACGTACTGCTGCACCAGGGTCAGGGCCGTGTCCAGGTTGTCGGTCCACTCGTCCAGGTAGCGGGTGTCCAGGCGCTTCTGGATGCGGGTCTGGTCCACCTCGATGCAGAGGGCCACCCCGCCGTTCATGGTGACGGACAGGGGCTGGGCGCCGCCCATGCCGCCCAGGCCGGCCGTGAGGGTCCAGGTGCCGGCCAGTGTCCCGTTGAAGTGCTGGCGGGCGGCTTCGGCGAAAGTTTCGTACGTGCCCTGCACGATGCCCTGGCTGCCGATGTAGATCCAGCTGCCGGCGGTCATCTGGCCGTACATCATCAGGCCCTTCTGATCCAGTTCGCGGAAGTGCTCCCAGGTGGCCCATTTCGGAACCAGGTTGGAGTTGGCGATGAGGACGCGGGGCGCGTCGGGATGGGTCTTCACCACACCCACGGGCTTGCCGCTCTGCACCAGCAGGGTTTCGTCATCGTTCAGGTGCTTCAGCTCCTTCACGATCGCGTAGAAGCAGTCCCAGTTACGGGCCGCCTTGCCCAGGCCGCCGTAGACCACCAGGTCCTCGGGCCGCTCGGCCACCTCGGGATCCAGGTTGTTCATGAGCATGCGCAGCGCGGCCTCCTGGACCCAGCCCTTGCAGTGCAGGTGGGTGCCGCGGGGCGCGGTGATGATGGGGGCATCAGAGGCGGTGGTCATGGGGACTCCGGCGGAACCCCCTAGTTTCCCACGCCTTCCGAGGGATCGCGATCAAGACCGCCGGAGGATGGCCAAGGCCCGTTCCAGTTCGGCCCTCATGGCGAGGGGAGAATCCGCATGGTGGATGCTCCCGTGGCCCGGCAACACCCAGGTGAAATCGAAGTCGAGCAGCCTTTCCAGACTGTCAAGCTGCTGCTCCCAGCTGTGCCAATTGTAGGTGCGGGAGGCTGAGAGGCGCCCTTTCTCCGGGTTCCACCACAGGTGGTCCCCCGTGAAGAGGAAGTCCCGGTACAACAGGCACACGCTCCCTGCCGTGTGCCCCGGCGTGGGGATCAGCAGCAGGTCATCGGCCAGGGGGATGGGCTCGCTGCCCTCCACCAGCCGTTCCGGCCAGGTCATCCCCTCGGCCCGGTGCATGACGCGCTCGCAGCCGAACCGTGCGCGGTAGGCGGCGTGGTCCGCCACATCGTCCTGGTGGCTGAGCACCAGCATGGCCACGCCACCCAGGGCCTCCAGGTTCTTCATGAGCGGCTCGGCGGCCCGGGGCGAATCCATGAGCACGTTGCCCCTCGGCCGGCGGATCAGGTAGCTCCAGGCCCCGAAGCTCTTCTCGCTGGTGTAGCCGCAGAAGAAGACATCCTCAGCCAAGGGATGGGGGAAGGCCTTGGCGGCGGCGAGAAGTTCCACCTTGTCATCGGTGCCGATGGAGCCCACGGGACAGGCCACCAGGGCCATGGAGGCCCGGAGCCGCGATACGGAATCGCCGGGCTGGGCGTGGACCTTGGCGTGGTCGCCGCCGTCGGCGAAGGTCTCCGGCGCGAACTGGTAGCAGGTGCCGCAGTCGATACAGGTCCGGTCCACGAAAAAGGGGCCGGGGACGTTGTCGGATTGGGCCTCTGCACGGCGGGCCATGGATCCCTCCGCACCTTGGATGCTAGCGGTTGACCAGACGCATCATCGATTCGGGATAGCGGGGCCCCGCGGCGGCACCCGGCGGGAAGAGGCCGCTGAGCTCCACGAGCTCGCCCGGGCAGAGCACCTGCTCCAGGGCGCCCAGGTTCTCGTCCAGGCGGTCCCGGCGCTTCGTTCCCGGGATGGGCACGATATCGCCGCCCTGGCCCAGAACCCAGGCCAGGGCCAGCTGGGACGGGGCGCAGCCACGGGCGGCGGCCATGTCCTGGAGGCGGGCGACGAGCTCCAGGTTTTCCTGGAAGTTCCCGCCCTGGAAGCGGGGCGAGTTGCGCCGGTAGTCATCCGGCTCGAAGTCTTCGAAGCGCTTGATCTGGCCCGTGAGGAAGCCCCTCCCCAAGGGGCTGTAGGGCACGAAGCCCACGCCCAGCTCGCGGCAGGCCTGCAGCAGGCCGGCCTCGGGATCGCGGGTCCAGAGCGAATATTCAGACTGGACAGCGCTGATGGGATGCACAGCATGGGCGCGCCGGAGGGTGGCCGGGCTCACCTCGGACAGGCCCAGGAAGCGCACCTTTCCGGCCTTCACGAGCTCCGCCATGGCGCCGACGGTATCCTCCACGGGCACCTCGGGATCCTGACGATGCTGGTAGTAGAGGTCGATGGTGGCCACGCCCAGGCGCTTCAGGCTGGCGTCACAGGAGCTGCGGACGTAGTCGGGCCGGCCGCAGACGCCGCGCGCGGCGGGGTTGGCCGGGTCCCGCACGATGCCGAACTTCGTGGCGAGGATCACCTTCTCCCGCACCGGGGCCAGGGCCTTCCCCACCAGGGCCTCGTTGGTGTGGGGTCCGTAGACATCCGCGGTGTCGAAGAAGGTGATGCCCTGGTCCACGGCATGGAGGATCGTGGCCGTGGATTCAGCGTCATCCCGGTGGCCATAGAAATCGGACATGCCCATGCAGCCGAGGCCGAGGGCGGACACCGTGAGTCCCTGGGTTCCGAGGGTGCGGGTCAGCATGGGGACCTCCTTGGGTGAGGCAGGAAAGCCACGAAGAATAAAACTCTCGCAGAGAAAAGAATGAGAAGACGGAGGTCGCAGAGGAAGGCTTTTCCTTCACCTCTGCATCCTCCGCCTTCTCAGCGACCCTCTGCGGGTGTTGTTGCTGTTCGCGCTCAGCGGTGCTCGACGACGTCCTTGGCTTCGAAGCGCACCTTGGGGGCGCTGGCGTACTTGTCATCGGTGGCGCGATAGCCCAACGGGCAAGCGCTGATGGTGGTGTAGCCCGTGCCCTTGAGTTCGAGGATCTCGTCGTACTTGGCGGGCTCGATGCCCTCGAAGGGGCAGGCGTCCACGCCCAGCAGGGCGGCGGAAGTCATGAGGTTGCCCAGGGCGATGTAGGTCTGGCGGGCGGCCCACTCCTGGATGACCGCGTGGCGGGCGCCCTTGACCAGGTCGCCCACCATGTAGCCCTTGTAGCCGGCCAGGGTGTCGATGGCCACGCCGCGCACCTCGGCGATGCGGGCCACGAAGCGGTCCACGTCGGCCTCGGTGATGTCCTGCTTGGCGGTGAGGACCACCAGGTGGCTGCAGTCCTCCACCTGGGACTGGTTCCAGGACGCGGGGCGCAGCTTGGCCTTGAGGGCCGGGTCGGTGACGACGATGAACTTCCACGGCTGCAGCCCGTAGCTGGAGGGCGTGAGGACGAGGGCCTCCTCGATCACGGCCCAGTCGGGGGCGGAGATCTTCTTCGCGGGGTCGAACTTCTTGGTGGCGTAGCGCCAGTTCAGCTGCTGAAGCAGGCTTTCGCCAGAGATGGTGCTCATGAGTGCCTCGGGTACGGGAGGGTGCGGGTTCAAATGACCTGCTGGATGCGGGTCCGCAGCTGGTCGATGGGCAGGGAGCCCACGATCCGGTCCAGCGGCTCGCCGTCCTTGAAGATCACCAGGGTCGGCATGCTGAGAACGTCGTACTGCTCGGAAAGCGGCGTGAAGTCATCCACGTTGAGCTTGGCGAAGCTGATCTTCCCCTTGAACTCCGCGGCCAGGGTCTCGGTGATGGGGGCCAGCTCGCGGCAGGGCGCGCACCAGGGAGCCCAGAAATCCACCACCGTGGTGCCATGGGCGACAGCCTCGGTGAAGGTCTGGTCAGTGAGGTGCTGGATGAGGTCGGACATTCGGGAACTCCTCCGGGGGCCTTCCAGATTAACGGATCTGGAAGGCTTTCCGGTCATGACAATATCAGGCGCCCTTCGCCCACCGCGTGGCCGCGGAGGCGATGCGCTGCCCCAGGAGCTCGGCGCTCCTGCGGTCCGCCAGGTTGGGCTCGACCTCGGGGGCCACCTGGCCCGCCTGGGCCATGAGGCCCGTGAAGCTGCCGAGACGGTTGATGCCCTCCTCGTTGTAGGGCATCTCGGCGTTGCCGATCCAGACCATGCCGTGCTGCATGGCGAAGATCATCAGGGACTGGAGGGTGTTCAGCTTGTCGCCGCTGGGGCTGCCGCTGATGGTGAAGCCGGCGGCCAGCTTGTCCTTCCACTTCCGCTCGAGCCAGGGCTTGGAGCTGGCATCCATGAAGGTCTTGAAGGGGCCGCTCACGTTGCCCATGTAGGTGGGGCTGCCGAAGATGATGGCGTCGGAGGCCTCAAGGTCCGACCAGTGGGCGTCGATCTCCTCGACGGGAACCAGCAGGACCTTGGCGCCGGGAATGGTCTCTGCGCCGGACTTCACGCTTTCGGCCACCACCTTGGTGTGGCCGTAGCCGCTGTGGAACACGATGGAAAGCTGGGTCATCCTCATCTCCTTTTCGGGGGCTTGCATTCGATTCGCCCGTGATCCAAACTTTAGGTGCTTACGATCGAAAAGAAAGTAGGCACTATTTCGGAAGGTAGGCACCTAATGGTTAGTCATGCGACTCGCAAGGCATGCGCCCTGGCTCCCAACGTCCTCAGCGCCCAGTGCCCGACGCGCCAGGCCCTGGATCTCATCGCCGACAAGTGGACGACCCTGTTGATCTACCTGCTGTCGAAGGGGAAGCAGCGCTACGGCGACCTCCACCGCCAGGTGGGTGGCATCAGCCAGAAGATGCTGACCCAGACCCTGCGGAAGCTGGAGCGGGACGGCCTGGTCACGCGCCACGTCTATCCTGAGGTGCCGCCCCGCACCGAGTACGAGCTGACCAAGCTGGGGCACACGCTCATCGGGCCCCTGGGCGCCCTCTGCGAGTGGGCCGGCACGCACCTGTCGGAGCTGGAGCAGGCCCGCAAGCGCTACGACCATCTGCAGAAGAAGCCCAGCCTCAGCGCCTGATGCTGTCCAGGTCCCCGGGCGCGTCCAGGTCGTCGGCGCCGGCCGGGAAGGGCAGGGAGACCGTCTGCTGACGCAGGAGGAGGGCCTTGGCCCCCCGGTCCCCGCGCAGGGCCAGCAATTCCGGGAAGCACCGCCGCGGCAGCACGGCGGGGATGCCGAGGGTGCCAGCATAGGCGCAGGCCACGGCGCGCGCGGGATGGGCTGCGGCCAAGGCCAGCAGGGCTTCGAGCAGGGCCGCGTCCACGGCGGGTTGGTCCACCGTCAGCAGCAGGGCGGCTTCCACCTCCGGCGCCAGGGCCGCAATGCCCTGGCGGATGGAGCTGCCCATGCCCTCCTGGGCCTCGGGGTTGAAGACCGTCCGGACCTCCAGTCCGTCAAGGCCGGCGTCCCAGGCCCCGATCACGGCCACCACCGGACGGCAGCCGGCGTCCAGGGCGGCCCGGGCAGTGCGGTGCAGCAGGGTCTCGCCGGCCAGGCGCAGGAGAGCCTTGGGGCCGCCCATGCGTCGCCCCGCTCCCGCTGCCAGGATGACGGCCGCGATCATGGGGCCGACACGGGCGCGCGGGATGCCCGCAGGGAACCGCCCGCCCGGCCCTGGAAGCTGGCCTGGATCTCCGCCAGCACGGCCAGGGCGATGGTCTCGGGATCCTCGGCGCCCAGATCCAGTCCCACCGGGCTGTGCAGGCGGTCTCCGAAGTGGAGGCCCTCCGCGGCGAGCTCGGCCACCAGCTTCGCGCTCCGGGCCCGGCTGCCCATGAGGCCGAGGTACCCGGCGCCCGCGTCCCCAAGCAGCCGCAGGGCCTCGAGATCCTTCTGGTAGTTGTGGGTCATGAGCACCACCGCGCTGCGGCCGTCCAGTCCCAGCCCGGGCACCCGCTGGGCGGGGTGGCCCGAGAGGATGCGGTCCGCCTCGGGGAAGCGTTCCGCCCGGGCGAAGGCGGGGCGATGGTCCAGCAGGCCCACGGACCATCCGAGCCCCTTGGCCAGGCGGACCAGGGGCCGGCTGTCATCGCTGGCGCCCAGGACCCACAACGAGACCGGCGGGGGGATGACCTCCAGGATTTCCTCGGCGTCCGGAGCATCCCCCTCACGCAGGCGACGGCGCGGGAAGCCCTCCTTCAGCGAGGTCGCAAGGCGCAGGGGGCGGCGATCCCGCAGCACCTCCTCGACCCAGGCCAGCCAGCCCGGGGGGGCGGCCTGATCCAGCCGCTCCACCAAGATGTCCAGCACCCCTTCGCAGCCGCTGCCGCTGCCCCAGACGAGGTCCGCCTCGCCCCGCAAGTCGTACCGCAGCCGCCGCGGGAGGCCGTCGGCCAGCACCTCCCTGGCCCTTCCGAGCACCTCCCCCTCCAGGCAGCCGCCGCTGAGGGAGCCGCGCAGCACCTGCTCCCCATCGGTGAGCAGGCGGGATCCGGGTCGGCGGTAGCTGGAGCCTTCGACGCGCAGCAGCGTGGCCAGGGCCAAGGGCCCGCCCTGCTCCCGGATCAAGCCGAGGATGTCCTGGAGTTCCTTGTGCATGAGGAGATTATGCCTTGCGCAGAGCCGGTGGGAGGAGCGGCAGACTGCGCAGGCGCTTGCCGGTGGCGGCGAAGACCGCGTTGGCCACGGCGGGCGCCAGGGGCGGCAGGCCCGGTTCGCCCACGCCGCCCGGCGGCAGGTCACTGGGCACGATGTGGACCTCCACCTTGGGCATGGATGGGAGCAGGAGGATCGGGTGGGCCGAGAAACTGTCGGCGGTCACGCGGCCGTCCTTGAGCGTGATCTCGTCGTAGAGGGCGGCGCTGAGGCCGAAGGCGATGCCACCCTCCATCTGGGCCTTCACGTTCCCCGGATTGAGCACCATCCCGCAGTCCACGGCGCAGACCACGCGGTGGACGCGGATGCTGCCGTCGGCCTTGGCTTCCACTTCCGCCACCTGGGCCACATAGGTGCCGCAGTCCAGGTAGGCGTGGGCTGCGATGCCGCGTCCCCAGCCCTTGGGCAGCTTGCGGGTCCGCCAGCCGGCCTTGGTTGCCGCCAGCTCCAGCACGGCGCGGTACCGGGCCGGGTCGAAGGTGTCCCTCCCCAGCTTCCGCGGACCCTTCGGAAGGTTTTCGAGGCGGAAATCGAGGGGATCCTTCCCGGCCGCATGGGCCAATTCGTCCAGGAAGGACTCGGTGACGAAGGGGTTGAAGCTGGCCGGCACGGCCCGCCAGAACCAGATGGGCACCGGCGTGTCGCTCTGGCCCCACTCCACGTGGAGGTTCGGGATGGCATAGGCCAGGTCCGCCGCGCCCGCCAGCTCCGTGGCTTCCGCGGGCCAGGGGAAGTGGTTGGCGGCCGCGATGGAAGGCCCCACGAATCGGTGGCGCCAGGCGAGTGGATGGCCCTGGCCGTCCAGACCCGCCTCCAGTTCGTGGAGGGTGGCCGGGCGATAGCCGTCGTGCTGGAAGTCGTCAGGCCGGGTCCACTGCGCCTTCACCGGCGCGCCGACCGCCTTGGAGCACTCCACGGCATCGAGGATGAAGTCCGCCATGGCGCGGCGGCCGAAGCCACCGCCGGCCAGCGTGACCTGGATCTCGATCTGGTCGGCCTTCAGGCCCGTGAGCTTCTCGACGAAGGGCAGGGTCATCCCCGGGGCCTGGGTGGGGGCCCAGATCATGCAGCGGTCGGGCTTCACGTCCGCCACGGCCACCATGGGCTCCATGGTGGCGTGGGCGAGGAAGGGGGCGTCGTAGGTGGCCTTGATGCGCTTGGCCGCCTTGGGCAGGGCCTGGGCCGCATCACCTTCCTGGCGCACGACCTTGCCCGGCGTCTTGAGCCGCTCCTCGAACTGCCGCCGGAGGGCGGCGCTGTCCACCTTGGCGGCCGGGCCTTCGTCCCACTGCACCTTCAGCGCCTCCCGGCCGGCGAAGGCCGCCCAGGTGTCCTCGCCGAAGACGGCCACGCCGCTCGAAACCTGCAGCACCTTCTTCACGCCGGGCACCTTGAGGGCGGCCGCGGCGTCGAAGGACTTCACCTTCCCGCCGAACACCGGGCACCGCTCGATGCTCGCCACGAGCATGCCGGGGAGGTGGATATCCGTGGCGAACTGGGCCCGTCCGGTGACGATGTCGGGCCCGTCCAGGCGCAGGGTGTCCTTGCCCAGGATCCGGAAATCCCTGGGCGCTTTCAGCGGTGGCTCCGCCGGGGCCGTGAGTTTTGCGGCCCGGGCCACCAGGTCGCCGTAAGCCAGGCTCCGCTTCGTGGGCGGGTGCTGGATCCGGCCCGAGCGCGCCAGGCACTCGGACTTGGCCACACCCCAGGTGTCGGCAGCGGCCTGGAGGAGCATTTCCCGGGCCTGGGCGCCCACCTTCCGAAGGGCCAGGGTGGTGGAGCGCGTGGTCTGGCTGCCGCCGGTGACACCGAGATCGCCGAATCTCGGCGCGGTGGAGGCCTGGAGCACCTTCACGCGGGACCAGTCCGCCTCGAGTTCCTCCGCGATGGCCATGGCCATGCTGGTGCGCACGCCCTGGCCGATCTCCGTCCGCGTGGCCCAGATGGTGATGGAACCGTCGGGATCGATGCGGAGCATGCCGCTGGGCTGGAACGAGGCTACCGGGGCCTGGGCCGCGGCGCCCCTCACCCGCACGGGCAGGGCGAAGGCCAGGGTCAGGGCGCCGGTGGTCTTGAGGAAGTCACGCCGGGTGGTGCTCATGGGGCCACCTCCTTCCGCTGGCCCGCGGCCCGGTGGATGGCCTCGCGGATCCGCAGGTAGGTGCCGCAGCGGCACACGTTCTCGCCCATGGCCTGGTCGATGTCGCGGTCCGTGGGTTTGGGGTGCTTGGCCAGCAGGGCCGCGGCGGTCATGATCTGCCCCGTCTGGCAGTAGCCGCACTGGGCGACGTCCGTCTCGATCCAGGCCTTCTGCAGGGGATGGGCGCCATGGGGGTCCAGGCCCTCGATGGTGGTGATGCGCTTCGTGCCGACGTCGCCCACCGGCGTGACGCAGGACCGCACGGGCTCGCCGCCGAGATGGACGGTGCAGGCGCCGCAGAGGCCCTGTCCGCAGCCGAACTTGGTGCCTGTCAGGGCGAGGCGATCGCGCAGCACCCAGAGAAGGGGCATATCGGGTGGTGCCTCGACCGTGTGGGACTGGCCATTGACCGAGAGCGTGTACTCCGCCATGGGCACCTCCAGCTGGGATGGCGGCCCCCATGCTACGCCCGTTTGATGGCGAGGGTGGGATATGAAAAACTAGATCAATCCATCTTCAATGGGAACTTTCCGGATCCGCTTTCCCGTGGCGGCGAAGACCGCGTTCAGCACGGCCGGGATGACCACGGGCACGGGCGGCTCGCCCATGCCGGAAGGGGCCTCGACGCTGGGGATCACGTGGGTCTCGACGAGGGGCATGTCCCCGAGGCGCAGCACAGGGAAGTCGTGGTAGCCCGTCTGCACGGTACGGCCCTTGTCCCACGTGATCTGGGAGAAGAGGGCCGAGAGGCCGAAGGCGATGCCGCCTTCCACCTGGGCTTCGAGGCCCGCGGGATTCACCGCCAGGCCGCAGTCCACCGCGCAGGTGACCTTGTGCACCTTGAGCCGGCCCTTCACCAGGGAGACCTCCGCCACCTCGGCGGCGTAGGTGCGGCCGTCATAGGCGTGGCACGCAAGGCCGAGGCCATGGCCCGCGGGCAGCTTGCGGCCCCAGCCGGCCTTTTCCGCCGCCACCTCCAGCACCTTCTTCAGGCGCCGGATGTCGGCCGCGTCGCGGCCGAACTTGACGATGCCGCGGTCGCCCAGCAGGTCCAGGCGGAAGCGGAGGGGGTCCTTCCCCAGGGCGTGGGCGACTTCGTCGAGGAAGCATTCCCGGGCGAAGACATTGGGCACGATCTGGATGCCGCGCCACCAGCCCAGGGGCGTGGGCGCTTCCACTTCCGAGAAATCCACGGCGAGGGCGGGGATGGCGTAGGGGATGTCGTAGGCGCCGTTGGCTTCCGTGGTGGCTTGGGAGGGCGCCTTCTGGCCTCCCAGCCAGGACCTCAGCACAGCAGGGCCGGCGATGCGGTGGGTCCAGGCCGCGAGGGCGCCCGCGCCGTCGATCCCCGCGCGCAGTCGGTGGAGCGTCGCGGGATGGTGGAGGTCGTGGCGGAGGTCATCCTCCCGGTCCCACACCACCTGCACGGGACCGCCGCCGGCGGCCTTGGCCACCTGGGCGGCCTCGGTGCTGAAGTCGGTGCCCAGGCGGCGTCCGAAGCCACCGCCGATGAGGGGCACGTTCAGCTTCAGCTGCTCGGCCTTCAGGCCCATGGCCGCGGCGGCGCGATCCTGGGCCCGATTCGCGGACTGGCTGCCCACCCACATCTCGGCGCCATCGCCACCCACCTGGGCGGTGGCGTTCATGGGCTCCACGGTGACGTGGGCCTGGTAGGGGAAGCTGTACTCCGCCTCCAGCACCTTGGCGGCGGCGGCCAGGGCCTTGGCGGGGTCGCCTTCCCGGCGGGCGTCGTCGGCGGGCCCGGTGAGGGCCGCCCGCATCTTCGCTTCGAGCGTGGCGGAATTGAAATCCCGGCCGGTGCCCTCGTCCCAGGTGGCCGCGGCGGCCAGCGCCTCCCGGCCCTTGAAGGCCGCCCAGGTGCTGTCGGCCACGACCGCGAGCCCCGTGGGCACCTTCAGCACGGCCTTCACGCCGCGCACGGCCTTGGCCTTGGCGTCATCCCAGGTTTTGGGCTGGCCCCCGGGCACGGGGCAGCGCAGCACGGCGGCGAAGCGCTGGTCCGGGCGCCGCACATCGAGGCCGAAGACCGCCTTGCCCGTGACGATGGCCGGGCCGTCGAAGCGGGGCGTCCGCTTGCCCAGCAGGCGGTACTCGCCGGGCTTCTTCAGGGGGACATCCTTGGGAACGGGCAGCTTGGCCGCGGCTTCCGCCAGGGCGCCATAGGCCAGCCTCTTCCCGTCGGGACCGAGCACGAAGCCCTTCTCCGTGCGGCACTGGCCCAGGGATACCTTCCACTGGGCGGCGGCCGCGCCCTTGAGCATCTCCCGGGCCGTGGCCCCGGCGCGGCGGAGCGTATCCCAGGTGGTGCTCACGCTGGTGCTGCCGCCGGTGTTCATGGCCTTGAACTCCGGTCCGGGCTGGCCGGTGATGACTTCGACCTTCGACCAGTCGAGGTCCAGTTCCTCCGCCAACGCCAGGGGGAGAGCCGTGCGGACGCCCTGGCCCATCTCCACCTTGGGCACGGTGATCTGCGCCGTGCCATCAGGCCGGATAGTCAGGAAGGCATTGGGGCGGAAGGCCGCCCTGGTGGTCTCCCCAGGGCGGGGTTTGGCCTCCAGGTACACGCCCAGCATCAAGCCCGTGCCGGCGGCGCCGGTCAGTTTCAGGAAGTCGCGGCGGCTGGTCACTTCGCACCTCCGGCGGCGCGCTTCACCGCTTTGCGGACGCGGGGGTAGGTGCCGCAGCGGCAGACATGATCGGCGAAGGCTTCATCGATGTCGTGGTCCGAGGGACGGGCCTTGCGCTTCAGCAGGGCCGCGGCGGTCATGATCATGCCCGGCTGGCAGTAGCCGCACTGGGCCACGTCCTCGGCGATCCAGGCACGCTGCACCGGGTGGGAGCCATCCTTGGACAGGCCCTCCACGGTGATGACGGTACGTCCGGCGGCCTCCTTCAGGCTCGTCTGGCAGGCCTTCACGGCCTGCCCGTCGAGATGGACAGTGCAGGCACCACAGACGCCCTGGCCGCAGCCGAACTTGGTGCCGGTGAGGCCGAGCGTGTCCCGGAGCACCCAAAGCAGCGGCGTGTCGGCGTCGACCTCCACGCTGTGGCCGCGGCCATTCACAGTGAGCTGGTAGGTGGGCATGACGACCCTCGCAAATATCGTGTGACGAGGCTTCCACCCTACGCTCCTGGCCACCGGGTCGCAACGGCGGCGCCACCGCGGGACACCGGAATCGGCGACGCGCTATGCTGGGAGGCCCCCCCGGAGATCCCGATGCGACCCTTGCTCGCTGTCCTTCTGTCTCTTGCAGCGGCTGCCCTGAGCGCCGGCCCCAAGCCCCAGGTGAAGCTCACCACCTCCCTGGGGGTGATCGTGATGGAGCTCGAGCCGCAGGCGGCTCCGCGGACCGTGGAGAATTTCCTGAAGTACGTGAAGAAGGGGCAGTACAACGGCACCATCTTCCACCGCGTCATCCCCGGCTTCATGATCCAGGGCGGCGGCTACGTGGACTACCTGGGGAAGAAGCGGACCGACGCCTCCATCCCCAACGAGGCCGACCGCGCGCTGGCGGCGGGACTCAAGAACAAGCGCGGCACCGTGGCCATGGCGCGGACGCCGGATCCCCACAGCGCCGCGGCGGAGTTCTTCATCAATACGGTCGAGAACCGGTCCCTCGACTTCAAGAGCAAGGCCAACGACAAGACATGGGGCTATTGCGTGTTCGGTCGGGTCGTGAAGGGCATGGACGTCGTGGACCGCATCCAGGCCGTGAAGACCAGCTACAAGCGCAGCGATTTCCCGAACCTTCCCGTGAAGCCCGTGCTCATCAAGGAAGCTGTGCAGATCCAATGATGGACAGGGCCTCCGCGGGCGCACCCAGCTTGCGCAGGCTGCGCTCGAGGCGTGCGCGGTAGCGGGGCCAGAGGTCCGTGCCCGCAGGCGTGAAGCCGGCGCGATCCCAATCCAGGACGAGGGCGCCGCCGCTCGGCGGCAAGAGAATGTTGGTGGCGTTGAGGTCGGGCGACCACAGGCCCCACTCGCAGAGCGAGGCGAGGGCCTGGCGGATGGCGTCGGCGCGTCCGGCGCTGAGATCCCAGCGGCGCGGCCAGGCCTCGCCCTCGGCCAGCCGCGTGAACAGCACGCCCTCCACGCCGATGCCGTTGGGCCGCCACGCATAGCCGAGGGGCTCCACGGTGGGGAAGCCCGCCTCCCAGAGTCCGCGATGGACCGCGTGCTCCGCTGCGAAACGCAGGTGGGTCCGGTAGGTCCGTTCGTTCAGGTGGCGCAGGAGGCCGCCGCGGCGGTAGGGGCGCATCACCAGATCGCCGACGCGGAGAATGCCGCCGCGACCGAAGGCGCCTTCGAGCGGAAGGGCCTCTCCCTCGATGAGCTGGCCGCCGGGCGTACAGACGCGCCAGCCGGGGCCGAGGCCCGGCAGCTCCAGGTTCACGCGGCAGCCCAGCGGACGGAGCGGCCTGCCAGGTTCGTACGGCCACGAAGCCGGCAGGGGGGGGACGATGTAAGGGTCGTGGATCATGTGGATTCCAGCTTGGCGGGTCCCGGGACGGAAGGCAAAGACTGTGTCTGTCCTCCCGCTGGAACGAGCCCGGCGACACCTGTCAACTGTCTCGTCAGGGCGGGAACCTGCCACCAAAAATCAGCACGGACCCAAGTGGCTTGAGCTGGAAGGAATTCTTCCGGATTGCACCCCCGCTTCCCACAAAGGATGTGGAAATCCCTCCCCGCCCCCTCGGTAATGGGGAAAAAATTTTCTCGATTTCTGCACGTCGGCCAAACGCCGTTTGATCCGCGCACGCGGTGCGGCCTCACTATCCTGGAGTCGTGAACGCATCCGCTCCCCATCCCTCCATTCCCGCCGAAGCACTGGCGAGGCAGGCCCGGCTAGCGATGGTGCTGGCCGCCATGGAGCGGCAAGCGGAAAACCTCGAACCCCATCCGCTGCAGACCCTGCGCCAGGCCCTGCAGGGAGAGCCGGCGGATCTCTCCGCGCTCGTCGAGGGATTGGTCGAGGAGGATCTGGTGGAGGAAGGCGCCTGTCTGGTCCGCGCCGAGCGGAGGCAGGCCCGGGAGGAGCCCGCGAAGCAGATCGGCTCCCTCCTGGCGCCACTGGCCACGAAGGCCATGGCGCGGCGAGAGGCGACCTGGCAGCTGGACAGCCGACGCGCCACCGTGCGCCTGGGCTACGCGAAGGACGGCGGGGCCCTGGACTTCGACGAGGGGGACGTACACGCGATCCTGCTCCAGGCCTTCCGCCTTGAGGGGTTCCGCTTGGCCCTGGACTTCGGCAAGCGCTCCCGCCCTTCGCTCCGACTGGAACTGCCGCTGCCCGCGGGGGCCGGCGGCCTGGCGGAATGGGCCGAGGCGGAGCTCCGGATGGAGCCGCCGGAAGCGCACGGGAGCCTGATGGCGCGGATGAACAGGCGGCTGCCGGAAGGGCTGCGGATCCATCACTGGGACGCCTGCCCGCCCTACGCTTCGCCGCTGGGGGAACTGGCTGATGCCTCCCACTGGCGCTGGGAGTGCCCGGCCGACCATGCGGATGGGGCGCGGCTCCGCACGGCCGCGTTCCTCCGCGCGACGGAGTGGCTCTGGGAGAAGGGCGGCCGGATCGAAGGCCGCAAGCAGGTCAAGCAGCTGGACCTGCGGCCCCTGGTGACGGACCTGCGGTGGGAGGGGAATGTCCTCTTCAGCACGACCCGCGCCGAGGTCGGTAACCCCCTGAAGGTCCACGCGGCGATCCTGGGTCTGGAACCCTCGGCCCTCCGCGGCCTCCTGCGCCTGTCCCTGGACCTGAGGCCGGATCCACGGCTCGCCCAGGCGGAGCGCTTCGAGCCCAAGCTCAAGAACATGTACGAGGACGCGGTGCTGCTCAGCGGCGGCTCGAACATCACCCTGGTGGACGAAGATGACGACGAACCCCTGCGCCTAGGCTGAACCTGCCTCCTTGCTGATGGCCAGCAACAGGCCAAGGCAGATGAGGCTGGCGATGAGGCTGTTGGGGCCGAAGGAGATGAAGGGCAGGGGGATGCCCTTGTTGGGGGCCAGCGACAGCACCACGCTCATGTTCATCAGGGCCTGCACCACCAGCAGCAGGACGAAGCCCATGGCGCAGAGCTTGAGGAAGGTGTCGTTGACGCGCCGGGCGATGCGGTAGCCCCGCCAGAGGATCGCGATGAAGAGCGCCAGGATCGCCACGGTCCCGATGAGGCCGGCCTCCTCGGCGATCACCGCGTAGATGAAATCCGTGTGCGCCTCGGGCAGGAAGAAGAGCTTCTGTTTGCCGCCGCCCAGGCCGACGCCCATGAAGCCGCCGTTGCCCACGGCCACGAGGCTCTGGAGGGCCTGGTGGCCCTTGCCGAGGGGATCGGCCGCAGGATTCAGGAAGCTCGTCACGCGGGCCAGACGGTAGGGCGACAGCACCACGAAGGCGGTCCCCAGGGCGCCCAGGACCGGAATGGCCACGGCAAAGATCCACTTGGGCGCGCCGCCGAGGAACACCACCATCAGCGTCACGAAGACGATGAGGAAGGAGGTCCCGAAGTCAGGCTCGCGCAGGATGAGGGCCAGGGGCACCGACATGATGCCGGCCAGCCCCAGCAGCTTGGGCAGGGCATCGCGATGGCTGGTCCAGGCCTCGCGATGGCGGACCATCCAGCCCGCGGCGATGAGGACCGACAGGGGCTTGAAGAGCTCCGAGGGCTGGAGGCTCATGGCCCCGAGCCGGATCCAGCGGTGGGCACCGTTGATCTTGGGCCCGAAGAAAAGCACCGCAGCCAGGAGCAGCACCAGGATCCCGTAGGTGATCTGGAGGGGGCGCGGGTGGTCCTGGAGGGGGGTCAGGTCCACCTGGGAGAGCGCCAGCATGCAGGCGATGCCGATGACGCCACCGAGGAGCTGCCGGGTCAGGAAGGCGGTGGCGGCCGCGTGATTCTGGGAGGCCTTGATGGCGGAGGCGGAGTAGATCCACACCATCCCGACGGCGACCAGGGCCAGCGCGAACAGCACCAGCCAGCGATCCACGGGGCGGCGGACGTCGGGTGCCATGTCAGAGCGCCAGGTCCCGCCGGGCGGCGGCTTCGAGCTCGTGGAGGGCCAGATCCACCCAGGTGGCCTCCTGGGCCTCCACCATGAGCCGGAGTTTGGGCTCCGTGCCGGACCAGCGGACCACCTGGCGCACCCCCTCGCCCCAGCGAGCGTCGATGGCGGCCATGGTGGCCACCAGTTCGGGGCAGGCCTCCACGGCCCGCCGGTCCTTGGCCAGCACGTTCACCAGGCGCTGGGGCCAGGGGCGGAAGGTCCAGGCCCAGCGGCGGTCATTCGGCCGGTGCAGGAGGGCCCGCAGGATGCCGAGCGCGGCAGCCATGCCGTCGCCGCTGGGCCCCACACGCTTCTGGATGAGATGGCCCGAGGCCTCGGCGGCGAGATCCCAGCCGCGCCGGGCCATCTCCCGCAGCAGGAACTTGTCACCCACGGGGGTGCGGACGAAGGGAATACCGGCGTGGGCCAGGGCCTGGGCCAGGCCGCCGTTGGTCATCACGGTGCCCACCACGCCCGGAGGAGCATCCCCGCAGGCCAGGCGATCCTGGGCCAGCAGCCACACCATCTGGTCGCCATCCACCAGGTCGCCCTGGCTGTCGACGAGAAGGCAGCGGTCCCCGTCGCCATCAAAGGCGATGCCCAGCTGGGCCCCCCGCGCCACCACGGCCGCCGACAGGGCGTTGAGGTGGGTCGAGCCCACGCCCACGTTGATGGAGGGACCGTCGGGAGGCACGCCGATCCAGTGGATGGCGTCGCCGCGGAAGAGCTCCAGGGCGGCTTCGGCAGTGGCGCCATGGGCGCAGTCGATCACCACGCCGAAATTACGGGGCAGGTCGAGGCCGCCGAGGTGGGCCAGGTAGGGCCGGAGGTCCAGGTGGCTGGCCGGCAGGGAGATGGTGGTTGGCTCGGGAATGACCTCGAACGCGGCCTCGATGGCGCGCTCCTGGCCCTCCTCGAGCTTCTCGCCCAGCTCGTTGAAGCCCTTGAGGCCGTTGTCCTCAGGCGGATTGTGGCTGGCGGAGATCATGAGACCCCAGGTCTTCTCTCCCTCCATGCTCAGCTTCGCGACGGTCCAGGCCACCGCGGGGGTGGGCGCCATGCCCAGGATCAGCACCTTCAGGCCCATCCCCACGCCCAGGATGAACGCCTCGGACATGGGACCGGAGCTGGAGCGGGGATCCCAGCCCACCACGAGCCGCTTCACACCGGCTTCCCGGGCCACCTGGGCCCAGGCGGCGCCCCAGCGGGACACCTCTTCCAGGGTGAGGGGGGAACGCAGGGCCACCCCGCGAATGCCGTCGGTTCCGAAATAGCGCAGGCTCATGCCGTCAGATTAACCGATGGCGTGCGTCCTGAAGACCCTGTAGCCCCATTCCATGGCTTCCGCGTGGGCCGTGGCGGTAAGGGGATCCCGCTGGTCCGGGGCGAGGCCCGGCGTTCCGGCCCGGGACGCGAGGAACCGCTTGCGGGAGATCCCGATGCAGATCCGGTCCGCCGGCCAGCCCAGGGCCCCGGGCAGGCGGGGCAAGGCGTTCCAGAGTGCGAGATCCTCCGCGAACGTGGTGCCGAAGCCGAAGCCGGGGTCCAGCAGCACGCGGTCATCGGCGATGCCCGCGGCCCGCAGGCGGTCCCGCACCGCGAGCAGTTCAGCGATGGCGGAAGCCGCGTCCTTCGGCGTGGAGTCGGCGTAGGGGGGCATCAGGAACCCCTCCCCAAGGCGACGGCTGCGCATGGCGATGAGGCCGCACCGCGAGGCCGCGGCCAATTCCAGCATGGCCGGCACGGTGAAGCCATCCACATCGTTGATGACAGCGGCGCCCGCAGCGAGACCCTTCGCGGCCACGGCCGCGTGGCGGGTGTCCAGGCTGAGAGGGATGCGCGGCAGGGCCTCCGCCAGGGCCGACAGCACCGGCTCGAGACGGCCCCATTCCGTGGCGGCGTCCACCACCGCGGAACCCGGCCGGGTGCTCTCAGCCCCGAGGTCCAGCATGCGGGCGCCGGAGGCCACCAGGTGTCGGGCCTGGGCCAGGGCCGCGGTGGGCTCCACGAACCGGCCGCCATCACTGAAGGAGTCCGGGGTGAGATTGAGGATGCCGATGAAAAGGGGGCCGCTCGTGAGAAGCGGCCCCCATTGGAACGGCAGGACGGTCACGCGGGCTTCAGGGCCGGGTTCAGACCGGGATCCGTGGAGGGACCCTCCACCGTCGCGGGGGCGGTGGGGGTGCTACCGCTCTTGGGCGGCGGCAGGGTGCCGCCCTTCATGAGGATGTCGATGTCGTTGCCGTCCAGAGTCTCCCGCACGAGCAGAGCCTCGGCGATGGACACCAGCTGGTCGCGGTGGGCTTC
Source organism: Geothrix edaphica (assembly GCF_030268045.1). Classification (NCBI taxonomy): domain Bacteria; kingdom Pseudomonadati; phylum Acidobacteriota; class Holophagae; order Holophagales; family Holophagaceae; genus Geothrix; species Geothrix edaphica. The sequence continues at coordinate 1,035,162 of NZ_BSDC01000001.1, forward strand.
GATGGCGGCCTTGGCCCGGCGGTAGTTGCGGAGCACGAACTCCTGCACCTCGACGTCGATGAGGCGGGCCGTGTCCTCGGAGATCTCGCGATGCTGTGCGAAGTCGCGGCCGAGGAAGACCTCGTGGTTGCCGCCCCCGCCGAAATTGAGCGGGCCCAGCTTGTCGCTCATGCCGTATTCCGTGACCATCGACCGGGCCATCTCGGTGGCCTGCTGGATGTCGTTGGCCGCGCCGGTGCTGAGCTGGTTGAAGAAGATCTCCTCCGCGATGCGGCCGCCCATCGCGATGGCGATGCGGCTCTCCATGTAGTCGCGGGTGGTGTTGTAGCGGTCCGTGGTCGGGAGCTGCCAGGTGACGCCCAGGGCGCGACCGCGCGGGATGATGGTGACCTTGTGGAGGGGATCGCTGTCCGGCACCACGGCGGCGACGACCGTATGGCCCGCCTCGTGATAGGCGGTGATGCGCTTGTCCGCTTCGGTCATGACGAGGCTGCGGCGCTCGGCACCCATGTAGACCTTGTCCTTGGCGTTCTCGAAGTCGGCCATCTCGACCCACTTCTTGCTGCCGCGGGCGGCGGTGAGGGCGGCCTCGTTGCAGAGGTTGGCCAGGTCCGCGCCGGCGAAGCCGGGGGTGCCGCGGGCGATGACTTCAAGATCCACGTCGGGGCTGAGGGGGATCTTGTCGGTGGTGTGCACCTTCAGGATCTCGAAACGGCCCTTGACGTCGGGGCGGTCCACCACCACGCGCCGGTCGAACCGGCCGGGGCGGAGCAGGGCGGGATCGAGCACGTCGGGACGGTTGGTGGCGGCGATGAGGATGACGCCCTCGTTGCCCTCGAAGCCGTCCATCTCGACCAGCAGCTGGTTCAGGGTCTGCTCACGCTCGTCGTGGCCGCCGCCCAGGCCGGCGCCGCGATGGCGGCCGACCGCGTCGATCTCATCGATGAAGACGATGCAGGGGGCGCTCTTCTTGGCCTGCTCGAAGAGGTCGCGCACGCGGCTGGCGCCCACGCCCACGAACATCTCCACGAAGTCGGAGCCCGAGATGGAGAAGAACTGGACCTTGGCCTCGCCGGCGATGGCGCGGGCCAGCAGGGTCTTGCCGGTGCCCGGAGGGCCCATGAGCAGCACGCCCTTGGGGATCTTGCCGCCCAGCTTCACGAACTTGGCGGGATCCTTCAGGAACTCCACGATCTCCTTCAGCTCCTCCTTGGCCTCGTCGCAGCCGGCGACGTCCGAGAAGGTGACGCGCTTGGCGCTGCTGGACAGGCCCTTGGCGCGGGCCTTGCCGAAGCTGAGGGCCTTGTTGCCGCCCATCTGGGCCTGGCGCATGAATACGAACCAGAGCACGACAAACACCAGCAGGGGCGCCCAGAACATCAGGACATAGGCGAAGTTGTTCTCGCTGGGCTTGGCGGCCTTGAACTCGTCGAGCTGGCCTTCGGTCTTCCAGCTGAGGATCACCTTGCCCAGATCCTGCATGGGCGGGGCGATGGTGCGGAACTTCTCGATGACCTCGCCGGTTTTGGGGTTCTTCTCGGGCTGCTTGTAGGTGCCCTCGACATCGAACCCGGACAGGGTCACGGACTTGTACTTGCCTCCCACGCCTTCGGTATAGAAGGTCGAGAAGGGAATCTCGATCTGGCGGCTGTTCTGGGGGATCTGGCGGAAAGCCAGCACCAAGAGGGCGATGATGCCCAGCCAGACCAGCACGCTCTTCATCATGGAATTCAAAGGGTCACTCCTTGGGGCGCTTGCCCAGGTGGCCCTCCAGTGTACTAGGCCCGGGAAGGCAGCTGAACCTTAGATGCAGATACCCGCCGTCTGGTTCAGGGTTTAGATGAAAATTCCCCCAGGCCGAAGGTTTGCGGCCCTTTGCGAGCCGCGCGGCGAGCCAGGGCGCGAGGCCCCGCAGCAGGGCCGCCTCCCGGGGCCAGCCGAGGCGGCGGAAGGCGGATTCCAGCGTCCAGCGCAGCTCCGGCTCGATCCAGGTCTCCCGCCTGAAGGTGACACCTTCCTCCGAGATGGACCACCGGGAGCCCTCCCATCCGGCCACGAGCGTCCGGGCCAGCTGTTCCGCCTCCTCGGCCTGGCGGTGGGTCTCGAACAGGTGGCGGTCCAGATTCGGCGCTTCCTGGCGGAGGGTATCGAGGATCGGCCGCCAGCGGTTCCTGGCGGTGAAGGGTTCGGCATTGCTGGCGTCCTCCCGCCAGGGTAGGTTGCGCGAGGCCAGGTAGGCGCGGAGCTCCGCGCGGCGCGTCTCTGCCAGGGGCGACCAGCGCAGGCCCTGGCGCGGCGCCAAGGGGTGCAGGCAGCCCAGGCCCCCACCTCGGGCCAGGCGCAGGAAGACGGTCTCCGTGTGGTCGTCCAGAGTGTGGCCGGTGGCCACGACGCCGGCGCCGCACTGCTCGGCCTCCTGGCGGAGCCAGTTCCAGCGCAGGTCCCGGGCCGCCATCTCCAGGCCCTGGGCGCTGGCCTCGGCGTGAGCGTGCACGCCCAGCGACGCCTCCGCGAGATCCAGGTCCAGCGCCCGGCAGAGCTGCCGCACGAACGCTGCATCCTCCTGAGCCTCCGGCCGCAGCCCGTGGTCCGCATGTGCCACGCTCAGTTCCAGACCCAGGCTCTTCCTCAACGTCCAGAGCAGCGCCAGCAGGGCCACCGAATCGCCGCCTCCGGAGCAGGCCACCAGCACACGGCCCGTGACGCCATCGCCCCGGTGCTGGATCTGCGCGAGGAGGTCAGACTCGAAGCGGTTCATGCCGGGGCGTTCAGGCGGCCGACGAGCTGGAGCAGGGCCGGGGACACCGGCCGCTCGCACCACAGGGCCTCGGCCCAGTCGCACATGTGCAGCGAGCCCCAGTGCATGGCCCGGCCGAGGACCCCGCGCCGGAAGGCCGGGTGGGCGATGCGCGTGGCGGGCTGGGCGGGGTCCTGGTTGAACTGGCTGCCGAAGGCGTCGAAAGCGGCCATGCGGCGCTCCCACACGGTGCTCACGTCCACCAGCAGGTCCGGCGGGCCGGGGTTCTCGCCGCCGGCCCAGGCGATGGCTTCCGGACGCCAGGGCGCTCCGTCGCAGGGATAGTTCTTCAGCCCGGCATAGTAGGCGGCCTCCCGGGCCAGGCGGTGGGCGCGGCGGTGGTCGGGGTGGCGATCCTCCGGGGCGGGCACGATCAGCACGCGGGGCCGGAGGCGGCGGAGCTCGGTCATGAGGCGCAACCGGTAGGCCTCCTCCTCTGTGAAGCGGCCGTCGGGGAAGTCGAGGACGAGGCGGGGCACGCCCAGGATGCGGGCGGCCTCCTGGGCCTCAGCGCGGCGGGTCTCCGCCGTGCCCCGGGTGCCGAGGTCACCGCTGGTGAGGTCGAGGATGCCGGCCTTCATTCCCCGGTCAGTGGCCAGGGCCAGGAGGCCCCCCACGTGGACCTCCACATCGTCGGGGTGGGCGCCGAGGGCGAGAATCTCGTAGTCGTGGCTCATGGTTCCTCCACCAGGATCACGGATGTGGCCCCGTCCATGCGCTCCAGGATGCGATCGAGCAGGGCACCATGGCGAAGCCATGAGAGGCCCGGCAGCACGCGTTCCTGCGGGACGCTGAAGGGGAAGAGGGCCTGCCGCAGGTGTTCGGGATCACCCCCCACCAGGGCGGCGGCCGCCTCCCGGTGGAGCCGTTGATCCAGCTTCGCGATCCGGTCCCGGGTGCGCGCCTGCTCGCGCAGGAACCGTGTCTGCAGGGCCTCCGGCCAGGCCGGATCGGCCTCCGCCGGGCGGAAACGGGAGGTGGGCAGCGCCCCGGGCCAGGGAGCCAGGCGGTCCCAGGCTCCCAGGCGCAGGGCGTCCAGCTGGACGGCCGACACCCTGAATCCACGGGGTACGACGAAGACGCTGGGTCTCGGGAGGATCTTCGGCGCAGCGAGTCCCACGCGCTCCCAGAGGGGTTCGCAAAGCCGCCAGTAGGCCCGCTCAGAGGGGCCCAGCACCACCGCGGCCACCGGGAGCATCAGCGACTGCATCAGGGGGCGGATGGCCGCTCCAGGGCTCAGCCAGCGTCCGGCCGGCAGCGGCAGGTCGCGGTCCAGGCGCTGGCGGAGCCCCGTGCGCGGCTCCAGGGAGAACCAGGCGGCCTGCACGCGCGGATCCAGGGGCAGGGGGGCGCCTTCGGCCTCCAGCCGCTCGGCCTGCCGCACCAGCAGGGCTTCCAGATCCAGGGAGCGCCAGCGCTCCAGCTCGGCCTGGATGGGCTCGCGGACCGCCGGGGCCGTGGGCGAGAAAGGCCGGAGGCCGCGCTCCCACAGCGGTTGCCCCAGGGTCAGGACGTGGCTCCGGAGCGTGGGTTCCGGAGGCGTGGGTAGCGGCCCCCACCAGGCCTCGGCCTCGGCCTGATGCCCGGGCGTCCAGGGCAGCCAGCCGGTGGCCGTGCCGAGGCGCGCGTCGAACCGGAAGCGGTGGCGCATCGGGCGGCCCGCCTTCCAGCCCACTACCGAAGCCACTTCGGCGCGGTCGTGATCCTCATCTGCCAGCCAGTAGACCGCCTCGGCGCCCGTGCGGCGGGCTTCCGCCAGGGCCGCGAGGGCCTTGGCCACCGAGAGGGCGGGACTCCATCCGGCCCCGATCTGCTGGCCGGTGGCGATGACGGGCGTCCGGCTCATGGGCGCGTCCTTCCGCCCGGTCCGAGCCTTCCCCGCTGGTGCATCGTCCTCGTCATGGGCCCCAGCCTACCCGATATGCGCGGCTCCCCGGCCATGCGATGCTCGATGGCATGTGGAGCGTGGAACCCTGGATTCCCCCCGCCTCGCCGGATCTCGCGCTGCTCGCCATGGAGGCGGCGGACGCGGCCGGCGTGGCTGCCCTGAGGGCCTGGCCGGAGCTCCGGAAGGGCGGCATCGGATTTGGCGACCTCCCCCCCTTCCTGTGCTGGCGGGGCGCGGCGGAGGGACGCTGGCACCTGGTATTGCTGCAGGCCCGGGAAGTCGGTGCCCTGGTTCCCGGAGCCAGGACGACCCCCCTTCCTGCAGGCTGGCTCGACGCGCTGGATCTCGAGGCCCTGGCCCGCCCTCTGGCCCGCCATCCGGATTTTCCCGGTGGGACTTCGGTCCATGTCGTCCAGCTGCCCGGGGGAGAGACCTTCAGGACCCGCACCTTCGGCCACCCGGCTCCGGACCTCGTGGCGGAGGTCCTGCGACGCACCAGCCACATCCGGGACTGGCATCCGGCCGATCTAGAGATGGATAAGGGACCCTCGGGAGCACCCCATGCTGAGCCTTGATTTCTCCACCTTGAAGGAAGCGGCGATGGCGGTGGCCCTGGGCCTGATGATGGGTCTGGAGCGGGAACGCAGCGGCTTCGAGCGGAGCCGGGAGGGCCATGGGGAGCCGCTCCGGCGGGAATCGGATCACAGCGAGTCTCTGCACGGCAGCCTGGGGGCGCGGACCTTCGCCCTCCTGACCCTCCTGGGCTGGATCTCCGTGAAGGTCGGGGGGGAGGGCCTGGCCCTGCCCATCGCCGTGCAGGCCTTCGCGGCGGTCCTGATCGGCCTCTTCTATCACCAGACCAGCTCGCCGGACCGGGGCCTCACCACGGAGGTCGCCGCCCTGGCCGCGCCCCTGCTGGGCATGCTCCTCACCCGGGATGCGCTGCTGGCGGTGGCCGTGGCGGTGATCGTGACCCTGCTCCTGCTGTCCAAGCCGTGGATCCGGGCCTGGATCCCCCGGCTGCATCGCGAGGACCTGACCTCCGCCATGCAGCTTCTCATCGTCTTCGCCATCATGCTGCCGCTCCTTCCTGTACGGACGCTGGATCCCTGGGGCGTCCTCTCACCGCAGAAGGTGGGCTGGATGGTGGCGCTCATCGCGGCCGTGGACTTCCTCGGATATGCCCTCAACCGGGTCCTGGGACCCCGGAGGGGTGCCGTGATGACGGGCCTGGTGGGTGGCCTGGTCAGCTCGACTGTGGTGACCGTGACCATGTCCCGGCAGGCCCGGGAGGATCCCTCGTTCCGGAGCTCGGGCCAGGTGGCCGTGATGCTGGCCTGCGCGGTCATGGGCGTCCGCGTGGCCGTCCTGGCTGGCGTGGTGGGCGGCCTCGACCTGGTCCGTCCCCTGCTGCTGCCCATGACGGCCATGGTGGCCACACTGCTGGGCGCGGCCTGGTGGACCTTCCGGTCGAAGGCCGACCGCGGGACCGGCACGGAGGAGATGCCCCTGCGGAATCCCTTCCACCTCAAGCGGGCCCTGGGCTGGGGGCTGGCGCTGGCCACGGTCCTGCTCGTGTCCGCGGCGGCCCGGGCCTGGTTCGGGGACCGGGGCCTGATCCTGACGGCGGGTCTCTCCGGTGTGGCAGACGTGGATCCCATCACCCTGGCGGTGGGCAGTCAGATGCACACCAGCGGCCTTCCGGCGGGAACGGCGGTGCTGGCCATCGTCCTGGCCATCGCCGCGAACACCCTCGCCAAGGCTGGATTCGCCTGGATCTCGGGCGGCCGGGCCTTCGGCCTGCGCCTGACGGCCATGCTGACCGCCTCACTGGTCGCTGCCCTCGCGATGGTGGCCCTCAGGCTGTAGGTACTATTTCCCGCGGTTGCTCATGCGCGTATGGGCGACGCTGCTCTTGCCCTGGGGGCGGGCAGAAGCCTTGACCATGGGCTTGGGATGGGAGTCGGCCTTCGGTTTCCCGGCGCTGGCCACGGATACCGGCTTGTCCGCGGCCTGAACCTGCTGGAGGAGATCGGCGGGGACGAGGGGCTTGGTCATGGTGGGACTCCTGTCCTGTGATTCTACCGCAGCCCGCCAGCGGGTCCGCCGGGCGGATGTGACCGCCCTCAAGGCGGGGCGGCGCGAGCCGAGGTTAATCTGGCTCCAGGCGGGGCGCGGCCCGGGCCTTCCGGGGAGGGGTGGACCATGATGGCGGCGATGGGGAACGGCCTGGTGGAGGCGGCTCTGGAGGCCTTCGAGGCCTGGCGCGAGGTCCCCCGGCTGGAGCGGCGGCGGCTCATCGAGGCCTGGCTGGAGCAGCTTGGCCTGGTGCGGGAGGAGCTCGCGCAGCTGCTCACCCAGGAGACCGGCAAGCCGATCACGCTGGCCCGGGGCGAGGTGGGCCGGGCGGAGGCCACCCTGCGGGCCACGGTCGAGGCCGTGGGCGGGTTCGGCGAGGAGGCCGTGCCCTACGATCTGATGGCGGGGGCCGAAGGCTGCCGGGCGGTGCTGCGGCGGTTTCCCGTGGGGCCGGTCCTGGCGATCACGCCGTTCAATTTTCCGGTGAACCTGGCGGTCCACAAGCTGGCTCCCGCCCTGGCCGCGGGGTGCAGCGCCATCTGGAAGCCCTGTCCCCAGGCGCCACGGACCTCGGCGCTGCTGGGAGAAAGCTTCCAGGCCGCCAGTCGCCAGGTGGGTGCGCCCCGGAACCTGCTCCAGCTGGCCGCGCCGGACCCGGCTGCGGCCGAGGCCCTGGCGAAGGATCCCCGCATCGCGGCGGTGAGCTTCACGGGCTCCGAGCGGGTGGGGCGACACCTGGAGCAGGTGCTGGCGGGCAAGCGGCTGCTGCTGGAACTGGGTGGCAACGGCGCCGTGGTGGTGGACGAGGGCGTGGACGCGGCGGCCGTAGCCCGCCACCTGGCCCCCGCCGCCGTGGCCGGGGCGGGCCAGAGCTGCTCCAAGGCCCAGCGGATCTACGTGCACCGGAACCTGTGGAACACCTTTGCCCCGGCCTTCGTGGCGGCGGTGCAGGCCCTGCCCGTGGGCGATCCCATGGATCCCGCCACGGTGGTCGGGCCCCTCATCGACGAGGCCACGGCCCGACGGATGGACGAGGGCCTGGACCGCGCGGTGGCCGCGGGGGCTGAGATCCTGCTGCGGGGCCCCCGGCAGGGGGCGCTCCTGCCGCCGGCCATCCTCACCGGACTGCCGGAAGAGGACCCCCTCCAGTGCGAGGAGGCCTTCTCGCCCATCACGGTGCTGACACCCGTGTCCAGCTTCGAGGAGGGTCTCGACCGGGCGGCCGCCACGCGCTTCGGCCTGCGGGCCAGCGCCTACAGCCGGGACCAGCGGCACCTCCGCCTGGCGGAGTCGAAGCTCCGTGCCGGCGGCGTCCTGCTGAACCTGCCGCCGACCTTCCGCCTGGATGCCGCGCCCTTCGGCGGCGTCCGGGCCAGCGGCAATGGCTTCGAAGGCCCCCGGTGGGCGATGGAGGGCTTCACCGAGGGCCGGCTCATCGTCGAAGGCCCGGCCCTGTAAGATTCGACCTGGAGCCGACCCATGAACCTCTCCATGCCCTTCCGTCCCGGCGATCTCGTGGTGGTGGTGCTCCACTCCCCGCGGGAGCGGCTGTGGGGACGGATCCTCGGCCTGGAGGCCGCCGGCATCGCCGTCCGGGGTGTCGACCTCTCCCCCTGGAGCGAAGTCCTGTCCCTGGTCCGCACGGGCCAGGCGGATCAGGTGGCCCTCGGCACCCGCTTCCTGCCCATGCACCGCGTGGAGACGCTGTACCTCGATGAGGCCAGCTCCGGCGCCCCCAGCCTGGCGGAGACCTTCCTCGACCGCACCGGCCAGGACCCCCACACCTTCCTGGCAGACCCACCCTCGTCCCGACACCGGAGGAATCCATGAGCCACGCCAATCACGCCAGCTGGATGGCGCGTTTCCGCGAGCGCGCCAAGACCCTGAATCGCCACATCGTCCTGCCCGAGGGCCGGGACGACCGCACCCTCCAGGCCGCCCAGCTGCTGCTGGACCAGGCGCTCTGCCGCCTCACCCTGCTGGGCGATCCCGCCGACATGGCCAGGCGCGGCTCGGCGCTGGGGCTTTCCCTGAAGGGGGCCATGCTCGTGGATCCCGCCGCCAGCCCCCTGCTTCCCGAGCTGGCCGGCGCCTACTACGAGCGGCGCAAGGCCAAGGGCATCAACGAGGCCCAGGCCCTCGAGGCGGTGCACAACCCCCTCTGGTTCGGCGCCATGCTGGTGCAGAACGGCCACTGCGACGGCATGGTGGCCGGCGCCCTCAACACCACTGCGGAGACCGTGCGGGCCTGCCTCCAGGCCATCGGCCCCGCCAAGGGCATCAAGACGGTCTCCAGCTTCTTCCTGATGATCCACCCCGATGCCGCCTTCGGCGAGCAGGGCGCGGTGATCTTCTCGGACTGCGCCGTGGTGCCGGATCCCACCCCCGAGCAGCTGGCGGACATCGCCATCGCCGCCGCCGAGAATGCCCGCAGCGTCATGGGCGTGGAGCCCCGCGTGGCCCTGCTCAGCTTCTCCACCCGCGGCTCCGCCGAGCACCCCTGCGTGGACAAGGTCCGCGCCGCTCTGGCCATCGTCAAGGAGCGCCGGCCCGATCTGGCAGTGGACGGCGAGCTGCAGGCCGACGCGTCCCTGCTGCCCTCCGTGGGGCAGAAGAAGGCTCCGGGCTCCGCGGTGGCCGGCCGGGCCAACGTGCTGGTCTTCCCGGACCTCGACGCCGGGAACATCTCCTACAAGATCGCCGAGCGCATGGGCGGTTGCGCGGCCATCGGGCCCTTCCTCCAGGGCCTGGCCAAACCCGCCAACGACCTGAGCCGCGGCTGCAGCCCCCAGGACATCGCCGACACGGTGGTCCTGACGGCCCTCCAGTGAAGCGGATCGCCCTCTTCATCTCCGGCACCGGCGGTAACGCCCTGAACCTGCTGCGGGCCTGCCGGGAGGGCCGGGTGCCCGCCCTCCCGGTGCTGGGCCTCGCCTCCACCGCCAAGGCCGGCGGCATCCCCCGGCTCCAGGCGGAAGGACTTCCCACCGTGGCGGTCGTCCGGAAGGAGTTTGAATCGGACGAGGCATTCTCGGAGGCCTGCTACCGGGCCGCCGAGGCGGCGGGGGCGGAGGTCATCTGCCTCTGCGGGTGGCTGAAGAAGCTGGCCGTCCCCCGCCGCTGGGAGGGCCGCATCCTCAACATCCATCCGGGGCTGCTGCCCAGGTTCGGCGGGCCGGGCATGTACGGCATGCATGTCCACCGGGCCGTCCTCGAAGCAGGAGAGACCGAATCCGGCGCCACGGTGCACCTGGTGGACGCGGAATACGACCATGGCCGCATCGTGGATCAGCTGCGGGTGCCCGTCCTGCCCGGCGACACCCCGGAAGACCTGCAGAAGCGGGTCTATGCCGCCGAGATGGAGTTGTACCCGAAGGCGCTGGCGGCATACCTGGCCGAACGGGCTTAGACTGTCGCCATGATCCCCCTCCTCACTGCCGACGAGATGCGGGTTGTGGAGCGCCAGGCCATCGAGGGCTGGGGCGTCCCATCGCTGGTGCTCCAGGAACATGCGGCCCTCGGAGCCCTGGCTCTGCTTCCCCCGGGGCAGCCGGTCCATGTGCTGGCAGGTCCCGGTAACAACGGGGGCGATGCCCTGGCCCTCGCCCGGCTCGCCCGCCTGGAGGGCCGCGAGGTCTCGGTGTGGTCCCCCTCCGCCCAGCCCGGCTGGCGTGGTGACGCCGCCCACCAGGCCCGGCTCTGGAAGGGCCTCGGCGGCGAGATCCGCACCTCCACGGCCCCGGCGGAAGCCATGGCCGTCTGGCGGGGCTGGGTGGTGGATGGGCTCCTTGGCCTGGGCACCACGCGACCTCTGGAAGGCGCGGCCCTGGCCTGGGTGCGGGCCCTCAACGCCTCAGGTTTGCCGGTGCTGGCCTTGGATCTGCCCTCGGGCCTGGACCCCAGCGCCGCGGAAATCCCCGGGGAGGCTGTGCGCGCCACGCGGACGGCCTGCTTCGGGCACCGCAAGGTCTGCCATGGGCTGATGCCCGCGCGGGAGGCCTGCGGGGACATCACTGTGGTTCCCATTCCCCTGGACCGCGCTCCCCGGGCCGCCCTGCAGCTCCTGGAGCGTCCAATCCTCCCGCCGCGGGCCTGGGATGCCCACAAGGGCAGCTTCGGGCACGTGGTCATCCGGGCCGGGAGCCTGGGCATGAGCGGCGCAGCCGTGCTTTCGGCTCTGGGCGCCCTGCGTGTGGGCGCGGGCCTGGTGACCGTGCTGACCGATCCCGAGGTCCGCGCCGAGGTGGCCGCCCAGGTGCCTGAGGCCATGGTGCGGCCCTGGCAGGGCACCCTACCCGCCGAGGCCGATGTGCTGCTGGTGGGCCCGGGTGGCATCGACCAGGTGCCCGACTGGGAGGGACCCCTGGTGCTGGACGCCTCGGCCCTGAAGGAGGGCGAAGGGAAACGCTGGATGGAGCGGCCCGGCACGGCCATCACGCCCCACCCCGGTGAGTTCGCGCGGCTGTTCCGGCTGCCCCGTCCGATGCTGATGGACGAGCGCCTAGCCCAGGCCCGGCAGGTGTCCACGGGGAAGCCCGGTGTCCTGCTGCTCAAGGGCGCCCAGAGCGTCCTCGCCGGCGGTGCCCGCGAGGAGCTGTGGATCAATCCCACGGGCCATCCGGGGCTTGCCACCGGCGGCAGCGGCGACCTGCTGGCGGGGATGGTCGCCGGCTTCCGCGCCCAGGGGCTGCCCATGCGCGAAGCGGTGGCCGCCGCGGCCTGGTTCCACGGGGCCGCCGCGGATCGCCTCCCCGGCGCCGGCCTGTTGCCGCGGGACCTGGCGGACCAGCTTCCGGAGCTGCTGCGTGGCTGACCGCCACCTCGCCGACGATCTGGCCACCGAGGCCCTGGGCGAAGCCCTCGCCCGGCTCACGCCCCCCGGCGGAACCTGGCTGCTCCGCGGGGAGCTGGGGGCCGGCAAGACCACCTGGACCCGGGGGTTCCTGCGCGGGCTGGGAGGCGACCCGGACGAAGTGGCCTCGCCCACCTATGCCGTCCTCCACCGGTACGAGCTTCCCGAGGGCCGGCTCTTCCACCTGGATCTCTACCGCCCGGGCCCGGAAGGCGCCTGGACCCTGGGGCTGGAGGAGGCCATCGGCCCCTTGGACCGGCTGGTGGTGGAGTGGGCGGGATCAGATGGTCCCTGGCCCACGGCCTGGGTGGCCGAGCTGTCGCTGGTCCCCGAGGGCGGGGGGCGGCGGGCCGAATGGACACTGCCTGACGAATCAGCCCGGCGATGATGGGGCATGACTCTTCCCCTGGTGGTCTCCCTTCTCGCCTGCCTGGCCGCCCTCCTCGCGCTTGGGGCGGTCCTGCGGCGGAGCCGGACTGACCCGGTCCCCTTCGAGGCCCTGCGGCGGCACGCCGAGGAGCTGGCTTCGAGGAACCGGTCCGAATCCCACCAGGCGCTGATCGCCCAGCTCCGGCCCCTGGCGCTGGAACTTGGCGAGCTCCGGACGGCCCAGGCCGAGAAGTTGGGGGAGGGCTTCCGGCAGCTCACGGCCGCCGTCCAGGAGGCGCTCCGGGCCTCCCGGTCCGAGCAGGGGGCCCAGCTTGGGCTGGTCCAGCAGCAGGTCCAGCAGCGGCTCGAGACCATCCAGGCCTCGAACGAGGCGAAGCTCGAGCAGATCCGCCGCACCGTGGACGAGCAGCTGCACGAGGCGCTGGAGAAGCGCCTGGGGGAGAGCTTCAACCTGGTGGCCCAGCGCCTGGAGCAGGTGCAGCGGGGCCTGGGCGAGATGCAGGGGCTGGCCCAGGACGTGGGCGGTCTCAAGCGGGCGCTGACCAACGTGAAGGCGCGCGGAGTCCTGGGTGAGGCCCAGCTGGGGGCCCTGCTGGAGCAGTTCCTGTCCCCCGGGCAGTACCAGGCCAATGTCCATGTGCGGCCGCGGTCCCCGGAGGTGGTGGAGTTCGCGGTGAAGCTCCCCGGGCCCGAAGAGGGCGGCACGGTCTGGCTGCCCATCGACGCCAAGTTCCCGCTGGAGGACTACCAGCGGCTCATGGAGGCCTACGAGGCGGGCGACCTGGTGGCCGTGGAAGCTGCCGGGAAGGCCCTGGAGGTCAGGCTGCTCTCCCAGGCCCGCGACATCCGCGACAAGTACATCGCCCCGCCCCACAGCACGGACTTCGGCCTGCTCTTCCTCCCCTTCGAGGGGCTCTACGCAGAGGTGCTCCGCCGCCAGGGCCTCTTCGAGCGGTTGCAGCGGGAGTGCAGGGTCATCCTGGTGGGCCCCACCACCCTCACAGCCTTCCTCAACAGCCTGCAGGTGGGCTTCAAGACCCTGGCCATCAGCCGGCAGACCAGCGAGGTCTGGAAGGTGCTCGGGCACGTGAAGGCCGAGTTCGGGCGCTTCGGCGGGGCCCTGGCGGCGGTGCAGAAGAAGCTGGAGGAGGCCAGCGGGAAGCTGGGCGATGTCTCCGCCCGGCGGGACCAGATGGAAAAGAGGCTGGCGGGGGTGGAGGCGGCGCCAGAAGCCGGCCCCGTGGGCCTGCCGGTGGATTCCCTGGAACCATCAATGCCTTATTTATCCAAAGCGCCGGAATAATTCACTTCACAAATCCCCGGATTGCCTTAGGATACGGGCCAATCCAGGGGGTGTGATGCTGAAGGGACGGGAACGTCACGGCGTGGGTGAGGTGATCGCCGTGGACCGGAACTACGTCCCCATGCAGGAAGTGAGCCGGAGGCGGGCCCTCTGCGCCGTGGTGGCGGGCCGCGCCCACGTGCTCAACCCGGCCACCTTCGAGCGCCACCGGAACCTGGATGGCCGCCTCGAGCTCATCATCTTCCCGCACGCCCAGGCCTGCAGCGACTCCAAGCTCCTCATCGGCCGCCTGGAGCGCCGCGTGCTGCGCCGGGACCACTACCTCTGCCAGTACGAAGGCTGCCAGCGGAAGGCCACCACGGTGGATCATGTGATTCCCCTCTGCCAGGGCGGGTCCACCACCTGGCAGAACCTGGTGGGCTGCTGCCTGCCCTGCAACCAGATCAAGGGCGGCCGGACGCCGGATCAGGCCGGCATGGTCCTCAAGCGCCAGCCCAAAGGCCCCCGGGCCCACCTGTTCGAACGCTTCGAGGAACTGCTGAAGCGGGCGAGCGCGGCCTGAAGTCCTTCAGCCGCTGATGGCCCGGGTCTTCAGGAACAGCTCCGCCCATTCCCGGGCGGGGTCGCTGCGGCGGGTGATGCCGCCGCCGGTCCAGTAGGTGAGGGCCTCTCCCGCGATCTGGGCGGTCCGGATGGGCAGGGTCAGGTCCAGGTCGCCGCTGGGGGCGATCCAGCCCAGGGCGCCGCAGTAGAAGCCCCGGGACGCGGCCTCGGTCCCGGCCAGGTGCGTGCAGACCGCGTGTTTGGGGGCGCCGGTGACGCTCCCGCCCGGGAGGACGGCCCGGAGGAGGTCGGCCAGGCCGAGACCCGGGCGGGTCCGGGCCTCCACGGTGCTCACCAGGTGCTGCACGGTGGGGTAGGGTTCCACGGCCATGGGTCGGCTCACGACGACGGTTCCGGTGCGGGCCACGCGACCCAGGTCGTTGCGCACCAGGTCCACGATCATGGTGTGCTCGGCCCGCTCCTTGGGATCGGCGGCCAGGGTTTCCGCCGCCCGGCGGTCGAGCTCCGGGTCTCCCGTGAGGGGAACGCTGCCCTTGATGGGCTGGGACCAGATCCGGTCCCCGCGGCGGGACAGGAGCCGTTCCATGCTCAGGCAGAGGAGGCACAGGTCGCCGAGGTCCAGGAGCGCGCCGAAGGGGGGGCGGGCCCGCCGGAAGGCCGCCAGGGCCAGCGCCACCGGATCGCCCGGAAACAGGGCGTCGAAGGGAACGCACAAGTTGGCGACATAGAACCCGCCTTCAAGGATGCGCTCGCGGATGGCCTCGACGGCCGCCCGGTGGTGGGCCTCGGTCCAGCGGGGGTGGAGCGCCGGGGGGGGCGGAACCCGGGAGACCTCGGGCCGGAGGAGGCCCTGCCAGAGGCCTGGTTCCGGCGGGGCGCCCCAGGACCACAGCTCGGCTTCGCCATCCCAGACGTGAAGGGCCTGCCGGAGGCCCCGCCAGTGCTGTCCCAGGGTCCCGGGGGTCAACGCCTGGCGGGGCAGGGCGGCCTCGTCGCAGGCCAGTTCGAAGGAGACGGCACCGATCCAGGGGCCCGGATGCTCCGGCAGGACGGACTCCAGGGCCTCCCAGGGCGATCCGGAGCGGGCCTGGCCGTCCAGGCGGGAGGTCCAGGCATCGCCTGACCATCGGGAGGCCAGGATGGGGCCGTCCGGCAGGCCCAGGAGCCCGTCGCCCGTGCCGCCCGTATGGAGCCAGACTGCACCCCGCCTGAGAAGGGCCTGGGCACAGTCAGGCCAGGGGCCGGGCAGGGGGAAGGGCTGGCGGTGCCGGGGGGTCAGATCCATGGGGGTATCTTCCCATTGGATTCCGGAAATAACTCTATCGTCTAGTGTTGAAAAAGTTGCCGCTAGTAAATTGATGGCCCATGACAAATAACGACGAAAAACAGGCTTTTCTTTTTTTCCCGCAGGACCTAGGCTCTTGGGCCAGGAGGAACCTCCATGCCTTCAGTGGATATCAGTTCTCAGACCGGGAAGGACTTCGCCGGGGATGCCTTGATCGTCCCCGTATTCTCCGGGCGCGAGCGCCATCGTCTGCCGCTCGCCATCAGCAAGGTCGCGCGCCAGGTGATGGATGAAGAGGATTTCAAGGCGGACTATCTCGAAGTTGTGCCGCTGCATCACCCCAATGGTGTCAAGGAGAGCCGCTGGATGGTGCTCGTCGGCCTCGGCGACGAAGAGAAGGTGACGCTCAACAAGATCCGCAAGGCGGTGGGAACCGCGGGCCGCTTCTGTCTCAAGAAGAAGTGGAAGAAGATCGGCGTGCTGTCGCCGTCCACGTCCACCCTGGATCACGACGCGGTGCAGGCCGCCGTGGCCGAAGGCGCGCTGCTGGCGAACTACGATCTCGTGGCCTTCAAGGGCGGCAAGCAGGAGGCGAAGCAGTTCACGTCCATCGAGATCTTCACCAATGGCGACGACACTCGGAAGGCCCGCCGCAAGCTGCCCGTGATCGAGGCTGGTGTCGCGGCCTGCCATCGCGTCCGTGACCTCGCCAACACCCCCGCCGGCGATCTCTATCCCGAAGTCTTCGCCGAAATGGCCGTGAAACTGGCCAAGCAGCACAAGCTCCACTGCGAGGTGCTGGATGTGCCGGCCCTGGAGAAGGGTGGCTTCCGTTCGGTGCTCGCCGTGGGTCAGGGCAGCGTGCGCCCCCCGCGGGTGGTGAAGCTGGAGTACAAGCCCAAGGAGAAGCCCAAGAAGCATGTGGTGCTGGTGGGCAAGGGCGTCTGCTTCGATTCGGGCGGCCTGTCCCTCAAGGATGCCTCCGGCATGGAGACCATGAAGGACGACATGACCGGCGCGGCGATCGTCCTGGCCACCCTGGCGGCCTGCGCCCAGCTGGAAGTCCCGGTCCAGGTGACGGGGCTCCTCGGCCTGGTGGAGAACATGCCCTCCGGGTCCAGCTACAAGCCCGGCGATGTCCTCCGCAGCCGCAGCGGCAAGACCATCGAAGTGCTCAACACCGATGCCGAGGGCCGGCTGGTGCTGGCGGACCTGCTCCACTACGCCGGGGAGCTGGGCGCGGACCATGTGGTGGACCTGGCCACCCTCACCGGGGCGGCCCTGGTCGCCATGGGCGATGGCGTCTCGGCGGTCATGGGCACGGACCAGAAGCTGGTGGACCGGCTCTTGGACGCCGGCAGCGCCGCTGGCGAGCATCTCTGGCAGCTCCCCCTGGTGGAGGAGTACACCGAGCTGCTCAAGAGCCCCCTGGCCGACCTGAAGAACATCACCGGCATCCGCTGGGGCGGCACCATCACCGCCGGCCTCTTCCTGCGGGAGTTCGTGGGTGGCGCCTCCTGGGCCCATGTGGACCTCGCCGGCAGCTGGTCGGGCAAGGAGCGGGACTACCGCACCCACGGCGCCAGCGGGGAGGGCCCCCGGTTCCTCCTGGAATGGCTCATGGATTGATCCCGGGCCGCGAGGCTGGGCCAAAGGGGGGCATCGCCCCCCTTTTTTTCAAATGGGTGAAGATATCCCTCTTGACCGCGGGGCATGGATGGGGATTTATTGAGGACTGCCTTCACCCCACCTGAGCGCCCAACCCCTTCGGAGTTCCCATGGAAGCGATGGAGACCCTCACCAAGGCTGACCTCTCCCGGCACCTCATGGAGCGGCTCGAACTGGGGAAGAAGGATGCGGATCTCCTGGTGAACACGTTCCTGGAGAGCATCATCGAGTCCCTCAAGACCGGCGAAGGCGTGGAGCTTCGCGGGTTCGGAAGCTTCCGCCTCCGGGACCGGCGGGCCCGCCAGGGGCGGAACCCCCGCAGCGGGGAGAGCATCCAGGTACCCCCCAAGCGCGTCGTGTACTTCAAGCTGGGCAAGGAACTGCGCAGCAAGCTGATCGACGAGTAGCCGTACAACCCACCATCCACGGAGTCCCCATGCGTTTCCGCAAGCTGCTCCTGGCCCTGTTGGCCGTCCTCGCTGTCGCGACACCGGCCCTCGCCCAGAAGAAGATGTCCAAAGAGGAGAAGGCGAAGCTCCCGCGCATCGCCATCCTCGAGTTCAAGGCCGCGCCGGATGCCTGGCACGGCTGGCGATTCGGCGGCTGGGGCAACCAGATGGGCACCATCTCCAACCAGCTCCGCGACCTCTTCACCACCGAGATCATGGAGAAGGGCCGGAACAAGATCCGGGTCATCGAGCGCGAGCGGCTGTCCGAGATCCGCGAGGAGCTGAACTTCCAGCAGAGCGGCGAGGTGGATACCGCGACCGTCCAGAAGATCGGCAAGCTGCTGGGCGTGAAGTACGTGATGACCGGCAAGATCACCCGTTTCGCCTACAAGGAGGGCGGGTTCGGCACCGGCTGGGGCGTGGGCGCCCTGGTGAGCAAGGTCACGGGCGACGGCATGGCCGGCGCCGTGGCCGGCAGCGTGAACGTCAAGAAGGCCTCCTTCACGGGCCGCCTGGACATCCGCCTCATCGAGGTGGAGACCGGCGAGATCCTGGGCGCCTGGAAGGACGAGGACAAGATCTCCGACACGAGCGTGAAGGTGGCGGGGACCGGCGCGGAAGTCCAGTACGACGAGGAGCTGGTGAACAAGGTGTTCGAGCCCATCGTCGCCCGGATCACGCCCAAGCTGCTGCGGGCCACCGTCGCGGCCCACGAAGAGGACTGAGCGCTCTCAGCGTGCTGCGGGGGGCCCTCCGGGGCCCCTCGTCGCGTGCGGGAACCAGGTTTCCACGGACTGCTGGATGGCCCCGGTGTAGGCCGATCCCAGCACTTCCGCACAGTGCAGGTGCCAGGTGGGCACCTCGACCACGCGGATCGCGGTGAACCGGGCCGCCAGCGCCCGCTGGACCTCCGGCGGCGCGAGCCGGTCCTGGGTGGCCAGGAAGCACAGGCTGGGCGTGGCGAACCGGAGGCCCGCCGTCCGGCCCAGGAGATCTGTCTCCGAAGGGTCGTAGCCGCCCAGGCGGCCGGCGGTCCGGCTGGCCAGGGCCCCGATGGACGGGGCGAGGATGTGCCACCAGCGGTCCGCCGGGCCCCGCACCAGGCGCTCGGCGAAGCTCCGGCTGCTGGCGGGGGCGCCCTCCCAGATGAGCCCCGCGAGAGGGCCCCGGCCTTCCCGTTCGAGATCCGCCAGGGCCAGCAGGCCCACGGAAGCGCCGAGGCTCCGGCCGAGCAGGAGGATCTTCCGGCGGGGGATGCCGGTGGCTTCCAGGTGGTGGACGATGCGGACGACATCCCGGGATTCGGCCACGCCGAAGGTCACGGCCGGCGCTGGCCCACCGGCCCGGAGGGCATCGTCCCGCCGCCGATAGGTGAAGATCGCGGCATCGAGGCCCGGAAACCACTTCAGGGCCGGACTGGTGCCCCAGCGATCGTCTCCGAAGCCGTGGAGCAGCAGCACCACCCCAGGCGCGGGCTCGCGCCGCCGGAGGCGCCAGAGCTGGAGGCCGGCCACCTCTTCCGAGGACCAGACGCCCCCGGGATCCCCGTGCCCGCCCGCCGCCAGGTCGCGGTAGGTGGCTTCTACCCGTGCCAGGGGCTGGGGGCGGTAGAAGGGCGGATCCACCAGCTCCCGGGCGACGGCCCGGGTCTTCCATGCCACGAATCCCCCCACCGCGAGCAGGGGCAGGGCGGGCAGGAGCACCCAGCGGCGCGCCCTCACCAATAGCCCGTGGTGATCAGGATGGCCGCGGAGGAGTCCACGGCCCGGCACTGGCAGCTGAGCCGCTGATCCGGTCCGGCCGCATTGCGCTCCAGCGTCCGGGACTCGTGGGGACGGGGCGGAGTCAGGTGCGCGGCCCCCTCCAGGACCGTGACCAGGCAGCGGGCGCAGGCCCCCTGACCGGAGCAGGCGGAGGCCACGGGCAGGCCTCCGGCCAGGCAGCGCTCCATCAGGGACCCCCGCCCGCCAAGGACGAGGTCCGCCCGGCGAGTGCGGGCCACCAGCGCCATCGCTACTTGGCGAGCGCCGCGGTCACGCCGGGCAGGCCCTCGGCGGTGGGCAGGGGATCGGGCTTGCCGTAGAGCACGGCATCGAGCTTCTGGACCAGCGTGATCTGGTAGAGGCCCTTGTCCGCCCCCATCTCCAGCTCCCCGAGATCAGGGCTGAAGGTCTCGCGCTGGCTGGTGAGGAAGAACCGGTGCTTGCCCGCGGCGAGGCCCTTCACCACGAGGCTGGTCGCGCCCTTCGGCAGCTGCTGGACGGGGATGCGGGCGCCATCGAGGCTCAATTCGACCGGACCCACCACCTTGCGGGTGAAGCGGAACACGACCGTGCCGGCTGGAACGGGGGTTTTGGGAGTCAGGGGGACCTTGCGGCAGCCCAGGAAGGAGATGGAACCCAGCAGCACCAGGGCGGGAACAAGGGGGTGGAGCTTCATGAAACCTCCGCAAGCTTTGATGATATGCGATCAGCGGTCCCGAGGTCTCGGGGCAGCTCGGCCCAGAGGGATCCATGCCAGGTCGCTGTCCTGGGCTTCCGGCCGATGACGCCGGTCAGCGGGCCTGAGCAGGTCAGCTCCAGCCGTCCCCCGCTGTGGTCCTCCAGCCGCGTGAACCGCACCCGGGTCTTCCCCGTGGCGGCCCAGGAGTCCGGGTAGCCGCCGGGCCTCTGCCGCACCAGGCGCAGCGTGTAGAGGGTGCCATCCTTGAGAACGACCAGCTCCAGGTCGAAGGCGAGGGCCGGGTCCCGGGGTACCAGGCGACCGGTCAGGCGGACCAGGGGCGGCAGGCCCGAACGGGCCGGGATGGAGGCCACGGAGGCGAGCTCCAGGCGCCAGGGGGCCCCGTCGAGGGTGAGGTCTCCGCCGCCGCGGACCACGACCTCGAGCCCGGGGGCCTGGGCTTGGAGGCTGAAGGCCAGGAAGAGGCAGGGCAGGGCGCGCAGGAAGTTCATGCTGACTCCGGGGGGTCCGCCTTCTATTCTGGTGGTTTGACGCAGAGAGGTGAACCATGACGCGCGTGCTCTTCCAGACCGACAAGGGCGACATCAACCTGGAGCTCTTCCCGAAGGAGGCGCCCGGCACCGTGGCGAACTTCGTGAAGCTCATCGAAGCCGGCTTCTACGACGGCCTGGCCTTCCATCGCGTCATCCCCGATTTCGTCATCCAGGGCGGGTGCCCCAACACCAAGCCCGGCGCCTCGGGCATGCCCGGGACGGGCGGTCCCGGCTGGAAGATCAAGTGCGAGACCGCCGGCAACCCCCACCAGCACAAGCTGGGCGCCCTCTCCATGGCCCACGCCGGCAAGGACACGGGCGGCAGCCAGTTCTTCGTGGTGAACGGCGATCGCCGCAACGTCCAGCACCTCGATGGCGTACACACGGTCTTCGGCCAGTGCGTGTCCGATGCGGACATCAAGGTGGTCCAGGCCATCAAGGCCAACGACCGCATCCTCAAGGCCACGGTCACTGAGGCCTGATTTTGGCTTTCCACAGGCGCAGAATCGGGCGGCAAAGCCGCCCGATTCTGCGTAGAGAAGGGCGGGTGGGGACATGAAAGACCGCTGTGGCTGGTGCGGGACGGATCCGCTGTATGTGGCCTACCACGACGAGGAATGGGGCGTCCCCCAGCACGACGACCGGCGCCTCTTCGAGAAGCTGGTGCTGGAAGGGGCCCAGGCCGGGCTCAGCTGGATCACCATCCTCCGGAAGCGCGAGGCCTACCGGAGGCTTTTCCACGGGTTCGATCCCGCGAGGGTCGCGGCGATGACGGACGGGGAGCTGGAGGCCGCCCTCCAGGACCCGGGCATCGTGCGGAACCGCCTGAAGGTGTTCTCGGCCCGGAAGAACGCCGGCGCCTTCCTGGCGGTGCAGAGGGAATTCGGCAGCTTCGACGCCTTCCTGTGGGCCTTCGTGGGCGGGGCGCCGAAGGTGAACCACCCGCGGACGCTGGCGGAGGTTCCGGCCGTGTCCCCGGAGGCCGAGGCCCTGAGCAAGGCGCTCAAGAAGCGGGGCTTCACCTTCGTGGGGCCGACCATCATGTACGCCTACCTGCAGTCCCTGGGCCTGGTGGATGACCACGTGGCCACCTGCTGGAAGCGCCAGGGGCCTGACTCGCTGTAGACTGGAAGGCTCGGAGCCCCCGTGTCCAAGCCCTTCTACATCACCACGCCCATCTACTACGTCAACGACCGCCCCCACATCGGCCACACCTACACCACGGTGCTGGCGGATGTGATCGCCCGGTTCCATCGCATGCGCGGCGAAGAGGTGTATTTCCTGACGGGTACGGACGAGCACGGCCAGAAGGTGGAGAAGGCCGCCGCGGCCCGGGGCATCACGCCCAAGCAGCTGGCGGACGAAGTGGTGGCCAACTACACGGACCTCTGGCAGCGCATGGGCATGACCCACTTCCGCTTCATCCGCACCACGGACGAGGACCACAAGGCCCAGGTGCAGCGGCTGTTCAAGCGCCTGCTGGACAAGGGCGACATCTACAAGGCCACTTACAAGGGGCTCTATTCCGTCAGCGACGAGGCCTACGTCACGGAGACCCAGGCCAAGGAGCTGCAGGCCCAGGGCCTCGCGCACCAGCTGGTGGAGCTGGAGGAGGAGACCTACTTCTTCCGCCTCAGCGCCTACCAGGACCGCCTGCTGAAGTACTACGAAGAGCATCCCGAGTTCGTCCAGCCGGACTTCCGCTTCAACGAAGTGAAACGCTTCGTGGAGGGCGGTCTCCAGGACCTCTCCATCAGCCGCACCAGCATCAGCTGGGGCATCCCGGTCCCCGGCGACGAGAAGCACGTCATCTATGTGTGGTTCGACGCGCTGCTGAACTACCTCACGGGCTGCCCGGCCAACACGTGGCCGCCGGACCTCCAGCTCGTGGGCAAGGACATCCTGCGCTTCCACGCCGTGTACTGGCCCGCCTTCCTCATGGCGGCGGGCATGTTCCAGCCCACCACCATCCTGGCCCACGGCTGGTGGCTCATGGGTGAGGACAAGATGTCCAAGAGCAAGGGCAACGTGGTGCGCCCGGACACGCTCCTGCGCTTCGGCAACGATGCCCTGCGCTTCTACTTCATGCGCGACATGCAGGTGGGCCACGATCGCGGCTTCAGCTACGAGGGCTTCATGGATCGGCTCAACGCCGACCTGGCCAACGGCCTGGGCAACCTGGCCTCCCGCACCCTCAGCATGATCCAGCGCTACCGGGGCGGCGTGGTGCCCATGCCCACGGTCATGGATGAGCTCGACTGCGAGATGGCCCAGCAGCTCCTCGCCGTCTTCCCCGAGTATCTGGAACAGGCGCGGGCGAACAATTTCCACGGCGCCCTGGACACCCTGTGGACCTACCTGCGGGCCCTGGATGGCTACATCGTCAAGGCCGAGCCCTGGAAGCTGGCCAAGGATCCCGCCAAGGACCCCAAGCTGGATGCCGTGCTGGCCATCCTCTACCGGGCCCTGCGCGCCACGGCCCTGCTGGTGGTCCCCGTGATGCCCGAGCTGGCCCAGACCCTCTGGGAAAGCCTGGGACACACCACCAAGGTCGCGGATCGCACCTTCCACGGCTTCGCCCTGGACGGCCCCGCCATCGGACCCATCGGCGAACCCAAACCCCTGTTCCAGCGCATCGACAAGGAGAAGGAAATGAGCGAACTCGAGGCTTCCGCAGCACCGGCGGAAGTGAAGCCCACCTTGGATATCCCTGGAATCCGGGAGACTGTGGACGCGGACACCTTCTTCAAGGTGGACCTGCGCGTGGGGAAGATCCTCGAGGCCGAGCGCGTGCCCAAGAGCGACAAGCTCATCAAGATGAAGGTCGACATCGGCCTGGAGCAGCGCACCATCGTGGGCGGCATCGGCAAGGCCTACGAGCCCGCCGATCTGCTGAACCGCCTGGTAGTGGTGGTGGCGAACCTCGCCCCCCGCAAGCTCATGGGCGTCGAGAGCCACGGCATGCTGCTGGCCGCCAGCGACAACGCCAGCAAGCCCTATCTCGTGGCTCCACCTGAGGATGCCCAGCCCGGGTTCCTGGTGAAGTGAAACAGCCCGTCTTCACCTTCGAGGCCGAGCTCCTCACCGATGCCCCCTACGAGCACATCGCCGGGCGGCTGCGGCGGGAGTCGCCGGCGGCGTTCAAGAGCCTGGGTTCCCTCAAGGTGTGGGCGCCACCCGAGGAAGGTGCAGAGCTCATGGTTCTGCGCTGGGCCCGGACGGTGGGCGGGGCGACCGAATCCGGAGTCCTGACCCTCGCCCCGAATCCCAAGGGTGCCCATCTCCGCCTTGAGGGCCGCATGAAGGGCTGGTCGGCCTTCATGCTGTTCGGTCTGCTGCGCTGGCGGACGGATCGCCTGCTGGATCGGTTCGTGGAGGAACTGTGAAGCCCGTGCTCTGGATGAAGTCGAGCTGCACCACCTGCCGCAACACCAAGGCGAAGCTGGCGGAGCTGGGTATCGAGGTGGAGGTTCGCGACTACTTCAGGAAGCCGCTGGAAGCCGCGGAGCTGGAGCGCCTGCTGCCCGCGGACCCCACGCCCATGCTGGGGACGAAGAGCCCCAAGTACAGGGAACTCGGCCTGAAGGACCGCCAGCTGTCCAAGGCCGAGGCCGTCGCCCTCATGGTTGGGGACAACAACCTGCTCAAGCGCCCCATCCTCGTGCATCCCAGGGGCACAGTCATTGGTTTCGATCCGGAAGCTTATGCGAGACTGGTCCGCTGAAGGAGGATGCATGCGCTTCTACAGCTGGAACGTGAATGGCTTCCGGTCGGTCCTGAAGAAGGGGTTCATGGACTGGCTGGAGGAGACGGAACCGGACGTGCTCTCCCTCCAGGAGATCCGCTGCGAGTGGGAGGAGGCGGACCTGGGCGTCCGCCGCCAGATCGAGAGCGCCTACGACGTGTGCTGGTTCCCCGCCACCAGCAAGAAGGGCTACGCGGGGGCCGCCACCTTTGCCAAGAAGGAGCTGGGCTTCACCCATGCCAAGGGCCTGGGGGTCGACGGCTACGACGCCGAGGGCCGCATGATCGTCTCGCGGAGGGACAAGCTCGTCTTCATCGGCGGCTACTTCCCGAACGCCTCCCAGGGGCTCGTGCGCCTGCCGTTCAAGCGCCAGTTCGCCAGGGATCTCGCCGCCTTGGTGATGAAGCACCACGCTGCTGGCGATCAGGTGATCCTCACCGGCGACATGAACGTGGCTCCGGAGGAGATCGATCTCGCCCGGCCCAAGGACAACGTCAAGAATCCCGGCTTCACCCCCGAGGAGCGCGAGGACTTCAAGCTCTACCTGGGTGCGGGACTGGTGGACGTGCTGCGCGAACGGAACCCTGCGGTGCCCGGCCTCTACACCTGGTGGACGGCCCGGGGCGGCGCCCGGGAGCGGAACGTGGGCTGGAGGATCGACCTGTTCCTCGCCAGCCGGACACTGCTTGACCGCGTGAAGGACACCCGCATCCACGCCGAGGTCCTGGGCTCCGACCACTGCCCCATCAGCCTTGAGCTGCTTTGATTTTTCCCCGGCACCAAAAGAAGAGGGCCCCGGTCGGGGCCCTCTTCTTTTGGTGACAATGCCTACTTGATGCGCTTCAGGGACGGATCCTTCAGCATCTCGCGGGCGGTGGCGGCATTCTTGCCGGTGGGGGCGAGCTCGATGTATTTCTCGAGGTGGGTCTTGGTGCCCTTCAGGTTGTTCTCGCCGAACTCGACCATGGCCAGCAGGTAGTGGGCCTCGGCGTACTTGGGATCCACCTCCAGGGCCTTCAGCAGGTGGGTCTTCGCCTCCTTGGTCCGGCCGCCATTGAAGGCCTCGACGCCCTTGTTGTAGATCACGTCGGGGTTGGGCCCCTGGATGGCCTCCAGCATGGCGGTGTACTTCTGCTCGGCGGCCGCGTCGGCCTTGGCCTTGCTGGTCTCGATGAGCCCGGCGATCACGCGCTCGTCCTTGGGGTTCCGCTCGAGGGCCTTGAGGAGATAGGGCTCGGCCTCCTCCTTCTTCGTGCCGGCCTGGGCGATGCAGATGCCCAGCACCCGCTCGATCTTGAGGAGCTCGGGCGCCAGTTCCGCCTTGGCCGCGTCGTCCTTGAGCTTGGTCAGGGCCTCGGTCAGGGTCTTGTAGGCCTTGTCCACGTGCGGAAGGGCCTCTTGGTAATTGCCTTCGTTGTAGAGCGGAATCGCGGCATTGAAAGCATCGCGGCCCTCAGCATCAAGGGCGGCGCCGGAATCTGCAGCGACGGCGGCTGGTCCCGCAGCGGCCAGGCTCGCAGCTCGGGCCTGTTCTGCGGTCAAGAGCGTGATGTTCTTCATCAACACATCGCCCAGGGGAATCTTGACCATCTCCTTGGAGTCTGCGTAGCCTGCGGCGCTCACCGTGAGCTCAAATTCCTTGGGATCAAGCCCCACCTGAAGGAAATTCCCCTTCTTGTCGGTCACGAGCTCCTTGATCCAGGCGAGATCGAGGCGTTTCAGGACGACCTTGGCCCCGATGATGGGTTGGCCCTCCTTGGATTGCACCCGACCGCTGATACGACCTGTGGTATCGGCATACAAAGACAGACAGGCGGCCGGGATGAGGATCGAAGAGATGAGGCGTCGCATGGGGGCTTCCTCCAAACCCATCTATCGTTCCACAGGGCTGCTTGCGCGCCGAGTGCTTTTCGTCAAAAAGGCGCCTTGCCGGTCTCCCGTTCCTCCGCGAGGCCTGGTGTGGCCGGCCGGATGCAGGAAAATTCGGCCTGTGGTAGGCTTCCGGGCAGACAAGTCCTGAAAGTGTTCGAGGTAGTCCATGAATCCAGCGGTGCCGGAAGCCTCCTTGACCGCCCTGATGCATCTTCTGGCGGAGCAAGCGCTTATGGCCCTGGGCGTGCCCCACCCGATGATGAAGGAAGTCCCGCCAGCAAACCCCACGGTGGCGCGGTTTTATGTGGACCTCCTCGGGGTGCTCAAAGAGAAGACCGAAGGTTCCCGGGACGAGGCGGAGACGCGCCAGCTGGAGGATCTCCTGTATGGCCTCCGCATGAGGCTGATGGACCTGAAACCGGCCGCGGATGTTCCAGCAGGCCCCAAGTCATGAATCGCGGAAGGAAGGCCATGGGACTCTTCCAGGTCTTGCGGGTTGCCACTCTGACGGGGGGCCTGGGTCTTTCAGCCTTTTCGGCCGCGCCCAAGCCCGAGGCCCCCAAGCCCACTCCAGCGCCCCAGGCGGTGGCGACGGAACCGGCCATCGCACTCAGCCACCGGGCGAACCACCTGTTCGAGGCCTTGGCGAAGGGCGACCCCGAGGCCGTACGCCGCGCCCAGGTCGAAGTGGAGGCGCTGCGCCGCACCTACTCCATGCTGGATGTCACGCCTCTGGTGGAAGCCGCGGCCCTCTGGGCCCGGCAGCAGGGCGTGATCGGACGGCCGTCGCTCGGACTGGAGGCGCTCCAGGCCGTGGAGCGCTGGGCTCCCGACCATCCCAGCCTGCTCGGCAGCCGCATCGCGCTGATGCGGCAGGAGGGGCCGAGAGGGTGGATCTGGAGTTTCCCCGATCTGCTCCGGCTCACCCGCCTGCGCCTGGAGCAGCCGGCCCACCGCTGGCTCTGGCTGCTGCAGCACCTGGGAATGCTGCGGCTGACGGCCACGCTGCTGCTCTGGGGCTGGGCCCTCACCATGGGCCTCCGCTACCGCCACGTGCTCCGGCATCTCTGGGAGGAACCCTTCCAGCACAAGGGCATCAGTCCGGCGCTCGCCGCGCTGGTCGGTGCGGCGATCCTGGCCGGGCCGGTGCTCCTGGGCCTGGATCCCCTCGTGGCGGCCCTCCTCTGGCTTTTCCTGCTCGCCCCGTTCCTCCTGGTCGCCGAAGTGAGGATCACGGTCTTCATCATGCTGTTCCAGCTGGTGCACCCCCTCCTGGCGGTCATGGAGCCCCTGGCGGCCCGGGAGCCCCAGCCCAGCATCCAGACCCTCCAGCTCCAGCCCCGGGTCCAGCCGATCCCGGCTTCGGCGCTGCGCCTCCTCCCGCCCACGGACCAGGCTTTCCTCAAGGGTTGGGAACAGCTCCAGAACCAGCAATGGAAGGAGGCCGAAGGAACCTTCCAGGACCTGGTGGGCCGCCATCCGGATCAGCCCGAAGTTCTGAACAACCTGGGTGTCGCGCGGTATCAGACGGGCGATGTCGCCGGGGCCGAGCGGGCCTTCCAGGAGGCCCAGCAGGCGGGGTCGCGGATGGAGGTGCTCCTCAACCAGAGCATCCTGGCCTTCAACCGGCTCGATACCGTGCTGGGAGCCACCAAGCAGGACGAGGCCCAAGCGGCCAGTCCCGAGGCGTATGCCCGTCTCATCGCCCTCAACGATGCCAGGAAGGACGTGCGTACCTATCCCATGCCCCTGCCTGACACCACCCTGAGGGCGGATGCGCTCGCGGACGCAGCCGGAGGGCCCAAGGTGGAGCGCCTGCCCCTCTCGGAGCCCGCCTTCCTGGTCGCCCTCCTGCTGCCGCTGCTGGGGATCGGAGCCTTCCTCCTGAGGGTGCGCAGGAGCATGCGGATGGCCCATCCAGGCCAGTGCATCCGCTGCGGGGAGCCCTATCACACCACGGACAGTCCCGATCCGGAGGTCTGCTCGAAGTGCCACCACCTCTTCGTCCTGAGGGATGGGCTCCACACCGAAAGCCGCCGCAAGAAGCTCGATGAGGTGGCGGAGCACCAGCGGAACACGCGCTGGATCCACAAGACCCTCATCGTCCTCCTGCCGGGTTGCGACCTGGCCTTCCTGGGGGAGACCCGGGAGGCCCTGATGGAGTTCCTCCCCTTCTGCCTCGCCGTGGGCATGGTTCTCGCGACGGGCCGGTCGGTGCGGTACCCGGGGGAGATTCTTCCGGACCCGGCTTCCACCTGGCTGGCCCTGGGGGCCGTTCTCGTGGGCCTGCTCTACCTCCGCTCCTGGCTGAAGCTGTTCCTGAGGAGGGCCTGAGATGGCGCTGGAAGGATCCCTCCGGGACTTCGACCTCTTCTCCCTGTTCAACATGATCAAGATCCAGGGGAAGAACGGCACCCTGGTGCTGTCCCAGGGGCAGGAGTTCGTCAAAGTCTTCTTCGAGAACGGCGAGATCGTCGGCTGCGACTCCAACCAGGTCCGCATGGAGGACCGCCTGGGCACCATGCTCGTGCGCCTGGGCCGGCTCACGGGTGAGGAACTGCTCGGCATGGTCCAGGTCCAGCGGCAGACCCTCAAGCGCATGGGCACCCTCCTCCTGGACAGCGGCAAGGTGACGGCCGCGGACCTGCAGGACGCCCTCTTCAGCCAGGCCACCGCCATCCTGCATCGCACCTTCCGCTGGGTGGAAGGGGACTATCGCTTCGACTCCTTCCTGCCGGCAGACCTGGACCGTGAGCACTTCGTCCCCATCCCCGTGGACACCGTGCTGATGGAAGCCGCCCGCATCCAGGACGAGTGGCCCGAGGTGGAGCGCCGCCTGCCGGGCCTCGACACGGCCCTCGGCAAATCTCCCAGGGCCCAGGCCCTGCATCTGGACATCGACCGCGAGGTCTCTTCCGTACTGGATGGCAAGGGCCAGGTGCATGGCTCCTCGGGCCTCACCCACGAACAGGAGATGGTCCTCTCCTACTTCGACCATCCCCAGAGCCCCAGGGAGATCATCCAGATCAGCCGCTATGAGGAGCTGGACACCTGCAAGGCCATCGCCGATCTCCTGGAGGCCGGCCTGCTGGAGCCCAAATCGAATGACGGGAGCGTCAAGATCTCCCGCCCCTGGGTGGAGGGTCATCCCGACCTGGCCCCGGAGGCCTGGGAGCCGAGTCCGTTGTTGTGGCCCCTGGTGGTGCTGGGCTTCGCGGTTCCGCTGGCCCTGTATGTGCCCCACGCGCGCGGCTCCATGAACCTCGGCCTGGCCAGTCTCCAGCCTGTGGACGTCCAGGTGACCGCGGAGGGGCCGACGCGCCTCCGGCACGAGTGGGTGCTCCGCATGGCCGCTCCCAAGGATGGCGGCGCAGCGCTGGCGAAGCGGCTTGGAAGCCCGCTGGATGGCAAGAACTCGATTCCCGATCTGGCCAGTCTTCCCGATCCCATGGCCCCGGCTCCCGCCAAGGCCCCTGAACCGCCTCCGCGGCCCAAGCGATAAGGATTTCCGATGTTCGTGCACCAGCGCCAGGGTTCCCTGGAGGTGATCTGCGGTCCCATGTTCTCCGGCAAGTCCGAAGAGCTGATCCGGCGCATCAAGCGGGCCATCATCGCCAAGCAGAAGGTGCAGGTGTTCAAGCCCGCCCTGGATGACCGCTACGATGTCTCCGCCATCGCCAGCCACAGCCAGAGGAAGCACGACGCCATCCCCGTGAAGGACAGTGTGGAGCTGGCCCGGCACCTGGATCCGGAGGCCCAGGTGGTGGCCCTGGACGAGGTGCAGTTCATGGATGAGGGCCTCATCCCCATCATCGAGGACCTGGCCGATCACGGCGTGCGCGTCATCGCCGGGGGCCTGGACCAGGACTCCAACGGCGAGCCCTTCGGCATCATGCCCATCCTGCTGGCCAAGGCCGAATACGTCACCAAGCTCCAGGCCATCTGCATGGTGTGCGGCGCCCTGGCCGGGCGCACCCAGCGCATGGTGCAGACGGGCGGCCAGGTGCTGGTGGGGGCCGCCGAAGCCTATGAGGCCCGTTGCCGCCACTGCCACGAGACGCCCCACGCCACTGGGGGAAGGCTGCTGGAGGACCCCGCCCAGGGGTCCTGATTTTCCACTTCGTCAAGCCGATCCCCGACATGACATCCAATTGGGGGGTATGGGGCGGAATGTGACTCCGGGCGGGTTCCGGGGCGGCGGTAGACTGGCCCCGGCGCGCTGCTGCAGCGCCGTTTCCGCCACACCGCCCGAGGCTTCAGGGCACACCAGGAGATCCCCATGGCCGGCGCCTACGCCACCTTCACCCACATCACCGACTACATGGGCTTCGAGGGCCTGCTCACCGAGGAAGAACGGATGATCCGCGAGACCGCGCGGAAGTTCGTGAATGCCGAGGTGCTGCCCATCATCGAGAAGCACGCCCAGGACCAGACCTTCCCCAAGCACCTCATCCCCAAGATGGGCGAGCTGGGCTTCTACGGCCCATCGCTGCCTGAGGAATATGGCTGCATGGGGGTTTCCAACGTCGCCTACGGCCTGTTGATGTATGAGCTTGAGCGCGGCGATTCGGGCCTGCGTTCCTTCGCGTCGGTGCAGGGCAGCCTCGTGATGTGGCCCATCTACACCTATGGCAGCGAAGAGCAGAGGCGGCACTGGCTGCCCAAGCTGGCCACCGGCGAGAAGATCGGCTGCTTCGGCCTCACGGAGCCCGATTTTGGTTCCAACCCCGGTGGCATGCTCACGAAGGCCGTGCGCGAGCCCGGCGGCAAGTGGCGCATCAACGGCACCAAGATGTGGATCACCAACGGCACCGTGGCCGATGTGGCCGTGGTGTGGGCCCAGACCGAGGACGGCATCCGCGGCTTCCTGGTGGAGAAGGGCACTCCCGGCTTCAGCGCCCCCGAGATGAAGGGCAAGTGGAGCCTGCGCGCCTCGACCACCTCCGAGCTCGTGCTTGAGGACGTGATCGTGGACGAGAAGGCCAGCCTGCTGCCCAACGTGAAGGGGCTGAAGGGCCCTCTCGGCTGCCTCACCCAGGCCCGCTACGGCATCGCCTGGGGCGCCCTGGGCGCCGCGGACGCCTGCTACCAGTGCGCGCTCGACTACGCGAAGAGCCGCATCCAGTTCGACAAGCCCATCGCCAGCTTCCAGCTCCAGCAGGAGAAGCTGGCCTGGATGGTCACCGAGCTCACCAAGGGCCAGCTGCTGGTGCACCAGCTGGGCCGCCTGAAGGACGCCAAGACCTACACGCCCGCCCAGGTCTCCATGGCCAAGATGAACAACGTGAACGTCTCCCTCGAGATCTGCCGCAAGGCCCGCACCATCCTCGGCGCCAACGGCATCCTCGACGAGTACCCGGTCATGCGCCATATGGCCAACCTCGAGAGCGTCTACACCTACGAGGGCACGCACGATATGCACACCCTCGTCATCGGCCAGGAAGTGACTGGGATCCCCGCGTACCGCTGATCGCCGTTCCCACCGGAGAAAAACGGGCCGCACGGCCCGTTTTTCTCCGCATAGAATGCCGGATGCCCCAACCCTTCCGCATCCTGTCCATCGACGGCGGCGGCATCCGCAGCCTCATCCCGGCGCTGGTGCTGGCGGAGCTGGAGCGGCAGACGGGACGGGCCGTGGCCGACTGCTTCGACCTCATCGCCGGCACGAGCACAGGCGGCATCCTGGCCCTGGGGCTCGCCACGCCCGGGGAGGTCGGACGGCCCCGCTACTCGGCCCAGGATCTGGCCGGCCTCTACCTGAAGGAGGGAGCCCGGATCTTCGACGAGAGCCTCTGGCGGCGGCTCACGAACCCCATGGGGCTGCGGGCGGCGAAGTATCCGAGCGACGGCATCGAAGGGGTGCTCGCGCAGTATTTCGGGGAGTCGCGCCTCAAAGAGGCGCTCGTGGAAGTGCTGGTGACGGCCTACGACCTGGAGAAGCGGGATGCCTTCTTCTACCGCCGCCGCCGGGCGCGTGAGGACGCCCGCTATGACGTGCCCATGCGTGTGGCGGCCCGGGCCACCAGCGCCGCGCCCACCTACTTCGAACCGCTGCTGGTGCCCTGGCCGGGGGATCGTGATGTGCTGGTGGATGGCGGCGTCTTCGCCAACAACCCCGCCATGTGCGCCTACGCCGAAGGTTGGCAGACCTTGGCCAAGATGGGCCGCGGTGCGGAGTCCATCCTCCTGGTATCCCTCGGTACGGGCCTCTATGCCCGGCCTTACCGTTACGAAGACGCGAAGGGCTGGGGTGTGGCCGGGTGGGCCCGACCTGTGCTGGATGTGATCTTCGACGGCGTAGCCGACACCGTGGACTACCAGCTGCGTCAGCTCCTGCCTCCCCGGGAGGACGGCGCCCCGCGCTACCTGCGCTTCCAGGCCGATCTCGATGCCGGCCTCAGCGAGATGGATGACACCAGTCCGGAGCACCTGAAGGGGCTCCACCGCGCCGCCGAGGCCATCCTCCAGCGCCAGGCCGCCGACATGGCGGCCCTCGTCAGGCAACTCGCGGGCTAGTGCGTCTTCTCGGTCCGCACCACGAGGACATCACAGGGCGCCAGCCGCACCACGCGGGCGGCGGTGCTGCCGAAGAGCAGTCGTTCCAGGGTGGAGTGGCCGACCTGGGCCACCACCAGCAGCGTCTTGGTGTCCGCCTCGGAGACCAGCTCCTCCGCGGGGCCGCCCCACTTCACGATGACCTGGGAACCCCCGAACGGCTTCACCCAGGCTTCCAGCTGCTCCCGCGCGTGGTCCTCCATGCTCTTCAGCCAGGCGGGGTCGGGCAGGGCGATCTGCGCCTCAGGCAGCATGGGTGCCGGCGGCTGGAGGACGTGCATGGCGACCAGGGGCACACCCATGCGGACCGCCCAGGTCCCGGCCCGTTCCAGAGCCTGCTTCGAGGCTTCGGAGAAGTCCACACCCACCAGCACCCGTGCGATCACGGCGTCCTCCGCTTGGATGCCCCCAAGATACGTCCAGGTCATCGATCGGTGCCGGATTTTTTGGGAGGGGCTTGAAATAGAAGTTGCAACACATATAATGGATCCAGGAGGCGCCATGATCACGCTGCGATCTGCCGGGGCCCGGGGCCACTTCGACTTCGGATGGCTGGACACCCACCACACCTTCTCCTTCGGAGAGTATTTCGATCCTGAACACACCCAGTTCCGTGCCCTGCGCGTGCTGAACGAGGACCGGGTCCAGCCCGGCAAAGGCTTCGGCACCCACGGCCACCGGGACATGGAGATCCTCACCTGGGTGCTGTCCGGCGCCCTGGAGCACCGCGACAGCCTGGGCACCCACGGGGTCATCCGGCCCGGCGAGGCCCAGGTTATGAGCGCCGGCACGGGCATCCGGCACAGCGAGTTCAACGCTTCGGATACGGAGCCGGTGCATTTCCTCCAGATCTGGATCCTGCCGGAACAGCAGGGCCTGGCCCCCCGCTATGACCAGGTGGCCTTCAGCGAGAAGGACCTGGAGAACCGCCTGCGCCTGATCGCCAGCCCGGATGGCTCCGAGGGCTCGGTGAAGCTCTTCCAGGATGTGAAGGTCTACGCGGCGCGCCTGGATGCCGGTCGCGAAGTCCAGGCCGCGCTGCCTGCGGGGCGTTCCGGCTTCCTCCAGGTGGCCAAGGGCTCCGTGACGCTCAATGGCACCGTCATGAACGCCGGGGATGCCGCCCGCATCGAAGGAGAGCCGTCGCTCACGGTGGTGGCCGGTTCCCCTTCCGAAATCCTGTTCTTCGATCTGGCCTGAGGAGGTCCCATGTCTTTCAAACCCGTCTCCATCGTCGTTCCAGGCCTTCCCACGGAGGATGGCAACCGGGTGCCCCTCACCCGCCTCGTGCCCGGCCAGGGGCATCGGGGGGCCGATGCCTTCCGCGCCATGGACCCCTTCCTGCTCATGGACCACTTCGGGCCCATGGTGCTCCCTCCGGGCACGGACGCGGGCTTCCCGCCCCACCCCCACCGCGGCTTCCAGACCCTCACCTACCTCATCCAGGGCGCCTTCCGGCACCGGGACAGCACGGGCGGGTCCGGCCTGCTGCAGCCCGGCGGCGCCCAGCTCATGAACGCGGGTGCGGGCATCGTCCACGAGGAGATGCCTGTTCCCGAGCACCTCGAGACCGGCGGCCCCATCGAGGGCGTCCAGCTCTGGATCAACCTGCCGAAGGCCCAGAAGCGCACCGCCCCCGGCTACACGGACCTGCAGCCGGAAGCCATGCCCTGGCAGACCCTCCCCGGCGGTCGCATGCGCGTGCTGGCCGGCACCTGGGCGGGCGTGACCGGCCCGGCGGTGGCGCCTGCCCGGATCGCCTACGCCCACCTGGAACTGGAAGCTGGCGGGCGCTTCCAGCACAGCATCCCCGCCGGGTGGATCGCCGCGGCGGTACCCCTGCATGGTTCCCTCCGTATCGAAGGCACGGAGGTACCGGCGGACTCCGTGGCCCTGCTGGGCGAGGGCGAGCGCCTCGCCCTGGAGGCCCTCACGCCGGTCAGCTTCATGCTGCTGGCGGGGGAACCGCTCCGGGAGCCCATCGCCCACTACGGCCCCTTCGTGATGAACACCCGCGAGGAGATCGAGCAGGCCATCGAGGACTACCAGACGGGGCGCATGGGCCACCTGGACTGATCAGACCGGCTTCGCTTCCAGCTTCCGGCCCAGGGTGAACTTGCCCTGGGCCAGTTTGTGGATGGACCGCGCCAGGGCTTCGCGGCTGCACGCCAGCTCAGCGCTCCAGGCTTCCAGGGGCAGCTCGCCGCCGTCGGGATGGTCCTCGACCCAGGCCTCCCAGAGCGCGGACAGGGCCTCGGCATCGGGCTCCTGGCGGTCCCGCCAGCTGCGTTCCTGGGGGCGCTTCGGTTCGTAAAAGGTTTGCCCACGCAGCTTGTCAGGCAGGAAAGTCTGCTCCCGGTCGTAGTCGTCGTGGGAGTAGTGGTAGCCCGCGCCCCGCCCGGCCTTGCGGGCGGTGGCGGTGTGGGCGTCGCGGATGGCTTCGGGGATCGGCGCGTCGTCCGCCGCCAGGGCCGCGTCCACGGCCAACACCGTGGCGTTGCTCTTGGGGGCGTTGGCCACGTAGATGATGGCCTGGGCCAGGGGGATGCGGGCCTCGGGCCAGCCGATCTGCTCCACGGCCCGGCTGGCGGCCTCGCAGAGGATGAAGGCCTGGGGATCGGCGTTGCCCACATCCTCGGCGGCGCAGACCATGAGGCGGCGGGCGATGAAGCGGGGATCCTCCCCGCCTCGGATCATGCGGCTCAGGTAGTAGAGGGCGGCGTCGGCATCGGAGCCCCTGAGGCTCTTCTGGAAGGCGCTGGCCAGGTCGTAGTGGCCGTCGGCGCGGTCGAACATCATGCGACCGCCCAGGGCGCCCTGGAGGGACTCCAGGTCGGGATCCGGCATCTCCATCCAGGTCTCGAGCCCCGAGAGCGCCGAGCGCAGGTCGCCGCCAGCCCAGTGCGAGAGCCACTCGAAGACTTTGGCCGGTTCCGGCTGCCCGGTCCGCTCCTTGGCCCAGGCCCGCTTGAGCACCTGCTGGATGTGGGCCGGCTCCAGGGCCTTGAGGGCGATGAGCTGGCAGCGGCTGCGCAGCGCCGGGTTCAGGTAGAAGGCCGGGTTCTCCGTGGTGGCGCCGATGAGGATGGCCTCGCCGCGTTCGAGGAAGGGCAGCAGGATGTCCTGCTGGGCCCGGTTGAAGCGGTGGATCTCGTCCAGGAACACCACGGGCGGCACCGTGCGGAACAGCGGCATCTCGCGGCTGTCGGCGAGGAACTTCTTCAGCTCCGCGGCGCTGCCGCTGACGCCCGAAAACTCCATGAACCCGTGGCCCGTGGCCTCGGCCAGGATGCGGGCCAGGGTGGTCTTGCCGGTGCCCGGCGGCCCCCACATCACCATCGAGGGCAGCCGCCCGCCCGCGGTAAGCCGGGTCAGCGCGCCCTTGGGGCCGAGCAGGTGGGCCTGGCCCACCACCTCGTCGAGGGTGGCCGGGCGGAGGCGTTCGGGCAGGGGGACGTGGGACATGGCGACCCCTCCAGCCTATCAGCGCCCATGCTAGGCTCCGGGGCATGCTTCCGGCCTACGAACGAGACCCCTACGCCACGTTCCTGGAGACCCGCCTCGTCCGGGGCGGCGAGGACCAAGGCCGACCCTTCGCGATCCTGGAGGACACGGTCTTCTACCCCGAGGGTGGCGGCCAGCCCTGCGACCTGGGCTCCGTGAACGGCGTGGCTGTGGTGGACGTGCAGAAGCGGGAGGGCGAGATCCGCCACTACCTGGCCTCACCGCTGGCGGAAGGCCCTGCCTCGCTGACGCTGGACTGGGCCCGCCGCTTCGACCACATGCAGCAGCACACGGGCCAGCATCTGCTCACGGCCGTGGCCCAGGATCAGTTCAAGTGGGAGACCACGGCCTTCCACCTGGGGGCGTCGGTCTGCGACATCGAGCTCACGGCTCCCTCCATTTCGCCACGCGAAATGGAGCAGTTGGAAGAGGCTGTGGCGTCTGAGATCCGGGCGCATCGAGACATTTCGGCCCGACGGGTGAGCCCGGAGGCCTACAAGCTGGAGGTGGTGCGCTCCCGTGGTCTCCCGGAGGGCCACTCGGGGGACATCCGCCTGGTGCAGATCGCGGGGGTGGACCTGAACACCTGCGGCGGCACGCACCTGCGCCACACCGGCGAGATCGAGGCCCTGAAGCTGCTGGGGACCGAGCCCATCCGGGGAGGCACGCGCCTCTTCTACGTGGCCGGAAGGCGCGCCAGGCTGCGCCTGGACGCGCATGAAAAGCGCAGCGCGGCCCTGCGTGCCCTGCTGGGTGCGCCGGACGAAGACCTGGTGCCCGCCCTTCAGACCAAGCTGGATCAGCTGCTGGTTCTGGACCGCCGCAGCCGCAAGCTGGAAGAGGAGCTGGCGGAGCTCCAGGCCACCGCTCTCGCGGCGCGACCCGGCGCCCTCGTGGAGGTCCACCTGGAGGGGAAGGACATGGCCTTCCTCCAGAAGCTGGCCCGGGGCATCCTCGCCGCAGCTCCCGCCAAGGCCGTGTTTCTCACCTCCGAAGGAGGCGGGCAGGGGCTCTTCCTGCTGAGTGCGGGGGAGGATTCCCGCCTGGATGTGCCGACCGCCGGCAAGGCCGTGGCGGCGCTCCTGGGCGCCAAGGGCGGCGGCTCCGGGAAGAGCTTCCAGGGCAAGGCGCCGGATCTGGCGGCGCGGGCCGAAGCGCTGGCCTCCCTCCAGGCGGGCGGAGTCGAGCCATGACACGGTCCTGGCCACTCTGGATCGTCAGCATCCTCAAGCTGGTGGGTTGGGGTCTGGGGATCTACGTGGGGCTCTGCCTCCTGGCCTTCCTGGCCCAGCGCCGCATGATGTACTTCCCCGACCGCGAACCCGAGCCGGAGGCGGTGCAGCGGGCCCTCGGCGTGCGTATGGGCCCCTGGCGGGACGGGAAGGGGAGCGTGCTCGGCTGGCGGCGGGCGGCGCGGCGGGGTGGCCCCCGCATCCTCGTGCTGCACGGGAACGCTGGAGACGCCCTGGGCCGGGTGGACTACATGCCGACGCTGGAGGCCGCGGGTTTCGAAGGGGTGCTGCTGGAGTATCCGGGCTACGGCCCCCGGGAGGGGGAGCGATCGGAGGCCTCGCTGGTGGCCGATGCCCGGGCGGCGCTGCGCCAGCTGAAGGCGGAATCCACCGCGCCGGTGTTCCTGCTGGGTGAGAGCCTCGGGTCCGGCGTGGCGGTGCAGGTGGCCGCCGCGGAGCCGAAGCTGGTGGCCGGCCTGCTCCTCGCCGTGCCCTTCGCGCGGATGACGGAAGTGGCCGCGCACCACTACCCGTACCTCCCCATGACCCTGATCCTGCGGGATCGCTGGGACAGCCTGGGCCGCATCCGCGGCTACCCAGGTCCGGTGGCCATCGTGGTGGCGGGGCAGGACGAAGTGGTGGGCGCCGCCCAGGGCCGCCGGCTGGCCCAGGGCCCCGCGGGACCGGTCCGGGTCTGGGAAGTGCCCGGGGCCACCCACAACAGCCTGCCTCTGGCGCCGGGCCGCCCGCCCTGGTCCGAGGCCCTGGCCTTCCTCCGCAGCCGCGCGGGGATGGGACAATGAGGCCATGGATCTGATCTACCTCGACCACAACGCCACCACGCCCCTCGCTCCCGAGGCCTTCGAGGCCATGCGGCCCTGGTTCATGGAGCGCTTCGGCAACGCCAGCGCAGCCTATGCCCTGGGCCACCTGTCGGACGGCGCCGTGGTGGCGGCACGGGAGCAGGCGGCGGCTCTGGTGGGCTGCACGCCGGCGGAGATCGTGTTCACCAGCGGCGGCACGGAGAGCCTCAACCACGCCTTCCGGGGCGTGTGGGAGGGCGTCCCCGCCAAGCGCCACCTGGTGACCACGGCCGTGGAGCATCCGGCCGTGCGGGCCCTGGTGGTGTGGTGGAAGGGCCAGGGCGGCGAGGTCACGGATGTGGGCGTGGATGAGGCCGGCCGACTGGACCTGGGGGCCCTGGAGGCCGCGGTGCGGCCGGAGACGGCCCTGGTGGCCGTCATGGCCGCCAACAACGAATCGGGCGCGCTGTTTCCGGTGGCCGAAGCCACCCGCATCGCGAAGGCGAAGGGGGCGCTCTCCCTGGTGGATGCCACCCAGGCCATGGGCAAGATCGCGGTGGACGCCGGAGCCTGGGGGGCCGACCTGCTCTGCCTCAGCGGCCACAAGTTCCACGGCCCCAAGGGCACGGGCCTCCTCATGATCCGGCGGGGCGTGCGCCTGAAGCCCCTGATGCTGGGCGGCTCCCAGGAGCGGGGCCGGCGGGGCGGCACTGAGAATGTCCCGGGCATCGTGGGGCTGGGCAAGGCCGCCGAGCTGGCCCGGGCCAGACTGCCGGAGATGGACCGCGTGCGCGGCCTCCGGGATGAGCTCGAGGCGCGCATCCTAGATGGGATCCCGGATGTCCGCATCCACAGCGCCGCTGCCGACCGCCTGCCCAACACCAGCCTGGTGGGATTCGCGGGGATCGAAGGCGAGGCCCTGCAGCTGAAGCTGGCGGAGCACGGCATCTGCGTCTCCACGGGCAGCGCGTGCAGCACGGGCATGCGCGAGCCCAGCCATGTGCTGCGTGCCATGCGCGTGCCGGATGCCTATGCCCGGGGCACGGTCCGCTTCAGCCTGGGCCTGGGCACCACGGCCGACCAGATGGCCCACGTGGCGGAGCTGCTGCCGGGGCTGGTGGGGGAGCTGCGCCGGGGCCTGGGCGGGCGCTGAATGGCTCGATAAATTCGATAAATTCCCTGCGTGATGCAGTAATTTAATAGATTGCATGGAGTGGTTGTCGAAGGCGGGTGGGGGGAAGCCCTTTTTTCCCCGCCCATGGCTGGACCGGAGTGCCTCATGGTCCTGGAACGCCTCAGACGGTTTGCCCAAGGCTTCGGGGCCTTCGGTGATGGCACTGGTTGTCCCGAATGGCGCAAGCCTGCTGTCTTAGACCAGGGGCGGCTCGGGGAGGCCCGCGTGGCGTTGGACCACGAGGGGCGGGGAGTGGTGCTCTGGGAGAACGATGGGGGCCTGTGGGCCCTGCCTTTGGGGCCCGGCGCCTCTCCTGAGTTGATGCGGTTTCCCCTCGGAGAGGGGGCGGCTCCGCGGGTCGCGCTGAGTCCCGAAGGGCGCGGGCTGGCGATCTGGATGACCGATCTGAAGAACAGACGACAGATTCTCGGGAAGGTCCTCGGGACAGACGAAAACCCTGAGCACGTGTTGTTCCGGACGGTGGGGCGGATCCACCAGCTCCAGGTGGCGGTCGATCGTCGTGGCAACGCACTGGTGGCATGGGTCCATGAAAATATGGAACGGATCGAGGTGATGGCCCAGTCCTTCGACTCCCGGGGGGAGGCCTGGGAGAAGGAGCCGGTCGTCCTGGGCCTTCCGGGGGATCCATCGGTCTCACCGCACCTCGCGGCCAACCACCGCGAGTACGCCATGGTGCTCTGGGAGGCGCAGGACGGCAGCTTCGAAGGGCTGATGGCCTGCCACTACTGGCCTTCGGACCGGATCTGGTCGGACCGCCCCGTGCCCGTGGTGGCTCATGAAGCCCACCATCACCAGGTGGCCATGGATGATTCAGGAAACGCGCTGGCCCTGTGGATCCACACCCCGCACGGCCAGCGAAGCGTCCTCGAAGCCGGCTATTACGATGTCTGCCAGGGCGAGTGGAGCGAACCTGTGGTGTTGGCGAACGCCCAGGCGATCGTGTCGCCGCGCCTGGTCATGAACGGCCATGGCGAGGCCATGGCCACCTGGTGCCAGCGGGAAGGCGCGGGCGCCTGCCACCTGTTCGCGAAGGACTTCAAGGGGAGGGCGTGGGAGCCGGGAGCGGAGTGTCTGGACCACGGCCACCAGCCGATCCAGGACTATGCCATCGACTTGGCCGCGGATGGCCGCGCGGGCTTCCTGGTGGTCCAGCAGGGAGCTGCCGGGAATCACGTGTCTGTCCGGATCCGCCAGGCCGGGTGGTCCGCTCCCAGGGTCGTGGGATCAGCCCGGGATTCCGTTTGCGCCTCCCCTCGAATCGCGCTCAGCCCCCGGGGCGGGGCGCTCCTCTGGACGCAGGGCGCGGACCCGAAGAGATCCCTGGTCCTGGTCGGGTCCCTTTGAACGGCGGGAGCCCGGCCGATGGCTACTCGCCGAGCAGCTGCCTGGCATAGTGCTCCACCGCGTACGGCAGCCAGCGGTGTCCTGGCAGGTCCCGGCTGAGGTAGCCCATGTGGCCGCCGTGGGGTTCGATGTGGAGGTGCACGGCGGCCGAGGGCTCCGCCTCGGCGGCGTGCCGCCAGGGAATGAAGGGATCGTCCTTGGCCATGAGGATGACGGTCGGTATCGCGATCTTCGACAGATGATGGCGGGCCGAGCACCGGGCGTAGTAGTCGTCGGCGTCCCGGAACCCTCCAGCCTTCGTGGTGTAGGCATCGTCGAAGGCCCGCAGGCTCATGAGGGGGCCCGTCCGGTAGATGTCCTGGATGAGACCGTCCTCCACGCGCTGGCGGATGGCCTTGCGGCAGCGCTTGATGAAGCGCAGCTCGTAGAGCCGGCTGAGGCCGGAGTGGATGGCGCTGGAGCAGGCGCCCAGGTCCACGGGCGGGTTCACGGCGATGGCGCAATCGGGTTGCGCGGAGGGTTCCGGCAGGCCGCCGCCCAGGTTCAGCAGCAGGGCGTTGGCGGACAGGGAGTAGCCGATGGCCAGCTGGCGCAGCCGGGGATGGCGCTCCCGGGCGGCGGCGAAGGCCGCGCCGAGGTCATCGCCGGAGCCGCTGTGGTAGGGCTTCTTCGCCAGGCCGCGCCCCTCGCCGCAACCCCGATGATTGACGGTCCACACATGGTGGCCGAGCTTCCGGGCCAGGGCGATGGTGCGCCGCACGTAGTGGGCCTGGTCATCGCCCCCGAGGCCGTGGAAGACCAGCACCAGGGCATCCGTCTCGCCTGGATAATGCCGCCCGGTGAGCTGGTCCCCATCGGGCAGGGGGATGCGGAAGGGGGTCGAGGGGTGGTCCGGCGAGGCCCCGGGCAGGTAGTTGCCCAGGATGGTCTGGAGGTGGCCTGAAGCGGCCCACCAGGGGGCGCGGCAGGGGAGGGGCGGCGGAGCCAGCGTGCGCATGCACCCAGTCTGCCCGGGCCGCGGCTCAGTCGTTCCTCTTGAACACCAGCTTGTAGCTGAAAGGGTTGTCCAGCTTGGGGTGCGTGTAGGTCACCTGCAGGGCCAGCGAGTTCCCGTCCTTGCGCATGGAGTAGACGTATCTGAGCGTGAAGCCGTCGCCGGTGAGGGTCTGGATCATGGTCGGCCCGTCCTTGGCGAGGGTGGCCTTGAAGACCGTGTCGTCACTGCGCTTCCAGTCGCTCTCGGTGCCATCCGCGGGTGTGTCGATGGGGCGCTCCCGGCCCATGGTCACCGAGAAACTCTCCCCCGCCAGGATGTCGAGCTTGTTGAACTCCTGGCAGGCCGACTGGAGCTTCTTCTTCCAGTAGAGCTTCTTGGCGAAGTTCAGATCGCTGACGTGGGCCTCGATCTGCTCGCCGACCTTGTCACTTTGTGAAGCCGCAAGGGTCCATTCACCGTCCCAGTCCACCTTGACGGCCCGGGGCTCGCTGGCGGCCGCAGGGGTCCTGGACTTCTGCGCCGCGAGCGGGCAAAGGAGGAGGAAAGACAGGCCAGGAGCCAGAATGCGCACGGGACCTCCGGAAGCGATATGGAGGAGCCTACCTTCTCACCGGGGCTTCTGGAAGTTTTGTAAGCATCCTGTGTGATCCCTGCAACAAAGGGGGGGATTGATGACCTTGTAGGCATGATCGCGTAAGACGAGGTGTAAGCTTGGTGGCATTCAGCCCAGAGACAGGGCACTCAATTCAAGGAGTGTGGCCATGAGTCGTAAACAGGAAGCCCTCGATTACCATTCGCAGGGACGGAAGGGAAAGATCGAGGTTGTCGCCACCAAGCCCTGTTCGACCGCCCGCGATCTGGCCAACGCGTATTCCCCAGGTGTGGCGGAGCCCTGCCTGGAGATCGAGAAGAACCCCGAGGACGCCTACAAGTACACCGCCAAGGGCAACCTGGTGGCCGTGATCTCCAACGGCACCGCCGTGCTGGGCCTGGGCAACATCGGCGCCCTGGCCGGCAAGCCCGTGATGGAAGGCAAGGGGGTGCTCTTCAAGCGCTTCGCCGACATCGACGTGTTCGACATTGAAGTGAACGAGCTGGACATCGACCGCTTCTGCCAGGTGGTGAAGGCGCTGGAGCCCACTTTCGGCGGCGTGAACCTCGAGGACATCAAGGCCCCCGAGTGCTTCGAGATCGAGACCCGCCTGAAGAAGGAGATGAACATCCCCGTCTTCCACGATGACCAGCACGGCACCGCCATCATCAGCACCGCGGCCCTGATGAACGCCTCAGAAATCGTGAAGAAGAAGCTGAGCGACATGAAGGTGGTGTTCAGCGGCGCCGGGGCCTCGGCCATCGCCTGCGCCAACATGATGGTCGCCGCCGGCGTGAAGCTCGAAAACCTGTGGCTCTGCGACACCAAGGGCCTGGTCTACACGGGCCGCACCGAGGGCATGAACAAGTACAAGGACAAGTTCGCCAAGCCCAGCGAGTGGCGCACCCTGGCCGACACCATC
The DNA here is from genome assembly GCF_030268045.1 of Geothrix edaphica. NCBI lineage: Bacteria > Pseudomonadati > Acidobacteriota > Holophagae > Holophagales > Holophagaceae > Geothrix > Geothrix edaphica. Next base: position 1,078,194 of record NZ_BSDC01000001.1, read on the forward strand.
GTGAACGCGGATGTGTTCGTGGGCTGCTCCAGCAAGGGCGCGCTGACGCCCGAGATGCTGCTGAGCATGGCCAAGAACCCCATCGTCTTCGCCCTGGCCAACCCTGATCCCGAGATCGACTACCCCACCGCGAAGGCCACCCGCGACGACATCATCCTGGCCACGGGTCGCAGCGACTACCCGAACCAGGTGAACAACGTCCTGGGCTTCCCCTTCATCTTCCGCGGCGCTCTGGATGTGCGCGCCTCGGAGATCAACGAGCCGATGAAGCTGGCCGCCGCCAAGGCCCTGGCCGCCCTGGCCAAGGAAGAGGTTCCGGATTCCGTGGTGAAGGCCTACTCGGGCCAGAAGTTCACCTTCGGCCCCGAATACATCATCCCCAAGCCCTTCGATCCCCGCGTGCTCCTGTGGGTGGCCCCGGCCGTCGCCAAGGCCGCCATGGAGACGGGCGTGGCGAAGCAGCCCATCGCCGACATGCAGGCCTACAAGGAGCGCCTCGAGGGGCTCCAGGGCCGCAGCAAGGACGTGATCCGCAGCGTGGTCCATCGCGCCAAGGCCAACCCCAAGCGCGTGGTCTTCCCCGAGGGCGACCATCCGCTGATCCTCCAGGCTGTCTCTCAGATGGTGGATGAGGGCATCTGCATTCCCATCCTGGTGGGCGACCCCGTCAAGGTGAAGGCCGTGGCCGCCGGTCACGGCATCTCCGTGGACGGCATCGAGATCCTGGATCCGGCCACCGTGACCTGGCGCAAGGAGGCGGAGGACGCCTTCCTGGACCTGCGGAAGCGCCGCGGCGTCACCCGTGACGAAGCGGGCCGCAAGCTTCAGGAACGCATCTACTTCGGTGCCATGATGTGCCGCATGGGCAAGGCCGATGGGCTGATCGCGGGCCTGACGATGTACTACCCCGACACCATCCGCCCCTGCCTGGAGGTCATCGGCACCCGCAAGGGCGTCAAGCGCGTCTGCGGCGTCTACACCATGGTGCTGAAGAACCGCGTGCTGTTCTTCTCCGATACGACCATGAACATCGAGCCCAGCAGCGAGGAGCTGGCTGAGATCGCCCTGCTCACCGCGGACCTGGCGAAGGACACCTTCGGCATGGAACCCCAGGTCGCCATGCTCTCCTTCTCCGACTTCGGCAGCGTGGAGCACCCCCTGGTCCGCAAGGTCCAGAAGGCCGTGGAGATCGTGAAGACCACCCGCCCCGGCCTCAAGTGCGACGGCGAGATGCAGGCCGACACCGCCCTGGGCGACGGCATCCTGTCCGAGAACTACCCCTGGGTGGACCTCCCGGGCGGGCCGAACGTGTTGATCTTCCCCGACCTCACCAGCGGCAACATCGGCTACAAGCTGGTGCAGCGGCTGGCGGGCGCTGAGGTCATCGGTCCCATCACCTGCGGCATGGCGGCTCCGGTCCACGTGCTCCAGCGGCACAGCGACATGAACGACATCATCCACCTCACGGCGCTCACCGTCGTGGAGGCGCAGCAGAAGTAGCTGTCAGTCACCAGCTTTCAGTCGCGGGGCCTTCGGGCCCCGCTTACTTTTCCAGCTGCTGGAGCCAGGTCTGGAGCTCGGGATCGGGATCGGGGCTGAGGCGCAGGGCTTCGCGGAGATCCCGGAGGGCCGGTCCGGGCTCGTCCCGCTGGAGGTGCACGAAGGCGCGCTCCTTGTGGACCCGGGCATCCTCCGGGTCCAGCAGGATCAGGTGGGTGGCCGTCCAGAGGGCCTCCTCCCAGTCCTCGGCGTGCATGAAGCGCAGGTGGAGGTTGCGCACCAGGCGGACGAGGATCTGGCGGTCCGTGGCGGGCCTCAGCATGTCCGGGTGGAAGGTGACGCGGCCGGCGCTGGCGGCCCGCACCAGGGCGGCCCCGGCCTCCTCGCCCACGGCGCACCCGCGGTTGAAGGGGTCGAAGCAGAGCAGGGCGGGTCCGGTGCGCAGGGCGGCGATGAAGTGCCCGGGCAGGCCCACGCCCACGGCGTCGAAGCCGAGGCGGCGCGCCAGATCGATCCAGAGGATGGACAGAGCGATGGGCAGTCCCTTGCGCCTTGCCACCACGGCCGGGAGCAGCGCGTTCAGGGGGTCATCGTAGGTCTCGCGGTCGCCCTCGAAGCCCAGCTCGACGAAGAGCATGTGGTTCAGGGCCTCCAGGGCCTTGGCGGTATCCCAGGGCAGGGGCATGCGCCCGGCGAGGTCGAAGGCCCACTCATTCAGCAGCATGACCACCGGCGCCGGGTCGGGATCCTCCAGGGCCGGGGCCACCGCGTGGATGGCGCCTTCGGCCAGGTTCCGGCACTGCGGGTCGAGGCGAAGGTATTCGAGCAGGGACATCAGCCCCGCCGGCGGATCACCGCGCGGGCCACCAGGGCCGCCGCCACCAGGCCCACGGCGCCCCAGGACCAGTTCATCCAGGAGCTGGTGGCGGCCTGGACTTTCCGGGTCTCCTCCGCCTTCCGGGCGTTCTCCTCGATCGAGATCTTGGACTGGGCTTCCCGGGCGTCCTTCACGGCCTTCTGGGCTGATTCGCGGGAGGCCTGCAGGTCCTTGGCCCCGGCCTCCTGCTCCTCCTGGATGCCGAGCACCGCGACATGCTCATGGGATCTGGCCTGGGCCTTGGGAGGTGTGCTCGCGGGCACGGCCTCCGTGTCATCGCTGCCGGAGACCGGGCCCTGGTTGGCGTCCAGCGACTCGGTGAGGGCCTGGAGGTCCTCGCGCAGGCCCTGGAGCACCTGGTTCTGGCGGTGGAGCTGGGCGCCCTGCAGCCACAGCATGAGCAGCTGGGCGGCCAGGAGACAGGGGATGGTCCATCGGAGGGCGGGGCGAGTCATGGGTGCTCCCTTCCCAGGATAAACAGAGTCCGGTCATCCCGGTTCTGGGTATCAAATGCCGCTACATCCCGGAAGACCGCTTCACAGGCCGCCCGGGGGCTGCCCGTGCCCCAGAGCCGGCGGAGCTGGCCGCACAGGCGGGCGACGCCGTAGAGCTCGCCCTCCCGGTTCATGGCCTCGGAGAGCCCGTCGCTGTAGAGCACCAGCCAGCCCTTGGGAGGCAGGGTCCCCTCGACGACCTCCCAGTCACCGGGGCCCGCCGGGCGCAGGCCAAGGCCGCGGCCGTGGGGCGCCATCTCGGTGAAGCAGTCCTCGGCGACCCCTTGCAGCAGCAGGGCGCCGGGGTGGCCGGCCCGGGCCAGCCGGTAGTGGCCCTGGTCGTTCCACTCCAGCAGGACCAGGGTGAGGAAGCCCCGCTGCCCCAGCAGCTGGCGGAGGGTGTGATCCAGGGAGCAGAGCATCTCCTCCAGGCCCTGGTCCTCGCGCTGGGCGGCCTGCTCCAGCAGGGCGGTGGCCTGGGCCATGTAGAGGGCCGCGGCGAGGCCCTTGCCGCAGACGTCGCCCACGGCCGCCAGCCAGTTGCCGCTGGGCCGCCGCTTGACGAAGAGCAGGTCGCCGCCGGTCTCCTGGGCGGGTTCCAGGCGCAGGGCCACCTGGAAACCGGGAATGGGCGGCAGGTGCGAGGTGATGAGCCCCTCCTGGATGCGCCGGGCGGTCTCCAGTTCCTGGCTGAGGCGCTCCTGGGCCAGCAGGCGCTGGTGCATCACGGCCGTTTCCAGCACCTGTCCCGCGGCCAGGGCCACCTCGCGCAGCAGCTCGCGATCCTCGCGGCCGTAGTTCAGCTCGGCGTACTTGCCGCCCAGCAGCACGGCGCTGTGGGGGTGGTCCCCCGCCAGGATGAGCAGGAGCAGCTGGGCTTCCAGGGCGTCCACATGGGCCCGGAGGCCCTCCCCCTGCTCCCGGATCCAGTCGGCCTCCTCGCTGCCCAGGCCCAGCACCAGCTCCCGGTTCTCCCGGGCCAGGCGGAGCAGGCCTGGGGGCAGCCGCAGGGGCTGGGGCGGGAAGTGCACCCGCCGGTCGTCCCGGTCCATGGTCTCGGCGGCGGGCAGGAGGAACTGGCGCGACTCGATGGGCAGCACCTGCAGGAATTGCGGCTGGAAGGCCTCGTCGAGGGCCCGCTGCAGGGACTTCAGCAGCGCCTCCTCGCTGAAGCGTTTCCGGGGCTCCCGCACGGCGCTCAGGGCGATCTCGCGGGTGCTGGAGAAGTCCCGCCGGAAGCGGCGGCGGATGCCCTTCAGCAGGCGGCGCAGGGTCCAGCCCAGGGGCAGGGCCAGCAGACCGATGAGGGCCCCCGCCCAGCCCGGCGGGATGGAGGACAGGTGGGAGAAGGCCCAGGCCAGACCCCCCAGGTAGCCCGCCACCGTCAGCGCCAGGATGGCCATGTAGCTCACCCACCGCAGCAGCACCTTCTGCACCTCGAAGAGGCCGTGGCGGAAGATGGCGAAGGCGAAGCTCAGCGGCAGCAGGGGGGCCGGCAGCATGAAGATGAAGACCTGCCGGCGGAAGAGTAGGCTGCCTCCGAACCGGGCCCGGAGCACGGTCCAGGCCAGCAGATCCAGGCAGAGCACCGCCGCCACGATGAGGGAGGGCCGTAGGGCCCGGCGTAGCCGCTCGTGGGTCCGGAAGGTGCCCACCAGGAAGAACCCGAGGCCCGCCAGGGCCGCCGCGGCGTAGAGCGGGATGGGCAGGAACCCGAAGAGGTTCAGCGTCGCTTTGAGGAGGCCCTCGGGCGGCGCGCCGGCCGGGGTGCGGAGCGCGCCGTCGCTGAGGGTGACCCAGAGGCGGAGGAGGAACTGCGCCAGGGCCATCAGCGCGAAGATCCCGTAGACGGCCTGGAGGAAGCGCCGGTTCTTCCGCAGGTGGAAGGGGTGCGGGAAGCGCAGGAAGAAGTGGATCCACAGCGGGGGCAGGAGGGCCGCCGTGAGGGACGCCATGAGGCTCACGGCGATCCGCATGGCCGTCGGGGCGTTCAGCCCCACGGTGGCGCCGGACAGCAGCAGCGCCGTGGCCGCCAGGTAGAAGAAGTGCCGCGAGGTCTTGCGCTCGGGCGCCGACAGCACCACCAGCAGGGCGATGGCCCAGGCGAGGATGCCGTTCAGCAGCAGGGCCACCTGCTCCAGGTCGAGGGGCTTCACCAGGCGCAGGGGCAGCAGGATCTGACGGCCCTGGCGCTTCACGGTGTAGATCAGGATGGTGCCCTGGGACTTGGCGTTGATGAACCGCTGGGCCTTGAGGGTGCCCTCCAGCGTGGGCTCGAAGGCCCGGCCCTGGATCTTCACCAGCTCGTCACCCTCGAGGAGGCCCGCCTCCTCGGCCACGCCGTCCGGCAGGATCTCGCGGATGACGATCTTCCCGTTCTCCACGATCCAGGAGCACTGGTCGTCCGAGGCGGCGTACACCCACTGGTTGAGCCCGAAGGACCCCAGGGCCAGCGTGAGGCAGGCGAAGCTGATCCACAGCAGGCGCCAGCGGATGCGTTTGAGGTAGGGGTTCATGGGACCTTTGTGGAAGAATGCCCCGATGGAGCGGATCTCGCGGAACGACAGGCCCTGCTGGGTGCTGGTGGGGGGACGGCGGCGGCTCGGCCGGGCCCTGGCGGAGGATCTGGCCCGGGATCATGACCTGGTGCTGACCAGCTCGGAACCCTGGGGTGGAGAGGCGTGGATGGAGGCTCTGTCGAAGACGGCGGGGATCCGGACACTTGTGTGGAATGCAGAGAGCCCGGAACTGAGTTCCAGAATCATGGCAGATCTGGAGGGCCTGAAGGCGGAGGGCTGGGTGATTTCCGGCGCCGTGCTGCTGGCCGGGACCTTCCCGGAGCAGCCCCTCGGCGCCTGGACGCCGGCCTTGCTCGAGGCCACCTGGCGCCTGAACCTCAGCTTCCCCTTTCTCGGCGCCCAGGCCCTGGCGCCGCACCTCACAGACGGTGCCTGCCTACAGCTCCTGCTGGACACCTCCATCCACCATCCCTGGCTCAAGCGCCTGCCCTACAGCGCCGCCAAGGCCGGACTGGCGGCGCTGGTGCCGGGCCTGGCCCAGCTGCTGGCGCCGAAGGTGCGCGTGGTGGGTCACGCCCTGGGGGCGATCCTGCCCGCCGAGGGCAGCGACGAGGCCTTCCTGGCCGGCCGCACCCTGCTCAAGCGCCTGGGCGACCCCGCCGACCTCTGCCGCGCCGTCCGCTACGCCGCCGACAGCCCCTTCCTCACGGGGGAGATCATGACGCTGGACGGCGGGCGGCGCTGGGTGGACCGATGAAATTCAAGGTCAATGAGGTGTTCCATTCCATCCAGGGCGAGGGCGCCCGGATCGGCCGCCCCTGCCTGTTCATCCGCCTCACGGGCTGCCCGCTGCGCTGCACCTACTGCGACACCGAGTACGCCTTCTACGACGGCACGATGCGGGACCTGGACGACCTGCTGGAGGAGGTGAAGCGGCGCCTCGGGCCGCCCGTGAAGGGCCCCAGCGCCCCCTTCGTGGAGCTCACCGGAGGCGAGCCCCTGGCCCATCCCCAGGCCCCGGAGCTGCTGCGCTCCCTGCTGGACCTGGGCTACGAGGTGGCCCTGGAGACGGCGGGGGCCCACGACCTGGCCCCCGTGCCCCGGGAGGTCATCAAGATCGTGGACCGCAAGACCCCCGGTAGCGGCGAGTCCCACCGGTGGCTGGAGTCCAACCTCGATCACATGGTTCCCGGCCAGGACGAGCTGAAGTTCGTCCTCTGCGACCAGGCCGACTACGCCTGGGCCAAGGCCTGGTGCGCCGAACGCGAGGTGTGGGACCACCTGGAAGTCCTCTTCAGCCCCGTCTGGGGCAGCCTCGACCCCGCCTGGCTCGCCGGGCAGGTTGTCGCCGATGGCCTGCCCGTGCGCGTCCAGGTGCAGCTGCACAAGGTCATCTGGGGGGCGGAGAAGAAGGGCGTGTAGCAGATGGTCGGGGCGCCGGGGCTGACGAGCCGCATCATTGGCCTTGAGGCGGCTGCCACAACTCGATCTTGTTCCCCTCTGGATCCATGACCCAGCCGAACAACCCGTACTCGGAATCGTCGATCTTATCGAGCACCTGGCAGCCCTCTTCCTTCAGGGCCTTGATCAAGGCGTGGAGGTCTTCCACTCGGTAGTTGACCATGAAGGGAGCAGAGCTCGGAGCGAAGTGGCTGCTCTCCTGCGGATCGATCAGCCAGGCCGTCGTGCCGGCCACCGGCTTGCCTTCGGCGTCGGTCCAGTCGAAGGCGGCTCCGCCCCAGGCCTGGACATCGATTCCCAGGTGCCGCTTGTACCAGGCCTGCAGGGCCGGGGCGTCCTTGGCCTTGAAGAAGATGCCGCCGATGCCTGTGACTCGTTTCATGGGACCTCCGAGGCGTGGTGGGGGTGAAGGGACTGTCTCATGAGTGGGCGGTTTTGATTTCAAGCAGCTTGGCCACCGATGCCAAGTCATTCGAAGCATGGATGGAGAACCGGATGCCACGGCCTTCGGCGTAAGGCCTTGCTTCGAGAAGCAGCTTCTTGATCTCGTCGGGAAGCCAGCTGGCCATGGCGAGCTGGAACGCGCGCTCGCCGAGAATGATTGCTACCCAGACCGAACCCTTGTCAGGGGTGAGATAGAGCAGGGTTCTCTTCTTGTGCTGGAGCAGGCACATCTGGCCGAAGTCGGTTTTCGAAGGCTTCCAAGTCATCGTGAGCGGGCCATAGGCGGCTTCAACCTGGCTGATGATCCCATTCCAGATCGGCAACGCCGGACCCATGACGCCCTCGAGCTCAGCCATGGTTGGAGGTTTGGCGTTCACGGGCATGCGGGAAGCCTAATGAAGGACGCTGACCAGACTTGGCTGCATCGAGGCGAGGGGCGACGCCGAGGAAGCGGCATGTGGAGGGGGAGCGGAAGACAATGCCCGTGGGGCCGAGACGAGCGGAGGTCAGGCCACCAGGAAGACCGCTACGACTCTACAGCGAATGGCTTATCGGAATCTTTGAGTTGAGCGAGGTAATCATCTGGATCCAACTTTGCGAAGGTCATGCGAGGGCGCTCACTTATGGAACGACTGGGCGTGAAGGTCAATTCGAGCGGCCCTTCCACTTCCAGGACAAAACGGATAGTGCCGCTTTTCATAAGCACAAGATCGGTTAGTGCGCGACTTCCATACATGGGCCCTGAAAAGGAATCAGAAGTGACGTATTTGAGCTCATGGGAGATGAGCGTAAAGCAAGTGGTTTCCTCCCAAGGGCAATCGAAATCCGTAACCAGCAGGTAGCCCTCTGGAACCAGGATTTGGTGTCGGAGGCAATAGCCGCTTACGTGGAGACCAGTAGGTACCCCGTCAAGGAGCAACCTGGACTTTCCGCCCCAAGAATCATAGGGTCCCTCGTGTTCTTCGAGTGTGAACCGGTCAATTCGCTGCACGTAAGGCACCCTGAGGAAGGAAGCCGATCGTCATCGCCTGCATCGAGGCAATGAGCGGAGCCGGGGAAGCGAGATGTTGAGAGAGAACGGAAGGCAAGGCAGGCGGGGTCCGAGTTGAGCGGAGGGTTAGGTGGCGCCGACGCACAAGGAGAGGATGCCAATAAGAACAAAAATGGGCCAAGCAAGATGCTTCGCCCTTGAGCCAATAAGAACAACAATCCCAGTTGCTAGGAAGGTAATGCCAATGATCTTAACTACAACCAGATGTGAGGGTGAACCATGGCTAAGGTGAATCAGGATGGCAGCGAAGCCCCACCATGCAACGGATGTAATGTGCCAGGCGAAACGAAGGATTCGAGTCGTGAACTGGGTGCTACCGAAGAGTTTCGGTAAGTCCTCTCGACGAAAAAGACGGATGAGAATGTAACGCTCACCGAGGTAAGAATGGGCCACTCCCACAATGAGAAGCAGAATCGCAGCGATTAGGAGGGCGATGGACATAGCCATCTAACCACTGAGTTAAGCCGCGCCGCGAAGCGGCGTCGGCTTGGACGAATTGTTAGGTGGCCAGCTTCTCATGGCTGCCGCCGCGCTGCCGCGCCCCGGCTCGGATCCAGCCACCGGGAGGGCGCGAAGAGAATCGGCAAGCCCAAGCCACAAAGGATCAGTGAGCCCCAAATTCCACGGCGCTTGCTGTCGGGATCAGCAGTGTATTCCTCCTGGCTCGTTATCTTGATATCCGGCCGCTGGAGAGCGATCCAACCAAACGCAGACATGAAGCCGCCGAACACGACGAGCGCAAAGCCGAACATGCGAACTTTCCACGATGCCAAAGTTTTCGGATGCGACGTGCTATCCATGGCCACCTAACTTTGAATTAGACGAGCGTTTGCAGAAGTCAGAGGCGCCCACGTTGTATGGGAAGTGTTGGATGGGAAAGACCCTCCGAGCTTAGGCGCCCATCGCCTTGTGGGCAAATGGAAAACGAACCTGGATTGGCGTGAACGGTGAACCCCTCAGGCCCGTCGCGCCTCGCTTCCACGCGATGGTCATGGCCTTCCCCAGGCCTGTACCTTCCAGAGACAAGACACCAGGAACCGCAAAGCCGCGCGCTTTGCTTTTCCTGGTGCCTTCGTGCCCTGGTGGTGTTCCTTATTTCCAGGTCGCCAGTTCTTTCTCCAGGTTCTCCGTGTATTCCTTCGGCGCCTTGCCCTTGGAGAGGTCGATGGCCTTCTGCAGCTCGGCGCGGGCTTCGGGCATGCGCTTGGCGTCCTTGTAGATCCTGGCGGCGGTCTCGTGGTTCCAGAAGCTCTCGCCGGCCTGGAGGCTCTTCTCGATCCAGGCCAGGGCCTTCTGGGGTTCGATGCCCTGGTCCTGGCAGTACTTGGCGGCCTGGTACCAGGGCACCCAGTCGTTGTCCGGCGCCTTCTTGAGGCTGTCCTCCAGGTGGGCCCAGTAGATGGCCCTGGTGTCGAAGGCCACGGGGAAGCTCACCCGCAGCTTCTCCCAGCCCAGCTCCACGGTGGCGTGGCCGCCGTCGGTGGGGATCACGCGGTAGTCCAGATACTCCAGGAAGGGCCCAGCCTGGGGCGTGGCCTCCCAGCGCAGCAGGTCCTCGCCGGCCTTGTACTCGTAGGCGCCCCACTGCTTGGCCTTCTTGTTGAGGATGAGGGTCCAGGTCTTCTCGCCGGGGATGACGAAGAAGCCGTAGGTGCCCGCGGGCACCTCCTTGCCGGCCACCTTGGCGGCGTGGCTGAAGGTGATCACGGTGGCGCTGTTGGCGCCGGCCCGCCAAACCTGGCCGAAGGGCACGAGGTCGCCCCAGATCTTGCGGCCCTTCACGGCGGGCCGGGCGAAGGCGAGGTCGATCTTGCTGATGCCGATCTCCTGGGACACCGTGCAGGCTGGGCTCACGCGCAGCGGGATCAGGCGCACGGGGGCGGGCTTGTCCTCCGCGCGCAGGGTGGCCGCGAGGGGCAGGGCGACCAGCAGAGTGGGGAGGAGCAGCCTACGCATGGGAATCTCCTGGGACACGGCTGTCGAGGGTAGCACCCCGGCGCGGCGGAAGGAGGAAGCGGCCGGGGTTCCGGTTGAAGGCCTTCAGGATCTCCAGCCAGAGGCGGCGGCTGGCCCGGCCGCTGAGGTCCCGGGCCCGCAAGGCCGTCCAGAGGGCCAGGGCGAAAGATACCGCGAAGTTCAGGACGCCGATGAGGCCGATGCCGAACAGGCCCCAGAGGACCTCCTTCCAGGCCAGGGTGCCCTCGAACCAGAGGGTGGCGGAGCCCAGGGCCAGCGAGGCCGCCTGGAGGGTGACGTGGCGCACTTCCGCATGGATGCCCGCGAAGGCAAAGGCCATGGGCACGAAGACCAGCAGGGCGCCCAGGGCCGTGTAGCCCGCGAAGCCCGCCAGGTGCCTCTGGATGAACCGGCCCAGGGCCTCGGCGCCACCCGCTCCGAACCAGGAGCGCAGCCGGTGGTTCTGGGCCAGGGCCTCGGGCAGGCAGCGGTAGGCGCTCCAGTTGGCGGTCCAGCCCGCGGCCAGGCTGGAGAGCCAGAGCAGCACGCCCGTGAGGGCCGCGAAGACCAGGGTCCAGCCGTGGAAGGGGTGAGTGCCCTGGAGGCTGTGCAGGGCCGCTTCGTGCTCCAGCGGGACGTGGCCCGTCAGCCAGACCCAGGCCGCAACCAGGCCCGCCGACACGGGCACGGTGGCCAGCACATTGCCCAGGGTGGCGATGACCTGGGTCCGCGTGATGGCCGCCACCAGTTCGACTTCCCGGGCCTGGCCGTCATCGTCCTCCAGGGCGCGGGCCAGAGCCGCGGCGGTCATGGCGGGCTGCTTGGAGGCCAGCGTGAAGCCCAGCAGTTGCATGGTGCAGAAGCTGGCCGCGTAGTTGGCGGTCAGGGCGAGGCCCGACAGCAGGGGCGCCAGGGGAAGGATCGAGAGGGTGATCTTGAACAGGGCCGTGCCCGCCGTGAGGAGCCCGCCGCCCGCCGCGGACCGGCTCATGGCCCACCACTCGGACCGGTCCCGGGCGATGTAGTGCTCGCCGGTCTCGCCGGTGTGCTCCACCACCTTGCGGGCCAGGCGCTTGACCGTGGTGCGCAGCAGGGCCAGCAGCCCGTGCTGGGCGAGGCTGCCGCGCACCAGCTCGGCGGCGAAGGCGGTGCCGTCCCCCTGGCCCGCGGCAAAATCCAGGAGCTGGCCGATGCGGGCCAGCTGGGCTTCCAGCAGCTCGAGCCGGAACACCAGGTCCGTGGAGACGCCGCGATCATCGAGGCGGGCGTGGGCCTGGGCCAGGGTGGCGGTGCAGGTGCCCCAGCAGGCCTCCCAGGCGGCCCGCGCCTCGGCATCCCCGGGGCGGTCCCCGGCCTCGTGGACGACGCGGGTGAGGTGGAAGAAGGGGGAATCCGCATCGCTGCCTTCCGGATCCAGGGCCAGCAGGTCGCGGGACAGGCCCACGGCCGCGGCGCGGTGGGCCAGCAGGCGGGCGGCGTGGGCCCAGATCGCCTGGGGGGGGGCCAGCAGGGCGCCCCAGATGATCCGCAGATCCACAGGCAGGCGCTCGATCCACACCGCGTCCGCCTCGTCCAGGTCCAGCCGGTCCACCAGGGCGTAGAGGTCCCCTTCCGGGTCCAGGCGGGGGATGACCCGGTCCACGATCCGCAGGAATCCCTCGCCCACCAGAGTGGTGCGGTCCGGCAGGCCCGTTTCCGCCAGGAGGCGAATGGCCGAGGCGTGGTTCCAGGCCTCCGACAGCGGCCCGCTGAGGCCCCGGAAGGCCAGGGCCGCGTGGAGCCGGCGGAGCCGGGTCGTGCGCCGGGGCTCGCCATCCTGGGAATCCAGGGGCGAAGCCTCCAGCAGCCAGCGCAACAGAGGCTCCAGCCTCGGGGCGCCGCCGCTCAGCAGTTCATCCAGCCTGGGGTCGGACAGGGGCATCGGGACTCCGGAGGAGTCCTCAGGGTGGCACAAGCCTAGGAATTGGAACCCGATCGATGGGATGAGGTGGGCCTAGTCCGATTGAGGAACTGCTGCACCGCCAGGGGATCCACCGTGGCGGGAGTGCCGGACCAGGCCTGGGAGGGCCGCAGCATGCCCAGCATGTCCTCAGGGCAGCCCACCTGCTCGTAGAGGCGCTCCACCCGCGCCGCCAGCTGGCCGAGGGTGCTTTCCGTGGCCAGAGCCTCGCGCAACAGGGCCTCCCGCCAGCGGTCCTGGGCCTGGGACCAGCGGAGGCTGCCGGGCCGGGGCGTCCGGCCCACCGCTTCCGCGCAGGCGGCCCAGAGGTGGGCCTCGAAGGTCCGGAGCCCTTCGCCCGTCAGGGCCCTCAGGCGGGTGGCGGCCGAGCCGTCGCCCGGGATCCAGCCCTGGATCTCCTCGGTGCCGAGCAGGCCGAAGTCGTGGCCGGTCACGATGTCGTCCCAGGTGGGCTCCCCATGTGTGCGGCGGAAGGCGTCGTAGGCGCTCATGGGGACCTCAGGCGAGGAGGTGGAGGGCAAGGTGGACGGCGACCCGGGCGCTGGCCTCGGCACCCTCCAGCGTGGGGGCCAGCTCCATGAGATCGGCGCCCAGCCAGGGCTCGGGCCAGGAGCGGGCGGCGTGGATGAGGCGCAGGGCTTCGGGAAGGCTGAGACCGCCAGGTACCGGCTCCGCCACGGCCGGCACCAGCACCGGATCCAGGGCATCGAGGTCCATGCTCAGGTAGGCCGGACCCCGGCCCACGGCGGCGAGATCCGCCGCCAGGCGGGAATCCAGGCGGGGATCGCGCAGGTCCTCGGGCGTCCACATGCGCACGCCGGCGGCCTGGAGGAAGGCCAGCTCGCCATCGTCGAACCGGGGCGCCCGCAGGCCGGCCTGGACCACGCGCGCGGGATCCAGCAGGCCCTCCTCCAGCGCCTGGCGCACCCAGGTGCCGTGGTGGATCTCCGTGCCCCAGGCGGCGCCATCGGCGGCGTCCGGGTGGGCGTCCAGGTGCAGCAGGCCCAGGGGCCCGTGCTGGCGGGCCAGGGCCCGCAGGGCGCCGAGGGTGAGCGCATGGTCGCCCCCCAGCAGGAGGCTGCGGCAGCCGGTCATGGCCCAGGCGCCCACGGTGGCCTGGACGGTCTCCAGGGCCTCCTTCAGGGAGAAGGGCAGGGTGGGGATGTTGCCGCCGTCCAGCCAGCCATGGGCGGCGGTGGGGCCCAGGGCCAGGCGGCCTTCGCGCAGGCGGCCCGGCATGGGATGCGTTCCGAGGCCCATGGAGGCCGCCCGTAGGGCCCAGGGGCCCAGGCGGGCGCCGGGGCGGTTGATGACGCCGGCATCACAGGGCACGCCGAGGACGACCCCGGTGGCGGGGCGGGGGTCCAGCACCAGAGGCAGCCCGAGGAAGGGCGTCAGGCCGGTGCGGAGACCCTGCATGAGGACATCAGCGGACATCTGGACTCCGGGGCTCGAGGGCGGTGCGGAAGGCGGCGATCCACTGGTCCGGGCTCTCGAAACCGGCGGGATGCAGGGGGGCCTCCGCCACCACGGTGACGGGCGTGCGAGTGGTGAGAAGGGTGCGGAGGTGGGGGAGCAGGGTCTCGTCGCCAGTCCACGGGTAGTGGGGCGCGGGGCTGCTGAGACGGAAGGGCTGGGCGGGCAGGCCCAGCTCGTAGACGGCCCGCAGGCCACCTTCATAGAACGGCGCAAGCCGCTCGCCCCGGGTGGTGGTGCCCTCGGGGAAGAGCAGCATGTCGCGGCCCTCGCGGAGCGAGGCGGCGAAGCCGACGAGGGCCGCGGCACGGCTGCCGGCGTCGTCCCGGTCCACGAAGTGGAGGCCGGATTTCCGTGCCCACCGCCCGATGAGGGGATAGCCCGTGACCTCGCCCTTGGCGATGGTGCCCATGGGGCGGAGGCTCATGAGCGCCACAGGATCCACCCAGCTGAGGTGGTTGGCCACCCAGAGGGGGATGTCCTTCCGGGGATGCCCGGCCACCTCGAGTTCCACCCCCAGGGCCGGCAGCAGCCGTCGCGCCCAGCGGTGCATGCCGGGCTGGGGCTCCGTGCCGGCGGCCAGGCGCGGCAGCAGGGCGAAGGTGGGCCAGAGGACGCCCGTCCAGGACATCAGGACACCAGCTTCAGCCGCGTGTAGCGGGCCCGGACACGCTCCAGGTCGTCGCGGGTGATGGCGGACCAGAGCCGCGTATCCCCGGGCGTGTAGTAGTCCCGCACTTCGGCCACCACCCGGGCGCCGAGGGCGTGGTGGACGCTGCGGGCATCATCGTTGCCGGGCTCCACCAGGAACCGGCACTCCTCCACGTTCTCCTGGAGCAGCTTGGAGACCATGGCCCGGATGAGCAGGTAGTTCACCCGGCCCTTCTGGTAGTCGGGGTGCACGGCCAGCGTGGCGCAGTAGACGGTGGTCCCCTTCACGAAGTTGAGGACGTAGCCCACGGGCCGGTCACCGTCCAGGGCCAGGAAGCACCAGTCACCGTAGAGCTCCGTGCAGAGGCGCAGGTAATGGGGGCAGAGCTCCCCGGCGCCATCCCCGGACCAGATCTCGGCTTCCAGGCGCTGGAGGTGGGCGAAGTCGGCGCTGGAAAGCGGCCGGACGACGTAGCGGGCACCCTCGGAATGGGGAGTGAGCGTCTCGATGGTCATGGTGGGCCTCCCTGGTGTCGGGACCAGGATCGGAGACGGGCATGACGGTCTTGCAGCGGCGCCGGTAAATTTATGGAAATACAGTGCTTCCGAGTGGCTACGGAATGCGCGTGGACCGGGCCCTCCAGACTGGCCGGCCGTCGTGACGGATCGGCGCCTTCGAGGTCACATCTCTGGGACGTTCATCCGGTCAGAAGAACGGCGCCACCAGCTTGAGGAAGCCCGCGGCCAGGAGGGCGCTGATGGGGATGGTGAGGATCCAGGCGACGACGATGTTCCCGGCCACCCCCCAGCGCACGGCGCTGGCGTTCATGGAGGTGCCGACCCCCATGATGGCGCCCGTGATGCTGTGGGTGGTGCTGACGGGGATGCCGAAGTGGGCGGTGGTGAAGAGCACCGCGGCAGCCGCGGTCTCGGCCGCGAAGCCGTGGATGGGGCGCAGCTTCACGATCTTCGAACCCATGGTCTTGATGATCTTCCAGCCGCCGGAGGCGGTGCCCAGGGCCATGAAGCTGGCGCTGCCGATCTTCACCCAGAGGGGGATGATCACCTTCGCCTTGGCATCCATGGGGAGATGGAACTTGTAGGCGATGAGGGCGAGACAGATGATGCCCATGGCCTTCTGGGCATCGTTCTGGCCATGGGTGAAGGACATGGCCGCGGCGCTGACGAGCTGCGCCTTGCGGAAGACGACGTTCACCTTGTGTCCCGAGAAGTGGCGCACGATCCACAGGATGATCAGGATGAGCAGCATGCCCACGATGAAGCCCATCGCCGGGGAGATGATGATGAAGGCGCCGATCTCCTCGAGCTTCTTGGTGTGGAGGGCCCCGAAGCCCGCGTGGGCGACGACGGCCCCGGCCAGGCTGCCGAGCAGGGTGTGGCTGGTGCTGGAGGGGATGCCGAACCACCAGGTGAGCAGGTCCCAGGTGATGGCCGCCATGAGGGCCGCCGCGATGACCGCGGGAACCACATGCTGGCTGTCGGCGATGCCCTTGGCGATGGTGGTGGCCACGGAGGTGCCGGCCAGAGCGCCTGCAAAGTTGAGCGTCGCGGACATGACCAGGGCGTATTTGGCCGGCAGCACGCCGGTGCTTACCACGGTGGCGATGGAGTTCGCCGTGTCATGGAAGCCGTTGATGTAGTCGATGCCCCAGGCAAGGAGGATCAAGACCGCCAGGGACGGGATGAGGAACGCTTCGATCATCGAAGCCTCAGGCGTTCTTCATGACGGTGGAGCCGATGACCTTGGCGACCAACTCGATCTTGTCGGTGGCGTCCTCGATCTTTTCGAGCATTTCCTTCCACTTCACCAGTTCGATGGGGTCCTTCGGATCCTGGAAGATCTGGGCCAGGCCCGCGTGGTAGATGGAGTCGGCCTTGTTCTCCAGGGCGTGGACCCGGCGGATGCGGTCGCCGATCTCCTTCTGGTTGGACATGTTGCGCAGGGACCGGGTGAGGTGGAGGATCTCGCCGGCGCCCTCCACGATGATGGAGCTGATCTCCGTGACCGCTGGCATCACATGGCTGATGCGGTACAGGATCAGGCGCTCGCAGACCGAGTGGATGCGGTCGATCACGTCATCGATGGAATGCGCCAGGGCCAGGATGTCCTCCCGGTCGATGGGCGTGACGAAGGTGTGGTTCAGGCGGTCGATGATCTCGTGCGTGATGTCGTCGCCGGCGTGTTCAAGATCCTTCATCTGCCGGCGCAGCTCCGCGAACCGGGCCGGGTCGCCGCTGCGGATCTCGCGATCGAAGAGCTGGGCCGCCTGGTACACATTGCTGGAGGCGGATTCCAGGAGATCGAAGAAGACCATCTCTCTGGGCTTGAGCCAGCGCATCACGGCATTCAAGGACATGACAACTCCCATAGATCCGTTTCCCACTGTACCGGCTCCCGGGATGTAAACGGAGCGTAAATTGGCTGCCAGCCGGTGGGTTGTGACCGCGTAGAAGGTGTATGGTCTGAAGGCATGGAGGACCGAAACCCGAATCGTGAGGCAGGGCCCGGCGTGAGGGCCTTTCTGGAGCGCGCCCTGGTCTGCCTGGGGGCCGTATTGTTCCTGGGCCTGGGCCTGGGGATGAGCGTCCAGAAGGGGATCTCGGCGCCCTGGACGCTGGGGCTCGTGGCAACCGTCCTCCTGGTGGTCATCCTCATGGCCCGGTGGCAGGTCCGCCAGGTGGCGGAGCCGCTGGGCCGGTTGCTGGGCGGCTCCGGTCCCCGCGCCATCGAGGATCTTCCCAGCGCCTGGTCGGCCATGGAGCAGGAGAACCTGGACCTGCGGGAGCGCGCGGCCCGGGAGGACCGCCTGCTCCCCAGCATCATGGCGCGGCTGGAGGAGGGAGTCCTCCTCTTCGGCCCGGCGGGCGGCCTGGAGCAGTTCAACCCGGCGGCCCAGCGCCACCTGGGGCTGGGGGCGCCCCTGGCCAAGGGGATGACGGTGGGAGAGGTGTTCCATGACCCCGACAGCCCCTCCGCCGTACAGAAGGCCTATCGCGGCGCGCCGTCGGAATGGCGGCTCGCGCGGGCGGGCCGGACGCTCCGGGTGCGGGCCATCCCCTTCGCGCCGATGGGCAGCGTGTCGGGCGTGCTGCTCACGCTGGACGACGTGACCAGCCAGGAGGCCCTGGAGACCACGCGGCAGAAATTCATCTCGAACGTCAGCCATGAGCTGAAGACGCCCGTCACGGCCATCCGGATCGCGGCGGAAAACCTCCAGGAGGAGGCGCTTCCGGATTCGGCGCAGGCGGGGGCGCAGTCCATCCTCCGCTCCGTGGACCGGCTCGCGATGCTGCTGGGGGACCTCTCCGAGCTGAGCCGCATCGAGAGCGGAGCCCTCCGCCTGGAGCCGGTGCGCCTGGATCTGGCCGAGTTCATCGCCTCGGTGGTGAAGGACCAGCAGGCCCGGCTCGCGAAGGCTTCGGTCCGCTTGGAGGTCGCCGTGGATGCGCCGGAGGGTGCCATCCTCCAGGCGGATCCGCTCCGCCTGAGCCAGGTGCTCGAGAACCTCCTCTCCAACGCCATCAAGTTCAGCCCGCCCGGGGGGCTGGTCCGGCTGGGCGTCCACATCTCGGCCCAGGGTGAGCTGTGGGAGGTGGCCGACCAGGGCCCCGGTGTTCCCGAGGCGGAGCAGGGGCGCATCTTCGAGCGCTTCTACCGCTCCCAGGCCGCCAAGGCCAAGCCCGGGACGGGCCTGGGCCTGGCCATCGTGAAGCACCTCTGCCGGTTGATGGGGGGCGAGGTCACGGTGGAGAGCCATCCTGGAGCGGGAGCCACCTTCAAGGTGATGCTGCCGCCCCGGTCCGCGGGAGCCGATCAGGCCTCGGCCGGTCCGCCCAGCCGGTAGCCCACCCCGACCACCGTCTCGATCTGCTCCGCGGCCATGGGGCCGAGCTTGGCGCGGACGCGGCGCACATGGGCGTCTATGGTGCGGCTTTCGCCGAGGTATTCGAGGCCCCAGACCTGCTGCAGGATCTTCTCCCGGGTCAGCACCCGGCGGGGGTTGGCCAGGAAGTAGGCCAGCAGCTCGAACTCGCGGCGGGTGAGGTCCACGATCTGCCCGTCAACCCGGGCCGTATGCATGTCGAGGTCCACGGCGATGGGGCCGAAGGTCAGCTGCGGGGCCCGCTCGGCAGCCTCCGTGGGCGTGGATCTGCGCAGGATGGCGCGCAGGCGGGCCGCCAGCTCCCGGGTGGAGAAGGGCTTGGAGATGTAGTCGTCGGCGCCCAGCTCGAGGCCCAGCACCCGGTCGATCTCTTCGCTGCGGGCGGTGACCAGCAGGACGGGAAGGGCCTTGTGGGCCGCATGGCCGCGGATGGCCCGGAGCACATCGAGGCCGTCCATGTCGGGCAGGCTCAGGTCGAGCAGGGCCGCGTCGAGCCGGAGGCCCGGAGTCCCGAGGGACAGGAGCGCCTCGCGGCCGGTCCCCACGCTGGTCAGGCTGAAGCCCTCCCGGCGCAGATGCTGTTCGAGGCCCAGGCGGATCTCGGTGTCGTCTTCCAGGAGGAGGATGTGGGGCATGGGATCCTTTGCCCTTATTCTACGGAATTGCCGCGAAGGTAGGGGTGCTTGGCACTGTGGCCCTCGAGGATGAAGAGCACCTCTTCGGCGATGTTGGTGGCCTCGTCCGCGATGCGCTCCCAGTTCTTGATGACCAGGATGAGGTGGCTGGCGCGCTCGATGCAAAGGGGATCCGCCAGCATGGTGCGCAGCAGGTCGCGGTAGATCTTCCCGTAGAGGGCATCCACGCTGTCGTCGCTGAGGATCACGGCCTGCGCCAGGGCCGCGTCGCTGCCCACGAAGGCATCCACCGCCCGGCGGACCATGCTCCGGGTCTCCGTGCCCAGGCGCTCCAGGTCGTTCCCCGCCAGGATCGGCGGATGGACCGTCGCCACCCGGCGGGCGATGTTGCAGCAGTGGTCGCCGATGCGCTCCAGCTCGGGGATGATCTTGAGGCTCGAGGCGATGCGCCGGAGATCCGTGGCCGCCGGGGACCGGAGGGCAAGGAGGTCGATGCACTGCTGGTCCAGCTTCAGCTCCCATTCGTCCATGGTGCGATCGAGCTGGTTCACCTGCTCGGCTTTGGCCGGGGAGGGTTCCGCCAGGGCCTGGATGGTGAGCTCGATCATCTGCTCCGCCACCCCGGCCATGGCCATGATGCCTTCCCGGAGCTCCTTGAGTTCTGTGTCGAACAGCCGCATCAGCCGAACCTCCCCGTGATGTAGTCTTCCGTCATTTGCACCCTCGGCGTGGTGAAGATGCGCTCGGTGAGGTCCATCTCCACCAGCTTGCCCAGCCAGAAGAAGGCCGTGTAGTCGCTGACTCGCGCCGCCTGCTGCATGTTGTGGGTGACGATCACGATGGTGAGATTCTCCTTCAGCTCGGTGATGAGATCCTCGATCTTGGCGGTGGCGATGGGATCCAGGGCCGAGCAGGGCTCGTCCATGAGCAGCACCTCCGGGTTCACCGCCAGGGCCCGGGCGATGCAGAGCCGCTGCTGCTGGCCGCCGCTCATGCCGGTGGCGCTCTCCTTGAGGCGGTCCTTCACTTCCTCCCACAGCGCGGCCTTGCGCAGCGCGTCCTCCACGAGGCCGTCCAGGGTGGGGCGGTCGTTGACGCCGAAGAGGCGCGGTCCGAAGGCCACGTTCTCGTAGATGGACTTGGGGAAGGGGTTCGGCTTCTGGAAGACCATGCCGACGCGCCGGCGGAGGTCCACCTCGTCGATGCCGCCCTGGTAGATGTCCACCCCGTCGATCTGCATGTCACCGCTGACCTTCACGGCGCTGGAGACTTCGTGGATGCGGTTGAAGCACTTGAGGAAAGTGCTCTTCCCGCAGCCGCTGGGGCCGATGATGGCGGTCACGCGCTCGGCGTGGATATCCAGGGAGAGCCCGTCGAGAACCTTCTTCTCACCATAGCTGAAGGCCATGTTGCGAACCGAGAGCTTGATGGGCTTGGTTTCGGGAAGGGTGGGAGTGAGCATCAGCGGGTCCGTCGTCGGATGGCGCGGTCCACCAGGCGGACCAGCAGGTTCAGGGAGAGCAGGACCAGGATCATCACGGCGGCGGTGCCGGCCGCGATCTCCCGGGCATCGGGCAGGGTGCCGTCCGAGGTGACGTACCAGAGGTGAACGGAGAGGGTCTCGCCGGGCACGGTCAGGCGGAAGTCCGGGAACTGGGCGCTGGCGTTCGTCCCCGCGGTGAAGACGAGGATGGCGCTCTCGCCGAAGGCGCGGCCCGCGGTGAGCACCAGGCCCGTGAGGATGCCCGTGGCGGCATAGGGCAGGGCCACCTTGAGGATGGTCTGGAGTTTGGTCGCGCCCAGTCCGTAGCTGGCCTCCTTCAGTTCCCGGGGGACGGCCAGCAGGCTCACCTCGGTGACGCGGGTGATCACGGGGATGTTCAGGAGGGCCAGGGTGAGGGCGCCGGAGCGGATGGAGAAGCTCCAGCCCATGGCCTGCACGAAGACGATCATGCCGAAGAGGGCCAGCACGATGGAGGGCGTGGCCGCGAGGGTCTCGATGGAGAGCCGCAGGAAGCGCAGAGCCCGGCCCTGGCCTGCGTAGGCGGCCATGTAGATGCCGGCGCCCAGGCCCACGGGCAGGGAGATGCCCAGGGAGAGCACCACCAGGTAGAGCGAATTGAAGATCTGGGGCTTGATGCCGCCGCCCGCGTCCAGCGTCTCGGGCATCTTCGTGAGGAAGCCCAGGTTCAGGACCGGCCAGCCCTGCTTGAGGATGGCGCCCACGAAGACGATCAGGACGAGCACGAACAGGATCGCGATGCCCCAGAGGACACCGCGCATCAGGCGGTCGACGAACTTCGAGGACCGGGAGCGGCGGAAGGTCGGTGCGGCGCCCATCAGGCCTCCTTCCCGCGGCCCAGCCGCCGGGTGGCCATGATCAGGACCATGGTCAGCAGGTAGAGCAGCAGGCCCATGGCGAAGAGGACGTTGTTCCAGGTCGAGCCGGCCGCGGTATTCGGAAGCTCCTGGACCAGCTCGGTGGTGAGGGTGGCGGCCGGCGTGAACAGGGCGCGCAGGAAGGGGGCCCGGTCCGTGGATTCCCGCATGAGGGCGATCCACTGGGGGTTGTTGCCGATGACCATCTGCACGGCCATGGCCTCGCCGATGGCCCGGCCCAGGCCCAGCACCGCGGCGGTGAGCAGGCGGGGGCGGGCGGCGGGGATGAGGACGTGCCAGATGGCCTGCCAGCGGCTGGAGCCCAGGGCCTGGGCCCCTTCGTCGAGGCTGGCCGGCAGGGACTCGAAGGCGTCGGTGGACAGGCTGACGATGGTGGGCACGATCATGACGGCCAGGATCACGGCGGACACGGCGAAGCCCGAGGCCGGGGCGTCCGCGAGCCAGGTGCGGCTCACGAGGGGCAGCACGACCGTGAGTCCGAAGATGCCGTAGACCACGGAGGGGATGCCCACCAGCAGGTCCATGACCTGGCGCATGAGGTTCCGCATCCAGGCCGGAGCCATCTTGGCGATGAAGACGCCCGTGAGGATGCCGGCGGGGGCGGCGAGGAGGAGGGCCAGCCCGGTGACGCCCAGGGAGCCGGCGATGAAGGGCAGGATGCCGAAGCGGTCCGAGGAGGGCGCCCAGTCCGTGGACAGGAAGACCTCGGAGAGGCTGAGGGCCCGTCCGGTATGGGCTGCCGCCGGCCAGAAGGCAGCCAGCCCCCGGGAGGCCAGGAAGAAGAGGATGCCGCCGATGAGGCCGACCACGAGCAGGCTGCAGGCCAGGAAGGCCAGGTGGGCCCAGCGGTCGGCCAGCCGGTGGAAGGGGCTGTGCTGGAAGACTGGTGTCCCGGTGGCCGGGGGGAGGCTCTCGACCGCGGGTTCCACGGGAAGGCCGCCCCCGCTGGGGACGGCGATGAGGGAAGTCTCGGGCGCGTCGGGCATGGGGCCGGCTTTCCGCGAACCACCCGGCTGGAGGTCAGCCGGGTGGGCAAGGGTGGATCCGACGGTCATCAGAGCTTGGTCTTGAGGGACTTCACGTAGTCCACGGGCAGGTAGCCGGCCTTGAGCACGTTCTGCTGGAACCCGGAACTCAGGATGTAGGCCAGGAAGCCCTCGACGGCCTGCTTCACCTTGGGATCGCCCAGCTTGGCGGGATTGGTGTAGGCGTGGCCGAAGGAGAAGACGGGGTACTTCCCGGACTTCACCGATTCGTTGGAGCAGACGACGCCGTTGTAGGCGATGCCGGTGATCCGCGCCTTGTTCTTCTCGAGGTGCTCGAGTTCCACGAAGGAGACGGCGCCGGGCGTGGTGGCGACGGAGGTGACCACGGCGCCGGTGGAATCCTGGATCAGCACGTCCTTGCTGAATTCCTGGTCGTGCAGGATCGTCTTCTTCTGGACGGCGCGGGTACCGGAGGACTCGGGGCGGATCACGCGGACGATCTTCTGGTTCTTCCCGCCGACCTCCTGCCAGTTGCCGATCTTCCCGGTGAAGATCTGCTCGGCCTGCTGGGCGGTGAGGTTGGTCACGCCGACACCGGGGTGGGCGATGAGGGTGAAGGGCTGGACCACGATGTTGTGGTTCTTCACCCCGGCCTTGTCCTGCTCGGGGGTGGCGTAGACATCGGAGATGCCGATGTGGCAGCCGCCGCTGGTCACCTGGTTCAGGCCGGTCATGGACCCGCCGCCGCTGACGGCGATCTGGACGCCGGGGTGTGCCTTCATGTAGTCCTCGGCCGCTTTCTTGACGATCGGGCCGAGGGCGGTGGAGCCCATGACGGTCACGGTCTGGGCCTGGGCGGCCGCGGTCACAAGCAGGCCAGCCAGGATGGTCTGGGCCAGGAATCGGATCTTCATGGATGTCTCCCTCAGATGCTTTCAAGCCTGGTGACCAGGAGTGAACGCCTCGGGGTCTGGTTGTGACATCCGTGTAACTTCGCCCGATCCTGTCCTCGAAGTCTCCTGGCGCTCTTTGCTTGCCCCCCCGGGAATAAGTGGGTTTAATGATTGAAGATCCTGTGGGCAGATCGAGGCATCGCCCTTTGCCCCCAGGGATCGCGACCATCCCTTTTTTCCATCCCGGGTGGCCGAAGCCAGGGCAGGGCCCCCTTCGGTTTCCCGACCTCCCATCCCGCCATCCATCCCAAAGGCTGCCGTGCAGGCCCTGCGCTAGCCGCAGCCCGGGAATCACAGGAGAATCCTTGAACCCCAAGAAAATCATGATGATCAATGCCACCGATCCGGAAGAGATCCGCGTGGCCACCCTGATCGACGGCGTGCTGTTCGATTACGACGTCGAGTTCCTCCACAACGAGAAGATCAAGGGCAACCTGTACAAGGCCAAGGTCGTGCGGGCGGATACCAGCCTCCAGGCGGCCTTCGTGCATTTCGGCGGCCAGAAGAACGGGTTCCTGCCCCTCGGCGAGCTGCCCCGCGACCTGGGTGAGGGTCGCCGGGGCCGGATCCAGGACGTGCTCCAGCGCGACCAGGAGATCCTGGTGCAGGCCGTGCGGGAGGAGCTGGGCTCCAAGGGCGCCATGATGACCGGCCAGATCAGCCTGGCGGGCCGCTACCTGGTCATCACCCCCGGCAACCCCGTGAACGGCATCAGCCGCAAGATCGAGGGCACGGACGAGCGCCGCCACTTCAAGCAGCTCATCGACACCCTGGAGATCCCCGAGGACATCGGCGTGATCGTCCGCACCGCCAGCCTGGGGGTCACCCGCGAGGACTTCCAGCGCGACCTGGAGTACCTGCTGGACACCTACAAGGAGGTGCTGAACCGCTACAAGCACCGCCAGGGGCCCGGCCTGGTCTGGCAGGAGGACGACGTCGTCACCCGCACCCTGCGCGACACCTTCAGCGCCGACGTCGAGGAAGTCCAGATCGACGACCTGGACACCTTCCATGCCGCCCAGTCCTTCTTCAAGCGCACGATGCCCCAGCACCTCGATGTGCTGAAGCACTACACCGGCAAGAAGCCCCTCTTCTCCCGTTTCCAGCTGGAAGAGCAGATCGACCGCATCTACGGCCGCAAGGTGCCCCTGCCCAGCGGTGGCGCCTTGGCCCTGGATCAGACCGAGGCCCTGGTGGCCATCGATGTGAACAGCGGCAAGACCTCCGGCGACGGCGTGGAGGACATGGCCTTCAAGACCAACATGGAAGCCGCGGAGGAAGTGGCCCGCCAGCTGCGCCTGCGCGACCTGGCCGGCCTCATCGCCATCGACTTCATCGACATGAAGCGCGAGTCCCACATCCGTTCCGTGCAGGACCGCCTGGTGGACTGCCTGAAGGCAGACAAGGCCCGCATGGAGGTGGGGAAGATCAACCGCTTCGGTGTGCTGGTCATGACCCGCCAGCGCATCCGGCCCAGCCTGCAGCACGTGAACCACGAGCCCTGCCCCACCTGCGCCGGCACCGGCAAGGTGAAGACCATGGAGGCCCTGGTGCTGTCCGTGGTGCGCCGCCTCCAGGGCATCCTGGCCAAGGGCGGCATCGGCGAGATCCGCGTGAAGCTCGCCCCGGCCATCGCCACGGCCCTGCTGAACCAGAAGCGTCGCGACCTCTCCCTGATGGAGGAGCAGAGCGACGCGAAGGTCATCGTCATGGCCGACTGGTCCATGTCCTACGGTGAGATGTCCGCGGAGATCGAGCGGGCCGAAGAAGCGCCGGCTGAGAAGCCCGCGCCCAGGCCCCATCGCGAGAAGGGCGCCCCCGAGGACGAGACCGTGGTCCTGGGCGGGGACAGCCCCATCTCCTTCGACAAGGCCCTGGGCGTCCACGGTGATGGCCCAAAGGAACCCAAGAAGGAAGCCTTCAAATACGACCGCCGGGACCTCCAGCGGGCGGCCCTGGACGAGCGGGAGCGTCTGCGCGCCCTCTTCGAGAGCGCCAAGCCCGAGGACGAGGAAGAGGAGGAGGGTGCCGAGGCCGGTGCGGATGACAGTAAGGGTGACGGCGCCAAGCGCAAGCGTCGCCGTCGCCGTCGCAAGGGCGGCGCCGAGCGGAATGGCGAGACCACGGTCACCTCCGCGGATGAACCCACCGAACCCGCGGCACGACCCAAGCCCCAGTACGAGGCCCAGCCTGAGCCCCCCAAGGTCACGGCGGACCTGGTGGCGAGCCTGCTGACACCCAGCCCCCGGCCGAAGATCGGCGGCGCCGCGCCGACTTCCCCCGAACCCGCGGGAGCGCCCGCCAAGCCCAAGCGCACGCCCCGGGCGAAGGTCGCTTCTTCGACGGAGTCCGTGACCCCCGCAGCACCCGAACCGGTCCTGGTTCCGGAGCCCAAGGCTGAAGCCCCCGCCAGGAAGAAGGCCGCCCCGAAGGCGAAGGCCAAGGCGGATGACACTCCGGAGGCCGCGGCCAAATCCGCCCCCAAGGCCGCTCCCAAGCCCAAGGCTTCCCGCGCCAAGAAGCCCAAGGCCGAGTAGCGGATCATGTCCATCTACTGGCTGGCCCCCCTCGCGTCCCTGGCCACCCTTCTGGGCGGCTGGGGCGTGGTCCGGTTCCTCCAGGGACGGGCGCAGTTCATGCGTCTGCTTTCAGGCGTGGCGGCGGGCTACCTGCTCTCCGTCACCCTGGTCCGCATCATCCCGGAATGCATGGAGGCCCCTGGCGGGGAAAGCAACGCCATGTGGGTCCTCGCGGGCTATCTGCTGGTCCACGTCATGGAGCACGGCATCACGCTCCACTTCCACTACGGCGAAGAGACCCACAAGGATGGCTCCCCCCTCAGCGGGGTGCTGGCCCTGGTGGGCCTCTCCCTGCACAGCCTCATGGACGGCGTGGCCATTGCCGCGGCCCTCGCCACCCACAGCAACCTGGGACCCCTGGTGGTGCTGGGGATCCTGTTCCATCGCATCCCCGAGGGCGGCACCATCGCCTCGATCTTCCTGGTGCGGGGCTTCGGGAACCGGGGCGCCCTCATGGCCGCCGCGACCCTGGCCCTGGCGGCCCTGGTGGGGGCGGCGGGGCAGTCCCTGCTGGGTCTCCCCACCGGACCGGTCCTGGGGCTCACGGCGGGCCTGGCGCTCTACGTGGCCAGCTCGGACCTGCTGCCCGAGGTGCAGAAGGTGTCGGGCCTGCGCAGCACGGTGGCGCTCCTCAGCGGCGTCGGCATCTTCCTCGTCAGCGCGCGGCTGCTGCCGCATCATCACTGATCGCCCATGGCCATCCCCGGGAGGACCCGAGGCCTGATGTTGGGATGCCTGCCTGCGCTGCTGGCGGCCCAGGGGC
Source organism: Geothrix edaphica (assembly GCF_030268045.1). NCBI lineage: Bacteria > Pseudomonadati > Acidobacteriota > Holophagae > Holophagales > Holophagaceae > Geothrix > Geothrix edaphica. Next base: position 1,104,804 of record NZ_BSDC01000001.1, read on the forward strand.
TGCCCGATATCCCGCAGCCGGCTCCACTGGAGGCGCCCACGCCGGCGGAATGGTTGCCCCTCCGCCCCTTCCGGGTGGAACGGGGGCCGGGGCTGTCCCGGGTGCCCTTCGACTACCGGGGTGAGGGCGTCTACGAGCGCGGCGACGTCTGGATCCTGGAGCGGGGCGCCATCCAGTCCGAGGGCCTGCTGCTCCTGGCGGACCGCATCGAGTACCGCATCCCGGACGGCCGCCTGGTGGCCGAAGGCCACATCCGCCTGGAGGGGCCGGGCCTCAGGCTCCGCGGCGAGCGCCTGCAGATGAACTGGGAGCGCCGCTCGGGCGAAGCCTGGGCCCTCCAGATGGACCTGCCTCCGAACTGGACCCTGCGCTCCAGCCATGTGGCCTTCACCACGCTCCGGACCTGGGCCTTCGACGCTGTGGAACTGAGCCCATGCCCGGAGGAGCGGCCCGGCTGGAAGGCCCGCCTCTCCTCCCTGAAGGTGGACCTGGATGGCTTCGCGAGCATGTGGAACGCCCGGGTGCTGCTGGGAGCGGTCCCGATCTACTACGTGCCCTACGCCCTCTATCCGGCGCAGGCGGAACGGACTTCCGGCCTGCTTCCCCCGAAACTTGGGATGTCCAGCTCCTTCGGCACGACCTTCGGGCTTTCCTATTACCAGACTCTGGGTGACTCGGCCGATGCCACCCTCTCGCCGGAGTACTTCACCAAAGAGGGCGTCCTCTGGGGCGGCGAGGTGCGCTGGCGGCCGGACCTGACCCACCAGGGCAGCTTTTCCGGCCAGTCCATCCACCAGCAGAGCCTCGACACGCGCCGCTACCGCTACTCGCTCAAGGAGGTGTGGCAGCGGGAGGACGGCTGGCAGCTCACGGCGGACGTGAACCAGGCCTCAGACATCCTGGTGGACGCGGATTTCGGCAAGGGCCTGGGCTACCTGGGCACCACCAGCTTCGATTCCGCGCTCTACCTGGGCCGCACGTACACGTTCGGGAACCTCAGCCTCTCGGCGGCCGAGCAGCGCAGCTTCTTCTATACCAAGGACCAGGGGGATCCCTTCTACAGCCCGGATTTCCCGGCCTCCCTCCGGCGGCAGACGCTTCCGCAGGCGGAATTCCGCTTCTTCCCCATCCCGCTGCTGGGCCCCCTGTACCTCGATGGCGGGGTGCGGCTGGGGCGCTTCGCCTACCGCATCGAAGGCAACACCGCGGCTCCGGGCCAGACCTATGCCTGGGACCGGCAGGACGCCAACACCCGCCTGCACGGCCGCCTGGGGCAGTGGGGGCCGTTCCGGGCCGACTTCGAGGCCATGGGGCGCGCGACCCACTACAGCTCGAGCCTCAGTTCCCCGGTATTCGATCCGGAAGGCGGCGCCACGGACACGGCGGTGAACCCAGCCACCAGCCCCTTCCAGGTGGACGGCGCCGCGGCCTCCCGCTACCTGGCGTCGGCGCATCTGCGCCTGTCCGGTCCCCAGGTGGGCAGGACCTTCAAGGATGTCTCGATCCTCGGCTACAAGGGCGAGCTCAAGCACGTGGCCGAGCCCTATTTCGGCTGGACCCAGACCAGCCTGTACGGCGAGGCGGGTGCCCTGCCGCGCTTCGACACGGTGGACTCCTTCCCCGGTGTCAACGAGAGCGCCTCGGGCGAGCGGAGCTTCGAGGTGGGCCTCAAGCAGCACATCCTCGGGCGCCCGGGCTCCGGGGCGGGGTTCGCGGACCTGGCCCGCCTCCGAATCGCCACCCGGTACCACGCCTCGCCCATCATCCTCAGCGACGGCCGCTACAAGAAGGGCTGGTCGAGCGTGGACACGGATCTGGACGTGGAGCCCGACGAGCGGCTCCGGATCAGCCTCCGCCGTTCTTCGGACCTGGGTGCCGGCGGCTCCGACAACGCCCTGAGCATGGACGTGAAGGGGAAGAGCGGGAACACCTTCAACCTGGCCTACTTCTCCACGGGCATCAACCGCTTCCTGGTGCGCCAGAAGGGGCTGCAGGTGGGCGGGGTCCAGCGGATCTGGGATGACCGCCTCCGCCTGGAGTTCAGTGCCAACTATGACTTCCACCAGAGCGGCTTCGCCTCCAGCCAGGTGGCTTTGGCCTACGTGGAGCCCTGTGTGGCCTACGTCCTGAAGTACACCCACGTGGCCCTGAACACGAACCTCGTGTCCGGTGGCCGGGAGGACCGCATCGACCTGACCTTGACCCTGCGCGGCCTGGGAGATCTCTTCAGCTTCCGGCGCTAGGAGGGCCCGTCAGGGCGTGAAGCGGCGGGTGATCCGGCGGTGGAGCGCGCAGGTCAGCTCGTAGGGGATGGTGCCGAGGAGCTGGGCCAGGCGCTCGAGGCTGTGGGCGGCATCGGGATTCCCGCTGTAGAGGGTCATGGGATCCCCGATGGCCAGGTGCACATCCAGGGGCAGCGCCACCGTGAGGTAGTCCATGGAGATGCGCCCCACCACGGGGAAGGTGCGGCCCTGGAAGCCCACCACGGCCTTGTTGCCGAGGTCGCGGCGGTAGCCGTCCGCATAGCCGCAGGCCAGGGTGGCGATCTGCAGTGGGTGGGGCGCCACGAACGTGCGGCCATAGCCCACGGTGGTGCCCGCCGGCATGGCCTTCACGCGGGCCACTTCGGCCACCAGCTCCAGGGCAGGCTCCAGGCCGAGGGCACGGCCTTCGGCCAGCATGGTCAGGCCATACAGGGCCAGGCCCGGGCGTACATGGGTGTCCTGGCCCAGCATGCCGCGCAGGCAGGCGTCGCTGTTCCCGTGGTGGCGCTGCTCTGGGCGGATGCCTCCGTCCGCGAGCTGCGCGAGGCAGGCGTCGAAGACGCCACGCTGGCGCTGCGCGAAGCCGGGATCCGGATCGTCCGCCGTGGCGAAGTGCCCCATGGCGCCTTCGATCCAGGGCGCCAGCCGCTGGAGTTGCAGGAGGTGTTCCCCCAGTTCCGAGGGCAGCAGGCCGAACCGGCCCATGCCCGTGTCCAGCTTCAGGTGGAGCCGGACGGGGTGCCGCGGGAGGGCCCGGGCGTAGTCGTCCAGGTGCTCGGGTCCCACCACGGCGATGGTGAGGTTCTCGGCGCTGGCGGCGGGCAGGGCCTCGGGCCGCAGGCCACCCAGCACGAGGACGGGACACTCGATGCCGCCCCGCCGGAGCTCCAGGCCCTCCTCCAGGCTGGACACGGCCAGCCCGTGGACGCCGGCCTCCTCCAGGGCCCGGCTCACCGGCACGGCCCCGTGGCCGTAGGCGTTGGCCTTCACCACCGCCCAGATCCCGCGCCCCCCCGAAGCGGTCCGGACCCGGCCCAGGTTGCGCGCGATGCGGCCCAGATCCACTTCCGCCCGGAGCGCACGGCCCTCCGGATGCCGCTTCAGGGGTTCGAGATGCTGCTCATTCACCAGGCGCTCGTCATTCGGCAAGACCCTGTTCCGCCAGCCAGCGCTCGGCGTCGATGGCGGCCATGCAGCCGCTCCCCGCGGCCGTGATGGCCTGGCGATAGACGTGATCCTGGACGTCGCCACAGGCGAAGACACCCGGGATGGACGTGCGGCTGGAGCCCTTCTCGACCTCGAGGTACCCCGTCTCGTCCATGGGCAGCTGGCCAGCGAAGAGCCCGGTGTTGGGCTGGTGGCCGATGGCCACGAAGAGCCCCTCCACCGGCAGCTCGGACTCGCTGCCGTCCACGGTGTCCTTCAGCTTCAGCGCGCGGATCTTCTCCACCTTCTCGCCCATGGGCGTCTCGTGGGTGGCGGTGACCACGTCCAGCACGGTCTTGTTCCAGAGCGGCTGGATCTTCTCGTTCTTGAGGGCCCGGTCCTGCATGGCCTTGGAGGCGCGGAGCTTGTCCCGGCGGTGGATGAGGTGGACCTTGGTGGCGAACTTGGTGAGGAAGGTGGCCTCCTCGATGGCCGTGTCCCCGCCGCCCACCACGGCGATCTCCTTGCCGCGGAAGAAGAAGCCATCACAGGTGGCACAGGCGCTCACGCCGCCACCGGTGCGGGAGAGCTGCTCGTCCTTGCCGATGCCCAGCCACTTGGCCGAGGCGCCCGTGGCGATGATCACGGCGTCGGCGGTGTACTCGCCCTTGTCCGTGGTGAGCTTGAAGGGGCGGGCCTGGAGATCGGCCTTGAGCACGGTCTCCGACCTGATGATGGTGCCGAAGCGGAGCACCTGCTCGCGCATCTCGTCCATGAGGGCCGGTCCGGCGATGCCCTGGCGGAAGCCCGGGAAGTTCTCCACCTCCGTGGTGATGGTGAGCTGGCCGCCGGGCTGGACGCCTTCGAAGACCAGCGGCGCGAGGTTGGCGCGCGAGGCATACAGCGCAGCGGTGTAGCCCGCGGGACCGGTACCAATCACGATGACTTTGTGGTGGCTCACAAGATTCTCCTGGCAAGGAACGGGCGTTGACCGCGTGTCGAGTCTACCGCGCCAGCCCGCGTTCCCGCAGGAGGGCCTCCGCCGCGGCCACGTCGGCGGGCACGTCCACCCCCAGGCTCAGGAAGGGGGTGGAGGCCACCCCGATGGGGATGCCCGCGGCCAGGGCCCGGAGCTGCTCCAGCATCTCCAGCTGCTCCAGGGGGTGGGGCGCCAGCCGGGTGAAAGCCTTGAGCGTCTCCGGCCGGTAGGCGTAGAGCCCCAGGTGGCGCTTGAAGTGGGAGAGCTGCTCCGGCTTCATCCAGGGGCGGAAGTCGGATTCGAAGATCGAACTGTGCCGCAGGTAGGGGATGGGGCTGCGGCTGAAGTAGAGGGCCCGCTGGCGGTCGTCCACCACCACCTTCACGGCATTGGGGTTGAACAGCTCGTCCGCGTGGGCGAAGGGGCAGGCGGCCGTGCCCATGGGCAGGTCCGGCTGGTCGCGCATGAGGGCCACCACGGCGGCGACTGTCTCCGGGTGCATGGCGGGCTCGTCGCCCTGGATGTTCAGGACGCAGTCGAAGGTCTCCCCGAGGGCCTCCAGAGCGGCGGCAGTGCGGTCCGTCCCCGAGGGCAGGGCGGGGTCGGTCATCACGGCCTCGCCGCCGAAGCCCTTCACCGTGCTGGCGATGCGGTCGTCATCCGTGGCCACCACCACCCGATCCACGCCCTCTGCCCGTCGGGCTGCCTCGAAGACCCACTGGATCATGGGCCTCCCGGCGATCAGCGCCAGGGGCTTCCCCGGAAACCGGGAGGCCTGGAAGCGGGAGGGGAGGACGGCGAGGGTGCGCATCGAGACAGTTTAAGCGGCTTGAAGGGCGTCGCTGAGGATCGGATCGTCAGATGGCCGGAGGATATGGAGACGGCGAGCCCTTCGGGCTGCGGATCTGATGGGTCCGGCAAGCCGTCCAGACTCCAGACTCCGGACCCTCCTGCCGATGTCTCAGAGACTGGGAGTTCCCTTGGATTCATCCTTCGACGACGTCTGGGCCGAGTGCGAGGACCTGTTCGTGCAGGCCCGGCAGCGGCTGGCGACACTGAAGACGCCCCAGCCCCCGCACGTGACCCAGGCTTCGGTGAACGCCCTCTTCCGTGCCACCCACACCCTCAAGGGCATGGCGGGGATGCTGGGCTTCCCCCGGTTCAGCCAGGCCGCCCACCGCATGGAGGACATCTTCGACCTGATGCGCCAGGGCCGCCTGCGCTCCACGGATTCGCTCATCGAGACGCTCGAGTCCGGTATCCAGGCCCTGGAATCCGGCCTGGCCGACCTCCGGCGCGGGCAGCCGGAACCAGAGGACTACCTGCATGCCCTCCGACGGCGGCTGGGCGAGCTGGAAGCGCTGGCCCGGCCCACCGAAGGCGCGGTCCTGGACCTCTCCTCGCTGCTGGACCTCTCCCCCGAGGTCCTGAAGACCCTTTCGGATTACGAGCGGACCCGGGTGACGGCGGTGCTCCTGGCGGGAATCCCGATCCATGGAGTCCGGGTCTGCCTGGATCTCGGGACCTTCGACGACCGGCTGCGGGCCCTCAGCGAGGCAGCGGGCGCCCAGGGGGAGCTCATCTCCACCTTGCCCCTGGAGGCGGCCGAAGATAAGGATGGGCTCTGCTTCCTGCTGCTGATCGCGGCTCCGGCCCTGGATGTCCAGAGCCTGGGGGTCCTGCCGGCGGAGGCCGTGGAGGTGACGGCTCTGGCGGATCCAGAGCGGATCCCGGCCAGTCTGAGGGCGGATCCCGGCCCGCTGGCGCCACCTCCGGTCCTCAAATCACCCCGGCTCCCGGCTTCCGCTGCGGCCTCTCAGGATGCCGAGATCCTGCGGCTTCCGGCCCAGCGGGTGGATGCCCTGGAGGCCCGCCTCATGGCCGTGGCCCAGGTGCGGGATTCCGCCAGCCAGGCCCTCCGGCGCATCCAGGATCCGGGCATGGACAGCTCCATGGCCATGATGGGCGAGATCGAGACCGGGCTGCTGGAGGTCCAGAAGTCGCTGCTCCAGATGCGCATGGTGAAGGTTGAAAGCCTGTTCCAGCGGATCGAGCCCATGGTGAAGGCCCTCAGCCGGGACATGGGTAAGCCTGTGCGCCTCTCCTTCCAGGGCGGGGACCTCGAGCTGGAGCGGAGCCTGCTGGGACGGTTGATGGAGCCCTTCCTCCACCTGGTCCGGAACGCCCTCGACCACGGGCTCGAAAGCCCGGCGGAGCGCGTGGCCCAGGGCAAGACCGAGACGGGTTCGCTGAAGATCTCCGCCTCGCAGCGGGGCCGGAACCTCCGGTTCGACATCCGGGACGACGGACGCGGCTTTGACTTGGGCCGTATCGAGGCCCGCGGCATCGCCCTGGGGCTGCTTCGGGAAGGGCAGGTCCACACCGCCGAGGACCTGCACCGGCTGACCCTCGAGCCCGGCTTCTCCACCCAGGAGCGGGCCTCCCAAATCTCCGGCCGGGGCGTGGGCATGGACGTGGTCCGTTCCGAAGTCGAGGGCATGGGGGGTGAGATCCAGATTTCCAGCGAGCCCCGCCGGGGCAGTCTGGTGCGGCTGAGCCTTCCGCTGTCCCGGGCAGTGGTCGGCTGCCTGAAGGTCCGCTGCGGCCAGCAGGCCTTCGGCCTTCCCCTGAGCCATGTGCTCCGCATCCAGGCCAGCCCCGTGGCTCTGCATGGCGGCAGCCACGTCGAGGTGCTGGGAGAGGACCTGCCCATGGAATCGCTTCAGGCCAGCCTTGGGCTGCCCGAGCCGGCCGGGGGCCAGCGCCTCCTCGTGGTGCTCCGCCAGCAGGGCACCGCTGTGGATGCCGGCCTGGAGCTCGCCCTGGGGGTGGACGAGGTCGTGGGCCGCACGGAGCTCCTGCTCCGGAGCCTGCCGGAACTGGCCCACGCACCGGGGATCATGGGGGGCAGCCTCCAGGAGGAGGGCATCCTGTGGGTCCTGGATCCGGAAGCCGTGATGGGCCTGGCCATGGTGTCCCTCATGCAGCGGGTGGCCGGTGCCTGAGACTTCCCTCCTCCTCCGCGCCCGGGCGGCCGGGCGGGACCTCCTGCTCCCGGTGGCCGACCTCCGGGAGGTGGTGGCCTTCGCCCCGGTGACCCCCGTCCCTGGCGGCCCTCCGGGCATCCAGGGGGTGGTGCTCCACCAGGGGGAATTCCTTCCGGTCCTGGACTGGACGGCCATCGAGGGCTGTCCGGCCCGGCTGGACCCGGCGGTGGCCATGGCCGTCCTGCGGCCCCGGCTCGGCCTTCCCCTCGATGGGCTGACCGGCACCGTGGAGGCCCCCGAGGACGGCTGGGGCGACCCGGAGGAGGGAGACCCCTGGGCTGCCATCCTGGCGGGCTGCTGCCAGGTGGAAGGCGAGGCCCTGCCGGTGCTGGATCCGGATCGGCTCCTGGCGCTGCTGCACCGCCTCCGCAAGGGTCGCTGACGTGCTGGGCCGACCATGCGATGATGAGGGTTTCGTGCCCGGAGGCCCCCTTGAATCGTCGCCTTAGCGCCCCCGTCGGAATCACTGCCACTGGGCAATGTTTTCCCCCCAAGGTGGTCACCAACGACGACCTTTCCAAGATCATGGAGACCAACGACGAGTGGATCCGGACCCGCACGGGCATCCGGGAGCGCCGATGGGTCGAGCCGGGCACCGGCGCCTCCCAGCTCGGGGCGCCCGCCCTGCAGATGGCCTTGGACAACCGGGGCATCAAGGCTTCAGAACTGGATTTGATCCTGGTGACCACCGTGACCCCCGACACCCTGTTCCCGGCCACGGCCTGCCGCATCCAGGACATGGTGGGTGCCAGCAATGCCTTCGGCTTCGATCTGAACGCCGCCTGCTCCGGCTTCCTCTACGCCCTGACGACCGCCGCCAGCCTCGTGGCCGCCGGTGGTGTCCGCCGGGTCGGCGTGGTGGGCGTGGACATCATGTCCACCATCATCAACCTCGAGGACCGGGCCACCTCCGTGCTGTTCGGCGATGGCGCCGGCGCGGCGATCGTGGAGCGGGTGGAGGACGGCCTCGGCATCCTCGACTTCGAGCACAAGGTGGACGGCTCCGGTGGCTGCTTCCTCTTTATGCCCGCCGGCGGCTCGCTGAAGCCCGCCACCGCGGAGACCGTGGCGGCCAAGGAGCACTACATCCACCAGGCCGGCAGCGAGGTGTTCAAGAACGCGGTGCGCGAGATGGCCGACAACAGCAAGCTGCTCATGGACCGCAACGGCTTCCGCGGCGATGAGCTCAAGCTCTTCGTGCCCCACCAGGCCAACATCCGCATCATGGATGCCGCCGCCAAGCGACTGGAGCTGGATCCCGCCCGCATGATGGTGAACATCGACCGCTACGCCAACACCACCACCGCCACCATCCCCACGGCGCTGCACCAGGCGGTGGAGGCGAAGCGCGTGGAGAAGGGCGACCTGGTGGTGCTGTCCGCGTTCGGAGCCGGCTTCACCTGGGGTTCGACGCTCCTCCGCTGGGCCTACTGACCCTCCGGCGATGCGGATCATCGCCGGGACCCTGAAGGGACGCCGGCTCACGGCGCCTCCCCCGGGGGATCTGCGGGTGCGGCCGACCTCGGACCGGGCCCGGGAGGCCCTGTTCTCCATCCTCCAGCGCTGGCCGTCCGGTCCCTTCCTCGACCTCTGTGCGGGGACCGGGGCGGTCGGGCTCGAAGCCCACTCCCGGGGCTATGGGCCGGTCACCTGCGTGGAGGCCTCCGAGCCCGGTTGGTCCTGCCTGATCCGGAATGCCAACGGCACGGGGATCAATACGATGCGTACGGATCTCCAGCGCCTTCCGGGGGACACGTTCGGCCCTCAGGCTGTGGTGTTCCTCGATCCGCCCTATGATCAGGCCGGAGCCCTTTGGGCCCGCCTGGCACCGCGGTTGCGGTCCTGGACTGCCACCGGGGGGGTTCTGGTGTTCGAGACGGACCGGCATACCCGGCTGGAATTACAGGACGGCTGGACTCTGGCCGAAACACGCGAATATGGTGCAGCCCGATTCCATCTCTGGACCCCGGCCTGAGCTCAGGGCTGAGGCGCCCGCCCCGGTGGACCCGGACATCCTGGCGTTGGTGCTCACTCGCCTCAGGACGGGCACGGTTCTCGTGTGGCTCTCCGCCTTCCTGGTGGGCTTCCTGTTGTTCCTTTTCGCGGCGCCGCCGGATTTCCACCTCTCCCTGCGGGGGATGGCCGTCGCGCTGGGCCTGCTGGGGCTGGCGGCCGGGGCCTCCACGCTCCAGATCCAGCGCCTGGGCCGGGCCCTGGCCGGCGGGCCCCTCGGGCCGGACCTCTACCGGTCCCTGACCCGCTTCCCGCAGACCTCCTCCCTGCTGTTCTTCTACCTGGGGGCCTGCCTGAGCGCGGGAACCTACGTCTGGGTGAAGCTCTACCTGGGCCAGAGCACCCTGGTGAGCTCGGTCACGGTGGCCGTATTCCTGGTGCTGGCCTCCCTGGCGGCCATCAGCCAGTACTTCCTGACCAAGCAGAACCTGATGAAGGTGTACCGGTTCCTGGCCGCCCAGCCGGGGTTCATCGAATCGCAGACCCGGTTCTCCACCAGCCTGCGGGCCAAGTTCGGCTTCGGCATCCTGGCCATGACCGGCGGCGTGCTGATGCTCTCCATCCTGGTGTCGGGGCTCACCCTCCAGTCCTCCATCCGGACCAAAGTCACGAGCTATGCCCGGAATGAACTCGCCAACCTGGCGGACTCCGTGGCCTTCGTGCAGGAGATGAACACCACCCAGGAGGACCTCGACGCCTTCATGGGAACCCTGAAGCTGGGCGCGGGCGGCGGCATCTCGCTCCAGCTGCCCGTGAGCAAGGGCGGGGGGCTCCTGGGTTCCCGCCTCCAGGCCCGGGGGGCCGGCGACATCGTCGTGATGCAGGCGCTTCCGGATGGCTCCCAGCTGCGGGCGGTGATCCCCGAGGCGGAGTATGCCGACGCCATCTGGAAGGCGCTGCGGCCCAGCCTCGCCATCCTGTTCCTGGCCGGGGGCTTCCTGATCTACTTCATCCAGCTGATCCTGCGCGACGTGCAGCAGCCCCTGCTGCTGCTGAGCCGGAATGCCAAGCGGGTCGGGGAAGGGCGCATCGATACCCTCGAGGCGGTCTACAGCGATGACGAGGTGGCCTCCCTGGCGCAGGGCTTCGGCCTCATGGTGGGGAGCCTGCGTGGAATGGTAGTCCAGATCCGCGCCGCCAGCCGGGACCTGGCCAAGGCCTCCAGCGCCATCCGGGAATCCGCCGACGGCGTCCGCCAGTCCAGTCACGGCCAGCGTGAGCTCATCGAGTCCTTCCACGAGGAGATCAACGAGCTGACGGACACCTCGATCAGCATCAGCGCGAGTTCCATGGAGCTGAGCCTGGCCTCCGAGAACACCAACACGACAATTGTGCAGATGGCCGCCAGCGTGCAGCAGATCAACCAGAGCATGGATGAGCTGCTGATGGTGGTGGAGGGCATCACCTCCGCGATCCGGGACTTCGACGTGGCCATCAAGAACGTGGGCAAGAACGTGGACCACCTGGCCGACCACGCCGAGCACACCCGGGAGTTCGCGGAGAACCTGGAGCAGAGCACCTCTGCCATCGACGACAACGTGAAGATCGCCCAACGCTACGCCAAGAACGTGATCCACACCGTCGCCAGGGGCATGGAGCTGGTGGCCCGGAATCGGGACAAGATCCAGGTGATCGACCGGGTCGTGCAGGATTTCCACGCCACCACCCGCACCCTCCTCCAGCTGGGCACCGACATCGCCAAGATCCTGGACTACATCGGCGATCACGCCCAGCAGACGAACCTGCTGGCCCTGAATGCCGCCATCATCGCCTCGCAGAGCGGGACGGCCGGCGACGGGCAGGCCAGGGGCTTCTCGGTGGTGGCCGACGAGATCAAGCAGCTCGCCGAGCAGACCGGGCGCTCCACCCAGGAGATCCAGCAGATCATCGGGATGCTCCAGGCCGAGATCCGGAAGGCCTATCAGCAGGTGGAACTGGGCATCGACGCGGTGCGGGACGGGGCCGAATCCATGGGGCAGAGCGAAGAGGCTCTCCAGGCGATCCTCGAATCGGTGGGGGGGATGGACCGGGTGGTGGAGAGCATCCTCAGCGAGACCCTCCAGCAGGGCGGCCAGGCCAGCCTCATCCACGAGGCCAACCGCAACATCCACCACCAGGTGGAGACCATCCGCTCGGTCATCGCAGAGCAGCAGCAGACCAGCAACCACATCCTGTCGCTGGCCATGAACGTCCAGCAGGCCACCAGCGTGGTCCGCGACTCCACCCGGGAACAGAGCGCGGGCAGCGACGAGATCGCGCGGGCCACCGAGCAGGTCCGGGCCCTGGCCAGCAGCCTCCACGAGATCCTGGCCCGGCAGGAGAGCCACGTGCTGTCCCTGAAGGAGACCATGAACCGGGTGCTGGGCAAGGCCGTGGAGAGCGAGCATGCCATCGGAGCCTCCAGCGGGGCCGTGGAGCAGCTGGGCGTCCAGGTCCACATGCTCAACCGGGAAGTGAACCTCTTCAAGCTGTGACCCGGCTACCTGCTAGGCTGGAAGCCGCTTCCCAGGGCCCCCCTGCATGTATCGCCTGTCCATCAAGACCAAGCTGAGCGCTGTCATCAGCATCCTGGTCCTCTCGTTCATCGCCTTCAACCTGCTGTATTACCCGCGGTGGGTGGAACAGCAGATCCGCACCCAGGCTGAACTGAGCGCACGCCAGGTTGCCGAGACGGCCAGCTATGCCCTGGGTCCGGCGGTGAGCACGGGCAACACCCGGGACATCGCCAAGGTGCTCCAGGGGGTCCAGAACATCCCCTCCTTCCGTTTCAGCGCTGTCTATGGCGCCAACGGGGAGGCCCTGGACAGCACCCCCACCACCCCGGAGTGGGCCACCGGGCAGGTTCTGCGGGACGGCATCTCGCACACCTACACCCGCCGGGAAAGCAGCATGCTGGTGGCGGTGGCCCCGGTCTTCTACGAGGAGCCCAGGGCCGATCAGGTGGGCACCCTGGTCATCGGTTTCACCACGGAGGGCACGCAGCGGGCCGTCCGCGAGAACATCCGCGCCAGCCTGGCCGTGGGCCTGGTGACCCTCGTGCTGGGCATCGGCGTGGCGGTCTTCCTCTCCAACCGATACCTCCGGCCGGTCATCCAGCTCACGGAGGCCGCCCAGAAGGTGGCCCAGGGCCACCTGGAGACCGTCTCCGTGAAGGTCTACACCCGGGACGAGATCCAGGACCTGGGGCATTCCTTCGAGGTGATGACCGACAAGCTGCGGGTATCCCGGGACGAGATCGAGCGGCAGAACCGCCTGCTGGAGTACCGGGTCCAGGAGCGCACCCGCCAGCTCATGGAGACCATCTGGGAGCTCGAGGAGATCCGGGCCAACCTCGAGCAGCTCGTCCAGGAGCGCACCCGCGGCCTCGAGCAGAGTCGGGTGGAGCTCAGGGCCTGGGCCAGCACCCTGGAGGAAAAGGTCCAGGAGAAGACCCAGGAGCTGCGGGAACTGAACGACAGCCTGCTCACCAGCTACCAGAAGCTGAAGGAGGTGGACCGCCTGAAGGACGAGTTCCTGGCCAACGTGAGCCACGAGCTGCGGACCCCCCTGAATTCCATCATCGGCTTCTCGGGCATGCTCATGCAGGATCCCGACGGGCGCTTGGGGGAGGAGGCGAAGGAGGATCTCCAGATCATCTACCAGAACGGGCGGTCGCTCCTGGGGCTCATCGACTCGATCCTTGACCTCTCGAAGATCGAGGCGGGCAAGATGGACCTGGAGCTCGAGGAGGTCGATCCCGTGGCGCTGCTGGATGAAGTGAAGGCCATGGCCACGGGGCTCGTCCAGGACCGGGCCATCCAGCTCGAATACCAGCGGCCCGACGCTCCGGTCCGGGTCATGGGCGATCCCGACCGGCTCCGGCAGGTCTTCACGAACCTCGTGGGCAACGCCATCAAGTTCACGGAGGGGGGTTCCGTGCGCATCTCCGCCGAAACCATCGAGGGCCGCTTCGTGGTCCGCATCGAGGATACAGGCATCGGCATGACCGAGGAGGACCTGGGCCGCCTGTTCAAGCCGTTCCAGCAGGTGGACGGAAGCATCTCCCGACGCTTCGGCGGCACCGGACTGGGCCTCGCCATCAGCCAGCGGTTCATGGGGCTCATGAACGGGCGCATCCGCGCCACCAGCAAAAAGGGCGAAGGCAGCGTCTTCCTGGTGGACATGCCCCTCGCCCCCGGGAGTGCGGCATGAGCGGCGGAGCCCAGAAGATCCTCTGCATCGAGGACAACGCCATGAACTGGCGGCTGGTCCAGCGCCTCCTGTCGCAGGCCGGGTTCGAGATGCACTGGGCCGAGGATGGCCTCAAGGGCTACGAGCTGGCGGTGCAGTTGAAGCCCGCCCTCATCCTGCTGGACATCAACCTCCCGGGCCTCTCCGGATTCGAGGTGGCCACCAAGCTCCGCCAGAACCCGGCCATGGACGGCGTCCTGATCGTGGCGCTCACTGCCAAGACCATGCGCAGCGACCGGGAGACGGCCCTGGTGACGGGCTGCGACGGCTTCATCTCCAAGCCCATCGATCCCTTCCTGTTCGTGGGCCAGGTGGAATCCTACCTGGGGGGCCACCGGGACCGGCTCGAGCAGGGGCGGGAGGGGGCGGCCCTGCGCCAGTTCACGCACCAGGTGGTCGAACACCTTGAGGCCCAGCTCCGGGAGGCCCAGGAGGGCAACCGGAAGCTCCTGGAGGTCCAGGCCGCGCTTGAGCAACGCAGCCACCATCTCTCAAGGCTGCTGGCCCTCAGCAAGGACACCATCCCGGTCCGGGACTCGGAGGAGATCCTGTCGCGGGTGCTCGGCCAGCTGCGGGAGGAACTGGGGCTCGGCCACCTGAGGGCCTATCGCCTCCACTCGAGCGGGGCCTATTTCCAGGGGCGCGCCTGGGAGGCCGAGGGCTTCGTGGAGACTCCGGTCCTGCCCCGAGAGCAGCCCTTGGCCACTGGCGTGGATTCCCTCCCGAGGGGTGTGGTCCTGATGAACACGGATCTCCGCCAGACCGCGGTCTGGGAGCAGGGGATCGACCTGGGTCTATGGGACCCGAGGGCCCAGGCGCTGCTGCTGCCCCTGCGCAGCCGCTCCGGCGAGGACAGCCTGTGGGGCTTCCTCGCCGCGGATCGCGCCGGGCAGGCCTTCCAGCCCTTCGAGATGGAGCTGGCGGCCCTGTACGCCGGGATCCTGCAGGTGAGCCTGGAGAACGCCGAACTCATCGCCCACCTGGACGAGACCAGCCGCGCCCTCGGCACCAGCTATGAGGGGCTCGAGTCCACCTATGTGGCCCTCAAGGACGCCCAGCGCGCCCTGGGCGCCCAGGATCGGAAGACCGCCCTGGGCGGCCTCTTCCTGCAGATGGCCCAGCGCCTCCAGCTGCCGGTCCGGACCCTGAAGGACGAGAGCCACACCCTGTCCGTCTACATGGAGCGGACCGATGTGGGGCCGTCCGAAGAACGGGAGGTCTGCCACCAGTCCATGGAGTCCATCCGGCAGGCCATCGCCCAAGTGGACGATCTGGTGCGCGCCCTGCTCCGGCGGGCGGGCCAGGTCGAGGCGAGCGCCCCGGAATGGATCCACCTGCATGACCTGCTGCGCCAGGAACTGGAGATCCTCCAGGCCGATGGGACCCTGGTCCCCGAACTTCCGGTGGAGGTCAACCTGCAGGCCCCGCGGGACCTGATCTTCGGCGTCTCGACGGATTTCTCCGAGTTGCTGGGGCACCTCGTCTCCCATGCGCTGGGAGGTGCTTCGAGCAGGATCCAGCTGCGGTCCTGGGGCGGGAAGCGGCATTTCCGGCTGGAGCTGGAGGACGATGGCGGTCCCATCTCCCCGGAGCTCATCGAGCGGGCCTTCGAGCCCTTCTCGGGGTTGCGGCCTGAGGATCCGGACCCGGATCCAGGCCGGCGACCGGGCACGGGGCTGCCGTCCTGCGCCCAGCTCATGACCGCCTATGGAGGCGCCGTCGAGCTCCTGCCCACCGCCCAGGGGTCCATCCTCCGGCTCAACCTTCCGATGGACTGATCCGGGTCACCACCTTCTCGATGCGCTTCTCATAGGCCGTTCCCAGCACCAACCGATGGACGAAGATGCCCGGTGTGTGGATGGCGTCGGGATCGAGTTCCCCGACCTCGACGATCTCCTCGACCTCCGCGATGCAGACCTTTCCGCAGGTGGCGGCCATGGGGTTGAAGTTCCGGGCGGTCTTGCGGAACACGAGGTTGCCGAGGCGATCGGCCTTCCAGGCCTTCACCAGGGCGAAATCCGCGAAGATGCCCGCCTCCAGCACGCATTCCCGGCCGTTGAACCTGCGGATCTCCTTGCCTTCAGCCACCTTCGTGCCTGCCCCGGTGGGCGTGAAGAAGGCCGGGATACCCGCGCCGCCGGCCCGCATGCGCTCGGCCAGCGTGCCCTGTGGCACCAGCTCGACCTCCAGCTCGCCGCTGAGGAACTGCCGGGCGAACTCGGCGTTTTCCCCCACGTAGCTGCTGACCATCTTGTGGATCTGGTGGTTCCTGAGGAGGATGCCCAGCCCGAAGTCATCCACCCCGGCATTGTTGGAGTAGCAGGTCAGGCCCTTCGCCCCGGTTTGGGCCAGAGCCGCGATGAGGTGCTCCGGGATGCCGCAGAGGCCGAAGCCCCCCACGGCCAGGTGGGCCCCGTCGGGGATGTCCTTCACGGCTTCCAGGGCGGTGCTGATGCGCTTGTCGATCATATGGGAACCTCGGAGCGGCCCAACAGTGTGCCATCTCTGGCATCCTGCTCCAGTCCCTGTTTGGACTGGAAGAAGGCGACCATGAAACGACTGATGCTTGCCTGCCTCTGTCCGCTGGCCCTGTGGGCCCAGCCGGCCCCTCCCGCGCCGGAGGCCCGGCCCGTGCCCGGGGATGAGCTGAGGGACAGCCGGGAGGTCCACCTCCGGCACGTGAAGAAGCTCACGGGGACCGGCTCCAATGCCGAGGCCTATTGGTCGGACGACGGGCAGCGGATCGTCTTCCAGAGCACCCGGGACGGCTACCCCTGCGACCAGCTCTACACCATGAATGCGGATGGCACGGACCAGAAGCGCGTGAGCACGGGGAAGGGCCGGGTCACCTGCGGCTGGTTCCTGCCGGGGGGGCGGGGGATCCTCTACGCCAGCACCCACGGCGCCGCGCCGGACTGCCCGCCGGCCCCTCCCTTCACGCCCGGCAAGTACCAGTGGCCGGTCTTCCAGGGCTTCGACCTCTACATCGTCCCCGCCTCCGGCGGCGAGCCCCGGCCCTTCCTGCCCTCGCCAGGCTACGACGCGGAGGCCACGATCGCACCCAACGGCAAGTGGCTGGTGTTCACCAGCGAGCGGGGCGGTGACGTGGACCTCTGGCGGGCGGATCTCGACGGGCGGAACCTGCTGCGCCTGACGGACGGGGTGGGCTATGACGGAGGCGGCGTGTTCAGCCCCGATTCGAAGCTCATCGCCTGGCGCACGAACTACCCCAAGGGCGAGGCCGCCACGGCGAAGTACCGGGAGCTGCTGAGGCAGCACCTGGTCGAGCCCATGGAGATGGACATCTGGGTGATGAACGCGGACGGCACAGGGAAACGCCAGGTCACGAAGCTGCCGGGCGCGGCCTTCGCCCCCATCTTCACCCCGGACGGCAAGGGCCTTGTCTTCGCCACGAACCATCACGACAACCAGGGCAGGGGGCGGAGCTTCGATCTGTTCCGGGTCAACCTAGACGGCACCGGGCTCGAGCGAATCACCTGGACCGGCCTCTTCAACTCCTTCCCCCATTTCAGCCCCGACGGGAGGAAGCTGCTCTGGGTGAGCGGCCGGAACCCGCGGGGTCCCCGCCAGTTCGATGTGTGTGTGGCGGAGTGGATTCAATGAGGCCCGCGGTCTTCCTCGATCGCGACGGAACCCTCAACGAAGAGGTGGACTACCTCAGCGACCCGGAGCGCCTGGTGATGATCCCCGGGGCCGCGGCCGCCGTGGCCCGCCTCAACGCCCGGGGCATCCCCGTGGTGGTGGTCTCCAACCAGAGCGGCATCGGCCGGGGCAAGTATGGGTGGCAGGATTTCGCCGCTGTCATGAGCCGCATGGGGACGCTGTTGGCCCTGGAGAACGCCCACATCGACGCGGTCTATGCCTCGCCCCATCACGAGAAGGGGCAGGGTGACTACTGCGTGGCAGACCACCCCGACCGCAAGCCGAATCCCGGCATGCTGATCAGGGCTGCGGCGGAGCACGAGCTCGATCTGGCGAAGTCCTGGATGGTGGGGGACAAGGCCATCGATCTGGACGCCGGCCGGCGCGCAGGGTGCCGGGTGGCCCTGGTCCGCACGGGCTACGGGGCCGAGGTGGATGGCTCCACCGCCGATCTGGTGGCCGCGGACCTACCCGAGGCCGTGGACGGCATCCTGGCCCAGTGGCCATGATCCTGGTCGAGAAGGCCGGCCTGGTCCCGGGCACCCTGATCCAGCGATACAAGCGGTTCCTGGCGGACGTGCGGCTGGCCGATGGCTCGGTGGTCACCGCCCACACCACCAACACCGGTTCCATGAAGACCTGCTGGGAGCCCGGCGACCGTGTGCTGCTGGAGCCTGCGGCCAACCCGGACCGCAAGCTGAAGTTCACCTGGCTGGCCGTGGAGCGGCCCGGCGGCTGGGTGGGCGTGGAGACGGGCATGCCGAACCGCGTGGTGGCCGAAGCGGCCCGGCGGGATGCGCTGCCGGGGCTGCCCGGTCTGCGCGCCGTGCGGACCGAAGTGAGATACGGGGCCGAGAACAGCCGCATCGACGTGCTGGCGTTGGACGCCAAAGGCCGCCAGGTGTTCATCGAGGTGAAGAACACCACACTGAAGGACGGCCCCTGGGGCCTGTTCCCGGATGCGGTCACCGAGCGCGGGACCAAGCACCTGCGGGAGCTCCAGGCCATGGTGCGCGAGGGCCACCGGGCGGCCATCGTCCTGTTCGTGCACCGGACCGACGTGGATCGCTTCGACGCGGCCCGGGAGATCGATCCGGCCTATGCGGCCGAGCTGGACCGTGCCGCGGAGACCGGCGTGGCTGTCCTGCCCCTGGCTGTGCGGCTTGTCACAAGCAGGGAACCAAGCGGTCTGTGGAGCCTGGGCTGGGAATTGCCGGGCCTTCTGCCTTGGGTTCCCCGGCGATAGACTGGGGCTTCGCACTGGAGATTCCCATGTCCACTTCCGCCACCGAGCTGATGAAGACCCCGCTGAACGCCGCCCATCGGGCCCTGAACGCCAAGATGGTGGATTTCGGCGGATGGGACATGCCGGTGCAGTACCCGGCCGGGATCCTCGCGGAGCATGAGGCGGTGCGCACCAAGGCCGGCCTCTTCGACGTGAGCCACATGGGCGAGATCCGCGTGAAGGGCCCTGGCGCCCTGGCCCTGGTGGAACACCTGACCCCAAACGCCGTCTCCAAGCTGGCCATCGGCCAGGTCCACTACACGGCCTTCCTCTATGAGAACGGCACCTTCGTGGACGACTTGCTGGTCTACCGCGAAGGGGAGGAGGAGTTCCTGCTCGTGGTGAACGCGGGCAACTCCGACAAGGACTTCGCCTGGGTGCAGCAGAACGCCAAGGGCTACGACTGCACGGTGGTGAACGAGAGTCCCGCCACCGGCCAGATCGCCCTGCAGGGGCCGCTCTCGGTGGGCATCCTCCAGCCTCTGACGAAGACCCCGCTGGAGCCCATCGGCTACTACTTCTTCACCCATGGCGAGGTGGCCGGGATCAAGTGCCTCATCAGCCGCACGGGCTACACCGGCGAGGACGGCTTCGAGCTCTACTGCGCCGCCGGCGACACCGAGAAGCTCTGGAATGCGGTGCTGGCGGCCGGGATGCCCGCCGGGCTCATTCCCGCGGGCCTGGGCTGCCGGAACACCCTGCGCCTGGAGTGCAAGATGGCCCTCTACGGCCACGAGATCGACGACACCATCCATGCGCTGGAGGCGGGTCTCGGCTGGATCGTGAAGCTGGACAAGGGCGACTTCATCGGCCGCGGAGCCTTGCTGGCCGCGAAGGCCGCCCCCGCCCCGCGGAAGCTTGTGGGCTTCAAGACCCTGGAGAAGCGCGACATCGCCCGCGACCACATGCCCGTGGTGCAGGACGGCCGGCAGATCGGCTTCGTCACCAGTGCAGCCCCCTCGCCCACCTGCGGCATCAACCTGGGCCTGGCGTACGTCCCCACCGAACTGGCCAAGGTCGGCGGGCGTATCCAGATCGAGATCCGCGGCCGGGCCGTGGACGCGGAAATCATCCCCACGCCGTTCTACAAGCGGCAGAAATAGCTCTCGGCTCTCGGCTATCAGCTCTCAGTCAATAAACGACCCAACCTGGAGGATCCATGTTCCCTGCCGACCTGAAGTACACCAAGGACCACGAATGGCTGAAGCCCGCGGGCGATGGCACGGCGCTGGTGGGGATCACCCACTACGCGCAGGATGCCCTGGGCGACGTGGTGTTCGTGGACCTGCCCGAGGCCGGCGCGGCCTTTGATCAGGGCGAGGAGTTCGGCACCGTGGAATCGGTGAAGACCGTCTCTGAGCTGAACATGCCTTCGGCCGGCGAAGTCCTCGAGGTGAATGCGGCCCTGGCGGATCATCCGGAAGCCGTGAACGAGGATCCCTACGGCAAGGGCTGGATGGTCAAGATCAAGCTGACTGGCGCTCTGGCCGGCGATCTTCTGGACGCCGCCGCCTATGAGGCCCTGGTGAGCGCGGAAAGCCACTAGGCTCATGCCGCTGCCGCTTCTGACAGCCCTGCTCTGGGGGACGGCTCCGGTCCTGGGACCACCGCCGTCCCCCCAGCCCCAGGCCGTGATCGTCCCCGCCCGTGCGGCTGAATCGGACGCGGCCCGTATCGCCCGCCTGCGCGCCCTTGTGGAGGCCGCGGAGCAGGCGCTGGAGGCGGATGAGGAAGAGGTGGCCGAGGCCCGGGCGGACGAGGCGGACGTCCTCACGGCCGACTGGTCGCCGGAGCTGCTCCGGAGCCGGGTGGCGCAGGATCTGCTCCAGCGGCTGAAGGACGTCCAGGAGCAGCTCTCCGCGGAAGTGCCGGCGGCTCCCGGTGAAGCCGAGCCGGGCCTCAAGGCCGCCGAGGAGGTGCTCTCGCTCAGCGGCGAGGAGCTGCGGAGCGAGCTGGAGAAGGTCCGGGCGGCCGAGTACGGAGCCACCTACGATTTCCCCATCGACCTGAACGACAAGGTGCTCACCTGGGTGAGCCTCTTCACGACCACCAAGCGCGGCTTCATGGAGAATGCCCTGGGCCGGGCCTCGGTGTACATGCCCATGATCCGCCAGGTCTTCGCCGAGGAGGGCGTGCCTTCGGATCTGGCCTACCTGGCGGTCATCGAGTCGGGCTTCCGCAACGAGGCCAAGAGCCGCGCCAAGGCCGTGGGCATGTGGCAGTTCATCCGCTCCACCGGCCGCATCTACGGGCTCACCGGCAATGCCTGGGTGGAGGAGCGGCGCGACCCCGTCAAGTCGGCCCGGGCAGCGGCCCGCTATCTGAAGCGCCTCTACGAGATCTCCGGCGACTGGTACCTGGCGGCTTCCGGCTACAACGCCGGCCCCCTCACGCTGGAGCGCGCCATCCAGAACCTCGGCACCCGGAACTTCTGGGATCTGGCCCGGTCCCGCTGGCTGCGCACCGAGACCAAGAACTACGTGCCCGAGCTCTGCGCGGCGATCCTCGTGGGGCGGAACCCCGAGCGCTACGGTCTGAAGATCGTGCCGCTGGCGCCCTACGTCTACGAGACGGTGACCGTGCCTGCGATGACCAGCCTCGCCGTCCTGGCCCGCTGCGCCGGCACGGACACAGCTTCGCTGAAGACCCTGAATCCCGAGCTGCTGAGGGGCTCCACGCCTCCGGGCAGCTACACCCTGCGCGTGCCTCCGGGCAAGGCCCTGGAGTGCATGCGCCAGCTCGCCCGGATGCCCGCCGGCAAGCGGCTGGACTTCCAGCACTACACCGTGCGCCGGGGAGACACCCTCGCCAAGGTCGCGAAGCGGTTCAAGGTGGCGCCGGATGACCTGCTGGACGCCAACGACATCACGGCGCGGCAGTTCAAGCCCGGGAAGCGTCTGCTGGTGCCGCCCGCGCCCAGCCTGGCTCTGGATGCCCGCGACCTCGCTCCCAGGATCGAGCGTGTGAAGCTGCTCGGAGACCGGCCCCTGGAGCCCCTGCCGGTCGTTCCCGTAGACCCGGGGCCGGGTGGGACAGCATCGCCCGCGGCCGCGGGGACAGAGGCTGTTGTCGCCTCCAACCCTGCGATTCCGCCTGCCGTTCCACCTGGGGCCACCGGGCCGGCTTCCCCGGCCAGCGTGACCCCGCCTGCCACGGCGGCTGCCAGGCCCGAGCCCGCGGTGGAGGGAGCCACCTACCGCGCCAGGCCCGGCGATACCCTCGCGAAGATCGCCCGCGCCCGCCAGGTCCCCCTGGGCCTGCTGATGCGGCTCAATCCAGACGCCGTGAAGGAGCTGCATCCCGGGGATCTGGTCCGGCTGCCCGGCTCCGCGTCCTCCAGCTCCTCCCCGCGGACAGCGGGCGCGCCGCGGATCCATGTGGTCCAGCGGGGGGAGACTCTGGCCGCCATCGGCCGGAAGTACGACCTGGATCCCAAGGACCTCAAGACCTGGAACCGGCTGAAGGGCGACCGGGTCCAGGTCGGCCAGCGGCTCCGTCTGGTGCCCCGGTGATCTGTGCTTGCGGAAGGCGCAAAGGAGTGTGATACTGGGTCTTCCCCATTGGGGCCATAGCTCAGCTGGGAGAGCGCTTGCATGGCATGCAAGAGGTCGTCGGTTCGATCCCGATTGGCTCCACCAAAACCGAAGGCCACCGGAAGGTGGCCTTCGCGCTGTCAGCCGTCAGCTATCAGCTGTCAGTCGCACCTCACCGATAGCTGACAGCCGATAGCCGAGAGCTGAAACCCCATGCTCGCTTCCCTCAACCATGTCGATCTCCGCTTCGGCCCCCAGGAGGTGCTGAAGGACGTGACCTGGGCCATCCAGGAGGGCGAGTGCTGGGGCGTCATCGGCCGCAACGGCGCGGGGAAGAGCACCGTCTTCAAGCTGCTGCTCGGCCAGCTGGAAGCCGACAGCGGCACGGTGGTGAAGCCCACGAAGGAGCGCGGCATCCGCATGGGCCACTACGCCCAGGACCTGGTGCCGGAGACGCAGGGCAGCGTGCTGGAGGAGGCCCTGGCGGCCTTCGGCGACGTGGAGCGCCTGCAGCATGAGATGCGCGAGCTGGAGCACCGCATGGGCGAGGCCGGCGCAGATCTCGACGAGGTGATGGAGCGCTACCAGAAGGTCACGGAGACCTTCGAGCACCTCGACGGGTTCACCATCCGGGCCCGTGCCGAGAGCATCCTCCAGGCCCTCGGGTTCAGCGCCGCCGATTTCGAGCGCCCCGTGGAGACGCTCTCCGGCGGCCAGAAGAGCCGCGTGATGTTGGCCAAGGCCATTCTCCAGGGGCAGGATCTGCTGCTGCTGGACGAGCCCACCAATCACCTGGATCTGCCCAGCCTGCGTTGGCTGGAGGCCTTCATCCAGGACACGGATGCCACGGTGGCCGTCATCAGCCACGACCGCTACTTCCTGGACAAGATCGCCACCGAGATCCTGGAGCTGGAGCTGGGCCGCTCGCGGGCCTACGACGGCAACTACTCCGAGTTCATGGAGAAGAAGGAACAGGAGCTGGAGCTGCTGGAGCGCCACTACGAGCAACAGCAGGCCTACATCAAGAACCAGGAAGAGTACATCCGTCGCAACATCGCGGGCCAGAACACCAAGCAGGCCCGTGGCCGCCGCACCCACCTCGCCAAGCTCGACCGCATCCAGAAGCCGCTGAAGGACCGCCGGAAAGTGAAGTTCAGCTTTCCCGAGACGCAGCGCGGCGGGGACGTGGCCCTGGTGCTGGAGAACGCCAGTGTGGGCTGGGGCGGGACACCCCTCTACGCGCCCCTGGAGCAGCTCCAGATCAAGCGCGGGCAGAAGATGGGCATCGTGGGCCTCAACGGCACCGGGAAGTCCACCCTGCTGAAGGCCATCTCCGAGGAGATCCCCTTCATCACCGGGCGGGCCCGGCTGGGCAGCCAGGTGAAGCTGGGCTACTTCGACCAGCACCACAGGAACCTGGATCCGCGGAATACCGTGTTCCAGCAGATCCACGCCGTGAATCCGCAGGCCCTCAAGCAGGACGTGCTGGGCTTCCTGGCCAAGTTCCAGTTCCGCGGCGACGAGGTGGACAAGCCCGTCACGGCGCTCTCCGGCGGCGAGCGGGCCCGCCTGAGCATCGCCACCCTCATCCGCCATGGCGTGAACCTGCTGCTGCTGGACGAGCCCACCAACCACATGGACATCCCCAGCATGGAGGCCATGGAGGACACCATCCTGAGCTTCACGGGCGCGGCCATCGTGGTGACCCATGACCGCTACCTGCTGGGCCGCGTGGCGGACTCCCTGCTGCGCATCCACGAGGGCAGGGCCGAGTTCCGCGAAGGCGGCTACGAGGACCATCAGGCCTGGGTGGACCTGGACCTGAGCGCCGAGACGGAATCGGGCAGCCCTGAACCCGAGCCCTCCAGGAAAGTGGCTTCGCCGCAGGCGAAGCCCAGCCCGGCGGCGAAGCCGCAGGGCCTTGATGGCACACCGTCCAAGCCACGCCCTATAGACAAGGACAAGCAGCGGGCCGTGAAGCGCTTCGAGAAGCATGTGGCCGAAGCCGAGGCCAAGGTGGCGGCGCTGGAGGCGAAGCTGGCGGACCTGCAGAGGGAGATGGCCGCCATGGATCCCGCCGACTGGCAGGCCTTCAGCGCGAAGCTCGATGCCCAGAAGACCCTTGAGGCGGACCTGGCCTACGCCATGAGCGACTGGGAAGCCGCCCAGACCGCGCTGGAGGAAGCCCAGCGCTGAGGGTGATAGCATCCAGGGAACCCCCGAGGTCCCCATGACGGCTTTCCGCGGCGCCCACGTCCTCATCACCGGTGCGGCCAGCGGCCTGGGCCGCCTCATGGCCCTGGAGGCGGTCCGGCGCGGCGCCCGCGTGAGCCTGCTGGACCGGGACGCCAAGGGCCTGGCCGAGGTCTGTGAGGCCCTCCGCGCAGAGAAGGGCGATGCCGAGGGCTTCGTCGTGGATCTCTCGGACCGGGCGGCCCTCCAGGCCACCTGCCACGAGGTGCAGGGCACCCGGGGCGGCGTGGACATCCTGATCAACAATGCCGGCATCGTCTCGGGGAAGACGCTGCTGGAATGCAGCGACGAGGCCATCGAGCGCACCTTCCAGGTGAACGTCCTGGCGGGCTTCTGGACGGTGCGGGCCTTCCTGCCGGGCATGCTGGCCGCAGGGAAGGGGCACATCGTCACCGTGGCCTCCGCAGCAGGCCTTGCGGGCACCTCGCGCCTGGTGGACTACTCCGCCTCGAAGTTCGCGGCCTTGGGCTTCGACGAATCCCTGCGCATGGAGCTGAAGCGCCTGGGCAGTCCCGTGCGCACCACCGTGGTCTGCCCCTTCTTCATCGACACCGGCATGTTCGAGGGGGTGAAGACCCGCTTCGCCTGGCTGCTGCCCATCCTCAAGCCGGACTACGTGGTCCGCCGCATCCTGAAGGCCATCGAAGGGAACCGCTCAAGGCTCGTCATGCCCCGCTTCGTGCTGACCGTACCCGTGGTGCGCGTGCTGCCGCCCATCCTCTTCGATGCTGTGCTGGGCTTCTTCGGCGTGAACCGGAGCATGGACGAGTTCGTGGGACGGGCTCAGAAGTAGCGCAGCGTCAGGTCGATCATCCGCCGCACGAAGCCGGTGTAGGGCGGGTACATGAGCTGGATGGCGGAGAACCGGGTCCGCTGGCGCAGGATGCCGCGGGCGTTGGAGAAAGCCTCGAAGCCGTGCCGGCCGTGGGCCTTGCCGAAGCCGGAGGTATTCACGCCGCCCGTGGGCAGGCCCGTGTGGGCGAAGTGAAGGACCGTGTCGTTGATGCAGCTGCCGCCGGCGGTGGTCCGGGCGATGAGGTCCCCGGCGACCCGGCGGCTGCCGCTGAAGACGTAGAGGGCGAGGGGTTTGGGACGGGCGTTCACGAAGGCCACGGCCTCGGCCATGTCCCTCACCTTCAGGACCGGCAGAAGGGGGCCGAAGATCTCCTCCTGCATGACCGGCGAGGCGGGGTCCAGGTCCGTGAGCACGGTCGGGCTGATATAGCGGGAGGCCGCATCGACGTCCCCGCCGAAGGCGAGCTGTCCGCCGGATCCGCGCAGGAGCGCCTGGATCCTGGTGAAGTGCCGGTCATTGATGATCCGGGCCAGGTCTGGGCTCGTCCGCCGGGCTTCCGGAGTCGTGCCGTAGAAAGCCTCGAAGGCCTGCTTCAGTTCCGCCACCAGCGCCTCGTGGACCCGCTCGTGGACCAGCACGTAGTCGGGGGCCACGCAGGTCTGGCCGCCGTTGAGGCCCTTGCCCCAGGCGATCTTGCGGGCGGCTTCGCGCAGGTTGGCGTCCGCGTCCACGAGCACGGGCGACTTGCCGCCCAGCTCCAGCGTCACCGAAGCCAGATGCTCGGCCGCGGCCTTCATGACCGCCCTGCCCACGGCGGGGCTGCCCGTGAAGAAGACATGATCGAAGGGCAGGGCCAGCAGGGCCTGGGCCGTGTCGGCCTCCCCTTCCACCAGGGCCACCTCCTCCTCCGGGAAGAGCCCCGCCAGCAGCTTCCGGAGGAATGTGTTGGTGTGCGGCGTGAACTCCGAGGGCTTGAGGATGGCGCAGTCGCCGGCGGCGATGGCCGAGACCAGGGGGCCGAGGGTCAAGTAGATGGGGTAGTTCCAGGGGCTGATGATGAGCGCCACGCCCTTGGGCTCGTGGCGGATGGTGCCCGCGCTGCCGAAGAGGCCGATGGGGGTGGGGACCCGCCGCGGCTTCATCCAGCGGCGCAGGTGCCGCAGGGCCTCTTTGATTTCTGAGATGACCGGGTAGAGCTCCGTGAGGTCAACCTCCTCCGGGGACTTCCGGAAGTCCGCGGCCAGGGCTGCCTGGGCCTCGCCCCGGTGGGTCATGAGGGCCTCCAGGAGGGCCCGGAGCTTGGCCCGGCGCTGGTCGGGGGACGTTGCCGCCACCCGCCAGCGGGCCGCCTGCTGGCGGGCGAAGAGGGCTTCCAGCGGGGTGGCGGTCATGGGCGGTCCTGGGGAGGTTCCGCCCATCATAGCCCTACGCCCAGGCCATCTCGGCGGTGAAATGCCGCAGGTACTTGCTCTGTTTGACGATCTTCACGCCGCGGATCTCCCGGGCCTTGGCTTTCACCTCGGCGATGACCTCGGCGGCGAAGTCGAAGTGGCTCTGGGTGTACATGCGGCGGGGGAAGGCCAGGCGCACCAGCTCCATGCTGTGGTAGGTCTCCGAGCCGTCATCCAGGTGCTTGCCGAACATGACGGAGCCGATCTCCACGCCGCGGATGCCGCCTTCCAGGTAGAGGGCGTTGCAGAGCGCCCAGGCCGGGTACTGCGAGACGGGCATGTCGGGCAGGACGGTCTTGGCGTCGATGTAGACCGCGTGGCCGCCGGTGGGTTTCACGAAGCCCACGCCCGCGGCCTCCAGCTTCTCGCCCAGGTACTCGGCGGTGCGCAGGCGATAGCGCAGGTAGTCCTCCTGCATGCCCTCCTCCAGGCCCACGGCGAGGGCCTCCAGGTCGCGCCCGGCCAGGCCGCCGTAGGTGGGGAAGCCCTCGGTGAGGATCAGCATGTTGCGGACGGGATCCAGCCACTCATCGCTGCGCAGCATGATGAAGCCGCCGATGTTCACCATGCCGTCCTTCTTCGCGCTCATGGTGCAGCCGTCGGCGTAGCTGAACATCTCCTGGCAGATGGCCTTGATGGGCGTGTTTTCGTAGCCGGGCTCGCGGAGCTTGATGAACATGGCGTTCTCGGCGAAGCGGCAGACGTCCATGATGAGCGGCTTGCCGTACTTCTTCAGGAGTGCGGCGTAGGCCCGGAGGTTGGCCATGGAGACG
The DNA here is from genome assembly GCF_030268045.1 of Geothrix edaphica. Lineage (NCBI taxonomy): Bacteria > Pseudomonadati > Acidobacteriota > Holophagae > Holophagales > Holophagaceae > Geothrix > Geothrix edaphica. Next base: position 1,132,237 of record NZ_BSDC01000001.1, read on the forward strand.
GGCTGGCCGCCGCCGGTGTTGTTGGTCACCGTGATCATGCCGAAGGGGATCCGGTGGCCTTCCTTCTTGAGCACTTCCTCCACGCGGACCAGGTCGATGTTGCCCTTGAAGGGGTGGATGAGGCTGGGCTGGAGCCCTTCGGGGATAACAAGGTCCACGGCCTCGACGCCGTTGTATTCCAGGTTGGCGCGGGTGGTGTCGAAGTGGCAGTTGTTGGGGACCAGGTCGCCCTGCTTGCACACGGCGGTGAAGAGCACCTTCTCGGCGGCGCGGCCCTGGTGGGTGGGGACGAAGTGGGCCATGCCGGTGATGTCCTTGAGCACGGCCTCCAGGCGGAAGAAGCTGCGGGCGCCGGCGTAGCTCTCGTCGCCCACCATGATGGCGCCCCACTGGGCCGAGCTCATGGCGCCCGTGCCGGAATCCGTCAGCCAGTCCAGCAGCACGTCCTCGGCCCGCAGCTTGAAGACGTTCAGCTTGGCGGTCTGCAGCATCTCCAGGCGCTCCTGGGGGCTGGTCATGCGGATGGGTTCCACGGACTTGATGCGGAAGGGCTCGATCATGGTGCGGGGCATGGGGGGACTCCAGGCGAAAAACCCAGGGTATCGGAGGCTGCCGGAATGGGTATCACAAGGGGGTGGCGGGCCGGGCCCCGTCAGGCGATCCTGGAACGCTCGGAGTGCGCATGAGTCTTCTGTTGGCCGTCGATGTGGGCAACACCAACGTGGTGCTGGGGATCTACGATCTGTCAAAGGGTCCGGACTCGCCCCTCGTCTGTTCCTGGCGCCTGGCCACCAGCCGCGAGCGCACCGTGGACGAGTACGGCGTCTCGGCCCTGGCCCTCATGCGCCACCAGGGCATCGAGGCCGGCCAGATCAAGCACGTCGCCATCTCCTGCGTGGTGCCGCCCCTCCATCCCATCCTCATGAGCCTGGCTTCGATCTACTTCGGCGTGGAGGCCTTCTACGTCGAGCCCGGCGTCAAGACCGGCGTGAAGGTCCTCATCGACAACCCGGCGGAGCTGGGCGCCGACCGGCTGGTGAACGCCGTAGCGGGCATCGAGGCCTACGGGGCCCCCCTCATCGTGGTGGACTTCGGCACGGCCACCACCTTCGATGTGGTGAACGCGAAGCGCGAGTATCTGGGAGGCCTCATCTGCCCCGGCCTGAAGATCAGCGCCGATGCCCTCTTCCAGCGGGCCAGCCGCCTGCCCCGGGTGGAGGTGGCCGAGCCCGAGCGCCTGGTGGGCCGCAACACCGTCCAGGCCATGCAGTCCGGCATCTTCTACGGCTACGTGGGCATGGTGGACGGCATCCTGGAGCGTCTGCTGGCGGACATCCCGGAGGCCAAGGTGGTGTCCACGGGCGGCCTGGCGAGGGTGATCGGCCCCCACACCCGGCACATCCGGCTGGAGGCGCCGGACCTCACCCTGGACGGTCTGCGCATCCTCTGGCTCCGGAACCAGGGCGGGCGGAAATAGGGTGGACCTGCCGCTGATCCGGCTGGCCGAGGTGGACTCCACCCAGGCCTTCCTGCGCCGGAATCCCCAGCTTGGCTTCTGCGCCGTGCTGGCGGACCGCCAGACCGAGGGACGGGGGCGCCAGGGCAACCGCTGGGAAAGCGCCTCCGGGGCAGGGCTCTGGATGTCGGTGGCGCTGCCTTCGCCCTCGGGAGTGGCCCCGGGCCTGGTGCTCCAGCGCGCCATGATCGCCGCCGCCCGGGTGCTGGACCCTGAAGGGCGGGCGCTGGGGCTGAAGTGGCCCAATGACCTCGTGGCCTGGCGTGATGGCCGCCTGGTGAAGCTGGGGGGCATCCTGGGCGAGCAGGTCGGGGGCCGGCTCATCCTGGGCTTGGGCGTGAACCTCACCTGGGCGCCGGCGATCCCGGATCGGGCCATCCTTCCGGCAAGCCTCGTGGATCTTGAGCTGTCCTCCGGGCCAACGCCGGATCTCGCCTTCTGTATCATTCGTTATTGGACGAATTTGGCGCAGGATCTTCAACCTCTCTTCCGATGGCCGGAAGCGGGTTCTCCCATCCATTGGGAGGGGGGGCAGGGCACCTGTCTGGGCTGGGAGCCCGATGGGCGTCTGAAGGTGGCCTCGGCGGAGGGCATCCGGCGGCTCAGCGCGGGAGATGTCTCGGGGCTCGGGCGCGAGCTCTGATCTCCCCTGGGGTTTTTGAGCCTCATCCGAGTTTCAAACGCCGTGGTCCGAATTGTTCCTTGAGCATTGATGCGTTCGGGCGCACTGTTTGATGGGTTTTTCCGAATCCATCAAGGAGATGCGCGTCATGAGCAGTGCCCATCAGGATTCCACGCCCCTTTCCCCCCGCTGGCGGCAGGCGGTCATCCTCGTGATGATCTTCGGCTTCAGCCTGCTGATCTGGGTCACGGCGAAGACCTACGCCGGCGCGCCACCCATCCCCGCACGGGTCGTGGGACCGGCCGGCCAGGTGTTGTTCACGGGGGAGGACATCAAGGACGGCCAGGAGGTCTTCCTGAAGTACGGCCTCATGGAGCACGGCACCCTCTGGGGCCATGGCGCTTACCTGGGGCCCGACTACACGGCCGAGTACCTGCACCGCCTGGCGGAGACCGGGCGCGACACCCTGGCCCAGTCTCGCTATGGGAAGGCCTTCAAGGATCTGGGCGAGGGGCAGGCCCTGGAGATCGGCGCCCTGTTGACCGCGCAGATCAAGCAGAACCGCTACGACCCGGGCAGCGACACCCTCCGGTTCACGGAAGCCGAGGTGGCCGCCTACCGCACCCAGGTGGCGGAGTGGAAGACCTACTTCTCTGGCGACCAGCCTGCGGTGGGACTGCCCGCCAAGTTCATCCAGGACGAGGGGGAGCTGAAAAACCTGACCACCTACTTCGCCTGGGCCACCTGGGCCACCGTGGCTCCGCGCCCCGGAAAGGACTACTCCTACACCAACAACTGGCCCTACGAGCCCCTGGTGGGCAACACGCCCACGGCGTCGACCTACCTGTGGAGCGCCATGAGCCTCATCACGCTGCTGGGTGGCCTGGGCCTCATCCTCTTCATCTTCGGGAAGTTCGACTACCTGGGCTGGGGCGGCGATGCGGGCTGGAAGCACGCGGAGGAAAGCCGGCTCCATGCGTGGACGCTCACCCCCAGCCAGAAAGCGGTGGGCCTCTTCTTCGCCGTGGTGGCCCTGCTGTTCCTGGGCCAGGCTGCTCTGGGCGGGGCCCTGGCTCACTACCGCGTCGAGCCCGGTGGCTTCTACGGCTTCGACCTGGCCCGCATCCTGCCTTACAACCTGGCCCGGACCTGGCATCTGCAGCTGGCCATCTTCTGGATCGCCACGGCCTGGGTGGGTGGCGGCCTCTTCCTGGCGCCCCTCGTGGGCGGGGCTGAACCCAAGGGCCAGAGGGCTGGCGCCCTCCTGCTCCTCGGCGCCCTGGCCATCGTGGTCTTCGGCAGCCTGTTCGGCGAGTTCGCGGGCATCAACGGGTACCTCGGCAGCCTGTGGTTCTGGCTGGGCCACCAGGGGAGCGAATACCTCGACCTGGGCCGGTTCTGGCAGCTGCTGCTGGCGGTGGGGCTCATCTTCTGGCTCTTCCTCATGTTCCGGGCCCTCCGCCCGGCCATGAAGGGCCGTGAACAGGGGGAGCTGCCCTCGCTCTTCTTCTACGCGGCCATCGCCATCCCGCTCTTCTACGTGCCGGCCCTGTTCTACGGGCCCCGCACCAACTTCGCGGTCATCGACAACTGGCGCTTCTGGATCATCCACCTGTGGGTGGAGGGCTTCTTCGAGCTCTTCGCGACGGTGCTGGTGGCCGTGATGTTCTACCAGCTGGGCCTCGTCACGGCGAAGTCCGCCACGCGGCTCGTGTACCTCGACGCCATCCTCTACCTGGCCGGCGGCATCATGGGCATCGGCCACCACTGGTACTTCACGGGGCAGGGCACCCTGAACATGGGCCTGGCCGCCAGTTTCTCGGCGCTGGAGGTGGTGCCGCTCACGCTGCTGACGCTGGACGCCTGGGACTTCATCCGCCTGCAGGACAAGAACTGCGAGGACTGCGGCCGGCCTCTGGCGGCGCGGCAGCGCTGGGCCATCAAGTTCCTCATCGCCGTGGGCGTGTGGAACTTCGTGGGGGCCGGCGTTTTCGGGTTCCTCATCAACCTGCCCATCGTGTCCTACTTCGAGATCGGCACGACACTCACCGCCAACCATGGTCACGCCGCCATGTTCGGCGTCTTCGGGATGCTCGCCCTGGCCGTGCTGGTCTTCTGCCTGCGGGAGCTCAAGGGCGACCGGGCCTGGGAGCGGGCGGAGAAGGCCATCCGCATCGGCTTCTGGGGCCTCAACATCGGCCTGGGCCTGATGCTGCTGCTGGACCTGTTCCCCGCCGGCGTCATCCAGCTCTGGGACGTACTCTCCAACGGCTACTGGCACGCCCGGCGCCTGACCTACCTCATGGGCGGCACCTTCCACACGCTGGAGTGGATCCGCATCGTGGCCGATACGGTCTTCCTGCTCGCGGGCGCACTGCCCATCGCCTACGCCACGCTGCGGCTGGTGTTCTCCCCTGAACCGAAGGACGCGGCCTGAACCGGCCGTGAAAGGAACCCCCATGACCATCACGAACCTGCAGGAAGCCCTGCCCATGCCGGAATCGCAGCGGGCCAACCTCCCTCTCATCGATGTGGAGCACGGTGTCAAGGTGGTGCTCGTGGCCCTGCCCGGAGGGGTCAAGATCGCCCCCCACAAGGCCCCCTACGTCGCCACCGCCCAGCTTCTGACCGGGCGCATCGAAGTGCTCAAGGGCGAGGCCTGGATCCCCATGGCCCCCGGGGACCGGGTGGTCTTCGACAAGGACCAGCCCCACGCCCTGACCGGGATCGAGTCCTCCTACGTCCTCGTGACCCATATGCGGGACTAGGCACGGTGGCAGATCCAGATCCTGTCCCTCCCACGGTCCTCATCGTCGGTGGTGGGTTCGGGGGGCTCCGGGCCGCCCGCGCCCTCGCTGGCGCGCCGGTCCAGGTGGTGCTGGTGGACCGCCAGAACCACCACCTGTTCCAGCCCCTCCTCTACCAGGTGGCCTCGGCCACCCTCTCGCCGGCCGACATCGCCGCTCCCATCCGCCACATCCTCCGGGACCAGGCCAACGCCGACGTGGTGCTCGGAGAAGTCGCCTCCGTGGACCTGGACGCAAGGCGGGCAGTCCTGGTGGACGGGAGGGGTCTGTCCTATGACTTCCTCATCCTCGCCGCGGGTTCCCGCAGCTCGTACTTCGGGCGGGACGCCTGGGCGGGCCTGGCGCCGGGCCTCAAGACCCTGGAGGACGCCCTGGAGATCCGGCGGCGCTTCCTGCTCACCTTCGAGCGGGCGGAGCAGGAGGAGGACCCGGATCTCCGCCGGGAATGGCTGACCTTCGTCATCGTCGGCGGCGGGCCCACGGGCGTGGAACTGGCCGGCACCCTGAAGGAGATGGCACGGCTCACCCTGCCGCAGGAGTTCCGGCGCATCCGAACGGATCGCGCCCGGGTCATCCTGGTGGAGGCCGGGCCGGGCATCCTGGCGAACTTCGGCTCCGGGTTGTCGGAGAAGGCCCTGCAGGGCCTGGAGCGCATCGGCGTCGAGGTCCGCCTGGGCCAGCCCATCACGGCCATCGAGGAGCATGCCGTCCAGCTCGGCGGGGAACGCATCCCGACGCGGACGGTGGTCTGGGCGGCCGGGGTGTCGGCGGTACCCCTGGGGGCGACCCTCGGCGTGCCCGTGGATCGCATCGGCAGGGTGCTGGTGGAACCCGATCTCAGCCTTCCAGGCCATCCCGAGGTGTTCGTCGTGGGGGACCTGGCCGCCTTTACGCATGGGCCCGGAGGCGCCTTGCCGGGCGTCGCCCCCGTGGCGATCCAGCAGGGCATCTGCGCTGCCGGGAACCTCCTGGCGACCCTGGCCAGCCGGCCGCGCCAAGCATTCCGCTACCGGGACAAGGGCAGCATGGCGACCCTCGGCCGGGGCAGGGCCGTGGCCCACATCGGCCGCCTGAGCTTCACCGGCTACCCCGCCTGGCTGGCCTGGCTGTTCATCCACCTCATGCTGCTCGTAGACTTCCGCAGCCGCGTGTTCGTGTTCTTCGAATGGCTGTGGGCCTACCTGACCACCCAGCCCAGAGCGCGGCTGATCCTCGGGAAGAAAACCCGCGATATCTAACGGCTCATCAGGAGATTCCCCGACTCTGGTGGGGGACAGTAGCTGTTAGACATAGACGGGAGCTCGCCTCGAATACCTGCGCGCCATCTCCGATGCGAGTTCCTCAGCTGGTCCCCAACGAAAACGACCGCCTGCTGGCGGCCGTTTTCGTTGGGGAGGAAGGATTCGAACCCTCGGTACGCAGGATCAAAACCTGCTGCCTTACCACTTGGCTACTCCCCAGGCGGAAAGGCAAGCATAGCGCGGGTCTGAGTCCGGCCCAAGCCCGCGGTTCGGTTGCGGGGCCTGGCTTCAGGGCCTGGCTTCAGGGCCTGGCTTCAGGGGTTGGTCTTGGGGGTGAAGCCGAACTCTTCGACGCCCAGGAGGTCGGGGCGCACCTGGGCGGCCTCGCCGCGCTCGATGCGGCTGAGGGCGCGGTGGCCGGTGGCGGTCTCGTAGGCCAGCAGCACCTTCTCCTCGATCTGCTCGCGGAGGTTGTTGTTCAGGGGATAGGCGATGTCCTTGAAGCTGCCGTCGCGCTTGCGGCGGCTGGGCATGGCCACGAAGTAGCCGTCTTCGCCCTCCACCACCCGCAGGTCCCCCACCAGGAAGCAGTCGTCGATGACCAGGCCGGCGAAGGCCCGCAGCTTGTCGTCGCCTTCCACCTTGGTGATGCGGATGTCGGTGATATTGAGCATGGGCTGTCCTCGGTCTTCAGCCGCCGGGAAGGAGGGCCGACTTCCAGGTTAGCCGATCTCGACCCAGCCCCACTGGCGGCCGGTGGTCTCGCCGCGGCGGTAGGAGTAGAGCAGATCGGGGCGGCACACGGTGCAGAGCGCCACGCTACCTTCCTTCCCGGGATCCAAGCCAAGGCTCAGGGCCTGGGCGCGCAGGAAGCCGTGCAGATCGAGGTGGGCCCTTCCGGAGGGGCCCTCGCTGCGCAGGCCCTCATCCCAGGCGGGATCCTGCCGGGCGGCGGCGATGACTTCGTCGCCCACCTCGAAGTGGCAGGCCAGGATGGCGGGACCGAAGGCCCACACCAGCTCCGCCGGACGACCGCCCAGGGCGCGGTAGCGGGCCACGCCGCGCCGCAGGATGCCGCGGCCCGGCCCGGGGAAGGGGCTGTCATCGCCATGCCCCGTGGCGCCGCGCCAGCCTGCATGCAGGGCGGCCACCCAGGGCGTGCCATCGGCCAGGGGACCGGCCAGCAGCACGGGTACGCAGTCGGCGACGCGCACACCGATGCGGACGCCGGGGTGGGTGGTCCAGAGGCCATCGGCCTCCACCACCGCGTCGGTGGCCTCCACCACGCCGCAGCGATGCACCTGGTTCAGGCGCCGCTCGGGCAGGGCCTCCGGGGGATCCTGCCGGGTGGAGAAGCCCCAGGCCAGCGGGAAGGGAGGCCGGACATCAGGCGTGAGCAAGGAGGCCTCAGCCCTTGGGGCCGAGACGGCCTTCCAGCCACGACTTGATGCGGTTGGCGTCGCCCAGGCGGCTGTACTTGCCCCAGGAATCCAGCAGGATGATGAGCACGGGCCGGTTGGCCAGCATGGCCTGCATCACCAGGCAGCGGCCGGCCTCTTCGATGTAGCCGGTCTTGGAGAGGCCGATGTTCCACCGGGGGCTGCGCACCAGGGCGTTGGTGTTGGGGAACTGGATGCTGCGGCGGCCGGCCTGGATGGTGGTCTCGGACCGGGTGGTGAAGTCGCGGATCTCGGGGTAGCGGTAGGCGGCTTCCAGGATCCGGGCCAGGTCGTGGGCGGAGGCGACGTTGCCGGCGGAAAGGCCGGAGGGATCCTCGAACCGGGTCTCCGCCAGGCCGAGCTCCCGGGCCTTGGCGTTCATCGCCTGGACGAAGGCGGTGAGGCCGCCGGGGAAGGTGCGGCCCAGGGCATGGGCGGCGCGGTTCTCCGAGGCCAGCAGGGCCAGCAGGAGAGCCTGCTCGCGGGGGAGGCGGGTGCCCACGGGGAGGCGGGACCTGCTGTGGCGCAGCATGTCCATGTCCTCGCGGGTGATGGTGAGCGTCTCCTGGGGGTCCAGGCGGGCATCCAGCAGCACCATGGCCGTCATCAGCTTGGTGAGAGAGGCGATGGGCTGGACGGCCCCGGCCTGCTTCTCGATCAGGGCCTGGCCCGTGACCTGGTCCAGCACCAGGGCCGAGGCGGACTTCAGCGAGAGCTTGGCCGGGGTGCGGGGGGCCGCCTGCAGGGCCGTGAGGGCCGCGCAGCACAAAAATCCCACCCTTCGGATGCCCCGGCTGAATCCCATGCCCGCTCCATGAAGATAACGATTGTCATCACCCATTCCCAGTCTACTGGATCGGATGGACGATGCCTTCATTAGAAATTGGTCAGGGCCAGAGCAGGACCAAAAGGCTTAGGTCCGTCACGGCCCAGGCACCCAGACCCCAATACATGCCAGTTTCGTGCCGCCGGTCGGTCCAGGTGCGCCAGCCCCTCATCCAGGGCAGGAGGACGCCCAGCCAGCCCGCCAGGGAGGGCACCAGGAACAGGGCGTTCCGCCCCCGGGCCAGGGCTGCGGCGCCGAACAGCAGGTGGGCTGCCGCAGCGGCCGCCAGGGCCAGGGCCAGGCTCCGGCCCACCCCCAGGCGGATCACGAGGGTGCGGTCACCGCGGGCGGTGTCCTCGGCCACCTGGTAGATCTGGGTCATGGGGTAGAGGGCGGCGAAGAGGAAGGCGAAACCCCAACAGGCCCACCAGATGGCTCCGTCAAAGGGCCTTCCCGTGAGGGCCCAGCCAGCCAGGGGCGTGAACAGGCCGAAGCCGAGGCAATTGATGAGCAGGTCCCAGCCGGCCCGGGCCTTGAGCCGCACCGGGGGCACGGAATACAGCACGCTCATGACCACGCAGGCGAGGTTGAGCAGGGCGAAGGGCCTGGGTAGCAGGAAGCCCAGGAGGGCGGAGGCGGCCAACAGCAGTGAGGAGAATGCCAGCAGGTGTTCGGGCGGCTTCGGTGGCGCCTTCAGGTAGCCGATGTCGCCCTCATCCTTGTCGAAGGCGCTGTTGATGGCGAGGGTGCCGCCGTTGAGCAGGGCGACGAAGACCAGCCACCCCAGCAGGGTGGGGCGGGCCCGCAGGGCCCAGCCCGCGGCCAGCAGGGTGCCCAGCAGGAAGTGCGCCGTCATGATGGGCCACTCCAGCGGGCGCAGGTGGAGCAGGTAGGCCAGGGCCCGGGGGCCCAGGAGGCGCTGGAAGAAGGCCCGGATGGGGAAGGCCGGGGCGTCCCCGGTCACGCGATGCCTTCGTGGCGCAGGGCCTGGACCTCGCCGGAGGGCCGCCGGGGCTCCACCAGGGTCTCCATGGCGGCGAGCAGGTGGGGCACGCTGAAGTCTGTGTCCACACACATGCCGTGGGGCAGGCCCAGCGGGATCACGTAGCAGGGGATCTCGGGCATCTTGGTGAGCCCCTTGAGCAGCCGGTCCGGGCAGCTCACGGCCACGACGAGATCGGGCCGGAATTCCCGGGCCTCGCGGTAGGCCTTGTGGCTGCGGTTGGTGATGCGGCCCTCCCAGCGGTTCGTCAGCACCAGGTTCATGTAGTCGCCCACGGGGCACAGGCCGCAGTCGTAGCAGGCCTGGAGGTCATCGAGGATGCCGGCCTTGCAGCGGGCCATCTGGATGCAGTGGGGCAGCAGGATGAGGGCCCGCTTGGCGCGGCGGTCGCTGAAGGCCTCGCGGACCCGCCGGTTGTTGTCGCCGCAATAGGAGAGGATCCACGCGTCCTCCTGACCCAGCCAGCGGGCGAGGGGGCGGAAGGCGTGGGCCCAGATGCTGTCCTGCCGCCGGACGGCCGTCCGGTTCCGCAGGAAGGCTTCGCCCCGCAGGAAACTCGGCCAGGCCGCTGCGAGGGCCGTCACGCCCGCCAGCAGCCACCAGCCGCGACCGGCGGAGTGAAAGGCCGCGCCCAGGAAGGCGAAGGCCGCGGCGGCCAGCGGCACACCCCGGCGGACCCAGAGGAACAGCACGCCCCGCTCCTCCGGCAGGGAGCCGGGGAGGGGCAGGGCGCGGGGTTCCTTCACTTGCCGGCTCCAGCCAGGCCGATGATCTTCTTGAGATCGTCGTCCTTCCAGCGCAGGCCGCCGCCGAAGAAGATCGTGCGGAGGTCCTTGTTGCCGATGTCCTGGACGCCAGCCTGGACGTAGGCGCCCTTCCAGAACTGATAGCTGCTGGTGAACCGGTAGCGCGGGTTGGGCTTGTCGTCACGCTTGGTGAAGTCGTAGGCCAGGACGCCGAAGCGCAGCCGGTCGTTGTCCAGGGTGCGGAGTTCCACGCCGCCGCCGCCCTTGCCCTCGACGATGCCGGCGGAGAAGACTGCAGGGCCGATGCGCTTGGCGAACTGGGCGGACAGGGTGAAGCTCCGATCCGTGGTGACGAACTGGTTCCGCTCCAGCACGGTGATGGGCTGGCCGGTGACGGGGTCGAGCTGGGTGACGGTGCGGGTGCTCTCGCTCAGCTTGCCATCCGGCGTGGAGGCGAAGCCCAGGGCGTACCAGTAGTCGGGCCTGGGGGCGATCTCGAGGCCGAGGGCCACGCGGCTGTCCTTGCGCTTGTCCCACTGGGCCGCGTCCATGTCCAGACGGAAGTCCATCTTGTTGAAGCCGCCCAGCAGGCCGTTCACGTTGTCCACGGCCTCATTGATCTTCTTGATGGTGGTCTCGTCGTTGAGCAGCTTGCCGATGGTGCCCTCGCCCTTGTTGATGCGGTCGGTGAGCACCTTCAGGTTGTCGGCCGTGCCCTGGAAGCTCTGGGCCAGCTTGCGGACGTCACCCATGACGCCCTTCAGCTCGGGCCGGTTCTCTTCGAGCATGGCGTTCAGGTTCTTGCCGACCATCTCGAACTGCTGGGCGAGCTTGGGCAGCTTGTCGCGCAGATCGGCGGTGATGGCCTCGACGTTGCCCATGGTGTTGTTGATGGCGCTGTGGTTCTCCTGGGCCATGGACCGGAACTCGGCCGTCAGCACGCGGATGTTGTCCACGATCTCGTCGAGCTTCTGACGGCCCTGCTCGCCGCCGATGGACTCGTTCAGGGCCTGGGTGACACCCTTCACGTTCTTGCTGATATCAGAGAGGGACTCCATGAGGTTGTCGAGGCTGACGCCGGCCTTGCTGGGCAGGGGCTTGCCCTCGGGGAAGGGCCCCTTGGCGCTGTGGCCGGCATCCAGGTCGATGAACTTCTCCCCCAGGATGCCGATGGAGCCCAGCGACACGAAGGCATCCGCGTAGACCGGGACATCCTGGCTCAGCCCCACCACGACGCGGGCCTTCCCGTTCTCGAGGGCGATGGTGCGGACATCACCCACCTTCACGCCGGCGATGCGTACGGCGCTCTGGACGTTGAGGCCCGCCACGGAGTCGAAGTAGGTGAAGCGCTCGGACTGGTTCTTCTTGCCGCCAATCTCCAGCTTCTCTGAACGGAAGACCAGCACCGCCAGCAGGAAGATGGCGCCGGTGAAGAAGAGGCCGACCTTGGTTTCGGGCTTCATGTGTGGGCCTCCTGGGTTCTTCGCTTGGGCGGGGGCGGGTCCTGAAGGAAGGGACCATCCGCATCGCCCCGCAGGAACTGCTGGATGACGGGATGCGGATTGACCTTGAAGGCGGCGGGCGGCTCGCAGGCGATGCACTCACCGCGGAAGAGCAGGGCGATGCGGTCGGCGATCTCGAAGGCGGACTTGAGGTCGTGGGTGATGGTGATGGTGGTGACGCCCAGCTCGTGCTTGAGGTCGAGGATCACGCGGCCGATGACGTCGGTCATCACGGGGTCCAGGCCCGTGGTGGGCTCGTCGAAGAGGAGGATCTTGGGCTTGAGGGCGATGGCCCGGGCGAAGCCCACGCGGCGCTTCATGCCGCCGGACAGCTCGGCGGGCTTCAGCTTGTCGGTCCCCTTCATACCGACCATGGAGAGGCACTCCTCCACCCGGGCGGCGATCTCGCCCTCGGTGTACTTGAGGTGCCGCCGCAGGCCGAAGGCCACGTTCTCGAAGACGGTCATGGAGTCGAAGAGGGCCGCCATCTGGAAGCACATGCCGATGCTCTGGCGGACCTTGAACAGCTCCTCGCGGGAGAGCTGGGCGATGATCTTGCCCTCGATGGCCACATGGCCGGAATCCGGCGTGAGCAGACCCATGATGTTGCGCAGCAGCACGGTCTTGCCGGTGCCGGAACCGCCCAGCACCACGAGGCTCTCGCCCTCCTGGACCTGGAGGTTCACATTGGACAGCACGACCTTCGGACCGAAGGCCTTGGAGAGGTTGACGACATCAATCAGGGCCATGCCGTCACACCAGCAGGAGCTTGGTCAGGAAAAAATCGGAAATCAGGATCCACAGCGAGCTGGTCACCACGCTGCTGGTGGGTGCGTTGCCCACCCCCTCGGCGCCGCCCTGCGTGCGGTAGCCCTTCCAGCAGCCCACCAGGGCGATGATCATGCCGAACACCAGGGCCTTGTAGAGCGCGATGCGGAGATCCCTGAAGGCCAGCAGCTTGTAGAACTCGTTGCCGTAGACGAAGGCGCTCTGGCCCTCGACACCCACCAGGATCATGTAGCCGCCCCAGAACCCGACGTAGATGGAGATCACGGTCAGGAGGGGGACCACGAGCACCGACGCGAGGAAGCGCGGCACGAAGAGGTAGTGGATGGGATCCGTGGCCAGGCACTCCAGGGCGTCGATCTGCTCGGTGACCTGCATCGTTCCCAGTTCCGCGGCCATGGCCGAGCCGATGCGCCCCGAGAGCATGAGGCCCGTGATCACAGGGCCCAGCTCGCGGACGATGGCCAGGCCCTCCACCTGGGAAGCCAGGCCTTCCGCCTGGAACTGCCGGAAGCCGAAGGCCAGCTGCACAGCGAACACCATGCTGACGGCGACGCTCGTGAGGATCACCACCGGGAGGGAGTGGACCCCCACGGCCTGGAGCTGGTTCAGCAGGTTCTTGCCGTCGAAGGGACGCTTGAAGAGGGCGACGAACGTCCGGCCCGCCAGGGTGGCGAAGTCCCCCGCGGTGTCGAGCGCTCCCAGCACGCGGGCACCAGTCTTGTCGATGAGGGTCAGAACCATGGGGCTCCGGAGCGCAAAGGACTAGCTTAACCGAGTCTGCTTCTTCTGCCGGTCCCGCAGAAGAGCGGCGCCACCTTCACGCAGGGTCTGGGGAGTCCGGCTCAGGGCCAGGCCGTCCGCCGGTACGTCCTTGGTGATGGTGCTGCCAGCGCCGATGAGGGCCCCGTCGCCGATCGACAGCGGAGCGACCAGCTGGGTGTCCGATCCCACGAAGACGCGGCTGCCGATGAGCGTGCGGTGCTTGTTCACGCCGTCGTAGTTGCAGGTGATGACGCCGGCGCCGATGTTCGTGCCTTCGCCGATCTCCGTGTCGCCGAGGTAGGCGAGGTGGTTGGCCTTGGCGCCGCGGTGGAGCTTCGCCTTCTTGGTCTCCACGAAGTTGCCGACATGGACGCCTTCGGCCAGGTCCGTGCCCTCGCGCAGCCGGGCGAAGGGCCCCAGCTTGGCGCCCGCGCCCACCGCGGCCTGCTCGATGACGCAGTAGGGCCGGACCTCCACGCCCTCCGCCAGGGTGGAGTCGGTGATGATCGTGCCCTGGCCGATGCGGCAGCCCTCACCGATGGCGACGGAACCCTCCAGCCTCACGCCGGGTTCCAGGAGCACATCCTGCGCGAGGGTCACCCGCGGACCGACCAGCGTGCTGTCGGGATGGAGGAAGGTCACGCCCTCGGCCATCCAGTGCCGCTGGACCCTTCGCTGGGCCGCGGCCTGGAGGGCAGCCTGGTCGTGACGGGAGTTCATGCCCGCCAGCTCCTCGGGGTCGCACACCTCCACGGCCACGGGGAGTTCCCGGGCCACGGCAGCCACCGCATCCGTGAGGTAGTACTCCTTCTGGGCGTTGTGGTTGGTGAGGCCCTGGAGGGCGCGGCGCAGGGCGGGCCAGGGCAGGGCATAGGCGCCGCCGTTCACGCGCTGGACGGCCAGCTGCTCCGGCGTGGCGTCTTTGGCCTCCACCAGGCCCGCGAGGCGGCCGTCGGCATGCTGGATCACCCGGCCGTACGAGCCGGGGGTCTGCAGGTCCATGGCCAGGAGCAGGGCGTCTGCCGAGCAGAGCCTCCGCACGGTGGCCGGAGAGGTGAGCGGCACATCGCCGCAGAGGATGGCCACCTGGGTGGCACCGAGCCGGTCCAGCTCGGGGATGCAGACCTGGAGGGCGTGACCGGTGCCGAGCGGCTCGCCCTGGTCCACGGCGGTGACGGGACAGGGCAGCAGCCCGGCCTGCCGCCAGGCCTCCAGGGCCGCCAGAACCAGCTCCTTGCCGTGATGGACCACCACGACGGCGCCGCCGAGATCCGGAGGCAGGGTCCGCAGCGCCCAGAGCAGCGACGGGTCGCCGAGGATCGGGTGCAGCACCTTGGGAAGCCGGGATTTCATGCGGGTTCCGAGTCCCGCCGCCAGGATCACCGCCACCGTCGACATGCTGCCTCCAGCCTCCAGCCTACAACAGCCCACGGCATCACTCCGCCGGCTCCCGCAGCAGGGCCAGCACGGACTTGCCGAAGGCCGCGGGCTCGAAGGGCTTTTCCAGGAAGCCGATCCGGCGCAGGCCCAGGGACGCCGGGTCCATGGGCAGGGGCTGGTCCATGCCGATCACCAGGGTGGGTATGGGCTCTTTCTGGAAAGTGCGGAGCGCCCGGTGGAAGCGCTCCAGTTTCGGCGTCCGCTCGAGCACCAGCACGTCCGGCTGGGCCAGTCCGCGGCTCCCCCGCAGGAGCTTCGGCAGGTCTTCGAACGTCCCGGCCTGGCCCCCCAGCTGCCAGACCAGGTCTGCGAGGGCGCTCCGGACCAGCGGATCGCGGTCCACGATCCAGAGGGTCCGCCCTGAGAGCAGCGCGCCCGCCAGAGGCCGGACCGGCGCAGCCACGGGCAGGTAGACCCGGGGCCGCACCCCCGAGCGGGCATCCTGCTCCAGCTCCAGCATGCCGCCGGCCTCCAGCACGGATTGGCGCAACCACCCGAGGCCGAACAGCTCCCGGGTCCAGCCCCCGGGCCCTCCCACCGGCTCCGCATGGAGCAGTCCGAAGCCATGGCCCCCCAGGTCCGCGGCCTCGAGGGTCAGCACCAGGTCTTCGCGGCCCGTGCGTTCCCTGGCATGGAGCAGGAGCTGCGTGGCGATGCGCTTCAGGGCCTCCGCCTCCACGGCCAGAGACAGGGATGCGGCCCTGAGCTCCATGCTCCGGCCCGCCGGGAGAAGCCTCCGGAGGCCCGGCAGCAGCGCCTCCAGCGTGGCCCGGCCCTCCACTGGTCCGCGCTCCGGCTGAGTCGGCGACAGCCTCCGGGTGGCCTCCCCCACGCGCTCGGCGGCCTCCCGGAGCGGGCCTGCCGGAGCATCCGACAGCAGCCGGTCGGCGGCGGCGGCGAGGGCCAGCATCGCGTTGGCGCCTAGCCTCCGCTGCTCCTCGTCGCCGCCGGACCGGGGGGAGGCGCCGGCCCGCAGGGACAGGGCCCCGGCGACGGCATTGGCGATCCACACCAGGCCCATGCCGCGGTCGAAGGCCGAGGCCTCGAGGACGACCTCGCTGAAGCTCCCGTCCTCGCTGACCTGGGTGGCGGTCACCGAGGCGCTTCCGAACTGGAGGAGCTGGTTCCGGATGGCCTGCCAGACCGGCAGCTCGCCCCCCTGGAAGAGCGCATCCATGGGGTAGCCCCGCAGCTGGTAGCGGGGCAGGCCCACCAGCTGGCTGAAGGGACCGTTGGATTCAAGGACCCGGCCCTGGTCGTCCACCAGCCACATGGGCTGGCGCGGATCGAGGCCCAGGGCCAGTCCGGGCAGTTCCGCGGGCCCGGCCTTCTCCACCAGGGCCAGAGCCAGGCGGAGGCCCTGACCGCGCCCTTCCACCCAGGCGCCCTGCTCCCGGAGCCACTTCAGCTGCTGGAGGGCCACTAGGCCGAGGAGCAGGCCCGCGAGGATGGCCGAGAGCCAGGAGAAGCGGGGTGCGTCCGGAGGCAGCAGCAGCTGGGCCAGGGCGCCCGCGCCCAGGGTGAGGGCCCCGACGAGGGGCATCCGCAGCTCCAGCTGGCGTCCGTGGGTCCACCGGTAGGCCAGGTCCGAGAGGACCAGCCAGAGCAGGGCCTCCAGGGCCGCGCCGGCCCACAGGTGCAGCACGGCCTGCCAGGGCAGGTGGAGCCGGACCAGCAGCAGGGCCAGGAAGAGGCTGGCGCTGCCCACGCCCACGGCCAGCCGGCGCACGCCCTGGACGCCCTCCCGCTGAGCCTGGAGGAAGATCGTGAACCCGAGCAGGGCCCCGCCGAGCTGGGCGGCCGGCAGGGGCAGGCCCGTGAGGTGGCCCCAGGGCAGGGCCAGCACCGCGAGGATCCCGCCCAGGAAGTAGCCGTAGCTGAGGCCCACGCGGCCCTTGCGGCGGAAGGTCCAGAACCCCAGCCAAGGCGGAAGGGGCAGCAGCAGGGCCGAGATCAGGTCTGCGAAGGCCATGGCGGAGTTCCTAGGGGAAGCCTCTCACGGAAGCGTGGCGGGCCAGAGGCCGCGAAGGGCATTCAGGCACCAGAGCCGCCCTCCGCCGCAGTCCTCGAGGGAGATGGGCGCGCGCTGCAGCAGCCACCCGTGCTCCTCGGCCCAGGCAGGGAGGTCCAGCCGCTCGGCGACACTGGCCACGCGGCCTTCAGGCGGCGGCAGGGTGAGCGTACCGGCCCGCTCCAGGGCCACCGTGGCGATGGCGCTCTCCGCGAGGGTGCCATCCGGCCACAGCAGCAGAGCGTCCTCGGCGCCATGCCGCCAGGCCTCGGCCAGGGCCTGGGGGCGCCAGGGGCCGGAGAGTCCCTTGTGCGGCGCCAGGGGGTCCGGGCGCAGATCGCCCATGGGGTGGGGCAGGGGCGCGAGGCGATAGGGTGTGGACGGCGGGGGCAGGGGCTCCAGGCGGGCGTCCAGGAGCTTGAGATCCAGGCGGAGTTCCAGGCGCAGGGCGGCCTCCGGGGCCGCATGCCGCTTCAGCCAGTAGCCGAGTTCCTCCGTGGCCTCGGGCAGCCAGGGGGAGGCGTGCCCCAGGGCCTTGGCTCCGGCCTGGAGGCGATCCAGGTGGGCCGCCAGGTGTCGGGGCGTGCCCTGGCGGACCGGCAGGGCCGTGCGGGGAACCGCGGCGCCCTGGGGTTCCGTTCCATGCAGGGTCGCGCCCGGCCCGAAGGCGGCTCGGAGGGCGGGACTCAAGGCTCGGCCACCCGGGCGGTCCAGGGTTCCCCCTGCGCCCGCCCCGCGAGCCGCACGGCCAGGGCCGCGGCCTCGAGGAAGTTCCGCGGATCCGCGATCCACCGGCCCGCCTTGTCGAAGGCGGTGCCGTGATCGGGGCTGGTGCGGATGAAGGGCAGGCCCAGGGTGAGGTTCACAGCCCGGCTGGGCTCCAGCAGCTTGATGGGGATGAGGCCCTGGTCGTGGTAGAGGGCGACCACCAGATCGAACTCGCCCGAGACGGCGCGGTGGAACAGGCTGTCCGAAGGCAGGGGACCGGAGAAGCGCGGCCCGCGGGGGCCCGAAGCGGGTCTGGGAACCGGGGGCTCGCCTGGATGGAGGGTCCATCCAGCGGGCGCGGGCTCGGCCGGAAAGGGGGAAGGCAGGCTGGCGAAGGGGCCCGCGGGCCCTGCTTCGCGGAAGGCCGCCTCGGCCCGGTCGCGGGCTTCTGCCAGCAGGCGCTCTTCGTCTCCGAACGCCCCGGCCTCCCCGGCGTGGGGATTGAGGGCGCAGAGGGCCACGCGGAGATCCGGGTTCCCCGTGAGCTGGATGAACCGGCTGGCGGAGAAGGCCAGGGTTTCCGCCACGGCCTCCGCGTCCAGGTCCTCCACCACGGAGCGCAGGCTCTGGTGGACTGTGTGCAGCACCACGGACAGGCGGGGGCTCACGAAGGCCATGCGCGTGAGGGGCGCGCCGGCGAGCGTCTGGAGGTATTCGGTGTGGCCGGGGATGGGGTACCCGGCCAGATGCGCGGCGGACTTGGCCATGGGCAGGGTGGTGAGGGCGTCCGCCGCCCCGGACAGGGCCAGGCCCGCAGCCAGGCGGATGGCCTCCACGGTGGCCCGGCCGGAGGCGGCGGAGCCGCGGCCCAGGACCAGCTGGCCGGTGTGGATCTCAGGCGTTGGGTCAAGCCAGAGCGCAGTGGTGGAGCCGCCGAGGTTCTCCACTTCGAGGCCGCAGGCCGTCCCCAGGAAACCCTCCGGCGCCGGAGCGGGGGCATCCGCCCACCGCCAGTTCACGAGCCTGCCCTCAGTGCCCTTGAGGAGGTCCACGCCAGCCCGCGCCCCGACCACGACCACGTCGGCCCAGGCTCCCAGGATCGGCAGGGACCGCAGCAGCAGCTCGGGCCCGATGCCGCAGGGATCCCCCAGGGTGATGGCGATGCGCGGTGGGCGGCTCATGGTGGTCCCTGAGGCGTTCCCGCCCTCAATCGTAGGCGGCGATCTCCACTTCCGTGGTCAGCGGTTCTTCCTTCTTGGACGGGCGGCTCCGGCGGATCCGGGGCTCCTCCTCCTGCTTGTAGATGTACTTGATGTTGTGCTTGGGCACGAGGACGTTGGGTTCCTTCACCCGGTTGATCTTCAGGCAGTGCTTGTCGTACCACTCGATGACGCCGCGCACCTTTTCATCGTCCTGGAGCACGATCACCATCGGCGTCTTGGACTGCATCTGCTTGAGGTAGTAGAAGCTCTCGGCGTTGGTCTGTTCGGGCGGCGCGATCTTGCGGCGGGGACTCCCCAGCCCCTGGGGCGCCGTGGCCGCCGAGGGGTTGACCACCGGATTCGGTTCGCCGCTCGGCGTGAGCGAGGGAGGCACGGGTGTCATGGCTTCTCCGCCGCCCCCCTTGGCGGGAATACCCAGCTTGTCCTTGAGTTCGCTGAGGTTCGGTCGGATGAGCTTGCGGTTCATGGCAGATCCTGGCCCGGTGGGCAGTGCGGGAGATGTCAAAGGCATTGGCGGGCGGCCACCCCCTTTCATGGCTGAACGGGGCCCGCCAAGGGGGCAGGAGCCGAAAGCAGTGGAAGGGATGAACCACTGTGGCAGGTGCCAAGTGGACCCTGCAAGGGTGTGTCCTGATTTAGATGACGGAAAGCTGCCGGAAGTTTACGCCGGATCCTCCTGCTGCGCCAACAGCTCTTCCGGTGGATGTTCCGGTAGGAAAATCCTGACCCGGGTGCCGGTCCCGGGCCGGCTCTGGACATCGATGCGCCATCCCATGGCTTCGGTGAACTTGTAGACCAGGCTCATGCCCAGCCCCGATCCCTCCTCGAAACTGCCCGAGAACGGGACGAACAGACGATCCAGTTGATCGGGGGCCATGCCGCAGCCGTTGTCCTCGACCATCAGCCGGATCCGGCCCCCGGTGACCTGGGCCGAAAGGGTGACCCGAGGCGAGGGGACGCCCTTCACCGCCTTCCGGGCGTTGCTCAGGAGGTTCATGAGCGTCCGGTGCAGGCCCACGGGATCCGCGTGGAGGAGGGCCTGGGGGGGCTCCTGCAGGCTGAGGGGCAGGCCTTCCGTCCGGGGATCCATCTCCCAGCTTGCGCGGGCCTCTTCCAGGACGCGGGCGAGGGGAAGCACCTTGCCGGGCGCGGCCTCGGGCCTGGCCAGATCGAGGAAATCGGAGACGATGGCGCCCACCCGCTGGGTCTCCCGATCCAGGATGCCCAGCACCCGGCCCCTGACCTCCTCTGGCGCCCCTTGCCGGTGCAGCAGCTGCACGCAGCCGCTGATGGAGGCCAGGGGGTTGCGGAGCTCGTGGGCGAGGCCGGCCGCGAGCTGCCCGATGGCCGCAAGACGCTCGCTGATCCGGGTGCGTTCCTCCAGGGCCTTGAGCTCGGTCAGATCCTGGAACAGCAGCAGCTGGCCTGTTTCCTGGCCCCCCGGTCCCCGGAGGGAGGTCAGATGCCCGCCCAGGATCTGCGGATTCCGGCCCTCCTGGGGACGGGCGAGCTCGAACCGGTGCTGGGCTGGCAGGGGATCTCCTAGATCGAGGAGCTCCTGGATGGGGAGGCCCATGGGCACGGGCCGTCCGAGGATGGCTGCCGCGGCGGGGTTGGCGGACGTGATCCGTCCCGCCGGGTCCAGGGTGACGAGGCCGGAGGACATGGACTCCACCACCCGGAGATGCAGGGCCGACAGCTCGTCCACCGTGGCTTCGCTGGCGCTCAGGTCGGTCCGCAGCCGATCGAGGCTCCGGCGGATGAGGACCAGCACCAGGGTCGCGGCGAAGATCTGCAGCGAGGCGATGCCCAGCAGGAACGGCAGGCGGCTTCCCTCCAGATCCAGGCCCTCGCCGGACAGGCCGAACGGCGGGATCAGGCCCAGCGTGAAGCCCAGCACGAGCAGGATGTGCGACATGGAGGAGACCACGCCCACCCAGACGATCTCCGTGGTGCCCAGATAGAAGGCGGAGGCCAGCACAGGGAAGATGTAGAGGGTGGAGAAGCGCTCCTGGACCACGCCCTGGTAGGCGATGACCAGGGTGACCAGGCCCAGGTCCAGCACGAGGTTCCACCAGATCCACGGCAGGGTGGGGGTGGGGAAGATCTGGCCCCGGTCCCGGAGGCCCTGGCCCGCCTCCGCCACCGCCTCGATGAGGAAGAGGGCCAGGGCGGCCAGGTACAGGTCCTCGCCCGGGCCCACGACCCGCCCCTCGGCCGGCAGCGCGAGGTGCAGCACCAGCAGGCCGAAGCTGGCGTAGAGCCGGAAGGCGAGGGGAAGGAACGGCTGGCTGGCATCCGTTGCGCCAAGCCGGCCCAATGTGCGCTGGAGCATAGGATCCAGCATGCCCGAATCTGGCATCCTAGGACCATGTCCGACCCCGGTCCCGCCTCCTCGCCCTCCCTGCGTGCCGCCGGCATGCGGCAGACGCCCCAGCGCGAAGGGATCCTCCAGGTGCTCAAGGACTCGGACCGCCCGCTCACCGTGGAGGAGATCTGGGAACGCATGCCGGAGCGGCGCTCGGGCCTGCCCACGGTCTACCGGAACCTCGAGCGCTTCGTGCAGGAGGGCTGGGCCGAGAGCATCATGGGCCCGGACCAGGTCATGCGTTTCGTCCGGTGCGACTCGCGCCGCCACCACCACCACCTCCAGTGCGAGCGCTGCGGACGCACGGTGGAGGTCGATGCCTGCGGGCTCGATGAATCGCTGATCGAGCTCGAGACCCTTTCGGGGTTCCGGATCACCCGGCACCAGCTGATGCTCTTCGGCCTCTGCCCTACCTGCCGATCCGAAAAAGACCGTTGACCGTATCGCGCGCCATTGCTAGTCTTGATGTCTCACGCGGGTGTAACTCAGTGGTAGAGTGCAACCTTGCCAAGGTTGAAGTCGTGGGTTCAAATCCCATCACCCGCTCCACTGCACCCGGGCCGCGCAAGCGGCCCGGACTGTTTGAAAGCTCCACAGCAACACAAGGCGCCGTAGCCAAGTGGTAAGGCCCGGGACTGCAAATCCCGTATCCATCGGTTCGATTCCGATCGGCGCCTCCAGACAAGCCCCCGCAAGGGGGCTTTTTTGTGCGTCGATCGGGAGCGACATCGCGGATGGCGCGGGCGGGGCTGCTACGGTGGTTCCGGAGATTCCCCCATGAAACGCGCCGCGGCCTTCTTCTGCGCCTGCCTCCTGGCGTGCCTTCCGGGCCTTGCCCAGGCTTCGCTTTCCGCGCCCGCCCCCCCAGCCCAGCGCCCCACGCTGGAAGAGGTCCGGAGGACCATGGGCATCCCCTCCCAGGGGGACCTCCGGGGTCAGCAGGATGCGGTGGGCTTCGCCTCGAAGCCGGAGCAGATGGCGAAGGTGTGGGAGCGGTCCGCCCTTCCGCCGGCTCCCGAAGCCCTCGCCCCCATGCCCGCCCCGGGGGTCGCCGGCCTCATCTGCCCGCACGATGACTACCTCTACGCGGGCAGGGTGTACCACCAGCTGATGCCGCTGGTGAAGGCCCGTACCATCGTGTTGGTGGGTGTCTTCCACAAGTACCGCCGGTTCGGGGCCAAGGATGCCCTGGTGTTCGATCCCTATCGCGCCTGGCGCGCACCGGATGGCGAGATCAAGGTCTCCGGCCTGCGTGAGGAGCTGCTGGCCAGGATGCCCGCCTCGGAGGTCATCCGCGATGCGGCCATGCAGGACAGCGAACATTCCGTCGAGGCCATCGCCTACTGGCTGAAGCACCAGGACCCGAGAGTCGAGATCGTATCCATCCTCGTGCCCTCGGCTTCCTTCGAGCGGTTCCAGACGCTGGCCTCGCACCTGGGGAAGGCCCTGGCCGAATGTATTCAGGCCCGCGGCTGGGCCCTCGGCCGCGATTTGGCCATCGTCATCTCCTCCGATGGCATCCATTACGGTGAGGACTTCAAATACACTCCCCATGGTTCCGGGGGCGTGCGGGCCTATGAGGAGGCCATCGCAAGCGACCGCCACCTGCTGAAAGGCCCCCTGGCCGGCCCGGTGTCCGCGGCGAAGGCCCGGGCATTCTTCACCGCGGTGGTGAACCCACAGGATCCCGACCAGTACCGCATGCCCTGGTGCGGCCGCTTCTCCATTCCGTTCGGTCTGTTGCTGCTGGAAGAGACCGCCCGGGACCTGGGATTGGCTTCTCCGACCGGATACCCGGTGGCCTTCGGCACCTCCATCAGCTTTCCCCAGGTCCCAGTACGGGATGTGGGGATGGGCGCCACGGCAGAGGCCAACCTCTACCATTTCGTGAGCTATCCGGGTGTGGCCTTCACGCTGGGAGGGCGGTGATCTTCTCGATCACTCGGGCTGGCTGTCGATCCACCCGCCGCCCAGGAGCTCCCCCTCCTGATAGAAGACCACCGCCTGGCCGGCGGCGATGGCCCTCTGGGGCTCCGCGAACGCGACCTTGACCCGGCCATCCGGCAGGGGGATCACCAGCGCCTCGGCTTCCATGGACCGGCTGCGGATGCGGGCCTGGCAGGCCAGGGGCCCGCGGGGAGGGCCATCCACCCAGCTGAGTTCGCGGGCCACCAGGTCGCGACCGAGGAGGTCGGCCTCACCGCCGACCCAGACCGTGTTGGTGGCAGGTTCCACCCGGACCACATAGAGGGGCTCGGCGTAGGCGACGCCCAGGCCCCGCCGCTGTCCCACCGTGTGCCGCCAGTAGCCGCGATGCCGGCCCAGGACCCGGCCGTCCAGGTGGCGGATGTCCCCATCGCCCCGGCCGGGATCCCGGCCCTCCGCCTCCAGGAAGCTGTCGTAGCGATCCTGGGTCACGAAGCAGATCTCCTGGCTTTCGGGTTTCTCCGCGAGGTGCAGGCCCAGTTCCGCGCCCAGGCTCCGCACCTCGGGTTTGGTGAGCCCGGCCAGGGGGAACAGGGTCCGCGCCAGGGTGGCCTGGGTGTGATGGAAGAGGAAGTAGCTCTGATCCTTGGCCGGATCCGAGGCCTTCCGCAGGTGCCAGCGCCCATCGGCATGGGTGATGGTCGCGTAGTGGCCCGTGGCGACAAAGGCGGCTTCCAGGGATTCGGCTCGCTCCATCAATGCAGAGAACTTGAGATGCTGATTGCAACGAATGCATGGACTAGGGGTTTCGCCATCCAGGTACCCCTGGATGAAGCCCTCGATGACCGTGTCCCGGAAGCGGGCCTCGAAATCCATCACATAGTGCGGGAACCCCATCTCATAGGCCACCCGGCGGGCGTCCTGGAAATCATCCAGAGTGCAGCACTTCCCATCGGATGTTCGAGCCGTCTTCTTGTCGAAGAGCTGCATGGACACGCCGATGACTTCATAGCCGGCATGGTGGAGCGTGGCCGCCATCACGGAGCTGTCCACCCCGCCGGACATGGCGGCGAGGACCCGGGCTCCGGGACGGAGCAGGGGATGCTCCGCCAAGGCTTGTCGGACTCGAGCGAACAAGGAACTCACGATTCGGGCTTCCTGGATGGACACGTAAGGGTGATCAATTGTACTTCTTTGCCTTGAATAGCTCATACGCCGTCTGGTAGTAGGCGATGGCCAGATCATCGTGGCTGGCGCCCTCCGGCTGGGGCAGGTAGGCGTCCTTCTCGGCGTCATACCTCTTGGAGACCCGGGTGCCGTGGAGGCCGAGGATGGTGAGGACGCCATCCTTCATCAGGGCCACGTGATCGTTGTGGTTGAACAGCATGACCCGGCCGGACTCCGGCGTGCGGAGCACGTCCTGGCCGAACCATGGCGCGGTGTAGGGGAGCCCCAGCAGGCCCATGAGCGTGGGGGCCAGGTCGATCTGGGACATGAGCCCGTCCGACCGCCGGGGGGCCAGGCGGCCGGGTGCGTAGAACATCAAGGGGATCTCGTAGGTCTTCAGAGGGATCTCCTGCCGGCCGTAGACCCTGGCGCCATGGTCGGCGATGACGATGAAGAGGGTGTTCCTGAACCAGGGGTGGCGTTCCGCATCCCTCAGGAAGCGTCCCTGGGCGAAGTCGGCGTACCGCACCCCGGATTCCCGGCCTCCTCCCGAAGCCTTCACGCCGATGGACTCCAGCCCGGGCCGGAAGGTGTAGGGCTTGTGGTTCGAGGTGTTCATGATGTGGAGGAAGAAGGGCGCCCCCTTGGCCGCGCGCTCGTCCGCGC
Organism: Geothrix edaphica; assembly: GCF_030268045.1. NCBI lineage: Bacteria > Pseudomonadati > Acidobacteriota > Holophagae > Holophagales > Holophagaceae > Geothrix > Geothrix edaphica. Next base: position 1,156,999 of record NZ_BSDC01000001.1, read on the forward strand.
AGGACAGGGCCATGTCGAAGAGGTCCTCATCCGACACGCCCCAGATGTTCTCGAACCTGGGCTTGGTCTTCAGGTTGGTCCGGTCCAGCACCTCGTAGCCGTTGCTCTGGAAGAACTCGTTCATGTTGTCGAAGTACCCATAGCCGCCGTACAGGAAGGCCGTCTGGTAGCCATGGCCCCGGAGTACCGCGCCGAGGGTGGCCATGGACTCGTGTCCCGGGCGCCTCAGGACGGCCTCGGTCGGAACCGGGGGCATGGAGGTGCTGATGGCTTCAAGGCCTCGGACCGTGCGGGTCCCCGTGGCATAGGCATGCCGGAACCAGAGCCCCTGCTGGGCGAAATGGTCGAATTCCGGCGTCCAATCCCTCGCGGAGCCGTAGAGGCGGCTGAACTCGGCGCCGAAGGACTCGCTCGAAATCAGGATGACGTTCAGCTTCCCCAGGCCCTCGGGACGGGCGGGGAACTGGCGGTCCAGGCGCCCTTCCGGCAACCGGGTGAACCGGCCATCGCCCGAGGCCAGCTGCGCCTCGAGGCGCTTCAGGTTCTCCGCGGGAGGGCGGGTGGGGTAGTAGGCGTGGTAGTCGATTTCGCTGGTGCGCAGCGCCCGGAAGAAGCTGGAGGGTCCGTTGGCCGCCAGTTCATTGGTGACCCGGTTGAGGGAGAACCCGAAAAGGTTGGTGGGAATCCAGAGGATGGCCACAGCCAGCGCGGCGCCGTAGACCGCCATGGCCAGGCTGCGGGCCTTGAAGCTCAGTGGGGTGGACATAGCCTTCACCCATTGGGCCCGAAGCTTCCAGGCGGCGAAGCCCGCCACCAGGGCGCAGACCAGAAGGATCTTGACCACAGGGTATTCGGACCAGATATCCCCTGCCACTTCAGTTGGATACATCAGGTAGTTCACGGAAACCAGGTTGAACCTGGCGTTGAACTCCTCGAAGAAGAAGTACTCGCAAGCCACCAGGAAGAGCCCGCCGACGGCGTACAGAAAGGTCACGAGGGTCGGAAGGACCGCTCCCCAGGCCCGCCGTCCGGAAGGACGAGGGGGTCGGAGCCAGCCGTACAGGGCCAAAGGGAGTAAGAAGTAGAGGGCCTGGACTGCATCGGAAATCAGGCCCGCTGGGAGGACCCAGAGCATGGAGGAGGCCGGAACGTGCGCCTCCCGGCCGAAGATGCTCCAGAGCGTCAGGCGCAGCACCAGGCCGAGGCCCAGATACCCCGCAGCGAGCAGCACCAGGGGGCGATAGCGGTCCGCCAGCCCCTGGAGGGTCGGGGCAGGGGGCTGATCGGAATTCAGCGAGTGATCCAAGGGGGTCCTTTCAAACGGGACAAAAAAGAAGCCCGCCCTGAGGAACGGACGGGGATCTGTGATTCATTCTCTCATCCCCGGTGGCCAGGGGTCCAAGGGTTCCGTGCCCGGAGAGCCGCTTCGGACTCAGGTCCGCAGCCTCGAGACCCGGACCAGGGCGCTGGCCCCCAGGAGCATGAAGGGCGCCACGATGCCCCAGTAGGCCGGGATCTCGGAGGCCCTGGCGGCGCCTCCGAAGAGGGTCTGGAGACCCAGGAACACGAGCCCGCCGACCAGGCCGATCCCGATGGCCTGGCCCCGGCCCTGACGAGGTCCCGGAAACGCGTACGAGAGCATGGCCAGGACCAGCAGCGGACCGGCCAGCCAACCAAGGAGGCGGCTCCACAGGAGGTAGGAGCGTTCCGGATCCGGCGCCCATCGCTGCCACTCGATCAGGTCAAGGGTCTTGGCTTCGGCCGCGGAGGGGGCGGCGCGGAGGGCCCGGTCCGGGAACAGGGCCTCGGTGCTGGGACCTGGCACCAGGCGGGTGCCGCCCCAGGCGAGGGCTTCCGACCGCTCCGCCCCGGGCTGCCACCGGAGGAGGATCGGCGCCTCGCCGGGGCCCTTCAGGGGGAACCCCCAGCGAGCCTCCGGGGAGAGATGCCACAGGACGCCCGTGGAGCCGAGATGCATCCAGGGAGAGGCGGAAGAGGAGCCCTGGGGGCGCTGGAGGATCTGGTAGTACAGCCTCCGGGCCTGCGTCCTGGCAAGGGGGGCGAGACCGGCCTGGAGAAGGAAGGTGGCCAGGGCCACGGCGCCCCAGGCGAACCGGCTGGCCCAGATCCACTGGAGCAGGCTGACACCACCGGCGCGGATGGCCAGCCACTCGCGGTTGAGCGCCGCTTCGGACAGGGTGAGCATGCTCCCCAGGAGGAAGGAGACGGGGAAGGCCACCTCGAGAAACGGGGGGAGATTCCAGATCCAATATTTAATGAATACAATTAAATGGATATTGTTCTTCGACAGGTCTCCAGCAAGGTTGGAGAACTCGATGAGCAGATCCAGCGCCAGCAGACTGCCCAGCGTCAGCCCCCAGTTGCGCCACCAGGCGAGGGTGGACCAGTGGCGGAAGATGCCCCGACGGGTTCCCTGGCCATGGATCCACTGCAGGACCGAGGATTTGGCGGCGGAGATCCGGGCATGGAGGGGGCCCAGGGGCAGGACGCGCCCCAGGGAACGCATGAGGATCACCCCCAGGCCGGGGCGGGTCCGATGAGGCGACAGCCGCTGGTTGAAGATGAACCAGGCAGCCCCGAGGAACAGAAAGGGCAGGAGGAGAGTCGGATAGATGGAGGTAGCTTTTCCGCCCAACACCATGTCTTCAAAGTATTTCATCATCAAGTAATAGACCAGGATCACGCCGAGGCTCTTGATGACGGCGCCCCCTCGGTAGAACCGGGGATGGCCGAAGCCCAGGGCGATCCCCATGAGCAATAGCGAGAGGCCAGCCACGGGCAGGGTGATCCTCCGGCCGAGCTCGATGGCGGACTGCTGGCGCAGGGGGGTAGGGGTGGTGGCGTCTCCGTAAGTCTGCAGCAGGGCCCTGGAGGACTTGTAGCGAAGGGGAATCGGAGCGAGCAGGCGGGGGCCCGCCGGGACAAGGAAGCGCAGGATCTGCTGTTCCTGCTTCAGATGGATGACGCTGCCACCAGCGGCAGGCTGGAAGAGCACGCCCTGAAGGTCCGAAAGATGAAGCCGGATCTCGGCATCGCCGGAGGGGGCACTCTCCAGAGCGTAGGTCATCTGGGAGGCCGTCATGTGCTGCGTGCCCTGGGCGGTGGACTCCATCAGGTGGATCTGCCCGCCCTCGGAGACCCAGAACGCGGTGTCCGGGGAGCCCGGCGGATGCCAGGGCGGGCTGCCCGGCCGCAGGAACCGGGCCTTGGCCGCTTCCGACATCTTCCGGCGCAGGGACTGCTGGAGGCCCGCCGAGGTCGGCACCAGGACGTGGGCGTTGAAGGAGGCCAGGAGGAGGAGGCCGCAGGCCATGATCGCCCAGGGCGCGAACCAGGTCCGGCGGCCCGCGCCAAGCCCCTGGGCGGCCACCAGCTCCGACCCCTCCATCATCTGTTGCGTACCCACCAGCCCTCCGAGCACGGCCGCCATGGGCAGGACCATGGAGAAGGTCTCGGGGAGGGAGAGCATGAGCAGGGGGAACATCCAGCGCAGGGGGGCGCCCTGCGAAAAGATCTCCTTCGAGATGGCGATCATCTCCCAGGAGACCAGCAGGAACCCGTAGAAGAACAGCGCCCCGAGGAAGGGCGTCGTCCAGCGGCGGAGGATGTAGCGGGTCAGAACGGAAGGCACCTTGGGATCCAGATTTTACTTTCGATAATGTATATTATGTAACCTTAAATCAACGCCGAGGACGGCTCTGGGAACCTACAAGACCTTTGCTGTCAGTAGATCGTGGATATGGATGAGCCCAACGGGCTGCTCCGGCTTCCCCACCAGGAGGAAGGTGATCTTCCGGGCCTCCATGTCGCCAGCGGCCTCCAGGGCCAGAGCCTCTTCGCCGATCATCGCCGGGCTCCGGGTCATGATCTGCTCCGCCCGGAGGTCGAGGGGGTTCCGGCCCTCGCGCTCGGCACCTTCCAGCGCCCGGCGCAGGTCGCCATCCGTGATGACCCCCAGGAGCTTCGGCCCGTCCATGACGCTGGTCATGCCCAGCCGGCCCCCGGTCATGGCCCGCAGCACGTCGGTCAGGGCCGAGGAGGCGGAGACACTGGGCCAGCTGGTGTGCATCAAGGCTTTCACCTTCATTAACTTCGCACCAAGACTTCCAGCGGGATGATTCAGGGCGAAGTGGTCCCGGGTGAAGCCCCGGCGGGACATGAGGCTGGCCGCGAGCAGGTCACCCCAGATCAGCTGGAGGGTGGTGCTGGCCATGGGCGCCAGATCCAGAGGGCAACCCTCCCCCTGGGGCAGCCGGTAGGTGAAGGTCCAGTGGGCGGCCTGCCCCAGGCTGCTGTCGGGCCGGGCGGTGATCGCGGCCATCGGGATGCCCAGGCGGACGAGGCTGGGCAGCAGGCGGACCACCTCTTCACTTTCCCCGCTGTTGGAGAGGGCGAGGACGGAATCCTCCCGGGTCACCATCCCGAGGTCTCCGTGCAGAGCTTCGGCCGGATGGAGGAACAGGCTGGGGCATCCCGTCGAGGCCAGCGTCGCCGCCACCTTCTGGGCCACGAGTCCCGACTTCCCCATGCCGGTGAGCACCACCCGGCCGGAGCGCTCCAGCACACTGGTGCACCAGGCGTCCACCTGGGCCTGGTTCCAGCTGTCGCGCAATTCCATGAGGGCGGCCTGAGCCGCCTCCAGCACGGCCTGTCCGGCCTCCGCGGCCCCTGCGACCTGGTTCTCGTCCGTCACGGTTTCGACTCCGGTGGGGTGGGCAAAGCGTTCATGCTACCAGCCATTCTCCACCTCATCCCCCTGCCCCGGACCCTGCACTTCACACGATCCGCCCAGCCAGCTTCTTCAGGAGAGAGGCCGCGGGATCCGCCGCATGGGGCCGGAGAACCGCGCCTGCGTTTGCTACACTGGCCCCGGCCCTGTAGCTCAGCGGTCAGAGCTGGCGGCTCATAACCGCTTGGTCGTGGGTTCGAACCCCACCGGGGCCACCATCTGCGCGCGCCGCCCTGGCGGCTCGCGCAGGCGGCGCACGGTTCAGACGATCCACTTCCGCAATTCGCCTTCGGCGAAGTTCAGGTGCGCGAGCATGGCCTCGGACGCGGCCTGGGAGGAGCCGGACCGGATGGCGGCGAGGATCTCGGAGTGCTGGTCGATGATCCGCTGGGGGTTCTGGACATTGTCGTGGTAGAGCTGCCGGCGGGCGACGGAGTTGGCCTTGGCGAACTCCTCGGAGACGGTCTTGAAGAGCTTGGTCAGCAGGCTGTTATGGGTGGCCTCGGCCACGGCGTAGTGGAAGGCGGCGTCGAATTCCTCACCCTTCTCGGAATCCTGCAGATTGAGGCGCTCCCGCATGTTCGCCAGCATGGACTCGATCTGATCGAGCTCCTCGAACGTGGCCCGCTGGGCCGCCAGGCTCGCGGTTGCAGTCTCGAAGATCCGGCGCATCTCGAACATGTCGAGGAGCGAGTTGCGCTCCACCGCCAGGAACATGGCCAGGGGACGGATGATGTCGTCGGTCTCGGTGCCCCGGACGAAGGTGCCCTCACCGGGGCGGATGTCGATGATGCCGAGCATCTCCAGGGTCCGGATGGCTTCCCTCACGGAAGCCCGGCTGACCTGGAAGCGGTCGGCCAGGTCGCGCTCGGCGAGGAGCTTGTCGCCGGGCTTCAGCTTCCCGTCGGCGATGAGCTGCTTGATCTGCTCGACGATTTCCTCGTAGAGCCGTTTGGTCTTGATCGGTGTGAGGTCCATATCCAACCATCCTAAGTGATGGAAAAGGGAATAGATGCGAAATGTGATAAAAAGCAAACGCCTTGCGTATGGTCTGACCACTAGACCCATTGTAGGCTTTCGCGAGGCTCTTTTCCAAAACTCTACCTTCTCATCCCCTACCCCCATCTGGAGGCAGCATGACCCCCTGGACCCAAGTCTATTCCCCCGTCATGGGGAATATCTTTCTCTCCGCACTGGTGGCCGCATTGCCGGTCTTCGTGCTGCTGGGCTTCCTGGCCAAGCACGTGAAGGCCCACTACTCGGCCATCCTGGGTCTGCTCACCTGCTATGTGGTGGCCGTCCTGATCTACAAGATGCCTGCGGGCATGGCCGGCATGGCCGCCGTGCATGGCGCCCTGTTCGGACTGGTGCCCATTGGCTGGATCGTGCTGAACGCCATCTTCATCTACGACATCACCGTGAAATCCGGTGACTTCGAGGTCGTGAAGCACTCCATCGCGGGTCTGGCCGGTGACCGCCGCATCCAGGCCCTGCTGATCGCCTTCAGCTTCGGTGCCTTCATCGAGGGCGCGGCCGGCTTCGGCACGCCCGTGGCGATTTCCGCCGCCATGCTCATCGGCCTGGGCTTCCGGCCCCTCCAGGCCGCCGGCCTGGCCCTCATCGGCAACACCGCCCCCGTGGCCTACGGCGCCCTGGGCAGCCCCCTGATCGCCCTCGCTGGTGTGACCGGCCTGCCCCTGGACATGCTGAGCGCCGCCGCCGGCCGCATCCTGCCCATCTTCTCGCTGATCGTGCCCTTCTGGATCATCTGGACCATGGCCGGGCGGAAGGCGATGATGGAAGTCTGGCCCGCCTGCCTCGTGGCCGGTGGCAGCTTCGCCATCACCCAGTTCGCGGTGAGCAACTTCCACGGCCCCTGGCTGGTGGACATCATCGGCGCCATCGTCTCCATGGTCGCCCTGGTCCTGTTCCTCAAGATCTGGCAGCCCAAGACCACCTGGCGCTATGAGCACGAGCGCGAAGAGCCCCATGCGGTGAAGATCGAGCAGCCCACTGGCAAGGTCGTCAAGGCTTGGCTGCCCTGGGTCTTCCTGTCCCTGTTCGTGTTCGCCTGGGGCACCCCCCAGGTCAAGACCTTCCTCAATGGCGGCACCAAGGACAAGCCGAACTTCCTGGCCGGCTACACGGTCAAGAATTTCGAGATCCCCAAGCTCCACAAGATGGTCATCAAGGCCCCCCCGGTGGTGGCCAAGGCCTCGGCCGAGCCGGCCGTCTGGACCTTCAACTGGCTTTCCCTCACGGGCACCAGCCTCCTGCTCGCCGGCATCTGCAGCGGCCTGCTGGCCGGGTTCAGCTTCCCCGAGCTCGTCAAGGTCTGGGGCAACACCGTCAACCGCGTGAAGATCTCCCTGCTCACCATCGCGGCCATGCTGGCCCTGGGCTTCGTGTCCAAGTCCGCGGGCCTGGACGCGACCATGGGTCTGGCCTTCGCCAGCACCGGCGTCCTCTTCCCCTTCTTCAGCGCCATGCTGGGCTGGCTGGGCGTGGCCCTGACCGGCAGCGACACCTCCGCCAACGTGCTGTTCGGCGGTCTCCAGAAGATCACCGCCCAGCAGCTGGGTCTGAACCCGATCCTCACGGCTGCCGCCAACACCACCGGCGGCGTCATGGGCAAGATGATCGACGCCCAGAGCCTCGTGGTGGCCTCGGTCGCCACCAACCAGCAGGGCGAGGAGGGCACCATCCTCCGCTACGTGTTCTTCCACAGCCTGGCCCTGGCCGCCATGGTCGGCGTCGTGATCTTCCTCTATGCGAAGGTCCTGCCCGCCAACTGGATGCCCCAGCTTCCTCCCGCGGCCCCCGCGGTGGCGGCTCCCGTGACCGCTCCTGCGGCTCCCGCCGCTCCGGCCACCCTGCCCGCCCCCGCCCCTGCCAAGTAGGCCGGGCGGCATCCTGACGTAAGACCCGGGTCCCGCCGCGCCCCAACCGGCCGGCGGGACCTTTTTTCGCGATCGCCTGATCCAGAGGATGTTTCTCATGAGCACCGCCACCGCCACTTCCCTGAGGGAATCCCTCGTGTCCATCGTCGGTCCCGACCGTGTCCTCGACCGGCCGGTGGACTTGATCGCCTTCGCCTCGGATGCGAGCTTCTACCGGCTCATCCCCAAGGCCGTGGCCTTCGCGGGCAGCGTGGACGAAGTCCGGGCCCTGTTCCGGCTCAGCCGCGAGCTCGGGGTCCCCATGACCTTCCGCGCCGCCGGCACCAGCCTCTCGGGCCAGTCGGTGTCCGACGGCATCCTGGTGGAAGTGGCCCGCAACTGGCGCGGCATCCAGGTGCTGGAAGGCGGCGCCAAGGTGAAGGTGCAACCCGGCGTCATCGGGGCCCATGTGAACCATGCCCTGCGCCCCTACCGGGCCAAGATGGGCCCCGACCCGGCCTCCATCAACACCTGCACCGTTGGCGGCATCCTCTCCAACAACTCCAGCGGCATGTGCTGCGGCGTCACCCAGAACGCGTATCACACCCTGGAATCCCTGACCTTCGTCCTGCCCTCGGGCACGGTGATCGACACGGCCGCGCCGGACGCAGACGCGCGCTTCCGCGAAGCGGAGCCGGAGCTGGCCGCAGGGCTCCTCAAGCTCAAGGCCGACCTGGAGGCCAACCAGCCCCTGGCCCAGCGCATCCGTGCCAAGTACAAGATGAAGAACACGACGGGCTACTCGCTCAACGCCTTCATCGACTACGAGCGCCCCGTGGACATCTTCCGCAATGTGCTGGTGGGTTCGGAAGGCACGCTGGCCTTCATCGCCGAGGCTGTGCTGAACTCCGTGCCGGATCTGCCGGTGAAGGTGACGGGTTTCCTGATCTTCCCCGACCTGCATGCGGCCTGCGCCGCCATCGTGCCCCTGCGCGACGCCGGCGCCGCGGCCCTGGAGCTGCTGGATCGGGCCTCTCTCCGCTCCGTTGAGAACCAGGCCGGCGTACCCCCCACCATCAAGACCCTGCCTGATGGCGCCGCTGCCCTGCTGGTGGAGTTCCAGGGCAAGGATGAGTCCGCCCGCGCCGAACTGGAGCGCCTGGCCCTGGATGCCGCCGCCCACCTGACCTTGCTCGAGCCCGCCCGGTTCACCCACGATCCTGTAGAGCAGGCCCTGATGTGGAAGATCCGCTCGGGCACCTTCCCGTCCGTCGGCGCCGTGCGCGCCCGCGGCACCACCGTGCTCATCGAGGACGTGGCCTTCCCCATCGAGAAGCTGGCCGATGCGGCCGTGGACCTCACCAAGCTCTTCGCCAAGCACCGCTATGACGAGGCCATCCTCTTCGGCCATGCCAAGGATGGGAACCTGCACTTCGTCATCACCCAGTCCTTCAACGACAAGGCCGCTGTGGATCGCTATTCCGCGCTCATCGACGATGTAGTGGAGCTGGTGGTCAAGAAGTACGACGGTGCCCTCAAGGCCGAGCACGGCACCGGCCGCAACATGGCGCCCTTCGTGGAAGCCGAGTGGGGCCCCGAGGCCAAGGCCGTCATGGAGCAGCTCAAGAACCTGGTGGACCCTCTGCGCCTGCTGAACCCCGGTGTCATTCTCAACGCCGATCCCCACTGCCACCTGGCCGACCTCAAGCCCATGCCGGGCGTCGAGGAGGAGGTCGACAAGTGCATCGAGTGCGGCTATTGCGAGCCCAAGTGCCCCAGCCGCGAGCTCACCCTCACCCCCCGGCAGCGCATCGTCGTGCGCCGTGAGATGGCCCGTCTGGAGGGAAACCGGGAAAATCCCGCCCTGCTGTCGTCCCTGCAGGAGGCCTTCCCCTACATGGCCCTGGACACCTGCGCCACGGATGGCCTCTGCGCCACCGCCTGCCCCGTCGGAATCGACACCGGCCAGCTCACCAAGCGGTTCCGCCGCGCCAGTCACAGCCGCCGCGCCCAGAAGATCGCCCTCTCCGTGGCCCGCAACTTCGCCACCGTGGAGCCGGCCATGCGGCTGGCCCTGCGCAGCGGGCACCTCGTCCAGAGCCTCTTCGGGCCCAAGGCCATGCCCTTCCTCACCCGGATCATGAAGACCTTCGGCGCCTCCCACCAGTGGAGCCCGGAGATGCCCAAGCCCGCCAAGGCGCCGCTGCCCGTGACTACTCTGGAAGGCGCCCAGGCCATCTACTTTCCCGCCTGCCTCTCCCGCATGATGGGCCACCTGCCCGGCGAGCCCGAGGAGATGAGTCTGGTGGAGGCGCTGGTGAAGGTGTCGGCGCGGGCCGGCTACCCGGTCCACATCCCCTTCGATGTGGAAGGCACCTGCTGCGGTGTGCCCTTCAGCTCCAAGGGCTATGACGAAGCCCACCGCTACACCATCAACCGCACCATCGAGAAGTTCTGGGAGTGGACCCAGCAGGGCCGGCTGGCCCTCGTCATGGACACCAGCCCCTGCACCTATGGCGTGCTCACCAGCCGGGGCTACCTCACGCCCGAGAACCAGGCGAAGTTCGACAAGCTCAAGATCCTCGACAGCACCGCCTTCGCCAACGATGTGCTGCTGCCCCGCCTCCAGGTGACCCGCAAGGTGGGTTCCGTGGTCCTCCACCCGGTCTGCTCGGTCACCAAGATGAACCTGCTGCCCAAGCTGGAGGGGGTCGCCAAGGCCTGCGCGGACAAGGTCGTGGTGCCCCGGGATGCAGGCTGCTGCGGCTTCGCCGGCGATCGCGGCTTCACCCACGCCGAGCTGACCGCCTCCGCAACCAAGCACGAGGCCCGGGAGGTGAAGGCCGAACGTTTCGATGGCTACTTCGCCAGCAGCCGCACCTGCGAGGTGGGCATGACCCGTTCCACGGGCCAGGTCTACCGAAGCTTCCTATACTTGCTCGAGTCCGCGACCCGACCGGAGGTCTCCAAGTGAATGGAACCAAGCCCAAGAAGGTCTACTTCTACGGCACCTGCCTGGTGGACCTGTTCTTCCCGGACGCCGGCATGGCCGGCATCCAGCTCCTGCGCCGGGCCGGCGTGGAGGTGGTCTTCCCCGAGGGCCAGACCTGCTGCGGCCAGCCTGCCTTCAACTGCGGCTATTGGGAGGAGGCCCGGGACGTGGCCCGCACCCAGGTGGCCCTGTTCCCCGAGGACCTGCCCGTGATCCTGCCCTCCGGCAGCTGCGCGGGCATGATGAAGGTCCACTATCCCGAGCTGTTCCACGGCCAGCCTGATGAGGCCAAGGTCCGCGCCTTCAGCGCCCGGGTCTACGAGCTGACCCAGTTCCTCGTGGACGTGCTGGACGTGAAGCTCAAAGACCTCGGCGAGCCCGTGAAGGTCACCTGGCACAGCTCCTGCCATGCGGTCCGCGATCTGGGCCTGAAGGGCGAGCCCCAGGCCCTCATCGGCCAGCTCTCCAACGTGGAGCTGGCGCCCCTGACCCGGGAATACGAGTGCTGCGGCTTCGGCGGCACCTTCGCCGTGCGCCACCCCGAAATCTCCGGCGCCATGGTCACCGACAAGATCGCGGACGCCACCGCCACCGGCGCCTCCCTCGTCCTGTCCACGGACGGCGGCTGCCTGATGAACGTGAACGGCGCGCTGGAGGCCAAGAGCAGCAAGCTCAAGGTCCAGCACATCGCCGAATTCCTGTGGGAGCGCACCCGTGCACGCTGAGAACGAAGTCCATTTCAGGGATGCCGCCGCCAAGGCCCTGCTGGATCCCCAGCTCCGGGCCAACTTCCGCCGCGCCATGGACGGCCTCATCACCAAGCGCAAGGCCCAGTTCCCCGATCCGCGGGACCTCCAGGACCTGCGGGACCTCAGCACGGCCATCCGCTCCCGCAGCCTGCTCTGCCTGCCGGAGCTGCTGGAGCAGCTGGAGGCCAGCTGCGCCAGGAACGGCATCAAGGTGCACTGGGCCGAGACCTGCGAACAGGCGAACCAGCTGATCCTGGGCATCCTCCAGGCCAAGGGCGCCAAGACCCTGGTCAAAGGCAAGAGCATGGTCTCCGAGGAGATGCACCTCAACGCCTTCCTCGAATCCAAGGGCATCGAGGCCCTGGAATCCGACCTGGGCGAGTACATCATCCAGCTCGACGGTGAGACGCCGAGCCACATCATCATGCCGGCCATCCACAAGAACAAAGACCAGATCGCCCGGCAGTTCAGCCAGAAGATCAAGGACGCGAAGTACACCGAGGATGTGGACGAGCTGACGGCCATGGCCCGCAAGGTGCTGCGCCAGAAGTTCCTCGATGCCGATGCCGGCCTGTCCGGCGTGAACTTCGCCGTGGCTGAGACCGGGACCCTGTGTCTGGTGGAGAACGAAGGCAACGGCCGCATGAGCACCCATGTGCCGCCTCTCCACATCGCCGTCATGGGCCTGGAGAAGGTCGTGGCGCGGCTGGAGGATGTGGCGCCGCTCTACGCCATCCTCACGCGCTCCGCCACCGGCCAGGCCGTGAGCACCTACTTCAACCTGATCACCGGGCCCCGCGGTGCCGGGGAGAAGGACGGCCCGCAGGAAGTCCACCTCGTCATCCTCGACAACGGCCGATCCCGGATCTACGCCGATCCCCAGCTGCGCGCCACCCTGCGCTGCATCCGCTGCGGCGCCTGCATGAACCACTGTCCTGTCTACACCCGCGTGGGCGGCCATGCCTACGAGGCCATCTATCCCGGCCCCATCGGGAAGATCCTCACCCCGCAGATGGAGGGCGTCGGCGTGCGCCACGACCTCATCCACGGCTCCAGTCTCTGCGGCGCCTGCGGCGAGGTCTGCCCCGTGGAGATCCCCATCCCCGAGATCCTGGTGCGCCTGCGCCGGGAGGCCACCCACGACGACATGGCCTCGACCGTGGCCGGCAAGGCCACCGGCCGCACGGCCACGGAGGACTGGGCCTGGCGTCTCTGGGCCGGAGTGACGAAGCGCCCCGCCCTCTATCGCGTCGCGACTTGGTTCGCCACGCGCTTCGGGAAGGCCCTGCCCGCCAATGCCCCCCTCATCAAGAACTGGACCCAATCCCGCACCAAACCTGTTCCCGCCCGCCGTTCACTGAGCGAGCGCATGCGCGCCGAGGGAGCCAGCCATGAGTAGCCCGAACTCGTCCGCTGCGGATTCCCGCAGCGCCATTCTCGGTCGCCTCCGCGCCGCCGGCGATTCCGGCCCCCTGCCCGCCCTTGATACGGCGGTTCTCGAGCGCCGCCAATGGTCAGCCGCCGAACGCGTGACCCGGCTGCGCAAGGGCATGGAGGCGGTCCACACGGAATTCATCGAGGCCACGCCCGCTGATTGGCCAGCCGTGATCCGCGCCTTCTGTGAGCGCGAGGGGCTGAGGAACCTGCTCTACGGTCCCACCAGCGAGGCGGGTTCCGCCCTGGCCGCCGCCTGGGCGCCCGGTGGACCACAGCTGAAGCCCTACGACCGCCCCGTGGAGGACTTCAAGCAGGAGCTGTTCGGCGACATCGACGCCGGATTCACCGGCACCGTGGGCGGCGTCGCCGAGACCGGCGGCCTGCTGCTGATGCCCGGTCCTGCCGAGCCCCGGCTCATGTCCCTGGTGCCGCCCGTCCACATCGCGCTGCTGCGCGCCTCCACCATCCAGGACAGCTTCTGGTCCGCCGTGAAAGCCCTGGGCTGGGGCCGGGCCCTGCCCCCCAACGCCCTGATGATCTCCGGTCCCAGCAAGACCGCCGACATCGAGCAGACCCTCGCCTACGGCGTCCACGGTCCCAAGCGCCTCATCGTGGTGCTCGTGGATGATCTGAAGTAGACGAAGACCCGCGCCCCCGCTACACTGCTCCTTCATGGCTGGGTAGCTCAGGTGGTTAGAGCGAGGGTCTCATAATCCCTAGGTCGGCAGTTCGAGTCTGCCTCCAGCCACCACACAGAACACCGGAGCCGAGCTGCTCCGGTGTTTTTGTACGCCCACCCAAGCCAAAGACTCGGACTGCCGAGAAGCAGTGGCGGCCAGGTAGCCCATAGCGAGCAAGGCCCCAGTGGGGCCTGCGCAGCGTACATGGGCGTGGCCAGCCACGCGCCAGTTCGAGTCTGCCCTCTGGGGCTAGGCCAGTGCCAGTCAGTCAGACGATCGGCCTGAGCCCCCGACCCGTCTAAGCCGCATCGCTCGGACCGGCCGGGCGCCGGGACATCCGCGTGTCATTCCAGACCCGGAGGAGATGGGGTCTGGCCTGTTGGTACCAGTAGCGCACCAGGTCGATCCGCCGCCGGTCGGAGGCGCCGGCCAGGAAGGAGCCGTCGGCCAGGGCGAACGAGGCGTCGACACCCGGTCCCAGGACGTGGAACCGGGCAGGACCCTGCACGTCCGGTCCAAGCTCGATCCGCAGGCCGCCCACGCCGCCGAGCGGCGCCCTCCCGAACAGGAGCAGGGTCTCCTCCCCGTCGAAATAGACACAGAGGCCGCTGTTCAGAACGGTGGCGAGATGCTCTTCAAACGCTTCGATTCGGGAGAATCCCTGCAGGCAATCGAACCGGAGGGACGGGGGGATGCCGCCGGCCGGGGACCCCGGGGCCAGCGCCGGCCGGGCCGGGCATCGGCGCCGGGTCCACGTCGACAGGGAGGCCAGATAGGTCGGGGCGGTCTCGCGCTGGAGGTCGGTTGGGAGGGGTGGCATATCGGGCGAAGTCCTCACGGGAATCACCCATGAAACACACCTTCGGCCCCTGCTGGTGGCAGAACCGGCTGAACGGTCATATCTGGCGTCCCAACGGGAGAGCTCCCCCGGTCATTCCCCCTGGGAGGGCCCGGTCTGGCCCTGGCCCCCCTCCCCTTCCCGCCTGGTGGCCCGCTTCCGCTCGGGGTACAGGGCGTCCGCGCAATCCGGGCAGATGCCGTGGGTGAAGTCCGCGTCCGAATGGGCGGTGATGTAGTGCTCCAGCTGGTTCCAGTAGCCCGAGTCGTCGCGGATCTTCTTGCAGCTGGCACAGATCGGCAACAGACCGGAGAGCTGCTTCACTTGGCCGAGGGCCGTGGACAGCGCGGCGTTCCGGGATTGGAGCTCCTCGGTCCGCTTGGCCACCAGGGCCTCCAGCTCGGCTTTGCTGCGCGCCAGGGCCGCCACGCGGAGCCGCAGGATCACGAGGCCGAGCCCCAGGAAGGCCAGGCCGCCAAGGCCCAGGGCCCACCAGGTCCGCCACCAGGGCGGGAGGACGCGGAAATCCAGTCCGGTCGCGGGACCGAAGGCGCCATCCTTGCCCGCGGCACGGGCTTCGAACCGGTAGTGCCCGCCCGGCAGCGCGGGGTAGCGCACCAGGGGTGCGTCAACCTCCCGCCAGGCGTCCTCGAGGCCCAGCAGCCGCACCTGGAACCGCGTCTGGCGTTCGTCCAGGTAGGTGGGCGCGGCGACCCGGAAGGAGAGGGTGGCTTCCCGGTGGGCGATCGGCGCGAGGTTCCCAAAGGGGGGTTCCAGCCGCCGGGTCCCATAGGAGAGCTCCAGGATGTGCGCCGGTGCCTGCACGGGCTGGGGCCAGGCCCCATCCGTCTCGTAACGCACCAGGCCCGCGGCCGTCCCCACCCAGATGCGCCCGGATTCAGCCAGCAGGGCCTGGATGGCGCAGTCCTCGCTCACCATCCCATCCTCCTGGCCGATGTGGAGCGGCGGATCCAGGCGGTCCAGGCCCTGGTCCGTAGTGGCCCAGGTCTGCCCCCGCTCGTCCACCTCCACGGCGTAGATCTGGTCCGAGTGAAGGCCCTGGCCCTTGACGCGCTGCTCCAGCACGGTGAGCCGGTCCCCGTCCACGCGGACCCGGGAGAGCCCCTGGGGCTCCTGGTAATGCACCCAGGCGCTGCCATCCGGCAGGAAGGCCATGCCGTAGAGGCCGAAGGGCAGGAGGCCGTCCTTTTCCGTGAACAGCCGCCAGGGGCCCTTGGCAGCTTTCAGGTACAGCCCCGCGGTGGTGGCGGCCCAGAGGCGGCCCCCGGCATCCTCCCGGATGCGGAAGACCCCGAGAGCGCCTGCACCCGCGGGTTTCACCTCCTGGATGAGGCGCTGCCCGGCTGGATCCCAGCGGAGGATTCCGGACCGGACATGGCTCAGCCAGACCTGCCCCCTGGAGTCCACCATCACGCTGTTCACGGCGAATCCGAGGTCTCCCAGAGGCGCCACTTCAGCGGCCTGGTGCCCGGGGCGGAGCCAGAAGGTGGGTCCGATGGTGCTGACCATCCACAGGGTGCCGGTCCGGTCGAGGGTCAGGCTCTTGATGCGGTGGCCCTCCGTGCCGGGAATCCGCGAGGCGGCGGTGGCGGTCACCCGCCGGGCCCCGTCATCCGTGGCGGCCAGGAGCTCGCCGCCCGGCTGGCGGGTGATGGACCAGACCACCTCCCCGGAGATGCCTGCGGCCAGGGCATGATTCCAGACCCGGCCGCCGCCCTGGAGCCGTGCCAGGGCGGTCCCCAGGACCCAGAGCGTGCCCTCCCGGTCCCTGAACACCGTGCGGACCCAGCGGAACGGCAGCCCTCCGGCCGCGTCCATGCGCTCGGTCTGGTCCCCCGAGAGGTGCAGCGCCCCCGCCTGGGTGGGCAGCCAGATGGAACCGTCGGCGTCCGTGAAGGGGACGCTGTTGGGGGACAGGCTTGCGTCCAGCCTGCGGGACTGGTCCGAGAACCGGGGGGCTCCCGGCGCCTTCAGGACCAGGCTCCGCCCGAAGCCTGCCCAGACCCGCCCGGCCCCATCCTCCACGACCATGGAGACCCCATCGGCCGGCAGGCCCTGGCCCGGGCCCCAGTCCTCCCGGGATCCATCAGGAAGGAACGTGATGAGGCCCGCCTTCGTGCCCAGATGCATGGCCCCCCTGGCCCCGGCCGCGAGGATGGCGACCAGACCAGCCGGCCTGGGTGCCCGGAGCCGGAACTGCACGCCCTCCTCCTGGACGAACAGCCCTTCAGAGGTCATGGCCCATAGCCGGCCACGGCGGTCCAGGGCGATGGTCTCGGCGGGCAGTGGGCCCGGCAGGCTGCCGAAGCGGGCCGGCTCGATGCGCCCCTCCCGGATCCGCACCAGACCCCTCAGGGTGGCTGCCCACACACCGCCTTCCCGGGCGGGGAGCAGCCGGTGGATGAACCCCGAGGGCAGCCCGTCTTCCCGGGTCCAGCGACGGCAGTGGCCACCCTCATAACGCAACAGGCCGCTTTCCGTCCCCAGCCAGAGGAACCCCTCCGCATCCTGGGTCAGGGTGGTGATGGCCCCGGAGGGCAGGCCCTGGGCCGGGCCCATGACCGCGAAGGGACGGCGCCAGCCCTCGGAGGCCAGGCAGAGGACCCCCAGCAGCCCCGCCACGATGATCCTGACCCATGCCATGCCCACTCCTGCTGTCCGTTCCCTATCGATAGCTCCCGCGCCCCGGTTGACTAACGGGACCGTCAGCCCTGGCCCAGCACCCGCCGGTAGAGCGCTTCGTACCGGTCCACGATGGGCCCTTCCGCGAAGGTACCCAGGGCCCGCTCTCGGGCCGCGTTGCCCATGGTCCGGCGCAGGTCGTCATCGCGCAGGAGCTTCACCGCGTCAGCCGCCATGGCCTCCACATCACCCATGGCCTCCAGGTAGCCGTCCACTCCGTGGCGCACCACCTCCGGCAGGCCCCCCACCCGGCTGGCGATGACGGGCACCCGGTGCCCCATGGCCTCCAGGGCCGCCAGGCCGAAGCTCTCCGTGGCGCTGGGTAGCAGGAAGAGGTCCGAGCAGGCCAGGACCGTGCCAATGTCCAGCTGCTTGCCCGTGAACCGCACCTCGGAGGCGAAGCCCCGGTCCCGGCAGTAGGCCTCGGCCTCCACCCGGTCTGGTCCATCGCCCACCATCACCAGGCGCACCGGGACTTCCCTGCGGACGAGTTCGAAGACCTTCAACACGTCCATCACGCGCTTCACGGGCCTGAAGTTGGAGATGTGGGTCAGCACCGAGGTGGCCCTGGGCGCCAGCCAGGCCCGGCAGTCCGGGCTCTCCTGGCCCGGGGGCTCGACGAAGTTCCCGATGACGTCGATGTCGCGATCCACCCCGAAGGTGCGGTAGGTCTCATCCCGCAGGTACTCTGAAACGGCAGTCACGCCATCGCTTTCCCGGATGGCCATCTTCACCATGGGGAGGTAGCTGGGGTCGCTGCCCACCACGGTGATGTCCGTGCCGTGCAGGGTGGTCACGACCTTCAGGCCCGGAATGGCCATGCGGGCCAGCAGGGCGGCCATGGCGTGGGGGATGGCGTAGTGCGCGTGGATGATCTCCAGGCCGTGGTGCTCGGCCACGTCCGCCATCTTGGAGCCCAGGGCGATGGAATAGGGGGCATCCTCGAAGAGCGGATAGGTGGTGGCCCGGACTTCGTGGAAGTTGATGCGGTCCTCGAAGCCCACCAGGCGTGGCGGCACGCTGGGGCTGAGGATGTGCACCTCGTGGCCCCGGGCGGCCAGGGCCTTGCCCACCTCCGTGGCCACGACGCCCGAGCCGCCGAAGGTGCTGTAGCAGGAGATACCGATGCGCATGGGGAACCCTCTCTACCCGCTATGATGAACGGGTTCCCGGGATCCTGCCCATGCCCCTTCTCTTCGCCATCGCCTACCACGCCCTGACCCTGCTCAGCTGGCTGCTGATCGCGACGGCCCTGCTCTCCTGGTTCCCGGTCGACCCCAGGAACCGCTGGATCCGGCTGCTGCACGCCATTACCGACCCGGTGCTGCACCCCATCCGCGCCCTGGTTCCGCCCATCGGTGGAATCAGCCTGGACATCTTCATCGCCCTCCTGCTGCTGTGGGGGGTCCAGAAAGTGCTCGCCCAAGCCGTGGGTTCATGACACAGGAGGAGGCATGAAATACACCCCTCTCGACATCCAGCGCCGGGAGTTCGAAAAGGCCTTCCGCGGCATCGAGGAATCGGAGGTGCGGACCTTCCTCCACGAGGTGGCTGCCGAATGGGAGGAGCTCCTGGCCGAGAACCAGAAGCTGAAGGAGGAGATCCTCGACAGCCGGGAGCGCCTCCGCCAGTACCAGGACCAGGACCGCATCTTCCGCGAGACCCTCCTCCAGGCCCAGCGCACCCGAGAGGATGTGCTGGATGGTGCCAACCGGGAGAAGGAGCTCATCCTCCGCGAGGCCCAGTTCAAGGCCGACGAGGTCATCCGCGATGCCCAGCAGCATGTGGTCGAGCTGGAGGTGCAGATCCGCAACTTGAAGATGGAGCGAACCCGGTTCGTCCGGGACCTGGAATCCCTCATGGAGCGCACCCGCCGCCACGTCCAGGAGGAGGCTCCGGACATCTACCTGGCCGCTCCCCCCACCCTGAACCTGGAGGGGCTGGACTTCAGCTCGCTCGACGAGCCCACCACCCAGGCGATCCCCCCCATCCGCCGGCCGAAGGCCTCGAGCTAGCCTTCAGCTGATGGCCGATAGCTGACAGCTGATAGCCCCCCATTGGAGTTCCCATGTCCCACGCCGTCATCCTGAAAGCCCTCCGGAGCCCCATCGGCAAGTTCCAGGGGGGTCTGGCGCCCCTGGCGGCGCCGGACCTGGCGGCCCAGGTGGTGAGGGCCCTGCTGGCCGCCGTGCCGGGGGCGGCTCCGACCGAGGCGATCTTCGGCAATGTCGTGAGTGCGGGTGTGGGCCAGGCGCCGGCCCGCCAGGCGGCCCTGCGGGGCGGTCTGCCCTCCAGCGTCTCGGCCCTGACCATCAACAAGGTCTGCGGCAGCGGCCTCAAGGCCATCCAGCTGGCCGCCAACGCCGTGCGCCTGGGCGATCATGACGTGGTGCTGGCCGGCGGCATGGAGTCCATGTCCAATGCCCCCTACCTCATGCCCAAGCTCCGGGCCGGAGCCCGCATGGGTCACACCGAGGCCAAGGACGCCATGATCCTCGACGGCCTCTGGTGCGCCATGACGGACCAGCACATGGGCCACACGGGCGAGCTGGTGGCCGACAAATATGGCGTGAGCCGCGAAGCCCAGGACGCCTGGGCCGCCGAGAGCCACCGGAAGGCTGTAGCCGCCATGCAGTCCGGCGCCTTCCATGCCGAGATCGTGCCCATCGCCGTGCCTGGGCGGAAGGGCGATGTGATGATCACGGAGGACGAGGGGCCCCGCCCCGATTCCACGCCCGAGTCCCTCGCGAAGCTCCGCCCCGCCTTCAAGAAGGACGGCACTGTCACCGCCGGGAACGCCCCCAGCGTGAACGACGGCGCCGCCGCGGCCCTGGTGACGACCGAGAGCTATGCCAAGGCCCACGGCCTGGCCGTCCAGGCCCGCATCCTCGGCACGGCCACTGCCGGTCTCGACCCCGAGTGGGTGCTCATGGCGCCCGTGGAGGCCATCCGCAAGGTGCTGGCCCAGGTGGGCTGGACGGTGGGCGACGTGGACCTCTGGGAGATCAACGAGGCCTTCGCCGTGCAGCTGGTGGCCACGATGAATGAGCTGAAGCTGCCGGCCGACCGCATCAACGTTCACGGCGGCGCCGTGGCCCTGGGCCATCCCATCGGGGCCTCCGGCGCCCGCGTCATGGCCACCCTGCTCCATGCCCTGGAGCGCCAGGGCAAGCAGCGCGGCATCGCCGCGCTGTGCCTCGGGGGTGGGAACGCCATTGCCATGGCTGTGGAACGGGTGTAGCCCGCCGCGGAGCACCCTATAACGAGAAGGGGCCCGGCATGCCGGGCCCCTTCTCGTTGCAGAGGCTGGAACTAGAAGCTGTAGCGCAGCGAGACGCCCAGGATGTCGATGGTGGCCTTCATCGTGGCGCTGAGGCTGCCGCGGGTGAGGTTGTCGCCCGCAGATGTCAGGTTGATCTTGCTGTCGCTGATGAACAGGTGGGTGTAGCCGACATCGATCGCCGTCTTCTTGGACAGGTTGTAGCTCACGCCCAGGGAGACCCACTTGCGGTCGTTGTCGGGGATGCGGGGCGTGCGGTGGGCCTCATCCACGGCGCTCTGGTCATAGGCGAGGCCGCCACGGACCGTCCACTCCTGGTTCACCTTCCAGGTGCCGCCCACGGAGTAGAACCAGGTGTTCTTCCAGCTCTCGTTCGTGACGGAATCAGCCAGCCCCGTGTCGAACTTCACGCGGAGCTCCTTGAAGCGGGACCAGGTGCTCTGCGCCACTTCGCCCTGGAGGGAGAAGGCGGGGCTCAGCTGCCAGTCGAAGCCCAGCGAAGCGGTGGCCGGGAGGGCGAGATCAGCCTGACCCTTGCCATTCCGGAGGCCGGCGCCCTGCAGCGCCGCCAGATCCGTGGCGGGCATGGCGGCGGGGTACTCGAAGGAGGCATCACCCTTGAGTGTCATGGTCATGGCGGCGGAATAGGCACCGCCCAGCCGGAACTCCTTGGTCGGCTGCCAGGTGAAACCCGCCTTCCAGCCGTAGCCCCAGCCGTCGCCCTTCAGGCCGGCCTTGCCGTCCCAGGCGCCGGGGATGGCGTAGCCAGGGGTGCCGAAGGTCGCGCTGGGGGCGCCCATGGCGACGGTGGCCACGGGGCTGTTCTGGGTCGGACTGGGCGCCACGGGGGACATGCCGGCCGCAGCCAGCCCGCTGCCCACCTTCAGGGCCAGGGCCGTGCCGTAGTCCACGCCGTTGGTCAGCTCGGCATCGGCCTTGCGGGCGATGAAGGCCACGCCGAAGGAGAACTGGTCAGCCACCCGGTAGGCCAGGCTGGGCGTGATGTCGATGGTCTTCAGGTCGGACTTCAGCGCGTGATAGCGGCCGATCCAGTTGGCGTCGTACTCGGTGGTGAGGCCGAAGGGGACATTCAGGGAGAGTCCCAGTTTCAGGTCCTTGTTCACGCTGTACATGATGTTGAATTCAGGCAGGACGGCGGAGATTCCGGAGTTCGGATGGCTGGAGGCGCCGGAAATGGGGATCAGGCTCGTCGTGGTGTTGGGCGCCACGTTGAAGCCGAGGGCAGTCAGGGCCGGCGTGCGGTTGGCCGTCATGTCCGAGAGCTTCACGTCCAGGCCGACGTAGGTGCCGCCGAAGGAGAACTGCCAGCCATCGTACTGGGTCATCACGGCGGGGTTGAAGAAGAGGGCGCTGATGTCGCTGCCACCCGCGCTGACACCGGCGAAGGCATTGCCCTGGGAGCTGGGGCTCTGCTCGCGAAGCTGGAAGCCGGAGGCCTGGGCCTGGGGAGCGAAGGCGCCGGCGGCGATGAGGGTCAAGGCCGTGAGGGTGAGACGTGAACGGTGGGTCATGGGCGCATGGCTCCTAATCCCGGAAGTCCCGGGGTGGGTGGCTGTTGCCAGCCGATTCCGAAGGTGGAAGATGGATCACAATACCAAATCGATGCAGACCTGCAATCACTCCCGAGAGCCTACCCTAAGGAAAGATCGCGACCTATAGGTCACCATCAGAGGAGTGGAGCGAGGCAGGCCGACAGGCTCCTCCCCCCGGCCAGCTCCCGCACCAGAGCGGATCCGATGACCGGAGTGGCCCCCATGGCCCGCACGGCGGCGAGGCTGGCCGCATCGGACAATCCGAAACCCACGGCGAGTGGGCGCGTCGTGAGCGTTCCCAGGTCCGCCACGCGCTCCCGCACCGGCGCCAGGTCCGTCCCCTGCCCTGTGCCCGTGACGCCCAGCCGTGCCACCACATAGGCGAAGCGCTGGGCAAAGGGCGCCGGAGCCCCCGGATCCGGGCGCTCGCCCAGGACCTGCCGGGCCCGCTCCAGGGTGGTGGTGGGCGCCAGGAGCGGCACCATGGGATAGCCCGCCGCCCGCAGCTCCGCCTCGAACGCGGGCTCCTCCCCGAAGGGCAGGTCCACCACCAGCAGCGCCTTCACGGGCGTGGTCCTCAGCAGCGTCTTCAGCCGCTCCGCCCCGATCTGGAGCAGGGGATTCAGGTAGGTGAAGAGGATCAGGTCCGGGCTGTCCGTGATCCCCGCCAGGGCTTCCAGCACCCGGACCGGCGTGGCGCCGGTTGCAATCGCGCGGTGCGCGGCCGCCTGGAGCACAGGGCCGTCCGCGATGGGATCCGAGTGCGGCAGGCCGAGTTCCAGGGCCTCGAGGCCAAGGGCCTTGGCCTCGGAAAGCAGGTGCGGGAGCAGGTCCAGTGAGGGATCGCCGGCCATGAGAAAGGGAAGGAGCGGGTTCATGTCAGATCCCCAGGCGTGATTGGTAGGTGGACAGATCCTTGTCGCCGCGGCCGCTGAGCCCCAGCAGGATGGTGGCGGCGCCTTCGGCGGCCAGCGCGGGCAGCAGGGCCAGGGCATGGCTGCTCTCCAGCGCGGGGAGGATGCCTTCGGCCTCGCAGAGCAGGCGGGCGCCGGCAAGCGCCTCGTCATCGGACGCGCGGCGCACCTCCACGTTGCCGTCGAGCGCAAGCGCCGCCAGCTCAGGCCCCAGGGCCGGGTAGTCCAGTCCCGCGCTGATGCTGGCGGTCTCGGCCGTGTGGCCATGCTCGTCCTGGAGCAGCAGGGTCTTGCAGCCGTGCAGCACGCCCATGCGTCCGCCATCGAGCCGGGCCGCGTGCTCGCCAAGCCCGCGGCCATGGCCGCCGGCCTCCACGGCCACGCGGCGCAGGTCATCGCCCAGGAAGGGCATCAGCAGGCCCAGCCCGTTGCTGCCGCCGCCGGCGCAGGCAAGGACGGCATCTGGCAACGAACCCGACTGTTCCAGCGCCTGGGCGCGGGCCTCCTCGCCGATGACGGTCTGGAAGGTTCGCACCAGGGTCGGGAAGGGATGGGGTCCAAGCGCGGAGCCCAGGATGTAGTGGGCCCGATCGCAGCGGCCCGCCCAGGCCCGCAGGGCCTCGTTCACGGCTTCCTTGAGGGTGCCCTGCCCCGCGGCCACCGGCTCGACCTTGGTGCCGAAGAGCCGCATGCGGGCCACATTCGGCGCCTGGCGGGCCATGTCCGTGACGCCCATGAACACGGTGCAGGTCAGGCCCAGGCGCGCGCAAGCCGCTGCGGTGGCCACGCCGTGCTGGCCCGCGCCGGTCTCCGCGATGATCTCGGTCTTGCCCATGCGCCGGGCCAGCAGGGCCTGGGCCAGGGCGTTGTTGATCTTGTGGGCGCCGGTGTGGGTGAGGTCCTCCCGCTTGAGGAGGAGGGCCTTCAGGCCCAGCGTCGCAGCTAGGCGTGGGGCAGGCGTGAGAGGCGTGGGCCGGCCCACGAAGTGGCGCAGCTCGGCCTTCAGCTCGGCGAGGAAGGCCGGATCCGCCCAGGCGGCGCGGAAGGCGGCCTCCAGATCCAGCAGCGGCTGCATGAGGGTTTCCGGGGCGTAGCAGCCGCCAAGCTGCTGCGAACCGAAGCGCGTGGGGAGCGTGAACGAATCAGTCATGGGTGCCCTTTCCGGCCGAGGCTTCATGTCTCACGGCCGCTACGAACGCGGCCACCTTCGATGGATCTTTGACGCCGGGCGAGCCTTCCAGCCGACTCGCCGCGTCGAAGCCCCGCAGGTGCGGGCGAATGTCGAGGGGAAGCGCGGTGGCCCGGTCCGCCAGGTTGGTGCCATCCAGGCCACCCGCGAGCAGGAAGGGGCCGGGGGGTGGAAAGGTCATGGGATGGCTCTGCCCCGATCCTCCAGCCACCCCGGTCTGGGTGGGGCTGGATTCCCATAGATAGAGGTCCGCGGGCACCACGGCCTGGCCCGGTTCATCCGCCCAGGGCAGCAGGACGAAGAGGCCTGCCTCCCGCAGCAACGATATTCCTCGCTCGCGTTCCACTGCGGGGAGGTAGGGCTGGATGCGCCGGAACCCATGGCGGCGCGCCTTTTCGAGGAGGGCCTCGGCACGTTCATCCACCATCACCAGCACGGCCCGGTCCAGGAAGGCCTCCGCCACCGACAGATCCGCGCAGTGCCGAGGGCTGGGCGGATGGAACACGAAACCCAGCAGATCCGCGCCCTGCCCTGCGGCGAAAGCTGCGTCTTCGGCGGTGGTAAGCCCGCAGACTTTGGCCAGCAGGTTCATCGCGCCTCCTGGCGCAGGTCCGCGAAGACGCGCTCCAGAAAGCCCTTGGGATCCGGGCTCCGCATGAGGGCTTCGCCGATGAGCACGGCCTCGAAGCCCGCCCGCAGGGAGGTCTGGGCATCCTCGGGCGTGGCGAGGCCGGATTCCCGGACCAGCACCGCATCCGGGAAGGCCTTGCGCAGGGGCGCGGCGGTGGGTTCGCCCAGGGTGAACGTGGAGAGGTCCCGGGCGTTGATGCCCACCATGCGGGCCCGGGCTTCCTGGGCGTGGGGAACCTCCGTGAGGTCGTGCAGCTCCACGAGCGCCTCCAGACCGCGCTGACGCGCAGCCTCGGCGAAGGCGGCCGTATGGCCTTTCAGCACTCGGACGATGAGCAGCACCGCCTCGGCACCGCAGCTTTCGGCCTCCGCAAGCTGGGCCTCGGAAATGACGAAGCCCTTGTAGAGGCGCGGCAGACCAAACTCCGCCGCGGCGGTCAGATGGGCCGCCGCTCCGCGGAAGTAGGCTGGTTCCGCCAGGATGGAGAAGGCTGCCGCGCCACCGTCGCGGTAGGCCTGGAGCTGGGCCTGGAGGGGCGTGCCGGCCGCGAAGGGACCGAGCGAGGGCGAAGCCTGCTTGTATTCGGCGATCACGGCTCCACCCCTGGCCGCGGCTTCCCGCCTCAGGGCCAGCTCGAAGGGACCAGGGCCCTCCAGGGGCCCGCGGACCGGTGGCGCCGTTGGCGTTGCCTGGGCCAGGCGGGCCAGTTCGGATACCAGTACCCGCTGGAGATGCGAACTCTTGGGCAGCCCGGTGCCCCGGACCAGGGAGGCGGGATCAGGCAGGCGACTCACGGTTGCACTCCCGTCATGGGAAACGGCAGGGTGAAGCCGTGTTCGAGGGCGGCCCGCAGGTCGCGGAAGATCTGGGCCAAGCCGTCCAGAGAACCGCCCTGATGCAGGACCAGCCCAAGCCCGGCCTGCAAGGCTACGGCATCCGCCACGGCCGGGCGGAACTCCGCGTGGCCGGCCCCACCGAAGATGCCGCGGGCGACGGCCAGGGCCTCGCCCCGGTCCGCCACCCGCAGCGCGTGGCGGTCGGGCTGGGTGATGCCCAGCTCCCGGGGGACGATCACCTGGGGCGCCAGGACCCGACCCTCCCTCACCGCCACCACCGTCGTGGGACCTTCGATGGAAGCTTCGTCGAGCCCCTTCCCTTCCGCGTCCTTGCCGTGGATGACGAAGGCCCGCTCCAGGCGGGTGCGCCGGGCCAGGGCTCCGGCCATGGGAGCCAGCAGCTCCTCGCGCGCCACGCCCAGCACCTGCAGGGGCGGATGCCCGGGATTCAGCAGCGGCCCCAGCAGGTTGAAGATCGTGGGGATCCCCAACCGGCGGCGGATCTCCCGGAGACGGCCCAGCAGCGGGTGGTAGGCCGGCGCGAACAGGAAGGCGAACCGGCGCTCCAAGAGGTCCGCCTCCAGGTCCGAGACTGCCCTGGAGAGGTCGTAGCCCAGGGCCTCCATCAGGTCGGCGCTGCCGCAGACACCCGTGGCGGCGCGGTTCCCATGCTTCACCACGGGCACCCCGAGGGTCGGGAGGAACAGCGCCGTGAGGGTGCTGAGGTTGGCGGTGGATGCCCCATCACCGCCCGTGCCCACCACATCGATGGCGCCGTGGGGCGCTTGCGGGAAGGGTACGGCCACCTCAAAGAGGGAGTCCGCGAAGGCCGCCAGCTCGTGGGCCTCGGGCACCCGCTGGGCCAGCAGGGCCAGACAGGCCCCTACCAGCAGCGCGTCCGTGTCCTGGTCGATGAAGATGTGCATGAGCTCCGAGGCGGTGGCCTCCGGCAGCGGGCGGATGGGGTTGTGGGTGGTCAGCAGGGTCATCGGGTCAAGTCCTTAGGGAGCGTTAGGGGAAAACCAGCGTAGTTCTGGGTTTCCCCTTAGGGCCCCTTATGTCGCCCAGGCGACGTGGAGAGACGCAGGAAGTTCGCGAGCATGGCCGGGCCGTCCGGCGTGAGGATGCTTTCCGGGTGGAACTGCACACCCCAGCGGGGCAAGTCGCGGTGGGCCATGGCCATGATTTCGCCACCGGGGCTGCGGCCGGTGACGCGCCAGCAGGCGGGCAGCGAAGCCGCATCCGCGATGAGGCTGTGGTAGCGGCCGACAGGAAGTCCCATGGACAGGCCCTGGAAGAGTCCCGTCCCGTCGTGCTCCAGGGCCGTGGCCTCGCCATGCAGGGGTTCGAGGGCCCGGATGACCCGGCCACCAGTAGCCGCGGCCAGGGCCTGGTGCCCCAGGCACACGCCCAGCAGCGGGATGTCCCAGTCGGAGCCGGCGAGCGCCATGTGCGCTGGGCTTTCCGTGGGGTGGCCGGGCCCCGGCGACAACACCACGGCTTCGGGCCGCAGGGCCTTGGCCTCGTCGAGGGTGATGGCGTCGTGCCGGACCACGCGGACCGGCGCACCCAGTGTCTCGAAGGCCTGCACCAGGTTGTAGGTGAAGGAATCCAGGGCGTCGATCAGGAGGATCATCGGGTGGCTCCGGGCAGCTGGACACCGAGGGCCTGGGCGATGGCGCCCAGCTTGTGCAGGGTTTCGAAGTATTCGGACTCGGGCTTCGAGGCCCGCACCACGCCGGCCCCGGCCTGGATGTGGGCCGCGCCGCCCGCATAGACCGCCGTGCGCAGGATGAGGGCCGTGTCGAGGGCGCCATCGGTGCCCAGTCGCAGCAGCACGCCACCATAAGGGCCGCGCACCTCGCCTTCCAGTTCGGCGATGCGCTGGCAGGCCCGGAGCTTGGGGGCACCGCTGACCGTGCCGGCTGGGAAGGTCGCCGCCAGCACGTCCAGGGCGTCCACGCCGTCCCGGAGTTTCGCCTTCACGGTGGTGGTGAGGTGCAGCACGTGGCTGGTGCGCTGGAGGGCCAGGGGCTTCTCCACCCGGACCCCGCCGGGAACGGCCACGCGGCCCAGGTCGTTGCGGGCCAGGTCCACCAGCATCTGGTGCTCGGCCAGCTCCTTGGGATCGCGCTTGAGGGCCTCGAAGCGGGTGATGTCCTCCTCCGCATTGGCCCCACGCGGTACGGTGCCGGCGATGGGCAGAGTCTCCGCTTCATCACCCTGCACCCGCACCAGCATTTCCGGCGACGCACCCACCAGGGCGAAGCCCTCCCACTCCAGCAGGAAGCCATAGGGGCTCGGATTCAGGCGGCGGAGGCGGCGATAGGCCTCCAGCGGCGGCGGCGGATCTTCGATGCGGAAGCGCTGGCTGGGCACCAGCTGGTAGATGTCCCCATCCAGGATCAGTTCCTGGGCTGTTCGCACGGCGCCTTCGTAGGCTTCCCGGGTCATTTGCGCGATGGCGCGGGGTTCCGAGGCGCCTGGTCCGGGATCGCGCACACCGGCCAGGAGCCGCGCCCGAAGGTCCCGCAGGCGGCGGAAGCCGGCCTCTGCATCGCCGTCCACGGTCTGGAGTTCCGCCACCTGGTGCAGGTGGTCGAAGACCAGGGCCACGTCGAAGCGGCGCACCCACAGGCCCGGCAGGCCCAGGCTGTCCCTGGCCGGCTGGGGCAGCGTGGGCTCCAGGGCCCCCACCGCCTCGAAGCCCAGGTAGCCCGCGCAGCCCACGCCCACGGGGAGGGTTTCCTTCAGGGCCGGCAGCTCCGTCGCGGGGTCGGTGACCGTGGCCGACGACGGTCCACCGGCCAGGGCCCGCAGGGCCTCCACCCAGCCCTTCGCGGGCGGGTCCAGGCGGCACTCGGCGGGCCCCTCCAGCAGCACGAAGCTGTGGCGGCCCACGCGCTCGCCCTGGTCGCAGGACTCCAGCAGCAGGCTGGCGCCAGCGGGGCGCAGGGCCAGGTAGGCGGCCAGGGGTGTGAGGAGGTCCGCGGGGAAGGGATGGCGGAGCAGGAGCCTGGGTTCAGAAGCCATGGTTGTCGTCCACATACAAAAAAGCCCGACCATGGGGTCGGGCTCGGAGGGTCCGGGGTGGCGTCGGCCGCTAGGCCTCGCGCAAGGAGCCATCCAAGCCCGTACGCCACCACCAAGCCCCGAGAAGGAGGCCCTGGCGGAGGGTCGGAAAGGACAGCGGCATGGAACCGATGAAACCCCATCGGCGCGGGCCCTGTCAAGTGTGGTTTGATGAAGGATTGCTTGCGGACGGCCATGACCGAGGATCGCCCCACCACCATCCATACCGAGGACGCTCTTGCGCCCAGGAACCCCTGGCGGTTCCTCCGTCCCGGCCTGCCCGGCGGCTTCACCCGCTGGGGCTGGGGCCTCATGGCCGGCTGGATGCTGGTGCTGCTGGGCCCCGTCCTGGGCTGGGCCGGCCACCTGCGCCGGGCCGCGGGCTGGAGCGCCCTGCCCAGCCACTGGGGCGAGCGCATCAGCGCCCGCGACATCTGGGAACTATGGGAGAACGGCGGCCTCCAGCACCGATTGGCGAACTCGCCGACCGTGCATCTCTTCGGCCTGGGCCTCGTGATCGTGCTCTGGTGCGGCTGGCGGATGCAGGCAGAGCGGGCGGGCCTGCAAGCCCGCCTCGGGTCCTGGCTGCTGGGCGCCCTGGACACGGTTCTCATCGGCTTCCTCCCCGTGGGCCTCCTGGCCTGGCTCGGGGATGTGGCGCTGGCCTGGCTGGGCCAGCTGGGCATCGACGGGCTCGGCTGGATGGCTCTCTTCGGACGTCCCCTGTTCTGGATGGCCGCCGTGGCCGCCCTGAACCTCCAGTGGTGGTTCTGCCGCCTGGGCCGCGCCGCCGGGCCGCTCCGCGGCTACCGGCACCATCTGGCCGACTGCTTCCTGCGGCTGTGGACGCACCCCGTCCAGTGGGGCCTCCTCTCCCTGGGCGGCGCCGCTCTGCGGGGGGTCCTGCCCTTCCTGGTGCTGGTCCTGGCCTGGCGCATGGGGGGCGGCACCGCCTTCCGCGTGGGGCTGTTCCTCGGCCTGCAGCTGGCCGTCACCGTGCTCAACGGCTGGCTCATGGGCTGGCTCTTGCGCGCCACCGCCCTGTTCTGGGCCCATGATGCCGAGGTGCGGGACGCCCGCGCCGCCGTGAAGGACCTCCCCCGTGAAGCTGCGATCAACTAGCGTATTCCTGTCCCTGGCCCTCCTGCCTATCCACTTGGCGGCGCAGCCGCCCAGCGTGAAGGCGGAGGTCATCCCCGTCACTGAAATGCTCCCCGACGATCCGGAGGTCCAGAAGGTCATCGCCCCTCTGGCGGAGGAGATCAAGGCCAGCTTCGGCCTGCCCCTGGTGCAGGCGCCCCAGGGCGTGTTCCGCGGGCGGCGGGGGGAGGAGAACCTCCTGGGCTACTGGGTTTCGGATGTCATGCGGCAGGCGGCCCAGCCCCTGGTGGGTGCCCCGGTGCGCTTCGCCATCACCAACGCCGGCGGCCTGCGGGCCAACCTGCGCCCCGGCCAGCTCAAGGTGGGCGATATCTTCGAGCTGATGCCCTTCGAGAACGAGCTGGTCGTCATCGAACTCACCGGCGCCGAGGTCATCCAGGTGGTGAAGGAGGGCCTCCTCCGCCGCGGCGGCGAGCCTTGTTCCGGCGTGAAGGTGAAGGTCGAGGGTACGCCCCAGCAGGCCACGCTCACTGTCACCTGGGAAGATGGCAGCCCCATCGATCCCGCCGCCATGGTGAAGGTCGCCACCACCGACTACCTCTACCTTGGCGGCGACTCCATCCCCACGCTGAAGAAGGGTCGCAAGCCTTTCACCACGGGCGTCACCCTCCGGCAGATGCTGTTGGACGAGTGCGCGGCCATGGGCAAGGCGGGCAAGGAGCTGCTGGCCCCGGCGCCAGGCCGCTACACGGTGCCCGTGCCGATCCTGGAAGCCATCCGCGACAAGACGTTCAAGCTCTAGGAATGCCCATGGACCGCCGCCACTTCCTCGCCTCCCTCGGCGCCGCCGCCGTGGCCTCCCGGGTGCCCCTGAAGGCCGCGGAAGGCCCGGCCGCGGGCCGCATCACCCTGCTGCACACCAACGACACCCACTCCCGCATCGAGCCCTTCGGCCCCGGCAACGGCGCCATCAGCGGCAAGGGCGGCATGGCCCGGCGGGCCACGCTGGTGAAGCAGCTCCGGAGCCAGCTGGGTTCCGTGCTGCTGCTGGACGCGGGCGACACCTTCCAGGGCACGCCCTACTTCAACCGCTACAAGGGCCGGCTCGACTACCAGCTCATGCGGATGATCGGCTACGACGCCACCACCCTTGGGAACCACGATTTCGACAACGGCGTGGGGATGCTGGTCGAGGCCATGGCCTCCATGGAGCAGCTGCAGCACAAGAACCCGCCCTTCGCCTTCCTGAACTGCAACTTCGACTGCAAAGGCGCACCGGAACTGGCCAGGCGGATCCGCCCCTTCCTCATCCGGGACTTCCCTGGCGTGAGGGTGGGCATCACGGGGGTGGGCGTGGCCTTCGCCGGGCTGGTGGCCCCCAAGAACCACGAGGGCATCGCCTGGAAGGATCCCTACCAAAGCCTCAAGCCCGTGGTGAAGCGCCTCCGTGAGGTCGAGAAGGTGGACCTGGTGGTGGTCCTCTCCCACCTGGGCTACGACGTGAAGGACGCCGGCCATGATGATCTGCGCCTGCCCGGCCAGGTGGCGGGCATCGACGCCATCATCGGTGGGCACAGCCACACCTTCCTGGAGGCGCCTGTGAAGGTCAAGCAGGCCCAGGGGGAGACCCTCGTCTTCCAGGTCGGGTTCGGTGGCGTGAACCTGGGGCGCATGGACTTCACCCTGGCCCGCGGCGAGGTGAAGGCCGCCTCCGGGGCCGCCATGCCGGTGCTCGGATAAATCGTTTGGCGTGACGGAAGTCCCAATTCCCCGTCCCCACAGGGAAAGCCGCTTGAAGCGCGACTTTCCCCGTGGGAGCCTGCCATGAATACCCTGAGCCGGACCAGCGGGGGTGGTGAGTCATCCAGGCCCCGGCGGTGCCGTAAAAGCCCAAAGGAGAGCCTATGACCACGCAGAAGATCATCTGGACGGAGATCGACGAGGCGCCCGCGCTGGCGACCTACTCCCTGCTGCCCATCATCCAGGCCTTCACCAAGGGCACCGGCATCGCCGTCGAGACCTCCGACATCTCCCTGGCGGGCCGTATCCTGGCGACCTTCCCCGAGAACCTGACGCCGGCCCAGCGCGTTCCCGACAACCTGGCCCAGCTGGGCGCCCTGGCCCTGAAGCCCGAAGCCAACATCATCAAGCTCCCCAACATCAGCGCCTCCATCCCCCAGCTGATCGCAGCCATCAAGGAGCTGCAGTCCCAGGGCTTCGCCGTCCCCGACTACCCCGAGCAGCCCACGGAGGAAGTGGAGAAGGCCATCCAGGCCCGCTACGCCAAGGTGCTGGGCAGCGCCGTCAATCCCGTGCTCCGCGAAGGCAACTCCGACCGCCGGGCCCCCCTCTCCGTGAAGAACTTCGCGAAGAAGCACCCCCACAAGATGGGCGCCTGGAGCCCCGAGTCGAAATCCCGCGTGGCCTACATGCGCGGTGGCGACTTCTACGGCAGCGAGACCTCCACCACCCTCGCGAAGGCCACGACGGCCCGCATCGAGTTCGTGGGCGCCGATGGCGCCGTGAAGGTTCTGAAGGAGAAGCTGCCCCTGAAGGAAGGCGAGGTGCTGGACGCCTCGACGATGAACGTCCGGTCCCTCCGCGCCTTCTATGCGGAGCAGATCGACAAAGCCCGGGAGGAAGGGCTCCTGCTCTCCCTGCACCTGAAGGCCACCATGATGAAGATCTCCGATCCCGTCATGTTCGGCCACGCCGTGTCGGTCTTCTACCACGCCGTCTTCGAGAAGCACGCTTCGACCCTGAAGGAACTGGGCGTGAACACGGCCAACGGGCTTGGCGATGTCTACGCCAAGATCCAGGCCCTGCCCGAGGCCCAGCGCGCGGCCATCGAGGCGGACATCCAGGCGGTCTACGCCACCCACCCCGCGCTGGCCATGGTGGACTCCGACAAGGGGATCACCAACCTGCACGTGCCCAACGATGTCATCGTCGACGCCTCCATGCCCGTGGTGGTGCGTGATTCCGGCAAGATGTGGGGAGCGGACGGCAAGCTCCACGACACCCTCGCCATGATCCCCGACCGCTGCTACGCCACGATGTACCAGACCATCATCGAGGACTGCCAGAAGCACGGTGCCTTCGATCCCGCCACCATCGGCAGCGTACCCAACGTGGGCCTCATGGCGCAGAAGGCCGAGGAGTACGGTTCCCACGACAAGACCTTCTTCGCCCCTGCCCCCGGGACCATCCGCATCGTGGACGAGTCCGGCGCCACCCTCCTCACCCAGACTGTGGAGGAAGGTGACATCTTCCGGGCCTGCCAGGCCAAGGACGCCCCCATCCAGGACTGGGTCAAGCTGGCCGTCACCCGCGCCCGCCTGACCGGCGCCCCCGCCATCTTCTGGCTGGACAAGGAGCGGGCCCACGACGCGCAGGTCATCGCCAAGGTCGAGCGGTACCTGAAGGACCACGACACCAAGGGCCTGGATATCCGCATCCTGGCCCCCGTGGAGGCCATGAAGGTCTCCGTGGAGCGCATCCGCGCAGGCAAGGACACCATCTCCGTCACCGGCAACGTGCTCCGCGACTACCTCACGGACCTGTTCCCCATCATCGAGCTGGGCACCAGCGCCAAGATGCTCTCCATCGTGCCCCTGCTGGGCGGTGGCGGCCTCTTCGAGACCGGCGCCGGCGGTTCCGCCCCCAAGCATGTCCAGCAGTTCCAGAAGGAGGGCTACCTGCGCTGGGACTCCCTGGGCGAGTTCAGCGCCTTCTGCGCCTCCCTCGAGCACGTGGCCAACGCCTTCAAGAACGCCAAGGCCGGGGTGCTGGCGGAGACCCTGGACCAGGCCATCGCCAAGTTCCTGGACAACGACAAGTCCCCCGCCCGCAAGGTGGGCCAGATCGACAACCGCGGCAGCCACTTCTACCTGGCCCTCTACTGGGCCCAGGCACTGGCCGCGCAGACCAAGGACGCCGAGCTCCAGGCCCGGTTTGCCAAGGTCGCGCAGCAGCTCGGCGCCAACGAGGCGAAGATCAACGAGGAACTGATCGGGGCCCAGGGCAGGCCCGTGGACATGGGCGGCTACTACCACCCCGACAAGGCCAAGACCGGTGCCGCCATGCGCCCCAGTGCCACGTTGAACGCGATCATCGACGCGATGTAGCAGAAGGTTTTCCAGGGACGAAGTCCCACCCGACGAAAACGGCCCGCCAAAGCGGGCCGTTTTTCGCAGGTCAGAACAGCCCGACCACCCTCCCCGTCTCCGGATCGATATCCACATCGTAGAAGCCCGGCCTGGTCGGCAGACCGGGCATGGTGGCCATCTTGCCAAGCAGGGGATAGAGGAAGCCCGCCCCGGCGCTGATGCGGATGTCCCGCACGGGGATGCGGAAGCCCGTGGGCACGCCCTTGAGGGCCGGGTCGTGGCTGAGGCTCAGGTGCGTCTTGGCCATGCAGATGGGCAGGCGGTCGTAATCCAGGCGCGTGTAGGCCTCGATCTTCGCTTCGGCCCCGGGCGCATAGTCCACCCCGTCAGCGCCGTAGATCTCCCGGGCGATGGTCTCGATCTTCTGCTTGATGGGTTCGTCCACGCCGTAGAGGAACCGGAAGTCCGAGGGGCGATCGCAGACGCGCATGACGGCCCGGGCCAGATCCAGGGCCCCTTCCCCGCCCTGGGCCCAGTTGTGGCAGACCACGGCGTCCTCGGCGCCGCTCTCCAGCGAGGCCCGGCGGACCAGGTCCAGCTCGGCGGGACTGTCCGTGGCGAAGCCGTTCACAGCCACCACCACCGGCACGCCGAACTTCCGGGTGATGCGGATGTGGTGCAGCAGGTTGGGCAGGCCCCGGCGCAGGAGGTCCAGGTTCTCCTCCACGTAGACCGGGTCCAGCGGCTTCCCGGCCACCACCTTGGGGCCGCCACCGTGCATCTTGAGGGCGCGGACCGTGGCCACCAGCACCACCGCATCAGGCACCAGGCCCGAGACGCGGCACTTGATGTCGAAGAACTTCTCCATGCCCATGTCGGCACCGAAGCCCGATTCGGTGATCACGTAGTCGGCCAGCTTGAGGGCGATCTGGTCCGCCAGGATGGAGCTGTTCCCATGGGCGATGTTGGCGAAGGGTCCCGCATGCACGAAGACCGGCGTACCCTCCAGCGTCTGCATGAGGTTCGGTTTGAGCGCGTCCTTCATGAGCACGGTCATGGCGCCCGCCACGCCCAGATCCTCGGCGGTGACGGCTTCGCCCTGCCGGTTGAGCCCCACCACCATGGCGCCCAGGCGTCGCCTCATGTCCTCGAGGCCCGTAGTGAGGGCCAGCACGGCCATGATCTCGCTGGCCACGGCGATGTCGAAGCCCGTCTCCCGGGCGAAGCCCTGCTCCTCGTCGCCCCGGCCCACGGTGACTCCGCGCAGGAACCGGTCACTGGTATCCAGCACCCGACGCCAGGTCACGGCGGCGGGATCGAGGTCCAGGCGGCAGATCCGGCGGCGTTCCTCCGTGGTGAACCTGTCCGGGTCGCCCTGGGTGATGCCCAGCTTCGCGCAGCGCAGCTGCAGCGAGCGCGGAAACTTCCTGCCGCCTCTCCCCTTCGGGAAAATCCGCTCGAACAGCTGCTCGTCCGTGGCTCCAGCCTCATGCAGGATGCGGGCGTCGATGGCGGCCGCGCAGAGGTTGTGGGCGGCGGTGATCGCGTGGATGTCCCCGGTGAGATGGAGGTTGAAGTCCTCCATGGGGATCACCTGGCTGTAGCCGCCGCCCGCCGCGCCACCCTTGATGCCGAAGGTCGGCCCCTGGCTGGGCTGCCGGATGCAGGTGATGACGCGCTGGCCCAGATGGGCGCCGAGGGCCTGGCTGAGCCCCACGGTGGTGGTGGTCTTCCCCTCCCCCAGCGGCGTGGGGGTGATGGCGGTGACATCGATGTACCTGCCATTGGGACGCGACCGCAGGCGCTCCAGCACCTCCAGCCGCACCTTGGCCTTGGTGGGGCCATAGAACTCCAGCTCGCCTTCCTGGAGACCCAGCTCCGCGCCCACGAGGGCGATGGGTTTGAGGGCGGCCGCCTGGGCGATGTCCAGGTCCGAGGGCACGGGCGTCCTGGGCTGCAGGGCCGTGGGCGTGAAGGGCCGCGTGACGGTAGCCATGCCGTCTCCTCGAAAAGATCCACCTCAACTATAAGTAAAAAACGACTGAATGGTCGTCATTGAACCGCGTTTGTTGATTCCCGTCACAGCCGCCTCCATGCTGGATCCATGCGTCGGTTGAAAGAGGTTGTGACCCACCGGTTCCGCGAGAAGGCCTCCGTCTTCCTCACGGAGCTACACCCTGCCCGGGACGCGGCGGAGCGGTCGGCCGTGCTGGCTGCGCTCCGCAAGCGCGACTTCGACGCCACGCACCGCTGCAGCGCCTGGCGGGAGGGCGTCCCCGTCACCGCCCAGGGGTCGGACGATGACGGCGAACCCTCTGGAACCGCCGGGCGGCCCATGCTGGCGGTCCTCGAGGGCGCCCAGGCCACGGATCTCATCGCGGTCTGCATCCGTTGGTACGGGGGCACCAAACTCGGCACTGGCGGCCTGGTGCGCGCCTACACCGAAGGCGTCCAGGGCGCCCTGGCCGAGGCCGGGACCCTGGGGTCCTGGGAAGAAGTGCGGATCCTCCGCCGGGGGCTGATCCGCGTGCCTGCCGCCCAAGCCCATCTGCCCTTCGCGCTCCTGGGGACCTTCCCGGGAACGGCCCTGGCGGAGCATACCTTTGAAGGCGAGTGGGCCATCCTGCACTTCGAGTGCCCGCCGGAGCTCTGTCCGGCCCTCGATCACGCCTGGCGGGAGCGCAGCCGGGGCGGGAGCATCGCCTGGGACTGACCACTCGCCGGTCCCTGTCCTCCGTTCACCGATCCCCGCCCGGATTCCTGTCGGGACGCCCGTAGCTTGGTCATGCGGAAGGAGACGGACATGATCCATGCGGGATGGTTCCTCGACAGCCCCTGGTGGTGGCTGGCGCTGTGGCTGCCCTCCCTCGCGTTCGTCATCCCCTTCGGTTCGGAAAGAAAGGAACATCGCTCATGAACGCCCAGGAACGCCCCCCCGTCTTTTCGGTGAAGCTGGTCCTCGGACTGGTGGTCATCGCCATCGGTCTCATCCTCCTGCTGGACAGCCTCCGCTGGTACGACGCCTGGCACCTGCTGGCCTGGTGGCCGCTGGCTCTGGCCGCCTTCGGACTCGCCCGCCTGGCCCAGGACGGCCCCCTCAGCCTGCGGGGCCACATCTGGCTTGGTTTCGCCGTCGCGGGCTTCATCTCCCAGTTCGGCCCCTGGGGCCTGCTGGAGCGCTGGTGGCCGGTCTTCCTGGTGTGGGGCGGCACGGTCGTCGCCCTGCGGGCCATCTTCCCCCAGCCCAAGCGGGTCCGGACTCCCAAGGCCGTCCCCCCATCGCCAACACCCAGCGTTTCCTGTGATCCTGAAACCGAATCCACCCAGGTGAAGCCATGAACGCCCCCGACGACGCCAAGGCTCCGAGCCCCTTCAGCCCCAAGCTGGTGGTGGGCGTGGCCATCATCGTGGCGGGCCTCGTGCTCACCCTGGACAACCTCGGGCTCATCCAGGCCCACACCATCTTCAAGCTCTGGCCCCTGGTCCTCGTAGCCATGGGCGTGGCCAAAATCCGCCAGGACCGCGGCGGCAGCAGCATGGGCGGCTGGTTCCTGGTCCTGGGCGGGGCCTTCCTGCTGCTCTTCACGTTCGGTCATGGCCATCTGGCCGACGCCCTGGGGCCCATGCTGGTGGTGGCCGTGGGCATCCTCATCGTGGTCAAGGCCCTCAAGCAGAACCGGGGCGTCCCCCCGGAGTTGGCCCGCTCCGAGGACTTCCTCCAGGGCACGGCCATCTTCGGCGGCTTCAAGCGGCGGATCTCCACCCAGTCCTTCAAGGGCGGCGAGCTGACGGCCATCTTCGGCGGCTACGAAGTGGATCTCCGCCAGGCGGTCCTCGAAAACGGGCAGGCCCGCATCGATGTGTTCGTGCTCTTCGGTGGCGGCGAGATCCGCGTGCCGGAAGGCTGGGAGATCTCCAATCGCGCCACCGCCATCGCCGGGGCCCTCAACGACAGCACCCACCACGGCCCGGCCTCTCTGGAGAGCCGGCCCCGCCTGGTGGTCACGGGCCTCATCCTCTTCGGCGGCACGGAAGTGAAATCCTGATGCATCCCCTGCTGGCCAGCCGCGCGCGACTGGGGGCCTACCTCCTGGGGTGGGTCCCCATCGCCCTGCTGCTGGCGGGTATCGCCCGGAGCCAGGGCTGGAGCTGGGCCGAGGCCGGCACCCTCGCCCCGCCCCTCTGTCTACTGGCGGCCTTCCTGTTCCTGTCCGCCTGGTTCCTCTGCCGGGCCCTGCCCCTGGGCCGGAGGGTGGA
Source organism: Geothrix edaphica (assembly GCF_030268045.1). NCBI lineage: Bacteria > Pseudomonadati > Acidobacteriota > Holophagae > Holophagales > Holophagaceae > Geothrix > Geothrix edaphica. The sequence continues at coordinate 1,194,969 of NZ_BSDC01000001.1, forward strand.
GACCCTGGGCTCCCATGGCGCGGCCTGGGGCCTGGCGGCCGTGCTCATGGGCGGCATCTGGGCGGGGCTGGCCTGGCTGCTGGCCCGGGCCCTGGCCTGGATCCCCGGCCTGGGCGCCCTCCCCCGTCGGGTGGACATCGCCCTGCCGGTGCTCACGGGCCTGGGCATCCTGCTCTACCTGGCCTCTGTGGCCCTCAGCTACCTCATGCTGGCCCAGGACCGGGCCGTGGAGGCCGAACGCCGGGGAGCCGAGCTGCAGCTGCTGGCCCAGGAATCAGAGCTGAAGGCCCTGCGCGCCCAGCTCAACCCCCACTTCCTGTTCAACAGCCTGAACTCGCTCTCCGCGCTCACGGCCGTGGATCCGGCCCGGGCGCGGGAGATGTGCGTGCTGCTGTCCGACTTCCTCCGCCGCAGCCTGGGCCTGGGGGAGCGCCGCCTGGTGCCCCTGCGGGAGGAACTGGACCTGGCCCGGGCCTACCTGGCCATCGAGCAGATCCGCTTCGGCGCCCGGCTGACCCTGGACTGGCGCATCGATCCGGCCGCCGATCCCGCCCTCCTGCCCACGCTGCTGCTGCAACCGCTGGTGGAGAACGCCATCAAGCACGGCATCGCGGCGCTGCCCGAGGGAGGCACCCTGGTCGTGGCCGCCGAGGCGGCGGAAGGCCATGTGACCTTGCGGGTGGAGAACCCGGCGGACCTGGACGTGCCGACACCCCAGGGACTGGGGCTCGGGCTGCGCCAGGTCCGCCAGCGCCTGCTCGGGCGCTTCGGCAACCGGGCCCGCTTCGAAGCGGGCGTGCAGAATGGCATCCATCGCGTGACCCTGGTCTTCCCCCTGGAGACGGAACCATGAAAGCCCTCATCATCGACGACGAGGATCTGGCCCGCGCCGTGGTGCGCGAACACCTGGCCGCCCATCCGGACGTGGAAGTCGCGGCCGAGTGCGCCAACGGCTTCGAGGCCCTGAAGGCCGTGGCCCTGCACCAGCCCGATCTCATCTTCCTGGACATCCAGATGCCCAAGCTCGATGGCTTCGAGGTGCTGGAACTGCTCGAAGCCGAAGGGAAGCGTCCCGCCGTGGTCTTCGTCACCGCCTACGACCAGCATGCCCTGCGGGCCTTCGAGGCCCACGCCGTGGACTATCTTCTGAAACCGTTCTCGAAGGAACGCTTCGACACCGCACTGGCCAAGGCCCGGGCCCAGCAGGCGGCCCACCCCGCCGTTCCCGCGCCCGCCGCCTCGGAACTTGCGGCCGCGGCCCGCCAGGGGAAGCCCCTGGAGCGCGTCGTGGTGAAGGATGGCCCCAAGGTGACGGTGGTCCACCTGGATCATCTGGACTGGGTGCAGGCCCAGGACGACTACGTGCTGCTGAGGACCGAAGGCAGGAACCTGCTCAAGCAGCAGACCCTCGCCAGCCTGGAAACCCAACTCGATTCGAGTCGTTTCATCCGCATTCACCGCAGTTACATCCTGAACCTCGACCGCCTTGTCCGCGTCGAACAAGACTCCAAGGAGCATCGCGACGCCATCCTCCGCGACGGCACCCGCCTGCCCGTGAGCCGGGCGGGCTACCAGCGATTGCGGGAGCTGTGGGAAGGCGACTGATCAGATTCAGATTCCGCCGTGGAGACGGCAGGGATGGTGATGGCAGTGTCCGCAGCGCCCCTCGCAGGGCACCCCGGGGGCCAGATCCTCTTCCGGGTCGAGCAGCGCCTTCTTATCGGGCTTGGCGGCGGTCATCGGCGCGATGACCTTGGCCACGCGGATGGTGCCCACAGCCGCCTTCCCGGGTTTGGGGCCCGGTGTCCTCTTGCGGGAGGGGGCGGCGGGAGGCGTCACGGGAGACTCAGGCTTCAGGCCGCTTGAAGCTCTTCGCGACCTTCTGCATGAGCAGCGGGTCGCCCTCGATCTGGATCTTGCCGGTCATGAAGGCCTCCTGGGCATTCAGCGTTCCGGTACTCATGGCAATGAAGTCGTCGGCCTTGGCTTTCAGGAGCGTATCACAGGGTTTCATGAGGCGGGGGAACACCATGCAGGTGCCATTCCGGACGAAAAGCGTATAGCCCAGGTCATCAATCTGGTAACCCACGGCGGCTTCAAGATCTCCGGCTTTTTCGGCGTTGAAACGCTCAGGCATGGACTCCAGCAGGGCCTGGGCCGGGTTCACGTCCGCATCGAAGTGGGCGGTGTAGGCCGCCACCTGGCTCATGTCGCCCTTCACGGTGATGGCGCCGCCCAGCAGGGCCGCCACCAGGTTCAGCTTGCCCGCGTTGAGCGCCGCGAAATCCGCATCGGAGATGCCCAGAGCCGCGCCGCCCTCCACTTCGCCAGGTCGCACGGACAGCCCTTCCGGCTTGAAGTCCAGGCGGTAGGGCACCCCATCCACCTTCACTTCCAGGGTGCCGCTGGCGCCGCCCTTGTAGCGCTTGCGCAGGGTCGCCAGGGCCTTGCCGCCGGGCGTGTCGGGGAAGCTGATTTCAGGCTCGGCGGACCAGGTCTTCCAGGCCTTGCGGAGAAGACTCATGTCCCCCGCGTACCGGATCTGGCCACCCAGCAGGGCGGGGCCGGGCTCCGAGACACCGCAGACCAGTCCCCGCACGGCGGCTTCATCGCCGGACACTTCCGCGCCGTCGCCCCAGCTTTCCGTTCCCACGGTCACCTTGATCCCCGTCCCGGCCAGCGCGAGGCGCGCGGGCAGCAGATCCTTCAACGGCTTCACCGGGCCGCCCTGCTTCTGGGGCTTCTTGAAGAACTTGGGGAATTTCTGGAGCAGGCCGAGATCCCCGGTGCCCTTGAGCTTCCCGGTCATGAAGGCCTGCATGGGATCGAGCTTGCCTTCGTTCAGGGCGATCCAGTCCTCCGCGCCGATCACCACCACGGAGGTGGCGTCGGGCTTGGCCTCCCGCTTCAGGGAGAACACACCGTTGTCGATCTGGCAGGTGTAGTCCCCGCCACCCTCGCCCGTCACCTGGTAGTAGACGGAGACCGTGAGCCCCTGGGCCTTCTCGGGCAGGAAGAGTTCGGGCATGAGCGCAAAGATGCCATCCACCGTCAAAGCCATCTGATCACCTCGGAATGTGGGATCGAGCATGGCCGGGCCCTCGGACTTCACGCAACGGTTACCAGAGGTCAGGCTCCTCCCTGCTTCTCACTGGGCGCAAAAGGGGCCTGATGGCCCCTTTTGCGCCGTGGTGAAAAGATTCACTTCAGGCGGAACGGCATGGTGAGCTTGAATCTGGCGGGCACGGGTTTTCCTTTGACTTTGGCGGGTTCAAACTCCCAGGCCCTGGCATAACCCACGGCGCATGCGTGGAGTTCCGGGGGGCCCGAGATGGCCTTGGCCGCCGTCACCTTGCCTTCGGTGTCGATGACCAGGACCACCACCACGGTGCCCTGGATGCGAGCGGCCTTGGCCTCGGGAGGATAAGCGGGCGCCTCGGGCTGATGCTTGACACGGATCAGCTTGAAATCCATCTCCACGGGGTCCGATGCTGCCGGTGCAGGCTTGGGGGCGTCGGTGGCCGAGAGTGTGGCGATGCCCAGGACAACCGCCAGCAGGAGGGCCGGAATGAGGGCGGCCAGGGGCGCGGCCGGAGCGTGGGTGGCATGCGGGTGCAGCAGTCGTTGAATGCGGGACATGAGGTGGCCTCCACTGGCCGCGGGGGCCAGATCGGGAATCAGGTTCGGTTGAGAGCGGAGTTCCTCCAATCCGACGAGGGCGGAGGCGTAGAGGATCGGATCGCCGCAGGCTTGTACGGCCGCATCATCGCAGCAGTGCTCGCGCTCCTGGCGGATGCGCCGGGAGAGCCACCAGACGGCGGGGTGGTAGAACAACAGCGCTTCCGCGAAAGTCTGGAGGACATTCGCCAGGAAGTCCCCACGGCGGACATGGGCCAGTTCGTGGGCCAGCAGGGCCTCCAAAGCCTCGGGGCTCAGGGCCAGGAAAGCCGCCGCCGGGACCAGCACCATGGGTTTCAGCCAGCCCAGCACTACGAGGGAATCCACCTGGTCGGACAACCCCAGGCGGACGGGTGCTTGCACGCGGCTGCGGATTCGCATGGATTCGAACCGTGCCAGCCATTCGGCTGGCGGCGGCTGAAGGTTTCCCAGGCAAGGCCCATAGAGCCAGACCAAGGATCGCCCCACTTGCACGAGCCGCAGGCTGAAACCCAGAATCCAGGCCAGGAACAGCCAGGGAATCCAGGGACCGAGTGCCCCACGAAGCCGGACCATCCAGCTCACGGGGCTCTGCCCTTCACCGATGGGGACGATGGCCAAGGTTCCGGACACGGGCAGCGGATCGCCGCCGATCGAGATCCAGATCAGGGTTCCGGCGAAGGTGAGGACCAGCAGGCCCAGCGTTCCCACCGCGATGGCGTAGCGGAGGTCCGCGGAATGTCGCTGCGCCAGCCGGAGCGCCACCACCGCCAGCAGGGCCAACAGCGCGCCCTGCCAGAGGCTGTGGAGCAGGGTCCAGCCGATGGCCTGCAATACAGGGAAGGATGATAGGTCGATCATCGGGCCCTCCCCTTGGCGTCATTCAGCAGCTTGCGGATGTCCTCCAGTTCCTCGGCCGAGGCGGGCTCGGTTTCGAGGGCCTGGAGGACGAGTTCCCGACGATTGCCCGCGAAGGCCTTCTGCAGAAGTTCCTTCAACAGGCAGCGCTGGGTTTCGGCCTCCCCCTGGAGGGTCCGGTAGGTGTGGGAGCGCGCGCGTTCGTCCCGGGCCACCAGGCCCTTCTCCACCATGATCTGCATGAGCTTCAACACGGTGGTGTAGCCCATGTCCCGGTCCTTCGACAATTCGGTGTGCACATCCCGAACGGTCGAGGGACCCCGCGACCAGAGGACCCGCAGAATGGCGAGCTCGCCATCGGACGGGCGGATGGGCGCGGTAGTCATGAAGCCTCCAGGGGGTCTGGAGACAACATACGAATCAATTCGTATGTTGTCAACGAATCGATTCGTAATTTTTGGGGGCGCCATCCGGCCACAATCGTTCCATGCGGATCGCGGCCGTCGACGTCGGATCG